>NZ_JCAJZV010000057.1:0-236 GCF_059510435.1 Streptomyces sp. NTD107 | reverse complement strand
AGTTCAGGGGAGCATTTTCCGGCAGACAACAACGGCATTGACCTGCCCGGATCCGACCAGAACAGCAATCGTTCGGAACCATCATCCGGAGAAAATAACAGGAGAAATGACCAACCCCAGACGGATCGCCCCAATGAACCCATCCGGGAGATGACGCGGCAAGAACAAGAAAATCACCGATCCCATTTGCAGGAAGTTGAAGGCAGGTCCCCGAAGGAATTCGACCACCTTCAATA
>NZ_JCAJZV010000056.1:0-263 GCF_059510435.1 Streptomyces sp. NTD107 | reverse complement strand
ACGTATCCTGAGTCCCGAACGTCTTCGCGGGCGGGGGCAGAACACGGGGAGGGGAACGGACGTGGAGGATCCTGGGTACGCACCGGGCAGTCCGGCCATGGGTTACACCTCGGCGGACCAGGCGGATGCGCGATTGCAGAGCATGTCCCACCAGCAGTTGGCGGCGCTGCTCGCGGGCGCGAACCCCCAGGCGCTGATCCAGCGCGGGGAAGCGCTGGACGCGGCGGCCGAACAGGTCTCCGACCTGGGCAGCCAGATCTGGG
>NZ_JCAJZV010000055.1:0-271 GCF_059510435.1 Streptomyces sp. NTD107 | reverse complement strand
CGGAGCCGAGGCGGCGGATTGCCGCGATGGCTTCCTGGCGGGAGGTTTCCTGTGCGCCATCGGCCACGTTCGGAAGCATCGTCTGGAACCCCGGGTCGGAGTTCGCTCCCTCGACGAGTACCTGTGTGGGCGGCGGCATCTCGCTCTGGGCCTGGCGCAGGGCCACGCCCGCGTTGGTCATCGCCGCGCCGACGAGCGACGCGTAGGTCTTGAGGTTGTCCGATTCCAGGTAGAAGCGCCGGATCCACTCACGGAACCCCTCGGCGGCCTG
>NZ_JCAJZV010000054.1:0-280 GCF_059510435.1 Streptomyces sp. NTD107 | reverse complement strand
GTTGTGGTGGGTAGGGGAGCGTCGTGTGCCGGGTGAAGCAGCCGTGGAAACGAGTTGTGGACGGTATGCGAGTGAGAATGCAGGCATGAGTAGCGATACAAGAGTGGGAAACTCTTGCGCCGATTGACTAAGGGTTCCTGGGTCAAGTTGATCTGCCCAGGGTAAGTCGGGGCCTAAGGCGAGGCCGACAGGCGTAGTCGATGGATAACCGGTTGATATTCCGGTACCCGTTGTGGAGCGCCAACGCTGAATCAGGCGATGCTAAGCCCGCGAAGCCGCC
>NZ_JCAJZV010000053.1:0-287 GCF_059510435.1 Streptomyces sp. NTD107 | reverse complement strand
TGACCGTTCCGCTGGGCCAGGTGGACAAGCCGTTCGAGCAACGCCGGGAGACCCTCTACCGGGACTTCTCCGGCGCCGGTGGCCACATGCTGATCGTGGGCGGGCCACAGTCCGGGAAGTCCACGCTGCTGCGCACGCTCATCGCGTCCTTCGCGCTGACACACACCCCGCAGGAGGTGCAGTTCTACGCTCTGGACTTCGGCGGCGGCGGCTTGTCCGCGCTGTCCGGGCTCCCGCACGTGGGCGGTATCGCCTCGCGTCTTGATCCGGACCGGGTGCGCCGTACG
>NZ_JCAJZV010000052.1:0-331 GCF_059510435.1 Streptomyces sp. NTD107 | reverse complement strand
GATGAGGAGCTGCGTACATTCAGCTGGCTCGCCGAACACTATGCAGATGATCCAGTCTTTGCTGAACGAGTGACGGTGGACCTCGGAGCCGAGGGAACTCTCCAGCTGTGGGTTGATCTGAGCTCTGGAAACTGGCATCCGGATTCCGAGCGATGGCAGATCCTGGACGGCCTCCAGACAAACCTTGGAAACCTTCTGGGCACGGCGACCCGGTCCGACTCCGCAGCCATGGAGCAGTGGGAACAGGACATGCTCGACCTCGGTGAGCAGCCGATCAACGGCGGTCCTCGCGGGTACCAGGTGATGAGCGCACTGATGCGCGACGGTGAGT
>NZ_JCAJZV010000051.1:0-392 GCF_059510435.1 Streptomyces sp. NTD107 | reverse complement strand
AGGAGCGTTAGTGTGAGCCCGATGAGCCAGGCGGCGCAGAACCTGAACTGGTTGATCACCAACTTTGTGGAGAACACTCCTGGGGTGTCGCATACGGTGGTGGTGTCGGCTGACGGTCTTCTGCTGGCGTTGTCCGAGGGTTTTCCCCGGGATCGTGCGGATCAGTTGGCTGCGGTGGCGTCGGGTCTGACGTCGTTGACGGCTGGTGCGTCGCGGATCTTCGAGGGTGGTGCGGTGAATCAGACGGTGGTGGAGATGGAGCGTGGTTTTCTCTTCATCATGTCGATTTCGGATGGTTCGTCGTTGGCGGTGCTGGCGCATCCGGATGCTGATATCGGTCTGGTGGGGTATGAGATGGCCCTGCTCGTCGACCGCGCCGGTACCGTACTGAC
>NZ_JCAJZV010000050.1:0-478 GCF_059510435.1 Streptomyces sp. NTD107 | reverse complement strand
AGTCACATCAGGCGCACCGCCTGGTTCGCCCTGGTCGGGCTGGTGGATCGCGATGAGGCCGGCCTCCGCGAGGTCGGCCACCAGGATGCGCGCCACGCCCAGCGGCATCGACAGCAGGGCCGACACCTCGGCCACCGACTTGACCTCCATGCACAGCTGGCAGATCCGCTGATGCTCGGGCAGCAGCCCGGTGAGCTGCATCGGCTCGGCGCTGGTGGACACCAGCGCCTCGATCGCCAGCTGATAACGCGGCCGGGTCCGGCCACCCGTCATGGCGTACGGACGCACCAGCGGCTGATCGCTGTCGTCGTGATGACCGTAGCGCTGATGGCCTGCGCCGTAGGCGCCCTGCGAGGGTGGCGTATTCATGGCTCCTCCGAGCGGGACATGAGGTCGGTGATGCGGGTGGTGGTACTCATGCGGGGGAGCTGGGGATCAGTTGAGCAGGCTGCCCTGCAATTCGGCGCGCAGTGCGGGG
>NZ_JCAJZV010000049.1:0-509 GCF_059510435.1 Streptomyces sp. NTD107 | reverse complement strand
CCGGCCTGACCCACCTCACCCGCCTCAGCCACATCACCGAGGGCCTGGCCAACCTCACCACCGCCAAGGACATCGAACTCCCCGACGGCACCATCCGCCTGGACAACGGCACCATCATCCACCCCGACCGCCCCTACGACCCGAACACCCTGGGCCCCGGCCAACACGCCGTGGAACTACGGGACGGCTCCGTCCTGTCCCCCGACGGCACCACCCTCCACCCCGACGGCACCCTCACCTCCCCCACCGGCGCCACCATCCAAACCCCCCACGACATCCCCATCGAACTCACCGCCCGCGACCGCGCCATCCTCAACAACGCCACCCCCGAACCCGAAATGGCCGGCACCCACCGACCAACAACAGAAGCCACAGCACAAATCGGCGACCCTTCAGGACCTCCACCACAGCCCCACCAACCGGCCACAGGCTCGACTGAGGGAATCAGCAGAGACCTCCCCAGCCAGCGGAACCCCGACGGTGCCCCGTCCTCACCCCACCCCGGTGGA
>NZ_JCAJZV010000048.1:0-518 GCF_059510435.1 Streptomyces sp. NTD107 | reverse complement strand
GGGCGGAACGAGTTCCGCCACCGCCCTCGCCTCGGCCTCCGCCGCGCTCATCTGGTCGCAGCATCCGGACTGGACCAAGAATCAGGTGTTGCGGGTGATGCTGAACACGGCCGAGCGGTCCGATGACCAGCGGCGGGATGACTACACGGGGTACGGGATCGTTCGGCCGGACCGGGTGATCATTGATGGGGAGGGGGATCCGGGGGACCCGGACAGTCCGCCGATCTTCCGGGACTATGAGGCCGCGCTTCGGCCGCCCGCCACTCCCAGTCCCACCCCCACGCCGGAGTCCGAGACCGATACCGAAACCGAGTCGGGGGCCGCGCCCGCGCCCGGGCCGGAGGCGGAAGCCTCCGGTGCCGGCGGCGGCAGTGCGCTGCCCTGGATCGCCGGTGGTACTGCCGTCGTGCTGGTGCTCGCCCTCGGTGGGTGGGTGGTGTGGCGGCGGAGGGAATGATCCCCGCCTGGTGCGGGTTGCCCCTCTGTACCTAGCCGCAGGGAACAGGGAGGACACCGCC
>NZ_JCAJZV010000047.1:0-529 GCF_059510435.1 Streptomyces sp. NTD107 | reverse complement strand
CTGCTCGAAAGGGTGCTCAGTGGACTTCGCAAGCTCTAGCGGTGCGGGCCGTTCGGCTCCTTCCCGTTCCACTACTTCTGCGAAGATTGTCGTCGCGGGTGGTTTTGGTGTGGGGAAGACCACGTTTGTCGGTGCGGTGTCGGAGATCAATCCGCTGCGTACCGAGGCGGTGATGACGTCCGCGTCGGCGGGTATTGATGATCTGACGCACACCGGTGGGAAGACGACCACGACGGTGGCGATGGACTTCGGTCGTATCACGCTGGATCAGGATTTGATTCTGTATCTGTTCGGTACGCCGGGGCAGGATCGTTTCTGGTTCATGTGGGACGACTTGGTGCGTGGTGCCATTGGTGCGGTGGTGCTGGTGGATACGCGTCGTCTGGCGGATTGTTTTCCGGCGGTGGATTACTTCGAGAACAGTGGTCTGCCGTTCGTGATCGCGTTGAACGGGTTCGACGGGCATCAGCCGTACTCTCCGGAGGAGGTGCGGGAGGCGCTCCAGATCGGCCCGGACGCCCCGATCATC
>NZ_JCAJZV010000046.1:0-651 GCF_059510435.1 Streptomyces sp. NTD107 | reverse complement strand
GCCGATGTGCCCCAGGGTTTCATCGCCAACGCCGACGCCCCCGGCACGATAGAGGACAGCTACATCGTCATACTCGATGACTCGACGTTCTCCGCGGCCTCCGCCGCCGCCGAGAACCTCGCGGACAAGTACGACGCCGAGATCATCACCACCTACGAACACGCCCTCAACGGCTACGAGATCCAGGCCAGCGAGGCCGACGCCCTCGCCCTGTCCACCCACCCGGCCGTCAAGGAAGTCGTCGCCAACCAGGTCTTCACCATCGACGCCACCCAGGTCAACCCGCCCTCGTGGGGCCTGGACCGCATCGACCAGCCGACCCTCCCGCTCAACCAGACCTACAACTACCCCGACTCGGCCGGCGCCGGCACCACGGTCTACGTCATCGACACCGGCATCCGCACCACCCACGCCGACTTCGGCGGCCGGGCCTCCTTCGGCTACGACTACTGGGGCGGCAACGCCAGCGACGGCAACGGCCACGGCACCCACGTCGCCTCCACCGCCGCCGGCACCGCCTACGGCGTCGCCAAGCGCGCCAACATCGTCGCCGTCAAGGTCCTCAACGACGCCGGCAGCGGCACCACCGCCTCCGTCGTCGGCGGCATCGACTGGGTCACCGCCAACCACTCCGGCCCCTCCGTCGCCAAC
>NZ_JCAJZV010000045.1:0-653 GCF_059510435.1 Streptomyces sp. NTD107 | reverse complement strand
GCCGGATCTGCGCGCCGAGCTCCAGGGCAGCCTGCTCAAGTAGCGGGCTGCTTGTGCGGATTGGGCCCGCGCACCTTAAGGTGCGGGGGTGATGGCGAAGCGGTGAGCGCGTTTCGCGCGGGTTGACGATGGCAGTCGGAGGAGGACACGTGACAACGCCCCCAGGCGGACCGTACGGCAGTGACTTTCCGGCACAGCCGCACAGCGGTGGGCAGTCCGGACGGTTCAACTTCCCCTCGGCACCCAGCGGCGGTCACCGGCGCGCCGCGCCGGACCAGCGCGTCGATGCGGCGCCCCCGCAGCGGCAGCCGCAGCCGGAGCAGCCACGGCGGCGCTCCTTCGACAGCGAGCCGCAGCCGCTGGTGCGTCCGTACGCCATGACGGGTGGCCGGACCCGGCCGCGTTATCAGCTGGCGATCGAGGCGCTGGTCTCCACCAGCGCCGACCCCGCCCAGCTCAGCGGTCAGCTCCCGGAGCATCAGCGGATCTGCCAGCTGTGCTACGAGGTCAAGTCCGTCGCCGAAGTCTCCGCCCTCCTCTCCATTCCTCTCGGTGTCACCCGGATTCTGGTGGCCGATCTGGCTGAGGCTGGGCTTGTCGCGATTCACCAGCCGGGTCATGAGGGGGAGCCCGGCGGTCAGCCTGATGTGACA
>NZ_JCAJZV010000044.1:0-803 GCF_059510435.1 Streptomyces sp. NTD107 | reverse complement strand
TCGGGGTCGATCGGCTTCGCGACTTCGGCCATCTGCTCAAGGGCGAGGCTTTCGATCTTGGGGTCGTGGTTGATCCACATGATGATGAAGGCGAGGATGCCGGCCATGGCCAGCGCGAGGGCGGTGGCGAGCCAGGCGGGGAGGAAGCCGCGTTGGTGGTAGGTGCCGGTGACGGGGAGCGGATCCTTGCCGGAGCGTTGGACGGTGAGGGTGTAGGGGCGTTCTTGTTTGGAGCCGAGCCAGATGATCTGTTTGGGGCGGAGGGTGACTTTGATGAAGGCGGCGCGGCCGGGTTCGATGCGGACGTTGCCGGGGTTGAGGTCGTAGGAGAGCTGGTCGCCGTTGTCGTTTCCGGTGAGGGAGGCGGTGAGGGGGGTGTTGCCCAGGTTGTCGACCGCGAGCTGCGGGCGGCCCCGGAAGCGTCCCCGTACGGTGGGTGGTACGACCTCGGCGCGGATCTCGGTGAAGGGGAGGACGGTGATGTTCCCCTCGGGGACCACCACCGCCTCGGGGTGTTCGGTGGGCGTGATCCGTACCGCGTACGGGGTGGGTCCGGCCGCGGCGTCGGGGGTGCGGGGCGGGGCGAAGGTCAGCTCGACCTCACCCGTCGTTCCGGGGTACAGGCGCAGCGTCTGGGGTTCCGCCGTGGTCCATGGGGCGACGTCTCCCACGGGCTCGAAGCGGTACTCGTCGACCACGTCACCGGTGTTGCGCAGCCGCAGGCGTACCCGCGTGCTCTCGCCCGGCTGAACGGTCGCCGAGGCAGGTTCGAGGGAAGTCCACAGGGTCACACAACGAGCGTA
>NZ_JCAJZV010000043.1:0-874 GCF_059510435.1 Streptomyces sp. NTD107 | reverse complement strand
AAGGGTGTTGCAGAAGGCTGTGAATTTGGGTATTTATCGTTTATGGGTGGGGTGTTGAGGGCTGATCCGTTGTGGGTGGAGACGTTCACGGGGCTGCGGATGCGGCAGTTCGAGCGGTTGTTGAAGGTGGTGCGGGAGCGGGGTGGTGATGGTCCGCGGCTGGGCCGTCCGTGGTGTCTGCCGCTGGCGGACCGGGTGCTGGTGGTGTCTGTCTACTACCGGACGAACCTCACGATGCGGCAGCTCGCGCCGCTGTTCGGGATCTCGCCGGCCACCGTGTGCCGGGTGATCCAGCGGTTGCGGCCTCTGCTCGCGCTGGGGCCGGCCGCCCGTCCCGCAGGTGTCCCGGACCGGTTGTGGATCGCGGACGGCACGCTCGTCCCGGTCCGTGACCGGAAGATAGGCGCCTCGTCCCGGAACTACCGGTTCTCCGCGAACGTGCAGGTCGTCATCGACGCCGACACCCGGCTGGTCGTGGCCACCGCCCGCCCCGCTCCGGGAAACAGGGCCGACGCCCAGGTGTGGCGGAACTCGGACCTGCCGGCCCAGTGCCGGGGTGTCACCGTCCTCGGCGACGGCGCATACATCAACACCGGACTCGTCGTCCCGCACCGCAAACGCCCCGGACGGCCCCTGCTGGCAGGTGAGGAAGCGGACAACGCGGAGCACCGCAAGGTCCGCGCCCGCGTCGAGCACACCTTCGCCCGGATGAAGAACTACAAGATCCTCCGCGACTGCCGACAGCGCGGTGACAGCCTCCACCACGCCGTCCAGGCCATCGCCCACATGCACAACCTCGCCATCACCGCATGACCACAACCACCCACACCAGGGCCCCGGCCTGCAAAAACACAGCCTTCTGCAACACCCTTTA
>NZ_JCAJZV010000042.1:0-970 GCF_059510435.1 Streptomyces sp. NTD107 | reverse complement strand
GCCGTCACCGCCGAGCTGCCCTGGCGCGACCGCGCCCCCTCCGAAGGACCCGCCTCATGAGCACCCCGACCAACGCCCAAGCCCAGGCCCACGCCCCCACCAACGCCCCCACCAACGCCCCCACCAACGCCAACGCCCAGGCCCCGGCCGACCCCGTTCCCGGCCCCAACCCCTGGCTGCTGCCCGTCGCCGCCCGCACCTGGCGCGAGGGCCTGCACATGCTGCTGAACTTCCCGCTCGCCCTCACCGCCGCGGTCTTCGCCGTCACCGGCTTCGCGGTCAGCGGCTCCCTCCTCGTCACCCTCATCGGCGTCCCGCTGCTGGCCCTGGTCCTGCTGGTGCTGCGCGGCTACGGCCACCTCGAACGGCTCCGCGCCCGCCTCCTGCTGGGCTCCGAGGTCGCCGACCCCGAGCCGCTGCGGCTGCGCCCCGGCGCCCGGGGCCCCCTCGCCCGGGTCGGCGCGCTGCTGCGCAGCAACGTGTCGTGGCGGGCCGCCGCGTACGCGGTCGTCCACGCGCCCTGGTCGGTGTTCACCTTCTGCTCCGTGGTGTTCCTGTGGGGCTACGGCTGGGCCGGCGTGACCTACCCGCTGTGGTACTGGACGCTGCCCGAGCCGGTGGGCATCAATCTCGACGGCGAGGGCGGCGGCTGGCTCTGGGACGGCCCGCCGGAGTTCGTGATGGTGGTGGTGCTGGGGGTGCTCTTCCTGTACGCGGCGGGGCTGCTGATCCGTGGCATGGGGCATGTGGACCGGCTGCTGGTGTCCGGGCTGCTCGGCCCGTCGGCCGCCGGGGAGCGGGTGCGCCGGCTGGAGTCGGACCGCTCCACCGTCGTCGACACCTCGGCGGCCGATCTGCGCCGCATCGAACGCGATCTGCACGACGGCGCCCAGGCCCGCCTCGTCTCGCTCGCCATGGAGCTGGGCATGGCGAAGGAGAAGCTGGCCTCCGATCCACGGGCCGCCGCCGA
>NZ_JCAJZV010000041.1:0-985 GCF_059510435.1 Streptomyces sp. NTD107 | reverse complement strand
CGGCCACCAGGTCGTGGTCATCGATGATGAGGAAGATGCGTGGCCCCGTCCACCAGTTGCGGGACCGCAGCTCCTGGATCGTGATGTCTTCCTTCGGCTGGCGCTTCTCGAAGACTGAACGCAGCCCGATCACATCCTCGATCAGCTTTGACTCCATGATGGCGTAATCCGCCACGTACTCCTCGGGCGCCGCCGCCATCAGGGAGCGGCGGTAGTCGGCGATGATGAAACGGGCCTTTTCGGAGGTGTAGCGCTCGGTGATTTTCTGCATGATGAGGCGCAGCGCCGCCGACTTGCCTGATTCGCCCTCGCCGAAGACCAGCAGGAACGGATCCTTCTCGAAGTCGAGGTACACCGGCTCCAGATCCGTCTCGCTGATGCCGATCGGGATGCCCGCCTCCGGGCGGACGGCGCCGTGCGGGAGCTGGGCCGCCGGGAGGACGCGGGGGAGCATTCTGACCGGGGGAGCCGCCATGCCCTGCCACCGTTCGGTCACCGCCGCCACCAGGGCCGCCGTGCCCTCGGAGAGGTCCTCCGGCGATGGCCGGCCGTCCAGGCGTGGCAGGGCCGCCATCCAGTGGAGCTTCTCGGGGATCTGACCGCGGCCCGGCATGTTGGCCGGGACAGCGCGGGCGATCTTGCGGTCGAAGTCGGAGTCCAGGGCCTCGGCCAGCTTGAGTTCGAGACGGTTGGCCAGCTGGTCCTTGAGCGCCGGACGGATCTCCATCTGCCGGGATGCCGTGGCGATCACATGGATCCCGTACCCCAGACCGCGCGATGCCAGGTCATTGATTACCGGCTCCAGCGTCATGTCGTAGTCCTGCTTGAACGCCCCCCAACCATCCACGATCAGGAAGACATCCCCCCACGGCTCCTCCGTCAGCTGCCCGGCAGCCCGCATCTTGCGATACGTGACGATCGAGTCGATGCCGTGCCGGCGGAACAGTTCCTCGCGCCGGGCCAGTACTCCCGCCACCTCCGAGAC
>NZ_JCAJZV010000040.1:0-1010 GCF_059510435.1 Streptomyces sp. NTD107 | reverse complement strand
CTAGATGAATGAGTCCAAGGGATTGCCTGCGGACATGGGGCGAGGGCGTCCAGTGTCGATGTGTGACGAAAGACCTGAACACCCTCGCAACAGCACTCTATGCCCGGATCGACGACGAGTTGAAGGCTTCGCCGTGGCTGGCCCCCTGGCGGCCGAGGGTCGGAATCGCTCCCAGGCTCAGTGACGCGGAACTGCTCACGCTGGCCGTGATGTCGGCGCTGCTCGGTTACACCTCCGAGCGGCGCTGGCTGCGCCGCGTCGATCGGGACTTCCGCGGACTGTTCCCCTACGTGCCCCAGCAGTCCGGCTACGGCAAGCGGCTTCGCGCCGCGTCGTCCCTGCTCACCAGCATGATCCGGATCCTGGCACGGGACACTTCCCTGTGGAGTGATGACGTGTGGCTGGTCGACTCCACCCCGGTCGGCTGCGGCTGTTCCCGGGAGACCGCGAAACGCTCGGACCTGGCCGGCTGGGCCCAGTACGGCTACTGCGCGTCGCACTCCCGGTACTTCTGGGGCCTGCGCCTGCACCTGCTCTGCACGCCCGGCGGCCTGCCGATCCTGTTCGCGTTGACCGGAGCCAAGGCCGACGAACGCGAAACCCTGCGCGACATGCTCGACACAGCGCCCGACGTGACCGCCTCACACCCCGGCCAGACGATCATCGGCGACAAGAACTACTACGGCCGCGCCTTCGAGCACGACCTTGCGGAGCGTGACCTCGTCCTGCTGCGGCCAGCCCGGAAGGGCGAACCCGAACGGGGCAGTGCGCATATTTTCAAACCGCTCCGGCAAATCATCGAATCCATCAACCAGACCCTCAAGGGCCAGCTCGATCTGGAACGACACGGCGGCAAGACCCCGGCCGGGGTGTCCGTCCGGGTGCTCTTCCGCATCCTCGCGCTAACCGCCGTGATCTGGTTCAACGACAAGACCGGCCAACCCGTCAAACGATCCATGACCGCCTACGATCACTGACCGCAACAACACCCCTTGGACTCATTCATCTAG
>NZ_JCAJZV010000039.1:0-1102 GCF_059510435.1 Streptomyces sp. NTD107 | reverse complement strand
CATCAAGGGTGTACACTCAGACTATCCACCCTTCAATAATATTCAGGATAAATCAAGACCATTTCAAGGAGCCTACAATCCGGAAAGGGATCATGCAACATGGACCCGGAAGCTATCTCGTCAAATCATAAAAGAGAAACGTATAGTAATTATTGACACTCGGAATGCGAATCAAGCCGCGATAGACGATATTCGATCGATCGTCAACAGCAACGGCTGGGAGAATGATGTCATCTGGTACCCGTGAAAATTGGACACCTCCGAGACTTCCGGACGACCCCGCGAGTACACAACGTCTAGAGGAGTGGCTCGGCTCAACATATACGTTGGATGGCAGCAGTCTTGACTTCCGCGGAGCCGATCTCTCTGGAGGAGACTTCTCAGAATCACTCTTCATCCACGCCAACCTGAAACAGGTAAATCTATCAGAATGTGAATTCTATCGATCAAATCTCGAAGGCGCAGACCTTTCCGGCGCCAACCTCATCGGGGCAGGTCTCGTAAGAGCGAACTTGGATTTTGCCAATCTTCGATCAGCCATACTGGATCAATCGGATATGGCCAAGTGTTCATTCTTTGAAACTGACGCTACCGGCGCATCTTTCAAAGGGGCAAAAATCCTGGCAGCCCCTCTACTGGGCACAAATCTCCGTGGCGCGAATTTGTCCGAAGCCGTCGTCAAACGCAATATTTTCGAAGTTCAAGTAGATGAAAATACTATCTTCACTGGGCTTCGCGGGACCATTTACGGACCGATTCAACTCTTCAGCGGAGGGAACATTCGAGAGGTAGGCGGCAAAGAATTGCAACAATTTATCAATGGTCGAGGGGGAGAAGTGCAAGTAATCGAATCCGAGGAAACTCTCCGCTCTCAGTAAAGGGCGCATCAGTCCAACGAAATCTAACACAACCAAATGGATCGAGCCTGGTGTCCGTATCCGCGTCAGGTGTTTGCTTGGGAATTTTCCATGGGTCGTGTCTGAATGATCCATGGGAGCACATCGGGCAGTTGCTGCCCAACAGGAAACGCCGCTTCCGCTACCCAGGCTGCAAAGGGTTGCCCGCGTCGGCAACTTCCTCGACGTCCCCAGCCACATGCTCC
>NZ_JCAJZV010000038.1:0-1553 GCF_059510435.1 Streptomyces sp. NTD107 | reverse complement strand
AAATTCACAGTGGACGCGAGCATCTGAGGACAAGCCCTCGGCCTATTAGTACCAGTCAACTCCACCTCTCACGAGGCTTCCATATCTGGCCTATCAACCCTGTCGTCTACAGGGAGCCTTACCCCATCAAGTGGGAGGGAGCCCTCATCTCGAAGCAGGCTTCCCGCTTAGATGCTTTCAGCGGTTATCCTTTCCGAACGTAGCCAACCAGCCATGCCCTTGGCAGAACAACTGGCACACCAGAGGTTCGTCCGTCCCGGTCCTCTCGTACTAGGGACAGCCCTTCTCAAGACTCCTACGCGCGCAGCGGATAGGGACCGAACTGTCTCACGACGTTCTAAACCCAGCTCGCGTACCGCTTTAATGGGCGAACAGCCCAACCCTTGGGACCAACTCCAGCCCCAGGATGCGACGAGCCGACATCGAGGTGCCAAACCATCCCGTCGATACGGACTCTTGGGGAAGATCAGCCTGTTATCCCCGGGGTACCTTTTATCCGTTGAGCGACGGCGCTTCCACAAACCACCGCCGGATCACTAGTCCCTGCTTTCGCACCTGCTCGACCTGCCAGTCTCACAGTCAAGCTCCCTTGTGCACTTACACTCACCACCTGATGACCAACCAGGCTGAGGGAACCTTTGGGCGCCTCCGTTACTCTTTAGGAGGCAACCGCCCCAGTTAAACTACCCACCAGACACTGTCCCCGATCCGGATCACGGACCCAGGTTAGACATCCAGCACGATCAGAGTGGTATTTCAACAACGACTCCACCCGAACTAGCGTCCAGGCTTCACAGTCTCCCACCTATCCTACACAAACCGAACCGAACACCAATATCAAGCTATAGTAAAGGTCCCGGGGTCTTTCCGTCCTGCTGCGCGAAACGAGCATCTTTACTCGTAGTGCAATTTCACCGGGCCTATGGTTGAGACAGTCAAGAAGTCGTTACGCCATTCGTGCAGGTCGGAACTTACCCGACAAGGAATTTCGCTACCTTAGGATGGTTATAGTTACCACCGCCGTTTACTGGCGCTTAAGTTCTCAGCTTCGCCCTGTCGAAACAGAGCTAACCGGTCCCCTTAACGTTCCAGCACCGGGCAGGCGTCAGTCCGTATACATCGCCTTACAGCTTCGCACGGACCTGTGTTTTTAGTAAACAGTCGCTTCTCGCTGGTCTCTGCGGCCACCCCCAGCTCCGAGTGCAAGACTCATCACCGGAAATGGCCCCCCTTCTCCCGAAGTTACGGGGGCATTTTGCCGAGTTCCTTAACCATAGTTCACCCGAACGCCTCGGTATACTCTACCTGACCACCTGAGTCGGTTTAGGGTACGGGCCATTGTGAAACTCGCTAGAGGCTTTTCTCGACAGCATAGGATCATCCACTTCACCACAATCGGCTCGGCATCAGGTCTCACCCTCGTGTGGAACGGATTTACCTGCTCCACGGGCCACACCCTTACCCCGGGACAACCACCGCCCGGGCTGGACTACCTTCCTGCGTCACCCCATCACTCACCTACTACAGGTCTGGACCACCGACTCCACCACTCC
>NZ_JCAJZV010000037.1:0-1707 GCF_059510435.1 Streptomyces sp. NTD107 | reverse complement strand
CCTACACGACGTCCGCCACGACCATGGTGAACGCGACGGAACCGCAGTTCCAGGCGCCACCTGACCTTGGCGGAGACTACAGGCCACGCGATCAGGCTCCGCTTGCAGTCGGGCCTGACGGTTCAGGCATGCCAGGGAGCTCGCAGCCTGTTCACAACGTGAACCAGAACGATTCCTCCGCTGCGCGGGGAGTTGCGAGTTATCCGCCTGGGTCGGCTCGGAATCCAGCGGACTCTGCGTCGTTGCACCCGGTTACAGGCGACAGGAGTGTGGGGACGTCATTGGACTCGGTGGGGACCAGACCGAACAGTGCGGCTCCCCCGGTTCCCTCTGTCGTGCCACCTCCGGCGGTTGAGCGGCCGACGATGCCTGGTGGTGGGCAGCAGCATCCGGTCGTAGGTCCGTCGCCGGGTTGGCCGTCGCAGGGTGGTCAGGGCTCGGGTCGTAGTGGTGGGGGTCAAGTGCCGCCAGGACGCCGGCCCTCCGGCCTGCCTGCCGGGCCGGGGTCGCAGGCTCCTGCTGTGAGCCGCCCTTCCGCGCCCGGGGTTTCGGGTGGTCAGCAACCCCCGATGGGTCGACCTTCGATCACTGCCCCGGGCACGGACAGTGGTAAGGGCTCCGGAGGTGGCAATCCCTGGGGCCGTGCAAACAATCACGGCCTGCTGGGCGGGAAGCCTGTGCCGAATGCCAAGCCCACTGTGGCATCGCGGATCCCCCCGGGCGGGGTGATCCAGCCGGGCATGAACCATTCCAACAGCAGACTTATCCCCAGCAAGAAGGATCAATCCGCCGCCCCCCGGGGCACCTACGGCAAAGCCACCGTTGACGGACACACCGAGAAGGGTCAGACGCGCAAGCGTGCCCTGCCTAAACCTACAGGTGTTATTGGTCTTCCTGGCCAGAGCAAGAAGAACGCCAAGAAGAAAAACAAGAACGAGAGCAAGGACGACAGGCATTCATGACCCCCACCCGCCGGGCCTTCGCCACCACCCTTGCCCTCGGCACACTCCTTGCCACGGCGCCCACCGCAACTGCCGCTGATTCCCCTCAACATCCCTGGTACTTCGACACCATGCGTGTCGAAGAAATGTGGCAACACGCCAGTGGTGAAGGTGTCACTATTGCTGTCATCGACAGCGGCATCGATCCCACCGTTCCAGAACTTGAGGGACGGGTCCTTGACGGTGCTGAGTTCATGTCGGGGACTGACCCGGATGGCAGTGACCAGGAGCATGGCTCGGACATGGCCGCCCTGATTGCCGGGAGTGGAGCGGGCGACGGAGTGCAGGGGCTTGCTCCGGGAGCCACTATCCTCCCCATACGTGTGAGTAATTCACTCGACTGGAGCGGTGGAGCGAATTTGAACGACGCGATTCAATATGCTGTGGATTCTGGGGCAAGGGTCATCAATATTTCTCGTGGGGCAGTTGACCCCGGCACTCATCAGGAGGCGCTCCGAGAAGCCCTGACCGCAGCGGTACGGAACGACGTTCTCATTTTTGCCGCAACGGGAAATGATGGTGATAAGGAAAATTTTGCAAGGTCACCGGCTTCTCTGGAAGGTGTCGTGGGAATCGGTGCAGTGGACATGGCGGGAGAGCGAGTTCCGTACTCGACCTACGGTCCGCAGGTAGCTCTCGCTGCGCCTGGAAAGGACGTACCGGGCCACTGCGGGGACCTCACCGGCCCTGCCTGTATTGAGTCTGA
>NZ_JCAJZV010000036.1:0-1719 GCF_059510435.1 Streptomyces sp. NTD107 | reverse complement strand
ATCTCATTCAGACAGATCGGGCCGTCCAGGCCACCGCAGTACCAGGGGACATCGTTTCCGGGGGCAGCGAGGGTGACTTGCGGGCCGTAGTTGGAATAAGCAGACCGCTCGCCATCGTTTCTCACAGCGCCGACAGCCACGACGCCGTCAAGGCTCGCGGGCGGATAAGCCTGGTTCGTGCTCTCCGCATCGTTTCCAGCGGCCGCAAAAAACAACACCCCCGCCCGCACGGCGGAAGCTACTGCTTCCGACAAGGGGCCCGTTGCGGCTATTACGTCTTCTCTGGCGCCAGAAACGCTGATGATATCCGCACCGGCCTCGACAGCATATGTAATTCCCTCCGCCCAGACCTCAGGGCCACCTGAGGCGAATCCGTGCTCACCCGTGGCAATTCGAACGGGGAGGATTTTTACTTCGGGTGCGATCCCTCTAATTCCTCCATCCTTTCCAGTGCCACCGATGAGGGCAGCCATGCGCGTCCCGTGTCCGTCAGTGTCCACGTGCGCCCCCTGGCCATCAGCCGTGAAATCGGCACCATCGAGGACCTGACTCTCCAATTCGGGGAGGGTGCTGTCGACTCCAGAATCAATGACGGCGATAGTGACGCCTTCGCCTTTGGTGTTCTGCCATATTTCCTCGACGCGCATGGTGTCGAAGTACCACGGGTGTTGAGGTGTGTCCGCCGCTTGGGCGGCTGGGACAGTGGCAACGAAGGCAGCGAGGGCAAGAGTGATAGCAAGGGCCCGGTGAGTGGGGGTCATGGCTGCTGTCTGTCGTCCTTGCTCTCGTTCTTGTTCTTCTTCTTGTTTTTCTTGCTCTGACCGGGGATACCGATGACGCCAGTGGGTTTAGGAAGGGAACGCTTCTGCGCTTTACCGTTCTTGGCACGCCCGTCGACGGTGGCTTTGCCGTAAGTGCCTCGGGGCGTGGCCGGCTGGTCCTTCTTGCTGGGAGTAAGTCTGCTGTTGGTCGGGTTCATGCCCGGCTGGATCACCCCACCCGGAGAAATCCGCGATGCCACGGTCGGCTTGGCATTCGGTACCGGTTTTCCCCCGAGTAGACCGTAGTTGTTCGCCCGGCCCCACGGATTGCCTCCGCTCGGACCTGTTCCGGTCGCAGACGGGCGACCCACGGGAGAGTGCTGCCCACCCGGAATCGCCGGGCCACCCGGACGACCGGTCGTGGGCGGCTGCGAACCTGGGCCGACCGGTGAGCCGGACGGCGAACGGGACTCGCCCGGTCTCAGAACAGGGCCCCGCACAGGTGGCACTTTGCCACCACTGCCACCTGGCGATGGCCAACCCGGCAACGGACCAACCATCGGCTGCTGCGGACCAGCACCCGTGGCGACAGGACGATCAGGTATCACTGGTGGAGCCATCGAAGAAACCGGAGGAGCAGTACCGTTCGGCCTCGTCCCCACCGAATCCAACGACGTACCCACACCACCATCACCGGGGCCGACTTCTGGCCTGATGATCAGCCCGGGAGTCTGCGCTCCAGGCGACACAGGCCCGCCCGCCCAACCAACTGCCCCCGGAACAGCGCCGACCTGAGGTGACGGTGCACTCGGCGCCGGAGCAGGAGGCACCGCCGAACTCAAGGGAGGGCTGCTGGAGCCAGGCGAAGCCGAACCAGGATCACGAAAGCCGAATTTCGGAGGTTCCTGGAACTGCGGTTCCGTCGCGTTCACCATGGTCGTGGCGGACGTCGTGTAGA
>NZ_JCAJZV010000035.1:0-2015 GCF_059510435.1 Streptomyces sp. NTD107 | reverse complement strand
TGGAGTCCGCGCCCGCCCCCAGCCCCCCGGCCGAGCCACCCTGACCACCCGCAAGAAGGGCAACCCCCAGGTCCAGCTGGGGTGGCTTCCGGAGGAGTGAGCTACTGGCCGATGGGCTGCGGAACACCCTCGACGAGCCCGGACTCGTCGAGGCAGCCCAGCCCTTCGGCCACTGCCCGGGATACGGAGTTGACAATCGTCATTCGTGCGTCAGGATCCATTACTCCAGAACGAACATTCAAATTTCCCACCAGGACCTTATCCACCGGAACATTCTCAGCCGAGCATGGAAATTCAATAATTGTTGCATTGGCCAAGATATATGCACCCGATCCCGTTTCATACGAATGGATTATGTCACCTTCGGTGAAGTTTCCACGCATCCACGAGAAGGATATCGTCAGCACCGGAAGATAGGAATCAGTGGGGGTGTAAATTCTGCACAGGTCATTCGCCCACTCACCCTCCTTCAATCGATCAAGGGCTGCAGAAAATTCCCCCGGAGAAGAATGCGACAACTCACCAAATGTAGTTACGCCAGATATTCTCTCCAGCGCCTGGATGGCAGGGCCCGAAATCGATCCATTGCAGACTTCTTCAGCGACAATATCCGGAGGATCCGGCTCCTTTCCATCTACCGAACAAGAAGAAATTATCAAAAGGCCAGCACACGCGCCCAGGACCCTAATTTGGCAGGTACCCATAACTTTCATCACTCACCAGCCCAGAACCGTAGGAAAGTTTCACAAAGTTCTTCTGATTTGATATCACGCTGTCGGAGACATTTTCACCAGCCGAATCTACATACCTGTCCAGCAGCTCCGCAATATCACCCTCTCCGGCTTGATGGAAGGAGCTTCTGGACATCTGTCCAGCTTTTTCTGCCTCGTTGCCCCGATCGGACCCATCATCAATGAACCCTTCGAAGAAGGTCGTCAAAAACTCTCCTCCTATATCGGCCCCAATGGGAACAAGGAGTGCACTCAGGCCACCAGTGGCAGGGGCTGCCAAGAACGCCACTCCCGCCCCGACCCCAGCCCCAACCGCTGACCCTTTCCATTCGGCAGCGCTTGCAAGAGCAGCCTGAGCCGCTTCTGCATCCCCCACATAATCCGCTGCCACCTGCTCGGCTCGCGCATGGTCGAGAATTCCACGGACTTCACCTCCTGCAATAAGGACTTTAGATCCGGCCAGGAAATTTTCTTCACTGGTGGGCGGGAACTCATCCAATTTTCCCAGCATATAGACGTGCTGAAGCAACGTGGCACTCTCGTAAGCGACTTCATCTTTTCCAATTACGCTGAGAAATTGAATGCTCGAATATCTCCCGGATTCAAGCGTGTCGCCATATGGGGTCGCAAAGATATCGGCATGGTCCGCATCCTTTTCATCCCCCATCCCAGAAACCGCATAATTGATGTCATCCATGTACATACCAGCCATGAACCCAAGTGCCGAGCTCATTTCCGGCTGGTTGCTGAGAAGTTCCGGATCGAGGGTTCCGTACAGATGCATCACTTGATCCATCACCCTCGCCGAGTCGACCGTCCGGAAGTCTCCAATAGCACCTTCCTCCAGGCCGGATACATCGAGACTGCCGGGCGAGATGCCCGTCGTAGCGGCCACCAGGGCTTCACCCATCATGGGGTGCACACCGATCGTGTCAGGGACGAACGCATTGCCACTGCTCCACCACGTACGCTCCTGGGAAAGATAGGCGAGGTGAGGGTTGATCCCCGATTCTCTGTCAGCAGGATCAAAATCTTCAGGGGCTGCGAAGAAGGCGGTGGAGGCTTCCGGGTTGTGACTCAACGCACTCATATAGCCAACAACAGGGTCCCAGCCGAAGTCGTCCACCTCCCCGAAGCTCAGACGCATGTCGGACTGCCACAGGCGCCAGTTCGGTGCTCCGGAGGAACCAAGCACCGGATCTGAACCACCGCCATACTCAGCGACGAACTCCATCTCGAAGTTCATCAGGCCGTCGCCATAGTCGAGAAGAAATTCGGTCTCGT
>NZ_JCAJZV010000034.1:0-2095 GCF_059510435.1 Streptomyces sp. NTD107 | reverse complement strand
CGGAGTCCGCGCCCGCCCCCAGCCCCCCGGCCGAGCCACCCTGACCACCCGCAAGAAGGGCAACCCCCAGGTCCAGCTGGGGTGGCTCCCGGAGGAATGATCTACTGGCCGACGGGCTGCGGAACACCCTCGACGAGCCCGGACTCGTCGAGGCAGCCAAGGCTGTCCGCGATGGTGCGGGACGCGCTGTTCAGGATCGCAATCTGCTGGTCCGGATCGCCCCGATGCCCCATGGCTACGTAAAGATTTCCCGCAAGGTAGGCACCTGACGAAGCACCAATATCGCATTTGAATTCAATAATGGCTGATCCGTCTGAAACATAGGCAATCTCGCCCGTGGAATAAGTGGACATGCCAGCATCAAGTGATCCCTTTGAGATCAAGCTGTCACGCCAGCCAAACGAAAACGTCACCTCTGGCCGCATCGTGTCTGCCGGAGTGAACACCCGACAGTATTCAAACCAAAGCCTCTCTTCTCGCAAAAGATCCTGAACGTAAACGTCCATCTCCGCTGGGTTCTCGCCTCCAAATTCGCTGAACTTCTCCTGTCCAGTCAACTCCTCCAGACTCGCAGCAGACCCACCGGCCAAGAGCCCATCGCAGACAACGGCTGCAGGAACTCCGGACCCCTGGACAACATTGTCGGGTTTTCCCTTCGCCGCCCCGCCAAAACATCCGGTTAGGAACACAAGAGACACAGCGACCACGGAGAAAGGGAAAAGGCGTAGGTCCATTTTTCCGAGCAACATCACGCTGAACCTTTATTTGTAGGGGTATTGTCCAAATCGATCGTCATCAATATTCGCCAAACTATAAGAATCTCTGACAGACCGCTCAATCTCTGAGATATCACGATCCGAGACAATGCCCCTTGCAGCACTGGCATATTCGTCTGCGGCCAGCAACAAGGCATGCTCACCCCGCCCGTATATATCCCATGATTCAACCTGCTTCCTTTGGCCAGGATCAGGAAGATCTCCCGATCCATCGTCCAAGCCTTCCACAAGGAAATTAGTCAGAAGCTCCCCTCCTATATCGGCACCGATGGGCACCAGGACCGCGGCAGCTCCACCCGTTGCAGGCAAAGCAACAAGTGCCACGCCCGCCCCAACGGTGGCACCGATAAACGTCCCTGCCCATCCAGCCGAACTGGCAAGAGCTTCCTTTTTGGCCTCGGAATCGACTTCGTAATCGGCTCCGATCTGCTCTACACGTGCATGATCCAAAATTCCACGAACCGTTGCACCAGTATCCAGCACTTCAGTCCCCCGCATGAAGCTGTCATCGTCCATCGGAGGAAATCTGTCCATGGCTGCGAATGTATACGCTTGCTGCGCCCAGGACATTATCCCATGAGATTCTTCATTTTGCCCCAGAGCTGCAAGGAATCTGATGGTGCTATTTTTTCCATTTTCCAGCTCTCCGCCGTAGGGCGACTGAAAGGTCTCTGCGTGAATATCCCGCCGCTCCTCAGTTACCGAGGAAATGGAGTAATCGATATTATCGATATAGGCAGCACCCATAAGTGCAAGCGGGACCACCATTTCTGGCTGTTCATGAACAAGCTGGGGGTCGATTGTCCCGTACAGATGCACAACTTGCTCCATAACCTGGGCGGAATCAGCAGTGCGCTGGTCCATCCGGATGCTGCTATCCAAGTCGTCGGGATCAATAGAATCCGGAGCAACACCCGTGGTCGCAGCAACCAAGGCATCACCCACTACGGACGGAATTTCCGTCATTTGAGGCACCAAGCCGTCTGTATTCTTCCACCAAGAGCGCTCCTGAGTGAGGTACGACAATCGGCTGTTGACCTCGGAATCCATGTCCAACGGGTCAAAAGTTTCAGGTGGGGCGAAGAAGGATGTTGACGCTTCAGGATTATGGCTCAGCGCTTCCAGGTAACCGGTCACAGGGTCCAGTCCGTAATCATCCGCAGCCCCGAAACTCAGGCGCACATCGGATTGCCACAGTCTCCAGTTGGGCGTTCCACCCGCCCCAGTGATGGGATCAGCAGATTCACCGAACTCCCTGACAAACTCCATCTCGAAGTCCATCAGACCGTCGCCGTATTCGAGAAGAAATTCCGTCTCGA
>NZ_JCAJZV010000033.1:0-2861 GCF_059510435.1 Streptomyces sp. NTD107 | reverse complement strand
GGGGGGTGGGGTTGTCGTAGATCTGGCGCGGGCTGAGGTCACGGCGGAATTCCCGGCGGATCAGGCTGCTCAGCCGCATGACCAGCAGGGAGTTGCCGCCGGCGGCGAAGAAGTCCTGCCCCATGGGGAGGCCGGCGGTGCCCAGGAGTTCGGTGAAGAGCCGGCCGAGGCTGCGCTCGGTGGGGGTGGCGGGGGCATCGGCCGCCCCGGTGGGCGCGTCGGCCCAGCGGGGGGCGGGCAGCGCCCGGCGGTCGATCTTGCCGTTGCCGCTGAGCGGCAGCGTGTCGAGGGCGACGAAGGCGGCCGGCACCAGATAGCCGGGCAGCCGGGCGGCGAGGTCCGCGCGCAGCGCCTCGGCGGAGAACCGCGCCGGATCGGCCGGCACCAGGTAGGCGACCAGGCGCTTGTCGCCGGGCCGTTCGGTGTGGACGGTGACGAAGCACTGCCGCACGGCCGGGTGGCCGGCGAGGGCGTTGCGTACCTCGCCGGGTTCGATGCGGAAGCCGCGGATCTTCACCTGGTGGTCGGTGCGGCCGAGGAAGTCGAGGAGTCCTTCCCGGGTCCAGCGGGCGAGGTCCCCCGAGCGGTACATCCGCTCCCCCGGTGCCCCGAAGGGACAGGCCACGAAGCGTTCGGCGGTGAGCGCCGGACGGCCGTGATAGCCGCGGGCGAGCCCGGCACCGGCCAGGTACAGCTCGCCCGGCACCCCGGGCGGGCAGGGGCGCAGCCGCTCGTCGAGGACGTACGCGCGCGTGTGGTCCAACGGCCGGCCGATGGGGATGCGATCGGGTACGGGTGCATCCCGCGCGATGCGGTGGCCGGTGGCGAAGGTGGTGGTCTCGGTGGGGCCGTAGACGTTGACGACGGTGGTGCCCGGGCAGTGCTCCTGGACGCGGCGCACGGCGTGGGGTGGCAGGGTGTCGCCGCCGGACCAGAGTTCCGTCAGTGCGGCCGGCGCGGCCGGGTCGAGGTCGGCGAGAAGCTGGAGGAGCCCCTCCGTGAGAAAGGCCGAGGTGACCTCGCCGCGGGCGAGGGAGCGGGTGAGGGCCGGCAGATCGAGCTCGCCGGGCGGTGCGGTGTGGACCCGGCCGCCGGTGAGCAGCGGCACCCACAGCTCGAAGGTGGAGGCGTCGAAGGCGAGCGGTGAGTGGAACAGGACACGGCGGTGGGCGCCGTTGGTCCAGCGCCGGTCGTGGATGAGGTCGGTGATGTTGCGGTGGGTGACCGCAACCCCCTTGGGAAGGCCGGTCGATCCGGAGGTGAACATCACATAGGCCAGCCGGTCCGGCTGGATGGCGGGCCCAGGCCGTGGCACCGGTGGGGCGGCGCCGGGCGGTGGCGGGCCGTGGACGAGGTGGGTGGGGGTGCCCAGCCCGGCGGCGGCGGGGTCGGTGGCGGGGTCGGTGAGGATGATCCGGGGCGGGGCCAGTCCGGTGATCAGCCGGATCCGGTCGACGGGGTCGGCGGGGCGCAGCGGCAGATAGCCGGCGCCGGTCTTGAGAACGGCCAGGACGGCGGCGACGGTCGCGGGGCCGCGTTCCATCAGGAGGCCGATCAGATCCTCGGGTTGCACGCCTTGGGCGGCGAGTTCGCCGGCGAGCCGGTCGCTCCAGGCGTCGAGCTGGGCGTACGTCCAGCCGCGCCGGTCGTCCGACAGGGCGATGGCGTCGGGGGTACGGGCGGCCTGGGCCCGGAACAGTGCGGGGACACAGGTGTCGGGGGCGGGCGGGCCGGTGCCCTGCCAGCCGGTGAGGACCTGATGGCGTTCCCCGTCGCGGAGCAGGTCGATGCCGGTGAGGGGCCGGCCGGGGTCGGCTGCGGCGCCGGTGAGCAGCGCGTGGAGGCGGCCGGCGACCGACTCGGGGGTGCCGGGGTCGAACAGGGCGGCGTTGAACTCCAGGTCGAGATCCAGGCCGGCGGGGTGGCCGGCGGCGTCGCGGTGTTCGACGAAGGAGAACAGCAGATCGAAGTGGGCGGTGTCCGGTGCCGGGGCCGGCAGGGGGTCGCCGGGCGGTCCGTCCTCGCCCGGGCCGGGCGTGGGGCCGGCCGTGACGTTCATCATCACCTGGAACAACGGGTGCCGGCCCGGGGCGCGTTCGGGGTTGAGGGCGTCCACCACCCGCTCGAAGGGGATGTCCTGGTGGGCATACCCGGCGAGCGCGGTATCCCGGACCCGGCCCAGGAGTTCCCGGAAGGCCGGGTCGCCGGAGGTGTCGGCCCGCAGGACCAGGGTGTTGACGAACAGCCCGATGACGCCGCCCAGTTCCTCGTCGGGGCGGCCGGCGACGGGGGTGCCCAGGGGGATGTCGGTGCCGGCCCCGAGCCGGGTGAGCAGCGCGGCCACCGCCGCTTGCAGCACCATGAACAGCGTGGCGTCGTGCCGGCGGGCCAGCTCGGCGAGCCGCCGGTGGAGGCCGGCGTCCAGCCGGGAGCGGTGGGTTCCCCCCGGGGCGCCGGCGCCGGCGGAGCGCGGCCGGTCGTACGGGAGGGGGAGTTCGGCGGGCAGGTCGCGCAGGGTGGTGCGCCAGTGGTCGAGCTGGCGGGTGGCCAGCCCGGTGGGCCGCTCCGCGGTGCCGAGCAGGGTGTGCTGCCAGTGGGCGTAGTCGGCGTAACTGAGCGGGAGCGGCTCGAAGTCGGGCAGCCGCCCCTCGGTGCGGGCGAGATAGGCGGTGGAGAGTTCGCGCCACAGCACGTCGATGGACCAGCCGTCGATGGCCAGATGGTGGATCACCAGCGACAGCACCTGCTCGCCGCCCACGGCGTACAGCACGGCGTGCAGCGGCAGTTCGTCCGCCAGCCGGAACTCCCGCCGGCGCTGCCCGGCGAGCGCGGCCGGGAGTTCGGCCTCTGTGACGGTGGCG
>NZ_JCAJZV010000032.1:0-3111 GCF_059510435.1 Streptomyces sp. NTD107 | reverse complement strand
CATTGAAGGTGGTCGAATTCCTTCGGGGACCTGCTTTCAACTTCCTGCGAACGGGATCGGTGATCTTCTTGTTCTTGCCGCGTCATCTCCCGGGTGCGTTCATTGAAGCGACCCACCTGGGGTTGGTCATTTCCCCTGTTATTTTCTCCGGATGATGGTTCCGAACGATTGCTGTTCTGGTCGGAGCCGGGCAGGCCAGTGCCGTTGTTGTCTGCCGGAAAATGCTCCCCTGAACCTCCACCGGGGTGGGGTGAGGACGGGGCACCGTCGGGGTTCCGCTGGCTGGGGAGGTCGCGGCTGGTGCTTTCCGGCGATCCGGGGGTGGGTTGGTGGGGCTGGGTGGTGGAGGGGTCGCCTGTTTGGTTGGTTGCTTCTGTTGTTGGTCTGTGGGCGCCAGCCATTTGGGAAGTCCGGTCAAGGTGTCCTGGGGAAGGGCTGCCCAGTGGAGTGCCCCCCAGCATGAACTCTTGATCGAACCTCGTGTCACATTGTGGTAGAGGAAATCTTCCATGTCCGCGACCAGATCGGGATCCAGCATGATACTGGATTCGATGGCCAGGGCGAGATCGAGGAAGGGCCAGGCATCGGTCGCGCCGAGCGCTTGTGCCCAATTGGCGGAGCGCCGCAGGTATTCGCGCATGAGCGCCATTCTTGAGCCAATGTGGTCGAAGACGGTTTCGTCGTCGAACCAATTGATGGCTGTGAGGCGTTCGAAGGCGGCCCTTGGGTTGTCGTGGGCCATCTCAAGTTCCACCAGTTGTGATCAAGCTTCAGGGAAGGTGCGGACGGAAGCCATGGGGTATCACGTTTCGTCCGCCTGCCAGTTTTTTGTCTGGTTGCCCTCCTCATCCCATTCCTGGATGGTGAGGATTTTGGTGCCGTTATCGTTGCTGACCATCAGTTTTGCAAGGGCCCCACTGGGATGCCATTCCCGAAACTCTCCCACCAGCACTCCGCGGTGATGGAATCCCTGGGATTTTAGTGCCCCATTTCTGTACCATTCCCGTGTCGGGCCTTGCCTGATCCCTTCCGAGTACTCCTCGCGAGAAATCAGTGAACCTCTCTGGTATTCTTTCACCTCGCCGCTGATCGGCTTTCCTTTGTGAAGGAGGCGGTGGCCGAAGTCGATATCTACATTCGGGTCATCGATATCAAATCGCTGCATAATTTTCACCTGAGTACAAGATTGTCATCTCCAGGGGGCCAGTCGGTGAAGCGTCCATGAGTGCTCGATGCCTCGTGCAGCATGTGCGCGCAGTTGGCACAGAAGGGAGCTCCTCGTCCCGGAAGTGACGTGCTGGGATCCTTCTTGAAAGGGAACTCCACCGAAGCTGTCATGTCCCGCAACGCTTCCGGGCCGTCGGGAAGCCCGCTCCTGGTGCGTTCCCACAGCTGCAACTACGACGACGCATTATCCGGTTTTGCTTCCGGCAAAATATTCTCTCATTTTTGGCAGGCTAATAGGCCTGAGCTCGATCTCGTGCCAGGGAGTCCAGATATTCGTTTACCGGTCGACCGTCAACATGCGTAATGAGGCCATCAGATGTTTCCGCCCTGCTCGCATTCAAATGGTCCAGGAGCTTTTCGCCTGCACCCGGTGGCGGCGCTCCACGGACGGAGCGATGTCTTCCGGGGGATTGTCGCCGTGGGGACCGGAGGGCGGATCGGCAGATCGTTTGGCCCTTCGTGTGAGGGCCCTTCGCGACCCGGCAACGGGTCGCCGCCCCCACCTGTGGGCGACACGGGCAAGCCGCCGCCTCCGCCGCTGTGGTCAGAAAGCTGCGACGTCAGGCGGCATGGGGCCCTCTTGGTCGCAGTACCGCTACCTGCCCGCCTCTGCTGTTGATCCATTGCTCCAGATCATCTGCCCGCAGAGGGTGATGGGAATCCGCGCTGTACAGGTCGACAGGACCGAAGATCGTTCCGTGAAGTCCCGAAACGATCGTGTTCTCATCCAGTTTCACCCGGAAGGAGTTATCCGCGAGGACGGCCTCCGACAGGTCGGCGCCCCGGAGATCAACCTCCAGAAAAGAAGCGCCCATGATGCGCGTACCTCTGAAACTCGCTCCCGAGGCATCGACACCATAAAGAGAAGACTTGGTCATGTCTGCCCTGTCCAGGCGAGCTGATCGCAGGACCGCATCATCCAGATTCGCCCGGACGAGGTCTGCCCCGGACAAATCCGCTCCGGTGAGATCGGCGGCTTCGAGGTTCGATCGGTACAGGGAGGCTCCGATCAGACGAACGTGCGGGAGAGAAGCCTCGATGAGGATGGCCTCCCGCATTTCTCCGTGGGAGAGATCAGCTCCACGAAAGTCGAACCCAATCGCTTCCAGACCACCGGACGTGGACGCAAGCCACTCTTCCAGCCGCCGTGCCGCCGCAGGGTCATTCGGATATTTTGGCGGAGTCCAGCCGTTACGGGTACCAGATGACATTTTCTTCCCAGCCGTTGTTAGCGACGATTGACCTCACATCATCGATTGCGGCCTGATTTGCATTCCTGATATCGATGATGACGACGCGGCCCTTGTCCTCGATTTGCTCGGAGAGCTTCTTGACCCACTTTCCGTTGTTGCCCGGATCATAGGCTCCACGGAATGGCAGGGAAGGATCGCGGACATTATTGAAGGGCGGCCAGTTGGAATGGACTCCCTTGATGTCATAGTACCTGCCGGTCGTTTCGGAATAGAACTCTCCCCGGTCCGCCTCGGCCGGCCGCCTGATGTCGTCGGGGAGGCGCCCTTGTTCGCTCAGGTCCAGACCGACGCGCGCCTCATCCATGGATGAATCCGAGATGTCACCACGGTGATCCGGGTCGTGTTTCAAGTGATTGAAGTCCTGCGGCGCGCGATTCTCCACACCCTCCAGGTGTGTCCAGTGATCCGTACGCTGCTGAGGCGTCATTTCCGCGATGGGCTGGTCCAGGGGATCGGCGGAAGACCGGACCGGTGGGCCGGGTTCTGTGTCCCCGATACCACTGGGCTCAGGACCATGTGCGTTGTCCGGAAGGCCGTTTCCGCTCGCAGGTGGTTCGTCCGGAAGGTTGTGGCTTCCGCCGCTGCCCCCGGTGGGGGTTTCGGGGAAGCTGCTGCCACCGCCACCGCCACC
>NZ_JCAJZV010000031.1:0-3121 GCF_059510435.1 Streptomyces sp. NTD107 | reverse complement strand
TCCGTTCCTTGAGAACTCAACAGCGTGCCAAATAGTCAATGCCAGATTATTTACTGAGTCTGCATCTCGACCTCGTCTGAGGTGCAGCAATTAGCGAGGATTTTCCTTGCTCTTACATGAAGCATTCATGGAGAGTTTGATCCTGGCTCAGGACGAACGCTGGCGGCGTGCTTAACACATGCAAGTCGAACGATGAACCGGTTTCGGCCGGGGATTAGTGGCGAACGGGTGAGTAACACGTGGGCAATCTGCCCTGCACTCTGGGATAAGCCCGGGAAACTGGGTCTAATACCGGATACGACACATGAGCGCATGCTCGTGTGTGGAAAGTTCCGGCGGTGCAGGATGAGCCCGCGGCCTATCAGTTTGTTGGTGGGGTAGTGGCCTACCAAGACGACGACGGGTAGCCGGCCTGAGAGGGTGACCGGCCACACTGGGACTGAGACACGGCCCAGACTCCTACGGGAGGCAGCAGTGGGGAATATTGCACAATGGGCGAAAGCCTGATGCAGCGACGCCGCGTGAGGGATGACGGCCTTCGGGTTGTAAACCTCTTTCAGCAGGGAAGAAGCGCAAGTGACGGTACCTGCAGAAGAAGCACCGGCTAACTACGTGCCAGCAGCCGCGGTAATACGTAGGGTGCAAGCGTTGTCCGGAATTATTGGGCGTAAAGAGCTCGTAGGCGGTTTGTCGCGTCGATTGTGAAAGCCCAGGGCTTAACCCTGGGTCTGCAGTCGATACGGGCAGGCTAGAGTTCGGCAGGGGAGACTGGAATTCCTGGTGTAGCGGTGAAATGCGCAGATATCAGGAGGAACACCGGTGGCGAAGGCGGGTCTCTGGGCCGATACTGACGCTGAGGAGCGAAAGCGTGGGGAGCGAACAGGATTAGATACCCTGGTAGTCCACGCCGTAAACGGTGGGCACTAGGTGTGGGCAACATTCCACGTTGTCCGTGCCGCAGCTAACGCATTAAGTGCCCCGCCTGGGGAGTACGGCCGCAAGGCTAAAACTCAAAGGAATTGACGGGGGCCCGCACAAGCGGCGGAGCATGTGGCTTAATTCGACGCAACGCGAAGAACCTTACCAAGGCTTGACATACATCGGAAAACCCTAGAGATAGGGTCCCCCTTGTGGTCGGTGTACAGGTGGTGCATGGCTGTCGTCAGCTCGTGTCGTGAGATGTTGGGTTAAGTCCCGCAACGAGCGCAACCCTTATCCTGTGTTGCCAGCGGAGCCTTCGGGCTGCCGGGGACTCACGGGAGACTGCCGGGGTCAACTCGGAGGAAGGTGGGGACGACGTCAAGTCATCATGCCCCTTATGTCTTGGGCTGCACACGTGCTACAATGGCCGGTACAATGAGCTGCGATACCGTGAGGTGGAGCGAATCTCAAAAAGCCGGTCTCAGTTCGGATTGGGGTCTGCAACTCGACCCCATGAAGTCGGAGTCGCTAGTAATCGCAGATCAGCATTGCTGCGGTGAATACGTTCCCGGGCCTTGTACACACCGCCCGTCACGTCATGAAAGTCGGTAACACCCGAAGCCGGTGGCCTAACCCCTTGTGGGAGGGAGCTGTCGAAGGTGGGACTGGCGATTGGGACGAAGTCGTAACAAGGTAGCCGTACCGGAAGGTGCGGCTGGATCACCTCCTTTCTAAGGAGCTTCTAGGCTGCTTTCGGGTAGTCCAGAGCCACTGCGCCGGCGAGTGTCCGGCGGTGGTTTGCTCATGGGTGGAACATTGACTGCAACATTTGGTTCGCTGTTGGGTGTCTGAAGGTACGGCTGTGAAAGGTCGAATCTTCGGTTGTTGTTTGAGAATTGCACAGTGGACGCGAGCATCTGTGGCCAAGTTTTTAAGGGCGCACGGTGGATGCCTTGGTACCAGGAACCGATGAAGGACGTGGGAGGCCGCGATAGTCCCCGGGGAGTTGTCAACCTAGCTGTGATCCGGGGGTTTCCGAATGGGGAAACCCGGCAGTCGTTATGGGCTGTCACCCACTGCTGAATGTATAGGCGGTGTGGAGGGAACGCGGGGAAGTGAAACATCTCAGTACCCGCAGGAAGAGAAAACAACCGTGATTCCGGGAGTAGTGGTGAGCGAAACCGGAGGAGGCTAAACCGTATGTGTGTGATACCCGGCAGGGGTTGCGCATGCGGGGTTGTGGGAGCTTTCTTGATCGTTCTGCCGGACGGTCGGTGAGTAAGAAACCGTGTAGATAGGCGAAGGGCATGCGAAAGGCCCGGCGTAGAGGGTAAGACCCCCGTAGCTGAAATCTGTGCGGCTCACTTGAAGGTTTCCCAAGTAGCATGGGGCCCGAGAAATCCTGTGTGAATCTGGCGGGACCACCCGTTAAGCCTAAATATTCCCTGGTGACCGATAGTGGATAGTACCGTGAGGGAATGGTGAAAAGTACCGCGGGAGCGGAGTGAAATAGTTCCTGAAACCGTGTGCCTACAAGCCGTGGGAGCGTCGTGCGTGGAGCTTGCTCCGCGTGCCGTGACTGCGTGCCTTTTGAAGAATGAGCCTGCGAGTTTGCGGTGTGTTGCGAGGTTAACCCGTGTGGGGTAGCCGTAGCGAAAGCGAGTCCGAACAGGGCGATTGAGTAGCATGCCCTAGACCCGAAGCGGAGTGATCTAGCCATGGGCAGGGTGAAGCGAGGGTAAGACCTCGTGGAGGCCCGAACCCACCAGAGTTGAAAATCTGGGGGATGACCTGTGGTTAGGGGTGAAAGGCCAATCAAACTCCGTGATAGCTGGTTCTCCCCGAAATGCATTTAGGTGCAGCGTCGTGTGTTTCTTGCCGGAGGTAGAGCACTGGATAGGTGATGGGCCTTACCGGGTTACTGACCTTAGCCAAACTCCGAATGCCGGTAAGTGAGAGCGCGGCAGTGAGACTGTGGGGGATAAGCTCCATGGTCGAGAGGGAAACAGCCCAGAGCATCGACTAAGGCCCCTAAGCGTGTGCTAAGTGGGAAAGGATGTGGAGTCGCAGAGACAACCAGGAGGTTGGCTTAGAAGCAGCCACCCTTGAAAGAGTGCGTAATAGCTCACTGGTCGAGTGATTCTGCGCCGACAATGTAGCGGGGCTCAAGTACACCGCCGAAGTCGTGTCACTGCAACAA
>NZ_JCAJZV010000030.1:0-3256 GCF_059510435.1 Streptomyces sp. NTD107 | reverse complement strand
GTCACCGACGCCCGGCACCGTGCGGAGGCCAAGGCGGCGCTGATCACCCTGGTCGAACACGCCCTCATGGCCCGGCTGGGCTGAATCCCCCGCTGAACCGCCGCGCCACACTGTGGCGTTGGACACGTCCTCTCCCCAAGTCGATCACGCTTCCGCACACTTTCCGCGCATTCGCCGCACCGGGAGCGACCGGTCGACTGCGCGCCGTGCCCGGGATTCGTACCCCTATGTCGGTTCTTGCCGTGCCGTGACCTGAATGTCCCACCCGCCGGGGATCAGGATCCACCGTGCCAAGGGGATTGGAAAGTGCCCCCCCAACGTGCTGGAATCCACAGCAACTCCGCAGTCGTGGCGGGCGGCCATCCCGACGGTGTGCCGATGCCGAGAGGTGAGAGGCCAGTGAGGCGCAGCAGAGCGACGCCCCCGTTTCCGAATCCGCCGGGTGACCCGGGCACCGCCGGGCGCGGCAACTTCACCCCGCCGCCGGCCGCCGGCGGAACGACCGGCGGCGATGCCCCCGGTCAGGACCCGGCTCAGGACCACGGCCGGCCCCCCGGCGCGGACGGCAGCCGCTTCGCCCCCCGCAACTGGCGGGTCGCCACCCGGCTGAACGCCATCCTGCTCATCCCCGCCCTGCTCGCCCTGCTCTTCGGCGGCCTGCGGGTCTACGACGCCTACGACACCTGGCAGGAGGCGGATGCCGCCGAGCGCACCGCCGAACTCGTACGCGCCGCCGGGGCCTACGCCCACGCCGTCATCGACGAGCGCGACGCGTCCGCCCGCCCGCTGCTGGAGGGCCGCCCCGAGGACCCGGTCATCGAGCGCGCCCGCCGGCTCACCGACGAGGCCGCCGCCGAGTTCTGGGCCCGCGTCCAGGACGCCCCGCACACCGAGAGCCTCCAGCGCCGGCTGGCTCTCGTCCAGGACACCGAGCCGGGTCTCGCGGCGCTGCGCTCGGCGGCGTTCACCGACGACCTGCCCGGGGTGGCGACCGAGGAGGGGTACATCGCGGTACAGCACCCCCTGATGTCCTTCGCCAACGAACTGGGCCTGGGCACCGGGAACATCACCTCCTACGGCCGCACCGTCTACGCCATCTCGCTCGCCAAGTCGGCCAGCTCGCTGCAACGCTCCATCGGCACCCATCTGCTGGTCGCCCCCGGCCCGGGCGCCGCGCAGACCCAGCGCCAGCTGACCGCCTTCAGCAGCTACGCCTACCTGGAGAACATCGCCCGCAACGAGTACAACGCCGCCGGCACCGAAGCGGACGCCACCCGGCTGGCCGAGGTCATGCTCCAGGCCGGCACCGAACCCGGCTCCGAGCTGGCGGACATGGTCGGCCTGATCGCCGGCGGCGCGACGGAGTCCGAGCTCGCCGCGGCGCGGCTGACCCCGCAGACCTGGTACGCCGCCGCCACCGAGCGGTTCGGCGCGTACCACACCATCGAGCGCGAGCTGGTGGACGCGGCGGTCGGCGAGGCCCGCGACATCGCTGCCACCGCCCGCCGCGACATGATCATCAGCGCCGGCGTCGTGGTGGCCGCGCTGCTGCTCGCCTTCGTCATCGCCATGCTGATGGCCCGCTCCATGAGCCGTTCCATGACCCAGCTGCGCTCCGCCGCCCTGGACGTCGCCGAGGAGCGGCTGCCGGCCCTGGTCGAGCAGCTGTCGCGCACCCAGCCCGGCTCCGTGGACACCCGCGTCGAGCCGCTGCCGATCAACAGCCGGGACGAGATCGGCGAGGTGTCGCGGGCGTTCGACCACGTGCATCGGGAGGCGGTGCGGCTGGCGGCCGAGCAGGCCCTGCTGCGCGGCAATGTGAACGCCATCTTCACCAATCTCTCCACCCGCAACCAGGGCCTCATCGAGCGCCAGCTCGGCCTGATCGGCGAGCTGGAGTCCCGCGAGGCCGACCCGGAGCAGCTGGAGCACCTGTTCAAGCTGGACCACCTGGCCACCCGGATGCGCCGCAACGGTGAGAACCTGCTGGTCCTGGCGGGGGAGGAGCCGGGCCGCCGGCTGACCGAGCCGGTGCCGCTGGTCGATGTGCTGCGCGCCGCCGCCTCCGAGGTCGAGTCGTACGCCCGGATCGACATGTCCGGCGTCCCCGCCAACGACATCCACGGCACGGTCGTCACCGACCTGGTGCATCTGCTGGCCGAGCTGCTGGAGAACGCCATCACCTTCTCCTCGCCGCAGACCAAGGTGCGGGTGACCGCGACCCGATTGCCAGACGGTCGTATCATGATCGAAATCCATGACAAGGGTATCGGTCTGACCCCGGAGGACTTCGCGGAGATCAACAAGCGACTGGCCGATCCGCCCTCCGTGGACGCGTCGGTCTCCCAGCGCATGGGCCTGTACGTCGTCGGCCGACTGGCCGAGCGGCACGGCATCCGGGTACAGCTACGTCCTTCGGGGGAACGCTCGGGCACCACGTCCCTGGTGATGCTGCCCGAGGCGATCACCCGGGGCGGGGCCGGCGAACCACAGTCGCCGGCCGAGGAATTCACCGTTTCCCGGATCGTTACACCACCACAGGATTCCCACATCACCGAGGCGCAGCGGCAGGCCGGCCTGCGGACCGCCGCCGAGCTGGGCTTCGACGACTCGCGGTACACGACGCCCGCCGTCGCGCCCGCACCGCCGCCACCCGCCTACCCCCAGCTGCCCCAAACCGGTACACAGCCCCCGCACGACCCCGGGTACGACGCGGCGTACGACACCCCGCAGACGTCCCCTGTCGAACCGGCGTACGATCAACTCTCGGCGCAGGGGCAGCAGTTCACGGGCTATCCGGCGCCCACAGAATCTCCGCAGGATGGTCCCGCGGGCCCCGGTCAGCGCGTAGGCTTCACTGCACCGGACCCGGGTACGGCGGAATTCCGTGGTACGACCGGGGCGGGTCTGCCCCGTCGCACACCGTCGGGACCGCAGCGGCACGACCACGCCGAGGCGGCACCTGAACAGACACCGGCACCCGGGGAGGCGCAGTGGGACCGTGGACCACGCCGCGAGGCGCGGCCCTCCGGCACCACCTCCGCCGGACTCCCCAAGCGGGTGCCCCGGGCGAATCTGACCGAGCACCCGCCGGCGGAGCCGGCGGCGGCGGACGGGCCGCAGGTGTCCCGTAATCCGGAGGATGTCCGCGGCAGACTCAGCAACCTGCACCGCGGGGTACGACAGGGCCGGGGCGGCATGGACCGCACCGGCCGGAACGAACCGCAGGGCCCCGGCCCTGGTAACACATACGATC
>NZ_JCAJZV010000029.1:0-13655 GCF_059510435.1 Streptomyces sp. NTD107 | reverse complement strand
TCACCTTATCAGAGGTAACTTCCGTGCCTTTCCAGGCACTTGATGCTGTCCTCCGACGTCCCGAGATCCCCGGTCAGTTGGACTGTCCGGCGTTCCCGTTGCGGCGATGACGTAAACGTACTGGAGCGGGGCGCCCGGATGCAAATCCTGGCGCCCCGCTGGCAGATGACGGGCCCCGGCGGACCCGTACCGGCCCCTCAGACCTCGACCACGACCGGCATGATCATCGGGCGCCGGCGGTAGACGTCGGAGACCCACTTGCCGACCGTGCGCCGCACCAGCTGCTGGAGCTGGTGCGCCTCGACCACGCCGTCCTGGGCCGATCTGGCCAGCACCTCGTCGATCTTCGGGATGACCTCGGCGAACGAGGCGTCGTCGATGCCCGAGCCCCGCGAGTGGATGCTCGGACCGCTGACGATCTTGCCCGTGCTGCTGTCCACCACCACGAACACCGAGATGAAGCCCTCGTCCCCCAGGATCCGCCGGTCCTTGAGGCTGGACTCGGTGACGCCGCCGACCGAGAGGCCGTCCACGTACACGTAGCCGGCCTGGACCTTGCCGACGATCTTCGCCTTGCCCTTGACCAGGTCGACGACCACGCCGTCCTCGGCGATCACGATCCGGTCGGCCGGCACCCCGGTGAGCGCGCCGAGTTCGGCGTTGGCCCGCAGATGGCGCCATTCGCCGTGCACCGGCATCAGGTTCCTGGGCTTGCAGATGTTGTAGAAGTACAGCAGTTCGCCGGCCGAGGCATGCCCGGAGACATGGACCTTGGCGTTCCCCTTGTGGACCACATTGGCGCCCCACCGGGTGAGTCCGTTGATCACCCGGTAGACGGCGTTCTCGTTCCCGGGGATCAGCGAGGAGGCGAGGATGACCGTGTCGCCCTCGACGATGCGGATCTGGTGGTCCCGGTTGGCCATCCGGGACAGGGCCGCCATCGGCTCGCCCTGGGACCCGGTGCACACCAGCACCACGTCACGGTCCGGCAGGTCGTCCAGGGCCCGTACGTCCACCACCAGGCCGGGCGGGACCCGCAGATAGCCCAGGTCCCTGGCGATGCCCATGTTGCGCACCATGGAGCGGCCCACGAAGGCGATCTTGCGGCCGTGCTCCTGGGCCGCGTCCACGATCTGCTGGATGCGGTGCACATGGCTGGCGAAGCTCGCGACGATGATGCGCTTGTCCGCGCGGGCGAAGACCTGGCGCAGCACGCCGGAGATCTCCCGCTCGGGGGAGACGAAGCCGGGGACCTCGGCGTTGGTGGAGTCCGAGAGCAACAGGTCGATGCCCTCCTCGCCGAGCCGGGCGAAGGCCCGCAGGTCGGTGAGGCGGCCGTCCAGCGGCAGCTGGTCCATCTTGAAGTCGCCGGTGTGCACCGCCATGCCGGCCGGGGTGCGGATGGCGACCGCCAGCGCGTCCGGGATGGAGTGGTTGACCGCGACGAATTCGCAGTCGAAGGGGCCGATCCGCTCGCTGGTGCCCTCCACCACTTCCAGGGTGTAGGGGCGGATGCGGTGTTCCTGGAGCTTGGCCTCGATCAGGGCGAGGGTCAGCTTGGAGCCGATCAGCGGGATGTCGGGCTTCTCGCGGAGCAGGTACGGCACGCCGCCGATGTGGTCCTCGTGGCCGTGGGTGAGGACGATGCCCTCGATGTCGTCGAGACGATTCCGCAGCGAGGTGAAGTCCGGCAGGATCAGGTCGATGCCGGGCTGCTCCTCCTCGGGGAAGAGCACGCCGCAGTCGACGATCAGCAGCCGGCCGCCGTACTCGAAGACGGTCATGTTGCGGCCGATCTCGCCGAGGCCGCCGAGCGGGGTGACGCGCAGGCCACCTTCCGGGAGCTTCGGGGGGCGGCCGAGTTCTGGATGGGGATGACTCAAGAGACTCTCCTGACCACGTGCGCCGGCCGCTCCCGGGGGAGGCGACGGGCGCGCGCGTGGGTTGCGTGTAGTGATGTGTTGATATGTCGGCGCGTTTCGATGTGCTGAAGCGCTCCTGTGGTACTGCCGTGCCGGATGACCCGGTGTCGGTTCCGCTCGTCCTGCTGGTGTTGCTGGTCTTACGAAGTCTTGGTGTTCAGATCTGTACCCCGCCGGCGGCGAGATCCCGCTTGAGCTGTTCGGTTTCCTCGTCGGTGAGGCCGACCATCGGAAGCCGCAGCGGGCCGCCGGGCAGCCCCTGGAAGCCGAGGGCGGCCTTGGAGGTGATCACGCCCTGGGTGCGGAACATCCCGGTGAAGACGGGGAGCAGCTTCTGGTGGATCTCGATGGCCTTGGCGACATCGCCGCTGGTGTAGGCGGTCACCAGGGAGCGCAGCTCGGGGGTGACCACATGGCCGACGACGGAGACGAAGCCGACGGCGCCCACCGAGAGGAGGGGGAGGTTCAGCATGTCGTCGCCGGAGTACCAGGCGAGCCCGGTGGTGGCGATGGCCCAGCTCGCACGGCCCAGGTCGCCCTTGGCGTCCTTGTTGGCCACGATACGCGGGTGCTCGGCCAGCCGCACCATCGTTTCGGTGTTGATGGGCACTCCGCTGCGCCCGGGGATGTCGTAGAGCATCACCGGCAGCTCGGTGGCGTCCGCGATGGCGGTGAAGTGCTGGACCAGGCCCTCCTGCGGGGGCTTGTTGTAGTAGGGGGTGACGGCGAGGATGCCGTGCGCCCCGGCCTCCTGGGCGGCGCGGGCCAGCGCCAGGCTGTGCCGGGTGTCGTTGGTCCCGGCTCCGGCCACCACGTGGGCGCGGTCTCCGACCGCCTCGACCACGGCGCGGACCAGCTGGGCTTTCTCCGCGTCGGAGGTGGTCGGGGATTCGCCGGTGGTGCCGTTGACGATCAGGCCGTCATTGCCGGCGTCCACCAGGTGGGCGGCGAGCCGCTGCGCGCCGTCGAGGTCGAGCGAGCCGTCCGGGGTGAACGGCGTGACCATCGCGGTCAGCACCCGCCCGAAGGGCGTCAGGGGTGTGGAGGTCGGAGCCATGGGAACCACGCTACTCGCCGCTCAGCTTCCCGCGATCCACGGGGATGCTCTACATGTGGATCCCGGCGCTGCCTGCTCGGGGGTTCAGACAGCGCCGGGGTCCGTTCATTCACCCTAAATGAACTTCTCGAAATGTCGCAATACGGACACTTCGGTCAGCTTTTCGGAGAAGTGTGCCACCTGCGGAGCGGTGTTACGGGGCCACTGGGCCATTGGCGTCGCAGGCCGCGCGGGCCGGTGGCACCGGCCCGCGCACCGGCCCGCGCACCGGCCCGCCATCGGCTCGGCGCCCCTCTCCCTCCCCCGCCCCGGCAGGCCCGGGAACCATGGCCGGTTCGCGCCGGGTGCGCAACCCGGGGAAGTGCGTCAGCGACCGGGCGTTGCGCGCGGCCCACCTCGTGACGGCGGCTCCATCGGCCGGCGGCAGCGGCACCGGAGGCGGTCGGGCCGTCCCGAGCGCGATAGCCTCACCCGTGCACTGCCAGCGGCGAACGTGACACGAACGAGGACAAGCCTTGCCCCTGCCCTTTCTCGCGGCCGACCGTGACTTCGGCACCAGCACGCCGGACGCCTCCCTCCCCCACGCCGGAACCGACCAGTGGCGCCGCCCCTACCGGCTCGGCCCCCACCGGGTGGCCGTCTCCGCACTGGCCCTGCTGCTCTCGGCCTATCTGCTGATCTCCGCGCTGATCATCGCCATCGCCGGCACCGTCGGCGCGGCCGGCGCCACCCTGCTCATCGCGGCCATGACCATAGCCTTCGCGCTGCGGGTGCTGCGGATGGGCATCTGGGTCAGCCCGCGCGGGCTGCGCCGGGTGGGCCTGCTGAGCACCACAACCCTGCGCTGGCGGGAGATCGAACGGGTCTCCACCGTCCAGCAGCCGGTGCGCTGGCTCGGCCTGCCGCGCACCGTACAGGGCCAGTCGATCCACATCGAGCCGCGCCGCGGTGAGCCGCTGCGACCGCTGCTCACCGACCACAGCGCCGACTTCCTGACCCGGCCCAAGGCGTTCGAGCGCGCCGCCGACGTACTGGAAGCCTGGTTCGCCGAGCACCACCACCACTGAGACTCGGCGGCGGCGCCCGGTCGGCCCGGCCGGTCAGGCCCGGCCCGCCCGCAGGGCGATCGCATGCTCCATCGCCTTGCGGGCGCGCGGGGTGTCCCGGGCGTCGTGGTACGCCACCGCGAGCCGGAACCAGCACCGCCAATCGCCCGGATTCGCCTCCGCCTCGGCCTGCCGGGCGGCGAACGCCGCGTCGGCCGCCGCCCTCTCCACCCGGCCGCTGGGGGTACGCGGCAGATCGTCCACCGGCAGCCCGCCCTCGGCCTCCAGTTCCTTCGCCAGCCGGCCGGCGTCGCGCGCGAAGCGGGTGGTGCGCCACAGGAACCACGCCCCGATCAGCGGCATCACCAGCACGGCGATCCCGAACGGGACCGTCACCCAGGTGCCCTCGCCGATCAGCACCACCCCACGGTGCCCGGCCAGCACGAAGTAGCCCACCAGCAGCGCGGACACCAGCGCGTAACCGATCTTCCCGGCCATCGTCAGCCGTCCAGGTCCATGAAGTGCTCAAGGCCCAGGGTCAGCCCCGGAGCGGCCCCGACGCGGCGCACACCCAGCAGCACCCCGGGCATGAACGAGCCCCGGTTCATGGAGTCGTGGCGCAGGGTGAAGATCTCCCCCTCGTCGCCGAACAGCACCTCCTGATGCGCCACCAGCCCGCGCAGCCGCACCGCGTGCACCGGCACCCCGTCCACATCTGCGCCGCGGGCACCCTCCAGCGCGGTGCTGGTGGCATCCGGCTGGGCGGGCAGTCCGGCGTCGGCGCGGGCCCGCGCGATGAGCTGCGCGGTACGGACCGCCGTGCCACTGGGGGCGTCGGCCTTGTGGGGGTGGTGCAGTTCGACGATTTCCACGGACTCGAAGAACCGGGCCGCCTGCTGGGCGAAGTGCATGGTGAGCACCGCGCCGATGCCGAAGTTCGGCGCGATCAGCACCCCGGTCGCCGGGGACTCCGCGAGCCAGTCGCGCAGCCGGTCAAGCCGGTCCCCGGTGAACCCGGTGGTGCCGACCACCCCGTGGATGCCGTGCCGGACACAGAACTCCAGATTGGCCATCACCGCGTCCGGGTGCGTCAGATCGACCGCGACCTGGGCCCCCGCCGCGGTCAGCGTCTCCAGCGCGTCCCCGCGGCCCAGCGCCGCCACCAGCTCCAGATCATCGGCGGCCTCGACCGCCCGTACCGCCTCGGACCCCATGCGTCCACGGGCGCCCAGCACGGCGACGCGCAGCTTGCTCATGCGTACTCTTTCGCTCTCGTCGTTTCTCGTTCTCAGGCCATCGCCCGGTGCAGCTTGGCGGTGTGCCTGGCCTTCAGCGGGCCGATCACGGACACCGACGGCCGGTGGCCGAGCACCTCGCCGGCCACCTCGCGCACCTGCTCCGCGGTCACCGACCGGTACCGCTCCAGCAGCTCGGTCACCGACAACTGCTCGCCCCAGCACACCTCGCTCTTGCCGAGCCGGTGCATCAGGGCGCCGGTGTCCTCCAGGCCGAGCACCGTGGATCCGGCCAGCTGGCCGATCGCCCGCTGCGTCTCCTCCTCGCCCAGACCGTTCGCGGCAACATCGGCCAGCACCTCGCGGGAGATCGCCAGCACCTCGCCCAGCCGGTCGGGCCGGCAGCCCGCGTACACCCCGAACAGCCCGCAGTCGGCGTATCCGGAGGTGTGCGCGTACACGCTGTACGCCAGGCCCCGCCGCTCCCGTACCTCCTGGAACAGCCGCGAGGACATCCCGCCACCGAGCGCCGTGGACAGCACACTCAGGGCCCAGCGCCGCTCGTCGTGCCGGGAGACCCCCGGCATGCCCAGGATCAGATGGGCCTGCTCGGTGGTCCGCTCCTGCACCTCGATCGCGCCGGCGGTACGGATCCGGCGGTCGCCGCCGCGCGGGCCCAGCGGCTCGGCGTCGGCGCGGCTCAGCGCCCCGGCGCGGTCGAAGGCGGCGTGCACCCGCTCCACCACGGTGTCGTGGTCGAGGTTGCCCGCGGCGGTGACCACCAGCCGGGTGGGGTCGTAGTGCCGCCGGTAGAAGCGGGCGATCTGGTCGCGGGACAGCGCGCCCACCGTCTCCTCGGTGCCCAGCACCGGACGGCCCAGCGGGGTGTCGCCCAGCAGGGTCTGGGCGAAGAGATCATGGACGCCGTCACCCGGATCGTCGTCCGTCATGGCGATCTCTTCGAGAATGACGTTCCGCTCCGCCTCCACCTCCGCCGGGTCGATGACCGAGGAGGTGAGCATGTCGCAGATGACATCGACGGCCAGCGGCAGATCGCTGTCCAGCACCCGGGCGTAGTAGCAGGTGAACTCCTTGGTGGTGAAGGCGTTCATCTCACCGCCGACCGCCTCGATCACCGAGGAGATCTCCAGGGCGGTGCGCCGCTTCGTGCCCTTGAACAGCACATGTTCGAGGTAGTGGGTGGCGCCGGCCAGGGCCGGGGTCTCGTCGCGGGAGCCCACCCGGGCCCAGATGCCGAAGGAGACCGAGCGTACCGAGGGCACGGTCTCGGTGATGACCCGCAGCCCGCCGGGGAGCACGGTCCTGCGGACGGTGCCCGCGCCGCCGGTCCCGTTCACCAGGGTGCGGGTCACGGCGCGCGGACGGGGCACGGCCCGCCCCACCGGTGCGGTGGGGCGGGCCGTCCTCGTACGAGGGGTACGCGTCACTTGTCGGCAGCGTCCTTCTCGGCGGCGTCCTCGGTGGCCTCGTCCTCCAGGACGGGGATCAGCGAGAGCTTGCCGCGCTGGTCGATCTCGGCGATCTCGACCTGGACCTTCTGGCCCACGCCCAGGACGTCCTCGACGTTCTCCACGCGCTTGCCGCCGGCCAGCTTGCGGATCTGCGAGATGTGCAGCAGACCGTCCTTGCCGGGGAGCAGGGAGACGAAGGCGCCGAAGGTCGTGGTCTTCACCACGGTGCCCAGGTAGCGCTCGCCGACCTCGGGCATCGTCGGGTTGGCGATGCCGTTGATCGTGGCGCGGGCGGCCTCGGCGGCCGGGCCGTCGGCGGCACCGATGTAGATGGTGCCGTCGTCCTCGATGGTGATGTCGGCGCCGGTGTCCTCCTGGATCTGGTTGATCATCTTGCCCTTGGGGCCGATGACCTCGCCGATCTTGTCCACCGGGATCTTCACGGTGATGATCCGGGGGGCGTTGGGGGACATCTCGTCGGGGACGTCGATGGCCTCGCCCATCACATCGAGGATGTGCAGGCGGGCGTCGCGGGCCTGCTTGAGGGCCGCGGCCAGCACGGAGGCCGGGATGCCGTCCAGCTTGGTGTCCAGCTGGAGCGCGGTGACGAACTGCTTGGTGCCGGCGACCTTGAAGTCCATGTCACCGAACGCGTCCTCCGTACCGAGGATGTCGGTGAGGGTGACGTAGTGGGTCTCGCCCTCGATCTCCTGCGAGATCAGGCCCATGGCGATGCCGGCGACCGGGGCCTTGAGCGGCACACCGGCGTTCAGCAGCGACATGGTGGAGGCGCACACCGAGCCCATGGAGGTGGAGCCGTTGGAGCCCAGCGCCTCGGAGACCTGCCGGATGGCGTACGGGAACTCCTCGCGGGTCGGCAGCACCGGCACCAGGGCGCGCTCGGCGAGCGCGCCGTGGCCGATCTCGCGGCGCTTGGGGGAACCGACCCGGCCGGTCTCACCGGTGGAGTAGGGCGGGAAGTTGTAGTTGTGCATGTAGCGCTTGCGGGTCACCGGGGAGAGGGTGTCCAGCTGCTGCTCCATGCGGAGCATGTTGAGCGTGGTGACGCCCAGGATCTGGGTCTCGCCGCGCTCGAAGAGGGCGGAACCGTGCACCCGCGGGATGGCCTCGACCTCGGCGGCCAGCGTACGGATGTCGGTGACACCACGGCCGTCGATGCGGACCTTGTCCTTGATGACGCGCTCACGGACCAGGTGCTTGGTGAGCGAGCGATACGCGGCGGAGATCTCCTTCTCGCGGCCCTCGAACTGCGGGAGCAGCTTCTCGGCGGCGACGACCTTGACGCGGTCGAGCTCGGCCTCGCGCTCCAGCTTGCCGGTGATGGTCAGCGCCTGGGACAGCTCGTCGCGCACGGCGGCGGACAGCGCCTCGAAGACGTCGTCCTCGTAGTCCAGGAAGACCGGGAACTCACCGGTGGGCTTGGCGGCCTTGGCGGCCAGGTCGGACTGGGCGCGGCACAGCACCTTGATGAAGGGCTTGGCGGCCTCCAGGCCGGCGGCGACGACCTCCTCGGTCGGCGCCGCGGCGCCGCCCTTGACCAGCTCGATGGTCTTCTCGGTGGCCTCGGCCTCGACCATCATGATCGCGACATCGCCGTCGGGCAGGACACGGCCGGCGACGACCATGTCGAAGACGGCGTTCTCCAGCTCGGTGTGGGTGGGGAAGGCCACCCACTGGCCCTGGATCAGCGCGACCCGGGTGCCGCCGATGGGGCCGGAGAAGGGCAGGCCGGCCAGCTGCGTGGAGCAGGAGGCGGCGTTGATGGCGATCACGTCGTACAGGTGGTCGGGGTTGAGCGCCATGATCGTCTCGACGATCTGGATCTCGTTGCGCAGGCCCTTCTTGAAGGACGGGCGCAGCGGGCGGTCGATGAGCCGGCAGGTGAGGATGGCGTCCTCGGAGGGACGGCCCTCACGGCGGAAGAAGGAGCCGGGGATCTTCCCGGCGGCGTACATCCGCTCCTCGACGTCGACGGTGAGCGGGAAGAAGTCCAGCTGGTCCTTGGGCTTCTTCGACGCGGTGGTGGCCGACAGCACCATGGTGTCGTCGTCCAGGTACGCCACCGCGGAACCGGCGGCCTGCTTGGCGAGGCGGCCGGTCTCGAAGCGGATGGTGCGGGTGCCGAAGGCGCCGTTGTCGATCACGGCTTCGGCGTAGTGGGTTTCGTTCTCCACCTGGGATGTCTCCTGTTTCTCGCCCCGCCGGCCTCGTGCCGGGTGGGACGGTCTGCGGTGGAGCACCTCCGTACGGGCCGGCCATCGATCGAAGCTCCCGGGAAGCCGCCCGGGGGCCACTACCGAGGACCGGCGACGGTTGAGAAGGCGCTCCGCCTCATGCTCTGTCGTTGTGCAGTGGTGGGACCAGCCTACAAAGGCATCGGTCCCGGGGCCCGGTTTCGGCGTCCGCGCTCTTGCGCGGACGCGCTGCCGGGCCGGATACGGCGAAGGGAGCGGCCCCCGCCAGCGGTGGCCGCTCCCCTTTCCGGCGTCTTAGCGGGCGCCCGCCGCGCCGCGGCGGATGCCGAGGCGCTCGACCAGGCTGCGGAAGCGCTGGATGTCCTTCTTGGCCAGGTACTGGAGCAGCCGGCGGCGCTGGCCGACCAGCAGCAGCAGGCCGCGGCGGGAGTGGTGGTCGTGCTTGTGGGTCTTCAGGTGCTCGGTCAGGTCCGAGATACGGCGGGACAGCAGGGCCACCTGGACCTCGGGGGAACCGGTGTCACCCTCCTTGGTGGCGAAATCGGTGATGATCTGCTGCTTGGTGGCGGCATCGAGCGACGACACACGTACTCCTTGAGGATCGGCCCGGAAGCGGCCCCTGGTCTGCTTCACAGGGGCTCGGGGATGACGAATGCCAACTCGCCGGGCGCACGTCACCCTATCAGCCGGGCCGGGGTGGTCCTGACCGGTTGTTCCGTTGTGCGGCGTTCCCGGGGCGGGCCGCCCGGCGGCCGGCTAATCGCTGGTGAGCCCGCGGGCGCGGGCGTAGACGCCGAGGACGGCCAGGCACAGCGGGATCAGGGAGAGCAGCAGAGCGGACTCGGTGAGGTCCAGGACCCGGCCCCAGAAGGGGGTGAGTCCGGCGCGCGGCACGATGAGGGCGACGGCGGTCATGACGGCCGCGGCGGCGGCGAGGACGGCGGTCAGCCACAGGGTGCGCAGGTCGAGCGCCGTGCTGTCACCGGACAGCAGGTCGCGTACGGCGCCGGCGGGCGGGTGCAGCAGGAAGCCGGTGACCAGCAGGGCGAGGGCCGTGAGACCGGCGGTCAGCAGGACGGAGACCTGGACGGCGTACCGGAAGAGCCGGGATCGGGTCAGCAGGGTGCCGGCGGTGGCCAGGGCGAGCAGTTGGCCCCAGCCGCTGGTGGAGAAGCCGAGGACGGCGACGGCGACGGTGGCGGCGAGGGCGCAGCCGGCGGTGAGGCCGAGCAGGATCTGGTGGCCGAGGCGGGCCTGGGCGGCTATCCGCTCGGCGTCGATGGGGCTCTCGGTGGGCGCGGGCTGGTCGGGTTCCGCGGTGTCGAAGTCGGCGCGCGGGGCGTCGTAGCCGATGGGCAGCCGGACCAGGGCGGCGGACAGGCCAGGGAGGAAGCCGAGGGCGCCGATGGCCACCGGCGCGGTGAGCGCGGCGGCGGAGACGGGGCGGGCGTCGGCCACGATGGCGGCGAAGGTGGCGAGGGTGCCGATCAGGGCGGCCGTGGCGGTGGCGACGAAGGGTGCCGCGGCGTCGGGGAGGGCGGCTGCGGCGATGACCGAAAGCAGCAGGACGGCGACGCAGCCCAGCAGCAGTTCGAGGCGGCCCACGCCATGCCCGTCGGCGAGCGGAAGGGCGCCGGTGCCGGCGATCAGTCCGTGCGGGAGGGCGGCCAGGCCCAGGGCGGTCGCGGCGGGGCGGTCGGCGTACACCCGGGCGCGGACCACGCCGAAGGAGATCAGCAGGACGGCCAGCACCCCGGCGATGATGCCGGGCAGGCCGTGCAGATCGTGGCGCACCGGGTCGGCGTACCAGAGCACCACGGCGGCGAGGGTGATGAGCACGGCGGCGCCGGTCAGTCCCGCGGTGCGCAGCCGGGCGTCGTGCCACAGGGCGCGGTCGTGGGTGACGGCGTCGGCGACGGCTTCGCTGACGTCGTCGTGGACCGGCGGCGGCAGGGCGTCGGCGACCGGGCGCAGGACGAGGACCTCGCCGTCCAGGACGCGCTGGGCGACCAGGGTGCGGGAGCCGTCCAGGACACTGCCGTCGCGGCGTACCAGGTGGTAGCCGACGGGAGCGCCCTCGGTGGGTGCCTGGCCGGTGAGCTGGAGTAGCTGGGCATAGAGGTCGGCCAGAGGCATGTCCTCCGGAAGCGCCACGTCGATCCGGCTGTCGGGTGCGGCGACGGTGACGCGGCAGAAGCCGGTGGCCGCTGTCGAGTTCACGTGAGATTCCCCCAAGATGCGCGCTGGACGCGGTTGCGCACGGACTGCGTTGGTCACCCTACCGGCTGTGCTTCCGGGGCCGGTCAGTAGGATCGGGCGGCGCCGCAGAGGTTGTTGGATCGGGGGGCCGTATGAGCCAGATCATTGTCAAGCGTCCGCCGCGTACGCTGCCGGCCGAGGTGCCGGGCGAGGAGGTGGCGGTGCAGCCGCCGCCGGAGCTGCCCAAGGGGCCGCAGGACGGTGTGCTGATGCAGCTCATGCCGATGCTGGGCATGGGCTCTTCGGTGGTGTTCTTCTTCATGCCGAACGCCCATCCGTTCATGCGGATCATGGGCATGCTGATGATGGTGTCCACGGGCGCGATGGTGGTGGCGATGATCATCCGCCACCGGCGCGGCACGCAGGGGCAGATGGCTCAGCTGCGCCGCGACTATCTGCGGTATCTGGCGCGGACCCGGCGCGCGGTGTGGGGAACGGCGCGCACCCAGCGGGACGCGCAGCTGTATCTGCACCCGGCGCCGGAGCAGTTGTGGGCGCTGGTGGCCGAGGGCAGCCGGCTGTGGGAGCGGCGGCCGGGGGACGGCGACTTCGGGCAGGTGCGGCTGGGGCTGGGCGAGCACGGTCTGGCGACGCCGCTGGTGCCGCCGCAGACGGCGCCGGTGGATGAGCTGGAGCCGCTGACGGCGGGGGCGATGCGGCGGTTCCTGGCGACGCACAGCACCGTGTCGGGGCTGCCGATGGCGGTGTCGCTGCGGGGCTTCTACCAGGTGGTGCTGTCGGGGGACGTGGAGGTGGCGCGGGGGACGGCGCGTTCGCTGGTGGCATCGCTGACGGCGCTGCACTCGCCGGAGGACGTGAAGGTGGCGGTGGCCTGCTCGGCGGGCGCGGCCGGCGAGTGGGAGTGGGCGAAGTGGCTGCCGCACGTCCAGCTGCCGTCGGTGGACGGGGCGGGCTCGCGCCGGCTGATCGCGAACAGCGTGCCGGCGCTTGAGGAGGAGCTGACCGAACGCCTGGAGGGCCGCGGCCGGTTCTCCGCGAACGGCAAGCCGGTGCTGGATCAGCCGCATGTGGTGCTGGTGCTGGACGGGGTACGGGTGCCGCCGCATTCGGCGTTCGCGTCGGCGGAGGGGTTGCAGGGCGTCACGGTGGTGGAGGTGCTGCCGGGCGAGCCGGAGCCGGCCCGGGGGCGTCTTTCGGTGCGGTGCGTCACGGGGTCGCTGCGGTTCGACGCGGGGGACGGGGTGTCCTTCGACGGCGAGCCGGACCAGCTGCCGGTGGCGGCTGCTGAGGCGCTGGCCCGCCAGCTGGCGCCGCTGCGGCTGAGCACGGGCGGTGAGGAGGACGAGCCGCTGCTGGCCGATCTGGACTTCGGGGACCTGCTGGGGCTCGGCGACGCGGCGGCGGTGGATGTCTCGCGGACCTGGCGTCCTCGGTCGGCCGGCGAGCGGCTGCGGGTGCCGATCGGGGTGGACGAGAGCGGCCAGCCGGTGATGCTGGACCTGAAGGAGGCGGCGCAGGAGGGCATGGGCCCGCACGGCCTGTGCGTGGGCGCGACCGGCTCCGGGAAGTCGGAGCTGCTGCGCACCCTGGTGCTCGGCCTGGCGGTGACCCACACCTCCGAGACGCTGAACTTCGTGCTGGCGGACTTCAAGGGCGGCGCGACGTTCGCGGGGATGGCGCAGCTGCCGCACGTGTCGGCGGTGATCACCAACCTGTCGGACGATCTGACGCTGGTGGACCGGATGGGCGATTCGATCCGCGGCGAACTCCAGCGCCGCCAGGAGCTGCTGCGGGCGGCGGGCAACTACGCCAATGTGCACGACTACGAGAAGGCCCGCGCGGCGGGCGCGCCGCTGGCGCCGCTGTCCTCGCTGGTGCTGGTGATCGACGAGTTCTCCGAACTGCTGACGGCGATGCCGGACTTCATCGACATGTTCATCCAGATCGGCCGCATCGGCCGCTCGCTGGGCGTGCATCTGCTGCTGGCCTCGCAGCGACTTGAGGAGGGCCGGCTGAAGGGCCTGGACACGTATCTGTCGTACCGGATCGGGCTGCGGACGTTCTCGGCGGCGGAGTCCCGTACGGCGATCGGGGTGCCCGACGCGTACCACCTGCCGCAGATCCCTGGCTCGGGCATCTTGAAGTCGGGCACCGAGGAGATGGTCCGCTTCAAGGCGGCGTACGTCTCGGGCACCTACCGCGAGGGCCCGGCGAAGACGGCCCCCTCGGGCCCGGCCCCGCTGCGGCGCCACCCGGTCCTGTTCACGGCGGCCCCCGTCCCGGTCCACCACGCGGACCCGGACCCCCGCACCACGACGGCGGCCCCCGAACCCACCCCCACCGACGACGCCCTGGCCGACACGGTCCTGGACGTCATCGTCCGCCGCCTGGAAGGCCAGGGCCCCTCGGCCCACCAGGTCTGGCTCCCCCCACTGGACTCGGCGGCGACGCTGGACGAACTGGTGACCAAGGGTCCGACCGGCACAT
>NZ_JCAJZV010000028.1:0-14092 GCF_059510435.1 Streptomyces sp. NTD107 | reverse complement strand
GGGGTGTCCGGCAGCTGCTGCTCGGCCCAGATGGTCTTGCCACGGGGGGACTGCCGGGTGCCCCAGCGCTGGGTCAGCTGGGCCACCAGCATGAGTCCGCGCCCGCCCTCGTCGAAGCCGGCCGCCCGGCGCAGGTGCGGGGCGGTGCTGCTGGTGTCGGAGACCTCGACGATGAGGGTACGGTCCAGGATCAGCCGCAGCCGGATGGGTCCGGTGGCGTGCCGGATGGCGTTGGCGATCAGTTCGGTGACGACCAGTTCGGTGGTGAACACCGCCTCCGTCAGGCCCCAGGCGGCCAGCTGCTCGTCGATGTCCTTGCGGGCGGTGCCGCAGCTGGCCGGGTCGTCGGGGATCTCCCAGGTCGCCACGTGCGCCGCGTCAAGCATCCGGGTCCTGGCCATCAGCAGGGCCACGTCGTCGCCGGGTGCCCCGCCGGGCAGCAGCGCGTCGATGACGGCTTCGCAGCGGGCGTCGAGGGAGGGCTCGGGGGTGGCGACGGCCTGGTGCAGCAGCCGGTAGCCCTCGTCCATGTCCTGGTCGCGGCGTTCCACCAGGCCGTCGGTGAACAGGGCGAGCACCGAGCCCTCGGGCAGTGTGAACTCCGCCGATTCGAAGGGCAGCCCGCCGAGGCCGAGGGGTGGCCCGGCCGGCAGTTCCATGGTGGTGACGGTGTCCGCGTCGGGGCTGATCAGTACGGGCGGCGGGTGCCCGGCCCTGGCCACCGTGCAGCAGCCGTTGACCGGGTCGTAGACGGCGTACAGGCAGGTGGCGCCGATGTCGCCGGCGCTCTCCGCCCCACCCGTTTCCTCGGACAGTCTGATCACCAGATCATCCAGGTGGGTGAGCAGTTCATCCGGCGGCAGATCGACATCCGCCAGGGTGCGTACCGCCGTACGCAGCCGCCCCATCGTCGCCGACGCCTGCACCCCGTGCCCCACCACATCACCCACGATCAGCCCCACCCGGGCCCCGGACAGCGGGATCACATCGAACCAGTCACCGCCCACCCCACTTTGACCGGCCGCCGCCAGATAGCGCGAGGCCACCTGCACGGCGGTGCGCTGCGGCAGCGTCTGCGGCAACAGGCTGCGCTGCAACGCCAGCGCCGTCTCCCGCTCCCGGGTGAACCGCTGCGCGTTGTCCAGACACACCGCCGCCCGCGCCGCGATCTCCCGCGCCACCAGCACATCGTCCGGCGCGAACGGCTCCGGTCGCCGGTACCGGATGAACTGCGCCACCCCCAGCGTCACCCCCCGCGCCGACAGCGGCACCGTCAGGGACGAGTGCACCCCCAGCTCCTCCGCCCGCCGCCCCCGCTCCGGATCCTGCGCCAGCCAGGCGAGAAACCGCGGGTCCCCCCGGTCCAGCACCACCGCCTCACCGGACAGCACCGCACGCACCGGGGAGGCCGAGACCGGGTGGTCCCACACCTGTCCCGGCTCCACCAGTGCCTCGGGGCTGTCCGGCTGCACCGAGCGGTGCGCGATCCGGCGCAGCGTGAGAAAGCCGCTCTCCAGCGCGGGCGCCGCCTCGTCGTGGGCGAGCGGCTGGGCCAGCAGATCCACGGTCCCGAAGTCGGCCAGCCGGGGCACGCACACATCCACCAGCTCCTGGGCGGTGCGGCCGATCTCCAGTGTGGTGCCGATCCGCTGGCCGGCCTCGTTGACCAGCTGGAGCCTGACCCGGCCCCGGTCCTCCTCGGTGATGTCGATGGCCGACAGCACCACGGCCACCAGCCGCCCCTTGGGGTCTCTCACCGGGGCGATCCGTCCCAGCCAGGCGTGCTCGCGGGACTCGCCACCGGTGCGCAGCCGGGTGCGGACGTCGGTGGGCAGGCCGCTCGCCACCGCCTCGCGCAGCCGCTCCTCCAGCTCGATGCTCTGCGGCTTGCCGCCGATCTCCGACAGCCGCAGTCCGCGCGCCTCGTCCTCGGTGAGCCCGATGACCCGCTGCATCGCCGGATTGGCGCGGCGCAGCCGTACGTCGGTGTCGTACAGGGCGAGGGCGTTGGGCGCGGCCATGAAGGCGGACAGCGGCAGCTGATCGTCCCGCGCGGTGCGTTCGGTGCCGGTCAGCGGGCTGACCACCAGCCAGCCGTCGGGGTGGCCGTCGCGCTCGGAGAGCCGGTGCACCAGCAGCCGTACGGTCAGCCGCCGGCCGTCGCGGTGCCGCAGGTCGGCGGTGCCGTTCCAGCGCAGCAGCTGGTCGTCGTCGGGCGGGACGGTGGTACGGGGCGGGTCGGCGAGCACGGTGGCGGCCGGTTTGCCGATCATGTCGGCGGCGCGGTGGCCCAGCAGCTTCCGGGCGCCGTCGTTCCAGTGCAGGACGACACCTGACCCGTCCAGGATCGCGCGGGCGGTGTCCGCCTCGTCCGGGGCCCGGCCCCAGGGGTCACTGCCGCCCTGAGAGGTCAGCCTCGCCGGCCCGCCAGTGCTCACAGCCCAAGCCTGGGCCACCCACCCCGGGCGGACAACCGCAGCGGCCCGGGGCCGGACGCGCCGCCGGCTACCGCCAGTGCGGCATCATCGCCTCGGCGTAGCGGGAGCCGGCCGCGCCGTGCGGCAGGATCTCCGCGATGCGGCCGAGGCCCTGCGGGGTGAGGTGACCGGGGCGGCGGCCACGTTCTCCGCGAGTCCGCCGGGGGCTGCGGGTGCCGGGGATGGGCACGATGTCGTCGCGCTGGGCGAGCAGCCGGGCCAGGGCCGGCTGGGTGACCGTGCTGCCCTTGCTCTGCGCCAGGGCGGTGAGCCCGCGGACCGCGGCGAGGTTCTTCCCGTAGTCGCCCGGCTGCCGGCGCTCGCCCTGGGCGTCCCGGCCGGCGCGGTCGGCCTCGGCCTGGTGGTGCTCGGACTCCGCGATTGGCGGTGGTAGCGGAACGGCTGGCGAACTCCCTGGCAGTGTCACGTCGGTAATGTTTCGACCGAAACGTTGGGAATGCTGCTCGAATGTCGCCCTCGTGACCCTCCCCGGGTTCCACCCGGGGGGCGACCAGAAGTGCGGGCCGAGCCTCCTTGCGGATCGCCTCGCGCACAGGCGCGGTGCACAGCCGGGCGGTGTGACGGCACTCCCGGGCCGGCGAACGCGGGCTCAGGCCGATCTCCTCGCAGAACGTCTCACGTTCCCCGTCCCGGTGGTCCCCTCCGGCGACGGCCGGGGAGCTTGTCGCCGATATCCAGCTGACTGTTGCCCACCCGGGCCGGCCATCACGGAATGACTCATGTGAATTCCCCGCAGGGCGGACACGCGACGAGCGCACGGCGCAATGATGCGGACACTCGTTGCACGGGCCCGAAAGGTCCTGCCGGGGACAGCAGTTGACGCGGGGCGCCGCTGATCGGCGGCACGGCCCCGCGATCCGCCCGTCATCGATACCCGCGCGGGTGACGCGTCGCCGTGCACGGCTGCGAGGGGCAGTCCCAAGAGTAGGAACGAAATGTTTTCGTTCCTATAGGGTGAACCGTGGAACGTCGTTCGGGATCTCGCCGCACGAGGCCGGGATCCGCCGGCCCGGGCCGGGCGCCTGGCCCGAGGCTCGCGCGGTTCTTGGGCGCGGCCTCGGTGTCTGAGGACGAACCGGCAGCAGGCCAGACCGAGAGATTCGAGGAGAGGGTGTCATGCACCGAAAAAGTGCGCGTCCGGGTGCGACTCGTGGCGGATGTGCGATGGAGGGGGCGGCATGAGCAAGCAGATGTCGCGACGTACCTTCGCCGCGAGTTCCGGGGCGGCCCTGGGGGCCGCTTTCCTCGCCTCCCATGCCTCCGCCCGCACGTCCGACCGGGGTCTTTTCGCCTACGTCGGCTACGGGACCGAGGAGTGGAACGGCGGATCCACCGGCGGTGGCATCAAGGCATTCCGCGTCGACATGAGCGACGGATCACTGAAGCCGGTGGGTGAGACCGGGGCGGAGGCCGCCGATCTGAACTGCGACGGCATCTGCACCTCGGCCGACGGACGCTTCGTCTACGCCACCAACCGCACCACGGCGTTCGGCGGTATTCCCGGTGAAGGCGGCGGGGTGTATGCCTTCGCCGTCAGTTCCTCGGACGGATCGCTGCGGCACCTCAATTCCGTGCACTCCATGGGCGCCATGCCGTCGGGCGTGGTGACGGGCAGCGCGGGCGGCAGGCTGGTCGCGAGCAACCGCGGGGCGATCGGCCGGGTCACCCGGATCGTGAAGAAGAACGGTGTGCCGGTCATCGAGCGGCCCACGGACGACGCCACCGTCACGCTGTTCCCGCTGAACAGGGACGGGTCGATCGATGACCCCCTGGACGTGGCCACCTTCACCGAACCGATGGCGCCCGGGAGCGAGGAACTGCGGCCCGAGAACCTGGGGCCGGACTCCATGGTGCAAAACGGCCCGGCCTGCCACGGCATCACGCTCGACAGAACGGAACGCTGGCTCATCGCGACGGACAACGGCTACGACCACATCTACGTCTACCCCTACAGCCCTCACGCGCGCCGGCTGACCGGAAAGGCATACGTGGTGGAGCCGGGATCGGGGCCCCGGCACGTGGCCGCCCACCCGCAGGCTCCGTACTTCTTCGCCACCAACGAGTGGTCCCCGTCCATCTCCGCCTTCCGTCTGGATGAAGGCAACGGCGATGTCCGGCACGTGCAGACGATCGGTGTCTCGGCCGGCAATCTGTCGCCCGGCAAGTACGAAGGCAGTGTCTTCGAGTACGACGGCCCGTCACCGGCGAACATCCGCGTGCATCCGAACGGCCGGTTCGTCTACGCCTCCACCCGCCGGATCTTCAGCGCCGAGGGCGGCAGCGACACCATCTCGGCCTACGCGTTCAACCGGAGCACGGGCCGGCTGACCCTGGTGGACGAAGTCGAGACCGGAGGGGAGATGCAGCGCGAGTTCGACATCGACCCGTCCGGCAGGTTTCTCTTCGCCTGCAACGTCCACTCGAACAATGTCACGACTTTCGCCCTCGATCGCGAAACGGGAAAGATGCGGCATTCCGCGACGACCGAGGTGCCCCGCGCGGGGGTCATCACGTTCGCCTCACTCTGACTCCGACCGGGCGACGCCCGATGCGGATGCTGGAGAGGTCTCCGGCGCGGCCTGTCGGGCCCGGTGGCCCGCGGCGCACCGCCCTGACGCGGGCAGTGCCGGGCGGGCCGGGAGGCGCCGGGTCCCCGGCCCGTGAGAGCGGCCGGCTCCGCGGAGCCGGCCGCTCGGCGGCGTTCGCGGACTTCAAGGCGCCGGCACACCCTGGGGCCGCCGCGTTCGCTCGCGGGAAGTTCACCGGGTAGTATCGAAACGAATGATTTTCGTTTCGATTGAGGAGGAATCGTGGAGGGACGCTCGCGGCTCTCGCCGGAACGGGAGGGCGACATTTACGCAACGGTGTTGCGCATGGTCAGCGAGCACGGCTATGAGCGGCTGACCATGCAGCAGATCGCCGCCGCGGCGAGCGCGAGCACGGCGACGCTCTACCGGCGATGGAACGGCAAACCGGACCTGGTCGCCCGGGCGCTGCGGCATTCCGCGCCGCCGCCGCTCGCGGATATCGACACCGGGAGCCTGCGGGGTGACTTCGTCGAAGGCGCGCGCCGCATGGGCATGATCTCGGAGGGATACGCATCGATCGTATCGGCCCTGGGACACGCCTCCAAGGCCGATCCCGAACTGCGCGAAGTGATGAACGAGGTCCTCGCAGCGCCGATGGCCGGCGCCATCGACCGCATCCTTGACCGGGCCGCCGCCCGCGGTGAGATCGCCGCCGACGCCGCCGCCCGCGAGTTCATCCCCGACCTGATCCTCGGCACGGTCATTGCCCGCCGCGCCATGACCGACCGCGACGTGGACGAGGCATTCCTGCTGCGATTCGTGGACGTGGTCGTCCTGCCCGCACTGGAGGCCGGCTGACATGTCCGACACCCCACGCACCGCCGAACCCGAGAAGGCGAAGCTTCCGCCGTACTTCGGGTGGATCTACGCAGCCCTCGTCGTCTCGATGCTGTTGTCGGCGCTCGACCAGACCATGGTCTCCACCGCCCTGCCGACCATCGTCGGAGAACTGGGCGGGCTCAGCCAGATGGCCTGGGTGACCACCGCGTACATCCTCGCCGTCACCATCGGCATGCCGGTCTACGGCAAGCTCGGCGACCTCATCGGGCGCCGACCGCTCGTGCTGTGGGCCCTGGGCATTTTCACCGCCGGCTCCTTGCTGTCCGGGCTCTCCCAGGACATCGGCCAGCTCATCGCCTTCCGCGCGGTGCAAGGTCTGGGAGGCGGCGGGCTCCTGATCTCCTCGCAGGCGATCATCGCCGACCTGGTACCGGTACGCCGGCGCGCCAAGTACATGGGCGCCATGGGAGCGGTTTTCGGACTCGCCTCGGTCGCCGGACCGCTGATGGGCGGCTGGATCACCGACCACGTCACCTGGCGGTGGGCCTTCTGGATCAACGTTCCCCTCGGCGTCGCGGCATTCGCCATCAGCTACTTCGGCATCCGCCTGCCCAGGCCGAAACGGACCGTCAAGCTGGACTACCCCGGCACCGCACTCATGGCCGTCACGGTCACCAGCCTGGTCCTGGTGGCCGACCTGGGCGGCAACGACTACGCCTGGGGATCCCCGCTGATTCTCTCCCTCATCGCGGCCACCGTGATCGGCGCGATCCTCTTCATCGCCGTCGAGCGCCGGGCCGCCGAACCCCTCATTCCACTCCACATCCTGCGCAATCGCGTATTCGGAACCGCGACACTGATCGGCATGATCGCCGTCGGCGGCGGGATGTTCGCCGTCGTCTCCTACCTGCCCACCTACCTCCAGATGGTGTACGGCTACTCGGCGACCGTCTCGGGCCTGCTCCTGCTGCCGATGGTGGGCGGACTCGTCCTCACCACGACGGTATCCGGCCAGCTGATCTCCAGGTTCGGGAGCTACAAGGGATTCGTCGTGGCCGGAGCGTGCGTTATTCCGGTCGGCGTCTACCTGCTCTCCACCCTGAGGCCCTCGTCGCCGGTCCAACTGGTCTGCGTCTACCTCGCGGTGGTCGGCCTCGGTGTCGGTCTGGTCATCCAGAACCTGCTGCTGGTGGTGCAGAACGCCTTCCCGCGCAGCGAGGTCGGCACCGCCACGTCCTCGAACAACTTCTTCCGTGAGATCGGCGCCACCATCGCCACCGCCGCGGTCGGTGCCCTGTTCGCCTCCCGGCTCACCGACTCTCTCGCAGGCATGGGAAGCAGCCTGGGAGGAACGGGAACCGAGTCCCTGACACCCGCGCTCGTGCGCGCACTGCCCGACGCGGTCCGTGACCAGGTGGTCAACGCCTACGCGGACTCCCTGCTGCCGATCCTCGCCGGCGTGGCCGCGGTCGCTGTCGCCGCCCTCGGCCTTGCCCTGCTCCTGCCCAACCGCACGCTCGACAGCAACGAGCCGGCATCCCAGGCGACGCAAGACAAAGCCCTTCAGCTCTCCTCCACCCGCCAAGAGGCACATACCACCCCACGCTGACGTGGCCCCCTCTCCACAACCGGAATCGGGAAACGCCAACAGACACGGCGGGCCCCACCGCCGTGCAGCCGTCCGGGCGAGGTGGCTGCACGGCCGGGTTGCCGGTCGCCGCTGCCGGCCTGGTGGATGAGCCGGCCGGTCAGGTCCCCGGCCAGCAGTCCCCGGGCCGGTGCGGCCCGGCCGCCCGCCCGTCACCCTGACAGCGCCGAGGACGGCGGAGGCCGCGGACGCGGAGCCCGGCGACGGCGGTACGGATGACCAGCACGGCCGCGATCATCACCGGGGCGATCAGGTGCGGCTCCACGCTGCCGCGTCCCGGTCGCCGGTCCGCGCTTCGAGATGTCGGTAGTGATGGCTGCGGCGTCCCAGTACCGCGGCGGCCAGCAGGGACGCGGCGGCGGAGGCGAGGAGGACGGCCCCCTTGGCGTCGGTGAGGTGCGCCGTACCGCTGTAGGAGAGTTCGGCGATCAGCAGGGAGACGGTGAACCCGATGCCGCCGAGGAGGCCGATGCCGGCGATGTCCGGCCAGGCCAGGCGCGGGTTGAGTTGTGCGCCGGAGAACCGTGCGGTCAGCCAGGTGACGCCGAAGATCCCGGCGAACTTGCCCGCGAGGAGTCCGGCGAGCACCCCCCAGGTGATGGTCGACGTCCAGAAGCCACCCGCGCCGGAGAGGGACACTCCGGCCGACATCAGGGCGAAGACCGGCAGCGCGATCCCGGCGGAGAACGGACGCAGGACCTCCTCCGTCCGGTGCGACGGCGAGGCCCTCTCGCCGTCGCGGGCCCGTGTGCGCATGAGCAGGCCCATCGCCACGCCGGCGATGGTGGCGTGCACCCCGGAGGCGTGGGTGAGCGCCCAGATCACCACGGCGAGCGGCCCGAACAGCAGCCAGCCCGGCACCGCCCCCCGCAGGCGGGTCACAGCGCGGCCGGAGCCGTTTTGCAGACAGCCGAACACCACCAGGCCCACCGCCGCGGCGGCCAAGGCGGCCAGGTCGAGGCCGCCGCTGTAGGCGACGGCGATGACCAGGACGGCGCACATGTCGTCGACGGTGGCGAGGGTGAGCAGGAAGGTCCGCAGCGGGGCGGGCAGGTGCCGGCCGACGACGGCGAGGACGGCGAGGGCGAAGGCGATGTCGGTGGCCATCGGGATGCCCCAGCCGCCGACCGCCTCTCCGCCCGTGGTCACCGTGACGGCCCAGAACACCAGCGCCGGCACGGCCACACCGCCGAGGGCCGCGGCGATCGGCAGCGCGGCCCGCTTGGGGTCGCGCAGTTCGCCGTGGACGAGTTCCTGCTTCAACTCGTTGCCGACGATGAAGAAGAACACCGCCAGCAGCCCGTCGGCCGCCCACGCCTCGACGGGCAGATCCAGGTGCAGGGCGGCGGGGCCGAAGACGAACGAACGCATCGCCTCGTAGGAATGAGCAAGGGGTGAATTGGCCCAGATCAGCGCGGCGAGGGCAGCGCCGATCAGGAGCGATCCACTGACCGCGTCCGAGCGCAGAGCGGTGGTGATCCACGAACGAGCAGGCATGGAGAGACGCCTCCAGAACAAAATACGAAGGGGCACGGGAGCGCACCGGTGGCAGCCGGTGGTGTTGCCTCCGCTGGGCGGTGGGCTCAGCGGCCCTTCGGCGGGCAGACGCTCGTCACAGCGCCCCACGTGCTCACATAGCCGTTCGTACCGATCGGGCGATGCTCCATCGGTCGCAGGACGCGGACTCGGGCGGCCGTGTGGCGAACGGCGGGCGAGGGGGAACCGTCGGTCACAGCCACGCCTCCTTCGCTTCCGGTCCACGATGCTCTTGACGACACCCTAACAACGCAGTGGGCGTGGGGCGCCGGCCGCCGGCCGCCGTGACGCTGCCGGTGAAGCTGTCGCGGCCGTGCAGGCATCCGCGGCCCGGCCGTGGGTGTGCGGCAGGTCCGCCGCCGCGAATCATGCCCCCGTACGCCGGCGCGGGGGTGCGGATGGGTGAGCTGCTGGGACTCAGTCTCGGATGCCGATTTCAAGAACGGCAGCATCCGTGTCGAGCACCGGCGTCTCCGGTCGGGCCTCATCGACCCGCCGAAGACGAGCACGTCCCGGCGTACGGTTCCCGTGGGGGAGAGGTCGTCACGGACGCCCTGCTGGGGCATCTGGCGGCACGTCGCTCGAAGGAGTGGCTGTTCACGACGGAGGAGGGCGAGCCCCCGGATACCGTCGATGGAAGGCCGAAGGGAACGGAGTTCGTCAGGCGCTCCAGCGGCTGGAGAACGGGGCGGCCGGGTGTGAGGGCCGCAAGCCCGTCGAGCCGCCGCATCTGGTGACTCATGATCTGCGGCACTTCTTCGCCTCCGCGCTCATCGCGGGCGGGGCGAGGGCCAAGCGGGCGCGGCAGGTCCTCGGCAACGCCTCCGCGGTGATCACTCCGCGGATCTACGCGCACCGGTGGTCGGGTGAAGAAGACCGCACCCGGGCCGTCATGGACGCCGTGCTCGGCGGCCTGCGGACCGGGTGCGGACAGGTGGACCAGCCGACCAAGGAAAACGCAGGTCAAGCGGCATGATCCGGGGTCAGGCCTTCTTGGTCTCCCAGAAGATGGTGTCGATCTTTCCAGGGTGCCGCATCGATGCAGGTCGCTGCGGTCGCAGCTGTTAGATCCCAGGTCAGAGCGGTGAACCTGATGCGACGTAATGCAGTTGGATGCAGGCTGATGCGGAGCGACACCCAAGATCATCTCCCAGTTTTCTCCCAGTCGATCAGGAAGCAATCGCGCCCCTCACCTGTACAGGTGAGGGGCGCGTACGTCGGGAGTACCAAGGAGGGCGGCGAGCCACTAGTTAGCTCCCAACGGCCCGCCCGGGCCTGGCGAATTGCGCGGCACGGGCAGCATCTCACTTCGTACCCGTCGCATCACTCTACGAAACTGCCTTAACTCCAGTCCCACAGCTCACAATGGTTGCGTCCAGTAGTCCAGTGCGGTACTTCGGGTCGCGCACGCGGTGTCCAGGCGGCGGACCTTCAGCCGCCGGCTGGCGAGGAGCTGCCGCAGAGCCGAATGGGATGTGGGTTGAATTGCCGCCATTGCTTCAATCCCGGTGAGCGTTCATGGCTTTCATGCTCTTGGCATTCCGTAACCGTACCGCTGCTCCCCGCTGCGCGCTTATCTGTTCACAGACACCGGGCTGGTCCGCCGGGCCGGTGGTTCGTCCGGATTTCAACGAGGAGCTGAGGACAGATGATGAGTAAGGAAACGACGGTGATGGGCGGCGAGTACGAGCCGCCGACCGCTGTACGGGCGGGGTCGCTGGTGGAGTTGGCGGCCGGGTCGTATTCCGAGGGTGAGTCGGATGACGGGGACTTCAGCACGGTGAAGTGGAACTCGAATCCGGCGCCGGCGCCGGCCCCGAAGCCGAAGAAGGGCACAGCCGTTGCCTGAGGGGCATGAGTGGTTCGTCGTGTTGCCGGGGGAGGCCCCGGCGGCACGGCGGGCCGCCGCTGTGCTGAGTGCCGCGTTCCCCGGGGCCACGGTGCTGGCCCGCCTCGGAGACCGGCCGTGGATCATGGGGCGATCCGATCGCCCGCTGGTGACTGCCCATTGCGGTGAAGCGTCCGCGGCATTGATCGGTCAGCACCTCCTGGGACCTGGCCAACTGGCGGCGGCTGTACACCGGCTGCGGCCCGGTACGGGCCCCGGACCGCTTGCTGCCGCTGTGTCCGGCTCCTTCCACATCGTGCTCGCCGACCGCCAGGGCGGTATGTGGGTGTGCGGTGACATGGCGGGGATGCGGCCGGTGTTCACCGCCGACATCGCAGGCGTCACGGTGGCCGGCGACCACGCCCGCGTCCTTGCCGAAGCCGCCGGCGGTCTCCGTCTGGACGCGCGGCACCTGGGCCGCCACCTGTTGGGCCCCGTGCCGCCCCTGGCGTTGGTCGACGATGGCACCACGCCGTATCTGGGCGTGCGAGCGACCGCCCCCGGGGTGGCAGCCCGTATCGACGTCCACAGCGGACGAGTCGACGAACACCGGTGGTGGTCAGCTCCGGATGATGAACGCGAACTCCCAGAGGCCGCCGGGGCGTTGCGGCAGGCGCTGGACCGGTCAGTGCGGTTGAGGATCGACAGCTTCCCGCACCGCCAGGTGGGCTGTGAGCTGTCGGGCGGCGCGGACAGCACCGCTCTGTCGGCCCTGGCCTACCGGCACGCCGGCAGCAGGCTGGTGAACTTCAGCCGGGCGCCCGCTGATCCGGGCAATGATGATCTGCGATGGGCCTGCCTGGCTGCCGCCGCGCAGCCGGAGGCGCGTCATCACATCATGCGCCCGGGGGAGATCCCCAGCCAGCTGGACGGCATCGCGGGCGCTCCCATGGTCCTGGACGCCCCCGGGCCAACCGCGTGCAGCCCTGCACGGTCCACCACCTGGTGGCGGGCGGCAGTCGGCACCGGGGCGCGGCTGCTGATCTCCGGCAAGGGCGGCGACGAACACGCCCTGACACCATTGACCTACCTTCACCACGCCCGGCAGCGGGACCGACGTACCGCCCGCCGGCACCTGGCCGGGTGGGCGGCACTGTGGGGCACCTCCCGCTCGGCCGTCGCCGAAATGGCCGCGCACCCTGGGCCCTACCGCCAGTGGCTGGCCGCCTGTGCCGGGGCGGACCCCACTCAACCGGCCGGCTGGGAGGCAACCCCGCGGCTGCCCCAGTGGCTCGCCCCACCGGTCCGCCAAGCCATCACCGAGGCCCTGGCGGACGCTGCCCGTACCGCCCAACCACTCCACCGCCGACCGCATCAGCACACGGCGGTGGCCGCGATCCGTTCCCTGGCCCGGTGGAACCGGCTCCAGGCCGATGCCGCGGCCAGCTGCGGCATCGCGATGGCCTACCCGTACACCGACCGCGAGGTGATCGAGGCCGCCTTGTCCTGTCGTGCCGAGGGACGCACGAGTCCGTACCAGCTGAAACCGCTGCTGACCGCCGCCATGCGCGGCCAGGTCCCCGCCGAGGTCCTGGCACGGCGCACCAAGGGCGGATACAGCGCGGACACCCTCGCGGCCACCCGACAGCACCGGGCCACGCTCACCCGGATCCTCACGCGGAACAGCGCGTTGGCCGACCTCGGAGTGATCGACCCCCACGTGCTCGCCGAGGCGGCCCGCCGATGGGGGAGCGCCGACCCGGCGCAGGATCTGCTCCTGCACCTGACGCTCAGCGCCGAGATCTTCGCCCGCGCCGCCACCAACCAATCCCTGCAAGGCCGATCTCTGGAGGTCCCGTGACACTCGCCCCCCGTGTCCGCTTACTCACCGACCCCACCACCGGGGACGGAACGCTGATCGCCGGCGACGGTACCGTGTGGACCCTCAACCCGGCGGCCACCATCGCCGTGGCCGTCTTGGAGGACGGCGGGACTCCCGCCGACGTTCACACCGCGCTCTCCAGCCGCTGGCCTGGCATCCCCACCGAGCGGCTGCGCGACGACTTCAACGCTCTCGTGCGCCAACTCCAGGAAGGCCGGCTCATCCTGTGAGCTTCCCCATGAGTCTGCCCCCTCGCATCCACCTGGGGCCCCGTCAGTACCTGCGAGCGCGCGCCGCCGCCATCGTGGCCACCCGCGCGAGCCGTACGACTGAGGCGACGGAGAAGGCCGTCCGCCGTGCCCAGAGCACCGGCGGCCGCCCCTCCACGCTTTCCGAGGCCGAACACGCGGTGGCCGCCGTCGTCACGGCCAGCATCCGGCTCGGCGGTACCACCGCGTGCCTTCGCCGTTCCGTGGCCGCCCTGCTGTACTGCCGGGCCGCGGGCCACACCCCCACCCTCGTCCTCGGTGTCCGGCCCGGAACCGCAGCCGTCCACGCCTGGCTGGAAGCCGAGCAACAACCGGCCGGCGAACCCACCGACCCTCACCTTCTCTACACCGCCGTCGTCCGATACACACCCCAGGAGATCGCGACTTCATGACCGCCACCACCACCGACTGGGCGCCCCTCGCCCGCGCCCTGGCCAAGGACCTTCGGACGAAGGGCGCCCTGAGCACGGACACCGTTGCCGACGCTATCGCCAGCGTGCCCCGGCACCTGTTCGTCACCGGCCACTACGCCCACGGCCAGCACACCACCGTTGACCCCACCCAGCCCACCGATGACCTGCTCTCCCTGATCTACGTCGACCGCGGGGTCATGACGCACACCCCCGGCGACGACGCCGGCGGATACTCCAGTACCTCGCAGCCCTCCATCGTTGCCAAGATGCTGGAAGCCGCCCAGCTGAAGCCGGGCATGCGCGTGCTCGAAATCGGCGCCGGCACCGGATGGAATGCCGCCCTCATCTCCCACATCACCGGCGCACCCGTCCACACCGTCGAAGCCTCCGCCCTGGTCGCCGACGAAGCCCGCGAAGCCCTCCACCGCGCCGCCGCCCACCACGTCACCGTGCACAGCGGCGACGGCTACGACGGTCACCCCGCCGACGGCCCCTACAACTTGATCATCGTCACTTGCGGTATCGCCGGCATCCCCACCGGCTGGCTGACCCAGCTCGCCCCCGGCGGCACCATCCTGGCGCCCATCGCCCTCGGCGGCCTCCACCCCCTCACCCGCGTACGCGCCGAACCCCCCGGCGCCATCGGCCAG
>NZ_JCAJZV010000027.1:0-14450 GCF_059510435.1 Streptomyces sp. NTD107 | reverse complement strand
GTCAAGGGCGCCGGGCGGGTCAGGAGGCGACGGCGCCGTGGTGATCGCCCGAAGGGGCAACAGCTGTGCCCGGCCGGGACCTTGCGGCGGCCCGGGGCGGCCCGGATGGTGACGTGCGCGTGCCCCTGCGCAACTGCCCCCGCAGGCAACCGCCTCGCCGCGCGGGTGGGGGGTGCCCGCGCGGCGGTGTCGCGGTGTTACCGCTGCTGCCGCGCGGGCAGCGGTGTGTTCAGGACCCGGTGGGCGGTGCCGCCGCCGGGCCGGGGGCGCGGAACGTTCTCCTCATGACGTCAGAAGAGGCTGTTGCTCGACGGACCGAAGAACTCGATCTCGGCGATGGCGATCTGCTTGTCCTCCGCCGCCGCGTAGGCCGTCTCGATGATGAAGCGGACCTCGATGACCTTCTTGGCGCGGAATTCCCTCAGCTGGGGGCCGGAGCCCTGGTCGAGGGTGAGTTCCCGGGTGCTGATCGAGCCGTCCGAGGCGGTGATCTCGACGGTCAGCCGGCGCGGCAGCGCCGACTCGGAGAGCTGGTCGGGCCGGACGGAGACCCCCGGAGTGATGATCACGTCGAGGAGATCGACGGCCTCGCCGAAGTGGGCCGAGACCCACTCACCCTGGCCGGACATCGAGAACCCGGGCCCCCACCAGGTGTTGTTCAGCTTGTCGAAGAGCAGTTCCGGCCCGTGGTCCGCGTAGGAGCGGGACGCCTGGGCCCTCTCCGGGATGACGGGGGCGCGGGTGGCGAAGTGGTCGCGGGTACGGTCGATGCCGGCGGGTATCCGGAACGCGAGGAGCAGGAGCAGCGCCGCCACCAGCCCGATGGCCGCCCATTTGAGAAGGTGGCCGAAGCTGCGGTTCAGCCGGGGGCGTTCGCCCGCCCAGGGCGCCTCGCCGTTGGTGGGGTCGAACAGCCGCCGCCACCACGGGAGGCGTTCGGGCCGCTCGTCCTGGTCGGTGGCCATGGGCATGGCGCAGCGGGCGCAGTAGTGCCGGTCCGGGCGGTTCTGGATGCCGCACCAGCGGCAGGGGACGCCGCCCTCGGCGTCGGCCTCCCGGCCGGGCCCCTTGACCTGGGGCCGGGTGCTGCCGGGGCGGCCGGGCAGGGTGGGCATGATGGCGGACGGCGCCTCGGCGGGGGCGGTCTCGGCGACCGGCACCAGCAGTTCGCGCGCGCGGCGGTTCGCCGCCTCGGCCTCCGCCTGCGCCTTCGCCTCCGCTTCGGCGGCGGCTGCCGCCGCTGCCGCCTCGGCTTCGACGTCGGGGACGGGGACGGGCGCGGGAGCGGGGGTGGCGACCGGAGCCGGGTTCGGAGCCGGCTCCGACGTCGGGGTCGGCGTCGTACGTGCCTCCGCCTCGGACCCGCCGCCCGCGCGCTGCACGCGGGTCGTCGGCGCCTCCGCGCCGAGCAGCGCCGCCGTCGCCGGCTCCCGCCAGCTCAGCACGGCCCCGCACGATTCGCAGAACGACTGTCCGGGCTCCGCCCGGGTGCCGCAGTCGGCGCAGTTCTGGGTGGTCATTTCTCCAAGGTCCTTTCAGCGGCCGACACCTGGACCGTGTACGGCATATGGGCGGGGCGCGCGGCGGCCACCAGCGTGTCCAGGCGGTGCTCGTCCGCCGGGGTCGGGCTGGGCAGCCGCAGATGAACGTGCAGCCGCGGCCGGGTCTCGCCCGGCACCGGCCCGAACGGCCCGGCGCTCCAGGCGGCGCCGCCGCTCTCGGTGATCTCGGGCTCCGTGCCGAAGGTCAGCCGCACCGCCTCCGAAAGACCGCGCCGGGTGCCGCGGATCCGGTGCAGATACGCGGCGGCCCCGACCGCCGCCCGCAGCCGCTCGGCCGGCTCCGTGCCGTCCGTCTCGGCCCCCACCCAGGTGCCCAGCCACTGGGTGAAGTCGAGCGGCGCAAGACCGGGGGTGAAGTACGCCTCCAGGCAGTCGAGTACGTTCAGGATCGGCGCCAGCACCTCGTCGAGACCGGCGACGAACCGCTGTGCCAGATCGTCGTCGGCGAACACGGCGGGCAGCATCGTACCGATCGGCGTGGACGAGTCGAGCCCGTCGACGGACCCCCTCACGCGCCGTCCCCGATCACCCTCACCCGGTGGTCGAAGGAGAACGGCAGCGCCCCCGGCCCCAGGTTGACGCGGTCGGTGGCCTCGCCGCGCTTGGCGGACAGCGGATCGGCCGGGTGCAGGATCACCTGGTCCACCAGTTCCACACCCGGTACGCGCTGGAGCACCGCGAACAGCTCGCCCGCCTGCACCGGCCGCCCGAACGGCCAGCCCTCCCCGTCGGCACCGCCGATGATCGGGTCGAGATGCCGGTACAGCGCGTCGTGCGTCTCGCGGCGCACCCGTTCGATGTCGGTGCCACGGAACGCGTGCACCGTCGACACCACCGTGATGCCCTGGTAGTAGGGCGGCCCGACCGCCAACCGCGTCCCGATCGGTCGCCGTTCGTCGAGGTAGCGGGTGATGCGACTCAACAGGGCGTCACCGGGCACGAGTTGTTCGAAGCGCAGCCGCCCGTCCGGGTCGGGCACCGCCTGCGGCACCACCAGCACCCGTATCGCGTACGCCCCGTGCTCGTTCTCGTCGCCCTCCAGGCAGGTGATCCGCGCCGTGTCGGGCGCCGCGCGCCGCGCCAGCTCCTCGTAGTCGCGCAGCGTCACCGCCCGCTCCTGGGCGCGCAGCGTGATCGGCGCCCGCAGCTTCGCCTCGTCCACCGTCTCGCCGTCCACGCCACCGCGCGCGGCCTCCCGGTTGACGACCTCCGATATGTACGGGACGGAGGTACGCAGCACCCGCACCGCCCCGCGCGCCACATTGCCGGCCCGCCCGCCGCCGGTACGGTAGCGGCGCGCCCGGATCACCGCGCCCTTGGGGGCGGCCATGCCGTACTGCCGCAGCGTGCCGTCCGGTTCGCGTACCGCCGGGCCGAACGCGATCACCCCGGTGGTCGCGTCCAGCGTCACATGCCGGTCGTGCGGCCGGGAGGAGGCGAAGGTCGGCACCACCTCCCAGTCCGCCCACCCCTCGCCCTCGGCGGTCTGGAGCAGCACCGGCGGCACATCGCCGATCACCGGGGGGCGGGCCAGGTTCAGCCGCTGGCCGGGCAGTCCGGTGGACTCGCCCAGCGCCTCGTCGAGCACCGTGTCCGCGTGCACCACCGAGGTGGTGCCGCCGATCGTGAACGCCTCCACCGAACGCACGGTGGGCGAGGTGGTGTAGAACGGCTGGTCCGCCAGCGGCTCGGTCACCCGGCAGCGCAGCCAGCCCGCCAGCTGCCCGCCGCTGCGCGAGGCGGTGTGCCCGCCCGGCACATGCAGGATCACATGCCCCGGCCGGTTGAGCCCGCCGGTGCCGTCCTCGCCGACCTCGCACTCCACCCAGCCGTCGGCGGTCCACGCCTCCCACACCAGCGGCGGCTGCCGCGGGTCGACGCCGACACCGTCCACCCGGCTGTCCAGCTCCAGCGCCACCGCGCAGTGCGGTACGGCCGCCGACAGCCCGATGAGCATGCAGTCGCCGGGGTTCGGCGACTCGGCGAAGCACATCGGGCCCTTGCCCTCGGCCAGGTCGGTGGTCCGGTCGGCGACCGGCTCGCCCCGCTGCTGCACGGCCAGATGCCGCAGCTCGCACGGGACGATGGCGAGGGCGCGCTCGGTGGCGAAGACCACCGCGTCCGTGTGCTCGGTTCTGCTGGTGGCCACCTCGGCGCCCAGCGGCACCGTCACCGGCTCCTCCTGCGGCGCGGACAGCCAGAAGGTGACATCGGCGCGGGCGGCGGTGGGCGGGAAGAGGGTGATGCCGATGAGATCGAGGAACGCCAGCTGGTTCTTCTCCGGCACTCGGTTGAGCCGGTACACGATCTGGTCGGCGAGGTGGGCGACCGTCTCCACGAGGGTGACCCCCGGGTCGGAGACGTTGTGGTCGGTCCATTCGGGGGCGCGCTGCTGGATGTAGCGCTTGGCGTCGTCGACGAACTGCTGGAAGCGGCGGTCGTCGAGATTGGGGGAGGGCAGGGCCATCAGCGATCGCTTTCGGAGGCCGGGCCCGAGGCGTCCGGCTCGTCGTGGGACGGAATGACATAGAAGGGGAAGACCAGGCTGCGCGGGTTGTTGGTGCCGCGCACCGCGTACCGGACGTCGATGAAGAGCACGCTGCGGTCCTCACCGACCGTCACCTCGACGTCGTGGACCTCGATCCGCGGCTCCCACCGGTCCAGGCTGGTGTGCACCTCGTGCTGAATCCGCCCGGCCGTCTGCTCGTTGACCGGGGCGAACACCAAGTCATGGATGGCGCAGCCGAATTCGGGGCGCATCGGCCGCTCGCCGGGCGCGGTGGCCAGCACCAGCCGGATCGCCTCCTCGACCTCCTGGTCCCCGCTGACGAGGGCGATGCCCCCGGTGGGGGAGATCCGCAGCGGGAAGGACCATCCCGATCCGACGAACTGTTCGGCCATCGGCCGCGTACCTGCCTTTCTGCGGGCGCTGGTGGGGGGTGGGAGTGGGGGTCGTGGGGGTGGTGCCGGTGGGACGGCCGCCGGGGGAGCGCGGGCCGGCCGTCACGGCATGGGCATCCTGTTGAAGTTTCCCGGGACCGGGCTGGTGAGGGAGATGGGGCCGACGCTCTTCACCGTGAACGGGCCGACCGTATCGATCGTCATCAGGCCCATCACCTTGACGTTGACCAGGCCCAGACCATCGATGTTGAGCGCCCCCAGGCTCTTGATGTCGAGCGTTCCCCCGCTGAGGGAGAGCTTGTTCTTCGCCTTCAGCGTGAGATTCCTGTCGGCCTCCACCGACACGGACCCGCCGCCCTTGATGGTGATCGCGCCCTCGCTGTCCACCGTGATCTCGGTCTCGGTCCGGTCCAGGTTGATCTTGAGCTTGTTGTCCCCGGAGGCGATCCGGACGCCGTTCTTCCCCGGCTGCTGGCTGAGCAGGTCGATCCGGTTGCCCTGCCGGTCGGAGAGGGTGTGCCGGGCCGCCAGGTTCTTCAGGCCGGAGTGCAGCGGCACATCCTTCACCGGAGTCGGCTCGTCCACCCCGTTGTACAGCCCGCCGATGACGTACGGGTGGTCCAGGGCGCCCCGGTCGAACGCCACCAGCACCTCGTCGTTGACGTCCAGCGGGAAGATCCCGCCGCCGCCCTTGCCGCCCCACTGCGTCACCCGGGTCCAGTCGCTGATGTAGGTGTCGTCCAGCCACGGGAACATGAGCTTCACCCGCCCCTGCTTGAGCGGGTCCGTCACCTCGGTGACGATAGCGATCGCCACCGAGGGCAGCTCCACCCCGGTGTCCCCGCCACCACCGGACGCCACCCCGTACAGCGAACGCCACTGCCGCCCGCTGACGGTCGCCAGCGTACGGTACGGGCCGTTGCCGAAGGTGTGCTGCACGGAGGTGACGGTGTAGCGGCCCGCGAACGGCACCCCCACGTCGGCCAGCGCCACCGGCAGGCCAGGCCGCAGCCGCGGATTGCCGTGCGCCAGCACCTCCAACTCGGCGAAGGAGGAGGTCACATCGTCCGCCAGCGCGGCGGCGGCCCGTTCCACCTCCGGCTGCTTGTCGTACGGGGTGCCGGCGTCCACCAGCGTGACCGGCTCGAACGCGCCGGACGCGTCGGCCGGGGTCAGGCCGATGCCGAACCGGTCGGTGTCCGACGCGAAGACCGGGGCGACCAGACCCTTCTTGGCGGTGACGTCCCAGCCGCGTGCCTCGGCCTTCCGCACCTGGTCGCCGGCGGTGACCGCGGCCCGCAGCCGCAGGATGTCCTGGCCGTGCTGGAGAACCAGCGGATTGGTGTCGTTGATCCCCGCCGGCGCCGGCGCCCCCGAGGCCGGCTTCGGGTCCACGAAGTTGAACTTGCCCTTCGCGTCGATCGATACGACCCGCTCGTTCTCATTGGCGAGCCGGGCCACGAAGTCCCAGTCGGTGACCCCCGACTGGCTGATGAACCGGTACTCGCCCCGGGTGGCGTCGATCCGGCCGATGGGCACATTGTTCTGGCCGGCGAGCCGACGCGCGATCTTGTCGGCGGTCTCCCCCCGGTACGCGGCCACCCGGCGACTGCGCATCAGCCGGAAGCCGCTGTCGTACCCCCGGATGATGGCGGTGAATCCCTTGCCGTCGAAGTCCGCCTCCATCCCGGTGATCTCGCCGGTGAACAGCGGATCGGAGGAGCCTTCCCCATCGGCGATCGGGGTGATCACCACCGGGGCGCCGAACTCCGCGTTCAGCAGGCCGAGCATCGTACGCTGCGGATCCCGGAACACCAGCCGGAACGCCGCCGGCACCCCGACCCCCTGGTCCACCCACCCCTCGATCAGATCGGACGCCAGATCGGTGCTCAGCTGGGCCCCGGCCACGGAGATGCTGAGGACGCTGGAGAGCGCTGACTCCGCCATCAGGAACGCACCTCCTCGGCGGCCGGCAGCATCAGCTCCGAACCCGGCGTCAGCCGGGACGGATCATCGATGCCGTTCACCTCGGCGATGGCGCGCCAGGCGTTGGCGCTGCCGTACTCCCGGAACGCGAGGGAGGCGAGGGAATCACCGGCGATCACCCGGTGCACGCGCCGCGCGGTGAGCGCGCCCGAGGTCGGGTTCTGCCCCGGCGTCACACCGGGGATCTCGTGCAGCCGCATCTGGCACGTGGCCCGGATCGGGGTGCCGGTGGTGGAGAACAGCGTGTAACTGGCTTCCACCGTGCTGACGTACGCCGTGAAGCGGGCGGTGGAGAACGAGCCCCACTGGAAGACCACCCACGGCGGCAGCGGCTGCTTGGCGGCGCTGCTGTCGGCCGTCACCCCGCAGCAGGCGAGCAGCGCGTCCACGTTCTTCATCACGGCGTTGCTGCTGGGCTCGTGGGAGGAGTCCAGAAAGATCTCCAGCGTCATCTCACGCGGCTCGGCCCCCATGAACTCCGGCTTCGAACCCTCCCGCTGCGCCACCGTGGGGGTCACCGACCAGTTGGCGCTGCGGCTGAGGGACAGCTGGGCCGGGTTGAAGCCGAAGGTGAACTCCTTGATGAGCCCGCCCGGCCTTCTGCTGCGGCCCTTCGGAGGCTGGTGGATGGCGAGCGAGGCGCGGACGAGACTCGCTCCCGCGCCGCCCTGTCCCATGGCCATGGCGGATGACGTCCCTTCGGTGGTCGGTGGTGGATGCCGTCGGTGCGGGCGGTCAGTCCGTGAACCCGTGGTGGGCGATCTCCAGGACCTCCACGGCCACGGAGGTGCCCTCCGGATCGAAGTCGGGGCCGCTCCAGCTGATCGGAAGCACTTCGAGCAGCCCCCAGGTGGCGATCTCGGACTTGTCCGCCCGCAGGGCGGTGATCGCCCCGGTGGGCCGCTCGATCCCGGTCTGGAGCGAGGTGAACCACTTGGCGATCTTCACGGTGTCCTCGGTGACCGGCCGGGTCAGCCGGATGTTGGGCCAGCTGACGCGGGTGGGCAGCTTCCAGACGAAGCCGTTGTTGCCGCCCTCCTGGCGCTCCTCGACGTCCATCTGGGCGGACAGCCCCTCAACTTTGTTGAACAGCCCCAGGCTCGTTTTGTCGATGGTGAGGCGGAAGAACGGGGTACTCGCCGGGTCCAGTCGGAACATCGGGGGCGGGCCTTTCTGCGGTCTGCGGTGCTACGGGTCGGCGGCGGGGGATCAGTGGCGGCTGTCGCGCAGTCTGCCGATCCGTTCGCGGTCCAGGCGGAGTTCGGTACGCAGCAGCAGCGCGATCCGGCCGATCAGCTGGTGGCTGAGCTGGTCCAGCTGGAACTCGCTGAGGTGCAGCGGATCCGTGCTCTCCCGCGACCCGGGCGCGCCGGACCGCTGGACCGGGGCCGGGGTGGCGGACCGCTGTACGGAGGCGGCGGCGCGGTGCGCGGGAGGGGGCGGCGGGGTGGGCCCGGGCGCGGCGGGCGTGGCGGGTGCGCGCTGGACGCTGGGCGCCCTGGTGACGGCCGTCTGCGGGGCCGGCTGTGGTGCGGGCGCGGCGCGCCCGAGCGGCATGGCCACGGGTGGCGGGGTGCTGGCCGGAGCATGTCCGGTGACCGGCGTGCCGTGCGCCGGCCGCAGAGCGGCCATCGGCATCGCGAGACGCTGTACGGAGCCGGGGCGGTCGGGGGTCGCGGCGGCCGGGTGGCTCTGCGTGCCTCGGGGGACGGCGCGTTGTACGGACATGGGCTCCGTGCCCGGGACGGCGAGCGGACCCCCCAGACCCGCGGAGCGCACGACGGGCTCGGCAGGCCCGGTGGGCGCGGACGGGGTGACCGGAACGGCCTGCTGCGGCTGCTGCCGGGTGGGTGCGCCGAGCCCCGAACGGTCCTGCGGCGGGGCGGGATGGGCGGCTCGTTGCACGGCGGGGGCACCCCGGTGCGGCGCGGACCCGCCGCCGGAGGCCGCCGCGCCGGCCACCGCCCGCTGCACGGGGCCGCCGTAGGCGCTGCCGCCCGTGGTGCCGGGTTGCCCGACGGGAGCCGCCACGGGGCGCTGGAGCGGGGTGACCGTGTTCGCCGGCCGTGCGGCTGCGGTCGGTGGTGCGGAGTCCGTGGCCCGCTGGTGCGGAGCGACGGGCGGTGGGGCGTGGCCGGTCGTGGGGGCGGCCGGGGTCGTCGGCCGTACGGCCGAGGTCGGCGGGGTGCCGGAGGGCGTGGCCCGCTGGACGGGCCGCGCGGGCGGTGGGGCGTGGCCGGTCGGGGTCGCCGGGCCCACGGTCGCGGTCGGCGCTGTGCCGGAGGGCGTGGCGCGCTGGACGGGGCCGACGGCGGGGGCCGCGTTCTGCCGGGGTGTCGGACGTACGGGCGGGGTCGGTGCCGGGCGGTCGGCCGCGCGCCGCACGGGGGTGGCCGGGGTCGCCGGGCGTACGGCCGAGGTCGGCGCAGTGCCGGGCGGCGTGGCGTGCCCGGCCGGTGTCGGTCCTACGGGCGGGGTGGGTGATGGGCGGTCGGCCGTGCGCCGCGCGGGGGTGGCCGGGGCCGCCGGGGGTACGGCCGGTGTAGTCGCGCGCTGGAGCGGCGCGGCGGGCGGCGCGGGTGTGCCACCGGTCCGCGGGAGCACCGGCCGTACGGGGGCGGGCGTGGGCAGTGGTGTGGCGGCCACCGCACGCTGGACGGGGGCGAGGGGCGGTGCGGCGTGGCCGGTCGTGGGGGTGGCCGGGTGCCCGGGCAGCTGCGGCGGTGTTCCCGGCGGTGCGGTGCGCTGGACCGCGGTGCCGTCGCTCGGCGCCGACGGGCCTGCGCCGGACGGCGGGTTGTCGGCGGGGCGCCCGAGGGGGGTTCCCGGGGTCGCCGGCTGTGCGGGCGTCCGTGGTGGTGTTCCCGGCGGCGTGGCGCGCTGGATCCGCGCGGCGGGCGGCGGTGTGGTGTGCGCTGTGCGCTGCGCGGGGCCGGCGGCGGGCGCGGGTGTGACGTTGGTCCGTGGGATCGCCGGCCGGACGGGCGTGGTGGGCGAGGTGCGGTCCGCCGCGCGCTGCACGGGGGCGACGGTTCGCGCGGCGTTCGGCGGCGCGGCGGAGGGGGTGCCGTCCGCCGGGGCAGCTGCCGGGGCGGGGCGGGCGGTGCCCGCGGGTCCGCCGCCGGCTGTCTGGGTCGGCCCCGCCGGGGTGGCCGACCGCTGGGGTGCCGGCCCCGGGGTGTGCTCCGCGGACGTCCGGCTGACCTGGGGTGAGGCATGCGTCGTGCGCTGGACGCCCACGACCGGAAGCGTGGTGTCACCGGTCGTGGGCGCGGACGGGGTGGTGGGCCGTACGGGCGCCGGTGGCGGTGCCCCGGGCGGCGTCCCGCGCTGCGCGGCGCGTGCGGTGGGCGTCGGCGTACCGCCCTGGCCGGTGTCCCGCGTCGGGCCCGGGCGCACCGGTGCCTGCGGCGGGGTGTCGCCGGCCGGCCGGCCGGGTGCGGTGGGCGGGGTGCGGTCCGCCGCGCGCTGGACAGGGGTGGTGGTGGCCTGCGGGGTGGCTGGTCGGACGGGCGCGGTGGGCGACGGGTTGTCGGCCGTGCGGGGTACGGGGGCGGCCGGGGTGGCCGGGCGTACGGGCGCGGTTGCCGGGGTGCCGGAGGGCGTCGCGCGTTGAACGGGGGCGACGGGTGACGCGGTGGTGCCGGTCGCGGCCCGGCCGGGTGCGCCGGTGGCCCCTCCGGCGGACGGCGTACTGCCCGTCGCACTGGGGGAGCTCGGTGCGCCCAGGCCAGGCTTCCGGGCCGGCCGGGTGGCCGGGCCGGGCCGGTTCTGGCCGGGTGACGCGGACTGCCGCTGCACGGATCCGGCCGTCGGTGCGGAGGACGCGGAGGACGCGGAGGAGCCCGAAGGCCCCGCAGCGCTCTGGCCGGTGCCGGTGCCGGTGCCGGTGCCGGTGCGGCCGGGGGAACGATGCGCCGTGCCCGCCGTTGCCGTTCGCTGGACGGGAGCGGCCGGGCCACCGGAGGCGGGGAACGCGGTGCCCGGTTCGGAGGCGGGGCCGGGCTGGAGCGTCGGCGCGGTGGCCCGCACCATCGGGGCAGCGGGATACGACACCGGTGCGAGGGGAGCGGCGGCACCCGTCCCGGTGGTCGGTGCGGCGGGGGCGGCGGAGCCCGTGGATGCTCCGGCGCCCCCGCCCGCCGGGGAAGGACGGCCGGGGCCGGGGCCCGGGCCGGGCTGCCGGTCCGCCGCCCGCTGGACGGCGGGAGCCACGCCGCCCGTGCCCGCGCCACCGGTTTCCCGTCCGGTGCGCGCGGGAGTGGCTGATGAACCCGGAGTGGGCGACGGCCCGGGTGCCGCCGCACCCGGGCCGCCGGTCGTATCCCGTGCGGGGGCCGGTTTCCGCCGGGTGGTGGCGGCGGCGGGCAGTACCCGGCGCTGTACGCCCGCCGGCTGACCGGTGGTCCTGGTCAGCGAACGCCGCTGGGGCTTTGCCCGGGTGACCGGCCGAACCTGCGTCCCCGACGCGCGCTGCACCGGGACCGCCCCGGGCGCGGGCTCTTCCACCTCTCGCTGCACGGGGGCGGTTTCGACCCGTGGCATGGCCGGTGATGCCGTGTACACCGGGCGGTTCAGGCCGGAAACGGCCGGGCGAGGCTCCTGCATCGACTGGGCCGCCATGCCGGCCGGAGGCTGTCCGTCCAGGATCGACAGCCGGCCGGGCCGCGCCGACGACGGGTTCTGGAACGTCGCCATCCGCCCGTCGAACCGCCAGTCGGCGATCCTCTGCTCGGGGTCCACAGCACGCTGGATCGGCGGCAGCACCGGCCAGGCGGCCACCACCGGCACGGCGGACGAGGACGCCACCGCCGGGGCCGAGGACGTCGTGCCCCCGGCCGACGGCTCCGTGGCACCGGATCGGGCGTCGGGTGAGCCCCCCGCACCGTCCGTGCGGCGCAGCAGACGATCGAGGAAACCCATGGCTCAGCCCTTCATTTCGGCGTTCTGCACCTGCACCAGGGACGCGATCTGCTGCACGTAGTTCCGGCGGTCCTGGTGCTCCAGATCCAGGATCTCCGCCTGACTCCAGTGGAAGTGGTAGGCGAGGTACGCGATCTCCTGGTGCAGCCGGTCGGTCGCGTACGTCATGATTCCCCCAGGCGGCTCCCGCCGAGTTCCACCTCGAAGGGCTCGGAGCAGTGCGGGCACGCCACCGTGGCACGGGTGTGCCCCTCGGCGTTGATCTGGCGGTAGAAGTCCTGGAGGAACGCCAGATCGGAGGCGAACATCCCCTCCACGATCCCGTCGTGCACCGAACGCAATGTACCGAGGCGGGTGATGACACGGCCGAGCAGGATCACCGACAGATAGGCCGGGTTCTCCATCACCTTGGCGTCGCGCAGCGGAAGCAGTTCGTCCCGCGCCGTGGACAGCCGCATCATGCCGTCCCGGTGGATCTCGCCCTGCGCGTCGACGTATCCACGCGGCAGTTCGAATGCGAACTCCGTACGCAGCGGCTCCGGCTCCGGTGCGGCTGCGCTCGGCGCGGCCTCGGGTGCCGGTTCCGCCGCGGGGAGGCCGGCCGTCGCGGGTGCGGCGGTGCTGCCCCTCGTCGGCCGGGCCACCGTGCGCTTCATCAGACGAGTTCCAGAATTTCGTAGTTGACGGTCGCGGTCAGCGTCATGGCTTCGGATCCGCCCGCCGTCAGCGAGGTCGGCGTCGCCACGTTGCACCACGCGTTGATCAGGTTGTAGCGCATGACCTCGGCACCGGCCCAGTCGTGCAGGATGATGGAGGCGTTCTTACGGGCCGAGCCCATGGCGCCCTGCTGCGATTCCTTGATCCAGTCCTGGAAGACGGTCTGCTCGGTGATACCGAAGACCACCTCGATGCTGCCGCCGGGCTGCGGGCCCGGCATGTTCTTCACCACGGTGATGCCATCGGCCGTGTTCTGCATGTACGTGATGACTTCCTGGTCCTGCTTGAAGCCGCTGATCTGGTGCACGGCCTGCACATTGATGCCGTCGATCTGGAAGCCGAAATCGCTGACTGTAAGGGCATCGCCGAGCTGCAAGTCGCTCATGGTGTTGTTCTCCTCCTGAAGGACCGGGACCGGGGACTCGGCCCCGGGGCGGGGTCAGTGGCGGTGATGAGGTGCGGAGCGTCGGCCGGCCGCGACTCACCGGCACGGTGGCCGGTGGGCCGCGGCCGGCCTGCCGGTTACTCCTCCAGCTCGCCGGTGCCGCTGGAGTGCTGCGCGAGCCGGAAGATCACGAACTCGGCCGGCTTGACCACGGCCACGCCGATCTCGCAGATGACCCGGCCGAGATCGATGGACTCCGGGGTGTTGGTCTCCTCGTCACACTTGACGTAGAACGCCTGGTTGGCCTGGGTGCCGAACAGAGCACCCTCCCGCCACTCGTTCGTCAGGAACGCGGAGATGTTGCGCCGGATACGGGCCCACGTCTTGTGGTCGTTGGGCTCGAAGACCACCCACTGGGTGCCCAGGAGGATGGCCTCCTCCAGGTAGTTGAAGTACCGGCGGATGTTGAGGTAGCGCCACGCCGGGTCGGAGGAGAGGGTACGCGCGCCCCACACCCGGATGCCGCGGCCCGGGAAGGACCGTACGCAGTTGACGCCGATCGGGTTGAGCAGGTCCTGCTCGCCGCGGGTGATCTGGAGCTCCAGGTCGACGGCGCCGCGGATGACCTCGTTGGCGGGGGCCTTGTGCACGCCCCGCTCGCTGTCGTTGCGGGCCCAGACTCCGGCGATGTGGCCGCTCGGCGGCATGGTGCGGGCCTGGCCGGTGGCCGGGTCGAAGGACTTGATCCACGGGTAGTACAGCGTGGCGTACTTGGAGTCGTAGTTGGCCGTCTCCTGGCGCCACACCCGGATCTGACGGGCGTTCATGTTGGGCGGCGGGTCGATGATGGCGACCCGGTCGCCCATCAGCTCGCAGTGGGCGATCAGGCCCAGCTGGACGGCCTTGACGGCCTCCAGGTCGATGGCACCGCTCTGGTAGGCGGACATCAGGTCCGGCACCGCGACCATGGAGATCTCGTCGATGGCCTCCAGGCCGCCGAAGCCGGTGCGGTCGGAGGAGTCACCGAGGTACTCGCCCGGACCGGGGTGCGGCTCCTGCACGGCGGGGACCGGGGAGCCGGGCGCGGCGGCAGGGGCGGCCAGCGTGACGGTCTGGTTCTCGGGGCGGGCCAGCTGCCCGGCGGGCGTCGCCTCGGCCACCGAGATGAGCTTGGAGCGCTCCTTGATCTGGGTGACGACGTAGGCGCGGCCCCCCTTCTTGCTGGCGGTGACGTCGAAGCTCTCGACGATCTTGCCGTCGTCCTTGACGTTCAGCTTGAATCGCTCGGCGGGGCCCTCGCCCTCGGCGTCGGCGACCTCGACGGTCAGCGTGCCGCGCGGCGCGGGGGTGATCGCGGTCACCGTGAACGAGCCGAGTTCCTTGGGCTCGCCCGGCAGCAGCGCGGCCGGGGCCGAACCGCCCAGCGCGGCCTGGCCGGCGCCCTGCGCAGCCGAGCCGCCGACCCGGACGACGTACGCGGTGGTGCCGCCGTTGTTGAAGAAGCCGTAGACCGAGTGGGCGAGGTAGTAGCCCTCGGTGAAGTCACCGAAGGCGGCTACGTACTGCGACCAGTTGGTCACCAGCGTGGGCTCGTTCAGCGGTCCGGTGGGTGCGAGGCCGACGAAGGCCGCCACCGAAGTGCCCACCCCCTCGATCGGACGCGTTCCGCTCGCTACCTCCTCGACGTAAACGCCGGGTGACAGATAGGACGGCATGTTCTGCATCTCCTCGGGGTAGGAGTAAGGACTGAGTCACCCTTACGTGCGCCGCACCGGCGGCGAAACGTCCTACCGGGCCCAATGCCGGGCAAGGTCTATGCCTTCTGGGGCAGTTGGTGCGCCTGACGCATCCCCAGCACAGGCGGAGCGGACACCCGGCCGTCCTGGGCTGCCGCAAGGTTCGGACAGGGCAACCGGATTGCCCCTTCAGGCGCGGACGCGGCTCCGGTGGCTCCTGACCGCTGTGGTGAGCTTCAT
>NZ_JCAJZV010000026.1:0-20913 GCF_059510435.1 Streptomyces sp. NTD107 | reverse complement strand
CAGCGCGTTCCGCTGGGTCGGCCCCTCACTTGAGGCGGAGACCTGAAGGACGCGAACATTCGCGGTAAGGCAGTGGGGCCGCACAACGAATGAACCGTGCGGCCCCGTTGTCCGCACACCATCACCGGAGACAGGGAGAGGACTCACAGAAGTGGATCACAGGCTCGTCACCGGCATGGAAAGTACGCTGAGATGGGATGGGCCGAGCCATCTCGGCAAGCGGTTCGCCCGGGGAAACCTGAGTAACATCGGGTTAGTTGAAAGGATACTCACCCCCACGCGGTTCCTGGACCTGATCATGCGCCGCAGTCTGGCAAACCCGCAGGTCCGATGCTTCCGTAAGGGCGCCGAGCTGCACCCCGACGCTTATCTGAGTCAGGACGTGACAAGCCGGGGTCAGGGCATTCGCATGGTGAACATGCGCCGTCTGCGGGGCCACTTGTGCGAGGGCGCGACGGTGATCCTTGACCGAGCGCACGTCTTCGATCCCACACTTGAGGTCGCCTGCCGTGCAATTCAGTGGTGGTCGGGAGAGCGCGTCTCGATCAACCTGTACCTCACCACGAACGCCGACGAGGGCTTCGGCCTGCACTGGGATGATCACAACGTCCTCGCCATCCAGCTCTCAGGCGAAAAGCAGTGGGAAGTGCGCGGCGCGTCACGAGCCGCGCCGATGTTCCGTGATGCCGCCCGCAACGACGAACCCAGCCAAGACGTCATCTGGACAGGCACGACGCAGGCCGGCGACGTGATCCACATTCCGCGCGGCTACTGGCACAAGGCCAGCCGTAGTGGTCACGGCTCCGGGCACAGCCTCCACATGACCCTCGGATTCACCAACCCCACCGGGGTGGGCTGGCTGTCCTGGCTCGCCGACTGGTCCCGGGAGGCCGAACTCCTCCGTCACGATCTGGACCCATCCGACGACCCCGACCAGCAGCGGACCCAACATCGCAAGCTGACCGATGCTGCCGCCCAGCTCCTTGAATCTCGCAGCCCGGCTGACTTTCTCGCCGCCCGGCATGAGGACCTTGCCCCCGCCCGACACGTTCCCTTCGTGGATCCGCTCGGACCGCTGGAAAACGTCGTATGCGTCACGGAGTTCCCTCCTCTGATCAACAAGCGGGGGGAGACTGTGGAAGTGATTGCCGCCGGGCGGAAGCTCACCCTCGCGGCCAGGGCCCTGCCCGCGCTGCGGCTACTGCTGAGCGGGCGACCGGTGAATCTCGACCGTGCGGCCGACACGGTCGGTGAAGTGGTGAAGCACGTTGCGAAGCACCTGACGGAGGCAGAACTGTGCGCGAGCCTTACCCCCGAGTTGTCCTCGGGCTACACCGGTCTCGTTACCAACGCCATTCGTTAGCCGCGGCACTCGACCTGGGTGTACGGGCGATCGACACCGCCTTCAATTACCACGGGTTCACAGCTCATCAGGCGTTGTCCAGATTTGATGACCTCCTGGACACTTTCAGCGTGTCCACCAAGGTCGGTTACTTTCCCGGGCCGAGCGGCGCGGTCCATTCCCTTGATGCTGATCGGCTGCGTCACGCGCTGGAGGAGACGAACCGAGACCTGAAGCGAACGCCTGACCTCGTGTTCCTGCACAACCCGGAACACACGCTCGCCTCGCTCGCCCCTGGGCAGGCACGAGACTGCCTGACACGCGCCTGCAAGGTGTTGGCGGACGCCGCGAGGGAAGGGCTGTGCGGTAGCTGGGGCATCGCCTCATGGCGCCCGGGGCTTCTGATGGGCCGGATTGACGGAAGTGCGCCAAGACCGGACGTGCTCATGGTCCGCTCCGGTCTGCTGGTCAGCGCCGACACACTGGACGCCGCAGAGTCTCTTGCCGAACGGTGGAACCTGCCCGACGCTGCGGTGTGGGGCATGAGCCCCTTCGCGGGGAGTGCCACAAGCCCGGTGTGGGGCAGGTTCAACCCTCGCGTCTTCCTTCACCCGGACGCTGCGGAAGCGTGCTCGCCGATCCAGGCGGCGTTTCGGGTGGCCTACCACCTGCCCCGCGTTGCCACCGTCGCCGTGGGTTCCGACGACCCCGCGCACCTCCAAGAGCTCATTCATTGCCTTGGCACCAGGGTGAACGAAACCGCCGTTGCGCGGTACCGGAGCCTACTGCGGGGTCAGCGCGCGGACTCCAACTCGTCGACCAGTCGGAGCGCTTCCTTTCGTACCGGCGCCCCCTCATCGACGTAGGGGACCAGCTTCGAGCAGTAGAACAGTGACATCAGTGCGCCGGTCCGGCTCCCCAGATCATCCCGCCGTTCGTGCCGTACCCGCTCGGCCACCTCCGGGACATCAAGGGAGCCGACCCACAACTTGGCGGAGTCCAGCCCCCGTGGCGCCATCCCCCAGTCTTCCCAGTCCAGCAGGTAACAGGCCGGCGTGGTCAGGTTGGCCCAGCTCAGATCAGCGTGTGCCGCTGCCCAGTCGGTGAGGCTCGTATCAACGGCGGCATCCGGGAATGCCCGGCGGATGACCTCGGTCACGCTCGCCTGAGTGATGGTAACGGTGTCCGGCGTCGCCACACGGGTTGTCTTCTGAGCGGCCAAGACGTCCAGGGAGGTGTTCAGCGTCGCCCACCAGATGTCGGACAGCAGCGTCCTGTCTGCGGGCTTCACAGGCTCGGCGCTGATCAGTTCAGTTTCGTCGGCCCGCCACATCGCGGCGTCGTGCGGGTCCATCCACGCCACACCCGCGAACCACTGCGGCATAGCGATCCCACGCAGTACCGCCGCACACTCAATGCCGTTCCATCCCTGCCCGTCGATTCGTTCCAGCGCTCGCCGCTCGATCCGCACCCACGTACCCCGGTCCGTACGCGCCCCGATGGAACGCCGCTTGCGTACGGCTGTACCTCGGTCCAGCCGTACGCCCAATGACTGCTCCACACGCCTGAACGCCTCATCACCGGACTCGGCTTCGGCACGCAGGTCAACAGCCACGGCAGCGGACACTGACACACGGACTCCTCGGTGAATTGGCGGAGCTTCAGTATGAAGGAGAGGCACGTGGACAGGCCGCACATCGGCGTCAGACGCAAAAAGCGTCCAGCACCCGGCGCCGGTGGGCCGTCCACCACACCACCAGGGCCGACTGCGCCCCGAACTGGGGGTCGGTGCGGGTGTCGCCGCGTTCGTAGTGCCAGCGGAGCATCCAGAAGTCGTTCAGCCGCTCCCACCACACCCGGTGCACCGCCGCCGCCAGCTCCGCCCGGTCCACGCCCGCCGCGATCCGGTACGCCCGCGCGTACGCGCTGATCTTCGACAGCTCCAGCGAACCGTCCGGCCGCAGAAAGAAGATCACCGCCGCCCGTACCGCCTCCTCCGCGCGCGGGCGTATGCCGAGCCGGTCCCAGTCGATGATCGCCAGCGGATCGGCGGGCCCCTCCGCCCGGTACAGCAGGTTCAGCGGATGGAAATCGCCGTGCACCCACCCCGCCGCGGGTATCTCGGTCACACCCGGCCGCAGACCCCCGTACCGGCGCAGCAGCGCCCGCCGCTCCAGCAGCCGGTGTTCGGCCAGCTCGTCGAAGCCGCTGCGGCACGCCCGCTGCCGTACCCGGGTCAGCAGGCCGTCGATCACCTGGTGCGTCTCGTCCGGGCAGGCGCTCCCCAAGCTCTTCGAGCAGGGGATGCCCCAGTCGACCCGGCCCCTGGCCGGTGCCGCGCCCTCGGGGGCCGTACGCACTATCACCCGCTCCAGCGCCCGGTGCACCAGGCCGAGCAGCGCGCCGAGCCGCCGGCAGTCCGGCCGGCCCAGGTCGTCGCCGCCCCGGTGCCGGCCGTCGATCCACGGGTGCAGCGCGAAGCAGTGCCCGGCGAGCAGCGTGACGGTGGCGCCGTTCCGGTCGGCGAGCGGCGGGGCGACCGGCAGTCCGAGCGACGCCAGCTCGGCGGTGGCCCGGTGCTGGCGGGGCAGCGGCAGTACGGTGTCGGGGTCGCCGGCCAGGTGCTGCTTGAGGAAGTACCGGCCGCGCGTGGTGGCCAGCCGGTAGCCGCGATTGAGCAGCCCCTCGGCGAGCGGCTGGCAGGACAGCGGCTCACCCGCCCCGTACCGGCGCGTCAGCGCGTGCAGGGTACGGCCCGGTAACTCCCGGCCGGACGAACGGATGGTCAAGGCGGTTCAGGCGATTCGGCGACCGGGCCGGGTCAGCTGGACCCTTGGATGAGGCCGCCTTCGGCGTTGCCGCCGTCGGCGTTGCCGGCCGACGCCCCGGGGGTGCCGCCCCCGTTGTTGCCGTTGTTGCCCGCGTTCGCGCCGCCGTCACCGGTGTCGGGGCCGGCGCTGCCCGCGCCGCTGTCCGTCTCACCGCTGCCGTCCGAGGCACTGTCGCCCGAGGCGCTGTCGCCCGCCGCGCCCTCGGAGTCGTCGCCGCTGCCGCCCGCGCCGCTGTCGGTGGGGTCGGGGGAGGAGCCGGCGTCCGTCTCCTCGGAGTCCGGGGGCGTCTCGGCGTCGTCCTGGACCGGCGGGTCGTAGCTGCCGCCACCGCTGTTGGAGCTGCCGCCGCCCTGGCTCCACTGGAAGCCGTCGTCGGCCGGCTGCTCCTCCTCGGTGGTGTCCGGGTCCTCCTCGTCGACCGGATTGTCGACCTCATCCGTCGGGTTGATGCTCTGCTCGCTGTCCACGGAGGGCTTCTCGGCCCCGTCGTCCCCGCCGAGGTTCATCGCGATCACCGTGCCCACGCCGATGGCGATCAACGCCAGCACCGCCACCACGATCATCATCCCGCGCCGGTCGCGCCCGCCCCGGCCGGCCCCGTCGTCGCCCGCGTCGGGGTGCCCGAGCAGCAGCGGCGAGGTGGGGATGGCGCTGGTCGGCGCGTCGTTGCGGGAGGCGACCGGGGTACCCATCGCCGGGGTGCCGCCGGGCGTCACCGAGCCGGTGTTCCACAGCCCGGAGGTGTGGCTGCCGTGCTCCGCGAGCATCCGCAGCGCGTACTGCACCAGCGCGCGCATCTCCTCGGCGGTCTGGAACCGGTCGTCCGGGTCCTTCGCGAGGGACCGCATCACCAGGCCGTCCAGCTCCGGCGGGGCGTCCGCGTTGACCTCGGAGGCCGGCACCGGCATGTCCTGGACATGCTGGTAGACGACGGACAGCGGGGTCTCACCGACGAACGGCGGACGCAGCGACAGCAGCTCGTAGAGCATGCAGCCCACCGCGTACAGGTCCGAGCGGGTGTCGATCGTCTTGCCCAGCGCCTGCTCGGGCGACAGGTACTGCGGGGTGCCCATGACCATGCCGGTCTGGGTCATGGTCTGCGCCGCGCCGTGCAGCGCGCGGGCGATCCCGAAGTCCATCACCTTGATCTGGCCGGAGTCGGTGATGGAGACGTTGGCGGGCTTGATGTCGCGGTGCACGATGCCGTGCTGGTGGCTGTAGGCCAGCGCCTCCAGCACACCGGAGACGATGTGCAGCGCCTCCTCGACGGACGGCGGCTCGCTGCCGGTCAGCACCTCCCGGATGGTGCGGCCCTCGACCAGCTCCATCACCATGTACGGGACGACGTTACGGCCGCCGACCGTCTCCTCGCCGGAATCGTAGACCGCGACCACCGCGTGGTGGTTGAGGCCGGCCACCGACTGTGCCTCGCGGGTGAAGCGGGCCTTGGAGACCGGGTCCTCGGCGAGATCGGCGCGCAGCAGCTTGACCGCGACCGTACGGCCCAGGCGGACGTCCTCGGCGGCGAACACCTCGGCCATGCCGCCGCGCCCCAGCCGGTGGGTGAGCCGGTAGCGGCCCTCGCCGACCAGACCGGCGTTCCCCCACAGCTCGGGATTGTCCGGCACTTCGCTGGCGGTCACCCCGGCATCGTCCTCGCCCGGGCCCGACGCGCCTTGCTCGTGTGCCATCAGTCCTCGCCGTTGTCGCCGCGTGTCCGCTCGCCATCAAACCCGTTCCGGGGTGGCGCTGACAAGTTGGGTATTGATGCGGTCGTTATCCGTCGGCACACCGATCCCGGAACGCGGGTCCGTATGATACGGGCGGAGATCCGGGGCCCCTTCGCGCCCGGCACTCCGTATGCCTAGGGGGAACAGTACCGATGAATGACCAGGTCCGTCCGCCTGCCGAATTTTCCGGCCGCACGGTGGGAGGCGGCCGTTACGTCCTGCGGGCCCTGCTGGGGCGCGGTGGCATGGCGTCCGTTCATCTGGCGTGGGACACGGTGCTGGAGCGGCAGGTCGCGATCAAGACCATGCACGCCGAGCTGGGCAGTGAGCGGGATTTCCGGGAGCGGTTCAAGCGCGAGGCCCAGTCGGTGGCCAAGCTGACCCACACCAATATCGTCTCGGTCTTCGACACCGGCGAGGACCTGCTGGGCAACGATCCTGTCCCGTACATCGTCATGGAGTACGTCGAGGGCAGCCCGCTGCGTGACCTTCTGGACGAGGATGTCGCGCGCCTGGGGGCAATGCCGGCCGGGCGGGCGCTGGCGATCACCGCCGATGTGCTGGCGGCGCTCGACATCAGCCACGAGATGGGGCTGGTGCACCGGGACATCAAGCCCGGCAACGTCATGATCGCCAAGCGCGGCGGCACGGTGAAGGTGATGGACTTCGGCATCGCGCGGGCGATGCAGTCCAGCGGCACCGCCATGACCCAGACCGGCATGGTGGTGGGCACCCCGCAGTATCTGTCGCCCGAGCAGGCGCTGGGGCGGGCGGTGGACGCCCGGTCCGATCTGTACTCGGTGGGCGTCATGCTCTTCGAGCTGCTGACCGGGCGGCTGCCGTTCGACGCGGACAATCCCCTCGCGATCGCGTACGCGCATGTGCAGGAGGAGCCGCCGGCGCCGTCCTCGGTGAACACGGCGCTGCCGGCGGCGGTGGACGCGCTGGTGGGGCGGGCGCTGCGGAAGAACCCGAACGAACGTTTCCCCTCGGCGCAGGAGCTGCGGGCCGAGTGCCTGCGGGTGGCGGGCACGCTGAGCGGGGCGGCGCCGCGCATCGATCCGGCGGCGGCAGCGGCGGCCGGGAACAGCGGGGCGGGGATAGCGGCGTCGGTGTACCCGCAGTTCGGGGCGGCGACACCGCCGGCGGCGCAGCCGGCGCCGGGCACCCCGGTCACCCCGGTCACCTCACCGTACGCGCCGGGCGGCTACGGCTACCCGGGGCCGGGGCCGGGAACCCCACCGCCGTACGCGATGGCCCCCACGGTGCCGGTGACCCCCGGGAGCGGCAGCGGCGGCCCCGGGGGCCGGCGCGGCACGGTCGGCATCGTCATCGCGGCGGTGGTGGCGATCGCGCTGGTCGCCACGGTGGCCGTGGTCGCGCTCCTGAACAACGGCGGCGACGACGGTACCGGCCCGGACGACCGGGCCAACGCCGACACCGACCCGGCCGGCTCCGACGGGACCGAGACCGAACGCGAGCCACGCTTCAAGGAGGGCGACCCGGAGAAGGTCATCGACGTGTCCGCCTGCACCCACGCCAACGACTACTGGGACCAGGACGGGAACCCGGGCACGATCTCCACCCCCAACTTCTACGGTTTCCACATCAACTCGGTGAAGGAGTGCATCCGTTCGGCCGGCTGGCGGTACGAGGAGAAGCTGGTCTACAAGGACGAGGTGCTGCTCGGCGAGAACATGGTCGTCAACCAGACCCCGGCCCGCGGCTCGGCCCTGGACCCCGAGGAGATGGTGATCGAACTGACCGTCTCCACCGGCCGCGAGCCCGATCGCGGCTGAGGCGGGAAGAGGCCGGGGAGAGTCAGGGAGTGACGGAGAAGTTGGCCAGAATCCGACCCGCCAGCTCCTCGTCCCCCTCGATCTTCACCTTGTCCGCCAGCCGCCGGGGCCGGACCCGGCCGCAGGCCAGCCGGTAGTAGCTCTCCCAGTCGAGGGTGAAGGTGACGATCGGCCCCAGCGAGGGACTGCTGTCCACCGAGCCGCGCCCCTCGGCGTCCACCCGCACCGTACGCAGGAACTCCACCGGCCCGTGCACATCGAAGACCACCGCGGACCTGTGCGGCGCCGCCGCGTCCTTCGCGATCACCTTGGGCAGCCGGCCGAGCAGCACATCGCGGGCGATCACCGCCGCGTCCGTGGCGAGGTTGCCGGGCTTGCCGAGCGCGCGCCGCAGATCCTGCTCGTGCACCCACACATCGAACGCCCGCACCTTGAGGAAGGCCGCCAGCGGCATCTCACCCATCACCGGGTGGCTGATCGTGGTGTCCGGATCGCGCTTCTCGTTCCGCAGCTGCCGGGAGCGGCGGATGATCGTGTACTCCAGCTCGCTGGTCATCTCCGGGGCGGTGTGGTGCCGCCGGACATCGACCTGCACCTCGGTGTAGCGGCCGGCCTCGCTGCGTACGTGGTAGAGGTCGCGCGGCAGCGAGTGAATGGGGCGCGGATCGCCCAGCGCCTCGCACTCGCTGCCGATGACGTGCGAGATGACATCGCGTACGGACCAGCCGGGGCATTCGGTGGCACGATTCCACTCGCCACCCACCAGCTCCGAGGCCAGCTCGGATATCGCCTCGATCGACTGGGTCCAGGCATCGATGGACGTTTGCAGGCTGGGATGCACGGTCACGGGGCCCCTCGTGGCGATCGACGCTTGGAGTATTCACACGGTACGCCGCTCGCGTGCGGCCGGTGAATGCCTTGAGTAGTCAAATCCTAGGGTGCGAACGCCTGTCAGTTCGAGGGGTAGCACGGGCCCGGTCCGCGCCGCAGTGCAGTGCGGTACGGACCGGGCCCGTACTCAGGAGCATGGCCGCGCCGGTTCACGGCCGTGTGACGGCCGTGTCCGTACTCAGTACTGAAGGAAGGAGGTCATGGTGTTCGCGAGCAGATAGGGGTCGGCGGCGCCGCACAGTTCGCGGGCGGAGTGCATGGACAGGATCGCCACCCCGACGTCGACGGTGCTGATGCCGTGCCGGGCGGCGGTGATCGGGCCGATGGTGGTGCCGCAGGCCACGGAGTTGTTGGAGACGAACGTCTGCCACGGCACGCCCGCCCGCTCGCAGGCCTCGGCGAACACCGCCCGGCCGCGGCCGTCGGTGGCGTACCGCTGATTGACGTTGACCTTGAGGATCGGCCCGGCGCCCGGCATCGGGTGGTGGCCAGGCTCGTGCCGCTCGGCGTAGTTGGGGTGGACGGCGTGCCCGGTGTCCGAGGAGACGCAGAACGTGCCGGCCAGCGCCCGCGCCCGGTCCTCGGGCGATCCTCCGCGCGCGTAGACCGACCGCTCCAGCACCGTACCGAGCAGCGGGCCGCCCGCGCCGGTGTCGGACTCGCTGCCGCACTCCTCGTGGTCGAAGGCGGCGAAGACGGGGATGGCGGACGGATCGGCGGCAGCGGCGGCGATGAGAGCGGCGACCCCGGCGTGCACCGAGAGCAGATTGTCCATCCGCGGCCCGGCCACCAGCTCCCGGTCCCTGCCGAGATAGGCGGGCGCTTCCACGCTGTGCGCCATCACGTCCCAGCCGACGACCTGCCCGGCCGGGACCCCGGCCTCCTCGGCGAGGAACTCGATCAGCTCGCCCTCGCGCGGGGCACCGAGGCCCCAGATCGGGGTCATGTGCTGCTGCCGGTCGAGCTTGAGCCCGTCGTTCGCGGTGCGGTCGAGGTGGATGGCGAGCTGCGGTACGCGCAGCAGCGGCCGGTCCACGTGCACCAGTACGCTGCCGCCGCCGCGCAGCGACAGCCGCCCGGACAGCCCGAGGTCACGGTCGAGCCAGGTGTTGAGCAGCGTCCCGCCGTACACCTCGACGGCGAGCTGCTTCCACCCGTACCGTCCGGTGTCCGGCACCGGCTTGACCCGCAGATTGGGCGAGTCGGTGTGCGCGCCGACGATCCGGTACGGAGTGGCCGGGGTGGCGCCCTCGGGTACGTACCAGGCGATGACCGCCCCGCCTCGCGCGACGAACTTCCCGCCGCTCTCGCCATCCCAGGCAGCCTCCTCCGCCACCTGCCGGAACCCCGCCTTCTCCAGCCGCTGCGCGGCGTTGGCCACCGCGTGGTAGGGCGAGGGCGTCGCGGCGAGGAACCCCATGAGGTCGTCGGTGTGGGCGAGGTCGAAGGGTCTGGACGAAGAAGGCGAAGAACTCATACCCCTCAGCATACGAATCCCCCGACACTGCACGGATGAACATCTTTCCCTACGACCGGACCGAACGGTCGATCACCCGCTTCCACAGCATCGGCGCCCACGCCACCCGCATCGCGCACTCCGGCACCCCCACGCAACTCGTCTGCCTGACGATCGCCCCCGGCGGCACCATCGGCGAGCACCCGGCCGGGGAGGCCCAGCTGTTCCTGGTCATCGCCGGCGAAGGCTGGGTGGCCGGCGCGGACGGCCACCGCCACCCCATCACCGCCGGCCAGGCCGTCCAGTGGTCCCCGAGCGAACCCCACACCTCCGGCACCACCACCGGCATGACCGCCCTGGCCCTGGAATCCTCGTCCCTCAGCCTCTTCCCACCGCTCCCTCTCCCGCCCGGGCCGGATCCGCGCGGTGCAGACGCCCCATGAGGCCCTGAAGTGCCTGCCAGTCCCCGTCCTGGATCGGGTAGTACAGCCCTGGCCGCTCGGCGGGGCCCACCCGCACGCCCCCGCGTGGGGCGTGCGACAGCCCAATCCGGTGCACGTCCTCGCCCCCCAGCGCGAACCCGACCGGCGCGGGCGCCATCTCCAACCGCGCGGGCACCGTCAGATCCCCCCGCGCCCGACGGCGCTGCGCCAGCAGCGACACCAGCCCGTACCGGCCGGCGAGTTCCCCGGCGGCCTCCGACAACCGCTCCGCCGCGACGCCGATCCCCGCTTCCGACTCCGCCCCGAGGGCGAGGGTCACCTCCTCCTCCACCCCACCCGTGGTGACCCGCACCCGCAACGTGGCGATCGCGGCCGGCCCGCCCGGGCCCGGGTGCGGCTGCCCGACCACCACCACCCAGGTCGGCTTCGGCGCCCGCGCCCGCGCCAGTTCGGTCAGCTCCCGCCGCGACCACGGCAGCGCGGCCGGCTCACACGTGCCCCACCCGGCCGGCTCCGCACCGGTCAGCCGCCGCCACACCGCCTCCAGCGGCCCGCCCAGCAGCAGCTCCCGCTCGGCGGGCCGCCGGGTGGTGAAGGTGAGCAGCAGCTGCCGCCCCTCGCTCGCCGCCGCGCCCGGCACCCCCTCCAGAAACTGCGGCGCGGGGGCGCGGGTCGCGGCGAACTCCCCGTCCTGCCAGCGCAGGACGGACCCGGAAAGCCCGTCGTAGTAGCCGCCCGCCCCGTCCTGCACCACCCACCGGTTGGGCCGCCCGGACAGCAGCGAACGGGTCGGCGGCGACAGCCGCGCCGTTCGCGGCGTGACGATCTGCAACGCCCGCCCGCCGGCCCGCGCCGCACGCAGCGCGTCCGCCAGCCAGGCCGTCATCGCCACCACCGGCCGGTCCTGGATGACGACGGCCGCCTTGTCCGTCAGCACGTCCACCGCCGGCTGGGCCGCCGCCGGCGCGGAGCCGGCGACCACCCCGGTCACCGGGGCCTCCCCGCCGTCCGGTGCCGCCGCGTGGGCCGGCCACACGGCGCCGCCCAGCCGGCCGACCAGCCGGGTGGCGATGGTCCCGGCCAGCTCCGGCGCCCGCTCGGCGCCGGTGGCGGCCCGTACCTCCGTCCACCACACCGGACGGTCGGCGGACGGTGCCGCGACACCCAGCAGCCGCGCCGTCTCGCCGGGCACCCGTACGAGCACCGGCGCCTCGACCGACACCAGCGGCCGACCCTGCTCGTCGCACAGCTGAAGCAGCGCCCCCTCCCCCCGGTCCACGGACAGCAGCGCGTCCGGCCCGCCGGCCATCAGCCCGGCCACCAGACTCCACGGATCCGGCATCCGCTCGGTCAGCGCGATGGCATCCGTCGTCACCACCCCTCACCCCTCCCGCACACCGCGCGGCTACCCGGCCGCTCAGCCATCGGTCATCCGCTGGTCCTGCTGGTCATCCCCGCGCGTCAGCGCGGTCTGTACGAGCCGGTGCGGCTCCCCACGGCGTACGAACGTGCCCCGCCCCGGCGGCTGGGCCTTCGCGTACAGCCCGGGGAACAGCTGCCCCTCCGACCGGTCACCGGTCATCACCAGCGCCGACGTACCGCTCTCCCGCAGCGTCATCAGGAACGGCTCGTACATCGCCCGCGACGCCCCCGCGACCCGGCGGGTCACCACGAAGTGCAGCCCGATGTCCTGCGCCGAGGAGATATAGGGGACAAACGGGTCGAGCGGCTGCTGCCGCGCGGTGGTGAGGATGTCGTAGTCATCGACCAGCACCACGATCCGCGGCCCGCCGGGCGCCGCCGCCCCGCCGGCCGCCAGGGCCTCCGGGGTCACCGTGTCCTCCGGCATCCGTTTGTCCAGCTCGCCGGCGATCCCGGCGGACAGCGCCGCCGCCAGCCGCGCGTTGTGCGCGTAGCCGCCCCGGTACGGCTCGGGTACGGCGCTGTGCAGCCCGCGCCGCGGGTCGAACACCGCGAACACCAGCTCCTCCTCCGCGTACCGCGCCACCAGACCGTCCACGACGACCTTCAGCAGATTGGTCTTGCCGCACTCGCTGTCGCCGAGGATCAGCAGATGCTGATCGCGCTCGAAGAGATCGAGCAGCACCGGCCGCAGCGCGTCCTGGTCCAGGCCGATCGGCACCCGGCGCGGCTCCGCCGCCCGGTCCGGCAGCCGGCGGACGGGCAGCCGGGCCGGCAGCACCCGCACCGGCGGCGCGCCGGGCCCGGACCACGCGGACCGTACGCCGCTCACCGCCCGCTCCAGCGCGGCGCCCAGGTCGGTGTCGTCGGCCCGGGCGTCGATCCGGGGCAGGGCCGTGTGCGCGAACAGCTTGCCGTCGGTCAGCACCCGGCCCGGCTCGTCGGCGGTCAGGGTCTGGGCGAGCCGGCGCTCGATGCCGCTGTCGCCGGCGTCATTCAGCCGCAGTTCGACGCGGGTGCCGAACGCCGACTGGACGGCGAGCCGGGCGTCGTTCCAGCGCAGCATGGCGGCCACCACGTGGATGCCGTACCCGCCGCCGCGGCGCAGCAGTTCGCCGATGGCGTCCTCCAGCTCGGAGAACTCCTCGCGCAGTTCGCCGAAGCCGTCGATGACCAGCACGATGTCGGTGGAGCCCAGTTCGGGGAAGCCGCCGGCGGCGCGCAGCCGCCGAAGATGTTCGATCGAGTCGATGCCGTGCTCACGGAACAGTTCCTCGCGGGCCGCCAGCATCGTACGGATCTCATCGACGGTGCGCGCGGCCCGCTCGCGGTCGGCGCGGCCGGCCACGCCCCCGCAGTGCGGCAGCCCGGTCAGCGCCGCCAGGCCGCCGCCGACCAGGTCAAGGCCGTACACGGCGGCCTGGCGCGGGGTGTGGCTGAGCGCGAGCGAGAGCATCAGGGTGCGCAGCAAAGTGGTCTTGCCGGACTGCGGGCCGCCGATGACGGCGGCGTGGCCGCCGGCCCGGGTGAGGTCGAGGACCCACTGGCCCTGCCACTGTTTGCCGGGGTCGTCCAGCAGCCCGAGCGGGACGCGCATGGCGCCGCCGGCGGGCGGCCGGGAGAACCGCAGCCCCCGGGTGGCCGGGTCGCCGGCCTCCAGCGGGCCGGCGACCGCGTCCAGCGGGAGGGCGGCGGGAAGTGGCGGCAGCCAGATCTGCGCCACGGGCGGGGCGGCGTCCTTGAGCTGATCGACGACGGTGGACAGCAGGGAGGGCCCGACGGTCCGGCGGGCGGGCGCGGCAGCCGGGGCGGCGGCCGACTCCTCCTCCTGCCGGGGGGAGTTGTAGGCGGGATAGGGGAACACCTTGGGCCCCTCGTCCGCCGGGTCCTTCTCCAGTCGCACCGGGCGCTGGTAGGGGCCGGACACATAGCCGGCCTTGAACCGGTCGTACGCGCTGGTGTCGACCTTGAGATAGCCGAATCCGGGGATGGGCGGCAGCTGGAAGGCGTCGGGGGTGTCCAGCACGGTGCGCGACTCCTCGGCGGAGAAGGTGCGCAGCCCCAGCCGGTAGGAGAGGTAGGTGTCCAGGCCCTTGAGCTTGCCGCCCTCGATGCGCTGGCTGGAGAGCAGCAGATGCACGCCGATGGAGCGCCCGATCCGCCCGATGGACAGGAACAGATCAATGAAGTCGGGCTTGGCGGTCAGCAGTTCACCGAACTCGTCGATCACCACGAACAGATGCGGCAGCGGCGCCAGCTCGGGCCGCTGCTCCCGGGCGGCGGCATAGGTGGCGATGTCCGGCAGCTCACCGGCCTGCTTCAGCACCTGCTGCCGGCGCTGCACCTCGCCCGCCAGGCTGGCGTGGACCCGCTCCACCAGGCCGGCCTTGTTCTCCAGGTTGGTGATGACTCCGGCGACGTGTGGCAGCGGGGCGAACGGCGCGAACGTGGCACCGCCCTTGTAGTCGACCAGCACCATCGCCAGGTCCTCGGGCGGATGGGTGGCGACCAGGGCGAGCACCAGGGTGCGCAGCAGCTCGCTCTTCCCCGACCCGGTGGCCCCGACACACAACCCGTGTGGCCCCATGCCGAGTTCGGCGGACTCCTTGAGATCCAGCAGCACCGGCTCCCGGGTGTCGCCCAGGCCGATCGGCACCCGCAGAAACGCCTGGTCACCACGGCGCGGCGCCCACAGCCGGTCCAGGTCGAGCGCGCCCGGGTCCTCGACCCCGAGCTGGTCGCCGAAGTCCACCGGCCCGGACAGCGGGGTGCCGGCCGCGGCGGACTCGGCGGTGAGCCGCAGCGGCGCCAGCATCCTGGCCAGCCCCCCGGCCCCGGCGGCGGTGACCTCGTTCAACGCGCCGGTGAGAACAACCGGCTCCTCTCCCCGCAGATCCTCGACGGTGAGAACGCGCTCCCCGTTGTCCTGCCGGTGGACGGTGATCCGCACCGACACCTGCCCCGGCTCGTCGGTGCGCTCGGCGAGCGGATGCAGCACGGTGATGCCCATGTCGGTGAGCGACACGGCCTCATCGGGCCGCGCCAACTCCCCTGCCGTGCCACCGTGGTTGTCGCTGACGACGATCAACCGCTTGGCCTGCCGCAGCGCCTCCCGCCCGGCCAGCCCACGGCGTACCTCGGCCGCGAAGGTGGCCCGCTGCCGCAGTTCGCCGCTCAGCGCGCGGGCCAGTTCCGGCAGCCCGGGGGCGATCCGGCGGGCGGGCACCGGGCCGTCGTGCTCCGCCCCGTCCAGGATGTGCGGCAGCCACTTCAGCCACGCCCAGTCGGCCAGCCGCTCCCGGGGGGCGGCCAGTGCCACCGCCACATCGTCGGGGGCGTGCCCGACGCCGGTCTGCGCGACCAGCGTCCGCACCACGGCCAGTACGTCGTCCCGCTCCCCGATGACGCTCACGTGCCCGGCCCGGTCCAGCGGTACGGTCAGCGGCATCTCGGGCGCGGTACTGAACCGTTCGCGCAGCCCGGCCGCCTCGTTCAGCATGAACCGGTCCGGCGGCGTCAGCACGGAGCTGCCTTTGGCCTCCAGCCGCAGCACCCGTACCGGCACCTGCCCCGTACCGAGCCGGATCCGCAGAAAGTCGCGGTCACCGCGCCGCCGCTCCCACAGCCTGGCCGGGTCGGCCACCACGTCGTACAGGGCCTCGGGCGCGGGGAACAGCACCCGGGAAGCCACCCGCCGCTCACGGTCCTCGGCGCTCAACTCCTCGCGCAGTTCTTCGAGATACTCCAGATAGCGCTCCCGCTGGGTGCGCCGGGTGCGCTGCGCGCGCCCGCGCTGGGAGAACAGCAGCCCGATGCCGCCGATCAGCGCGATCACCAGCACCACGGCGCCGATCACGGCGAACTGGCTGCTGCGGATGATGGTCATCATCGCCATCGAGCCCATCATCCCGGCCAGCGGCAGCAGCGAGGTGACGGCCGAACCCGTCTTGCCCTCGGGGAGGTTGGGCGGCGCCTCGATCACCCGCTCGGCGGGCTCCGGCAGCGGACGGGTGGTGCGCGCGGGCCGGTGGATCTGCCGGATGCTCATGTCGCCGCGCCCCGCCCCCGGGACATGGCTCGGTCCATGACCTCGGCGGCCAGGGTGAGGGCCGCCTCGCGGGTCCCCTGCCCGAGCAGGTTGGTCCGCACCTCCCCACCGCTCGCCAGGGCCCGGTCGTAGGGCAGCGGAATGACGGCGGCACCGCCCGCCCCCAGATACTCGGCGGCCTTGCGCCCGTCGACGCCGCCCATGTCGGGCGAGGTGTGGGCGAGCGCCACCACCGTGGTGGGCAGCATGCTGCGGTGCAGACCGCCGATCCAGTCGAGGACGGTACGGGTGGTGGCCACGCCGGCGGCGGTGGCCGGGGTGACCAGCACCCGCGCCTGGGTGGTGGTCAGCGCGGTACGGGCCACCTCGGCGGGCAGCGTCTCGCAGTCGACGACGGTGGTGCCGAACCAGCGGCGCAGCGAGGTCATCACGATCCGGTACGCGTCGACGTCGAGCTGGGCGCCGACGGCACCCTGGCTACCGGGCAGCAGCCAGCCGCCGCCGGCGAACGGCAGCAGATACCCCGTCACATCGGTGACCCGCATGGACGGATCAAGAATCCGGGCGAGATCCCCACAGGTCCAGCGAATGTCCGTGGCGCCGAGCGATCGGGGGAGGGTCCCGAGCGCGGGGTCGGCCTCGACGGCGAGCACCGGGTCGGCACGGTAGTGCGCGAAGGTCAGCGCGAGCAGCGCGGCCACGGTGGACTTGCCGGCCCCGCCCCGGATGCTGGTGACGGCGACCTGCCGCCCGGTGGTGATCGGCTGCTGCACGGCTCGGGCCAGCCGGGCGGCCGTTTCGGTGTCCTGAGCCGCCGATGAGAACAGCCCCCGCCGCAACATCCGCACGGCCCGCCGCCCCAACGCGTCCCCATGCCGGTCCCGCAGCCCGGCCGGCCGCACCCCGGGCATCGCCACGGGCACGGAGACGGGCGCGGGCGGCGGCAGTACGGGCGCGGGCGCGGGCCCGGGCTCAGCCGCCACCGGCACCGGCACGGCCACCTCGACCTGAGGCACGGAGGGGGGCTGGCTCATACCCCCCAACTCCTGAAACACATCCCGCTGCCAATCCCCCGAACCCGGTGCGGACATCACCGCCTCCCTCCCCTTCCTCGCTTCTCTCCGTCAGAACGTGTCGAGCAGCCGGCCGTACACGCCGAACTCCCCCAGGGCCACCGGTATCAGGGCCACGACCCCGATCGACTCGACGGCGTTCATCAACCGCCGCAGCCGGACCCGTACATGGTCGGGTGGCCGGGCCACCAGCAGCGCCAGCGGCAGTACGGCGGTGGCGGCGAGCGCGGCCAGCGGCCCCACCGCCGATTGATCGGGGGTCTGTGCCCACAGCACGATCAGTCGCACCCACAGCACGGCCCCGGCGGCCAGCAGCGCCAGCACCTCGACGGCCAGCGGGAAAGCCCGGGCCCGCGACAGCAGGATGACCCCGAGCAGCGCGGTGACCGCCACGGTCCAGCCCGTCACCTCCCCCACCGCGATCCACCCGGCGGCAGCCGCCGACACGGCGGTGGCGACGGTGGCCAGGGCCAGCCCCCGGTGGGCGGCGGACAGCGCCGTGTCCACGCGGTACCGGCTCACCGAAACGCTGCCGGACCGCTGATCGTCCAGCCGGGTCAGCCCGGCGGCCATCATCGCGAACCGGGGCAGAAACCCCAGCGCCAGCACGGATATCACCCCGATCAGCACCCCGGTCCTGGCCCCGCCGACCAGTGCGGCGCCCAACTCCCACACCCCGACGAGCAGCGCGACGGCACCGGCCCCCACGAGGCCACCCCGCCCGAGCGAGGTGAGCGCCCCGAGCAGAGCGAGGGCAACCACAGCGGCAAGTCCGACGGCGGCCAGCCGCACGGCACAACTCTCCGACCAGGTCATGACGAGAGCCCCGTAGACCCCCAGCACCCCACCCAGCAGGATCAGCGCGGTCCCCAACTCCCGCGCCCTGAACCAGACCGCGGGCCCACTCCCCACCGCCGCCACCAGGGCGGCGACAACAATCCACCCCCCAACCCGGTCAGCCCCGTACCAAACAGTGGCGAGCACGGCGGTGGCAAGCGCGAGCAGAAGCGAGAACCCCCCGGCGCTGAGCACCCGAACCGAGGCGTCCCACCGCCCCCGCCGCAGATCGAGATCGTCGGCCACCTCATCGGTGACGTCGTGCACGACCGGCGCGGCCGGCGTCTCCTGCTCCCGCACCAGCCGCAGCACCGCCCCGTCCGCGACCCCCGCCGAGGCGAGCGTGTCGTCCTGCGCGAGCACGGCCCCGTCCGGCGTGACCAGCCGCCGCAACGCGGGTGTACGCCCCGGCCGTTCCCCCAGCAGCCGCAGTACATCGGGCAACAGTTCCCCGATCGGATCCTGGTCGGGCAGCACCAGATCGATCCGCCGCCGGTCCCCGACCAGCGTCACCCGGCTCACCACGACCCCGACCCCATCCGCCCCGAAATGAACGACCACCCCACACACCCGGCACACAGCACGGCGCCCAGCACGATCCCCCCGACGATCTTGCCGAGGTTCTCGTCCAGCGTCATCCGAATCCGCTGCGCCCCGAACAGCAAGGCGTCCCGTAGCCGTCGGCGTCGCACGGACACCGATTCCAGCAACTGACTGTCATAATCCCGGGCCACAATGTCACCTCCCCGCTACGATGACTCACCCTACGACCCCGTACTGACACCCGGCACTACCGGAGCGTAATCAACGGGGAACCGTGTACGCATACAATGCGTCAATAAGCCTATACAGAACCGCAGGAGGGGGTTGAGGGCTGGTGGGCATGAAGTTCGATATGGGCCATCAGGTGCTGTCGAATCTGCGGCAGCAGTCTCAGGGCGCGAGTACGGATCTGGGCACGCTGATCCAGCAGTTGATCGCGGCGGCCGAGCCGCTGGAGGGCAAGTTCAACGGGGCCGGCAAGGCCGCCTTCGACGCCTTCAAGAACCGTTCCACCGAGATCTCGGCCGAACTCAACGGCGCGCTGTCCTCGATCCTGGGAGGCCAGGCCGGCATGGACGCGGCCTTCGCGACCGGCGATCAGGAGGCCGCCGACAACGCCCAGCAGGCGATGGCGTCGGCGAACTTCGACGGCGCGCGTTTCTCGGGCCGCTGAGGAGGGGTCATATGAGCAACGACAGGATCGGCTTCGACATCGGTGCCTCCGGCGAGGCGCAGACGAACATCCACGGTGTCATCTCCCAACTGGAGCAGGTGATCACCGCCCGCGACGGCCATGTGAAGAACGCCATGGCCGACTTCCAGGCCGACGGCGTCTCGGAGCAGTACCACGGAGCGGAGCAGCGCTGGAACACGGTGGCCAATGAGGTCCGCACCATCATCGGCCTGCTGAAGTCGACGCTGGAGAACAACGACAGCACGGCGCAGAGCACCCTGCGCCGCGCACAGGGTGCGGTAGACGGCATCGGCTGAGGGGGCTGTGGGGGATGACGGGTTGGGACATTGACCCGGTGGGTGTGCAGGGCGTCCTGGAATCCGCGATGGAGCGGGCTGGGGACTTGGAGGGGTGGGGGCAGCACTACCTGGCCACGGTGGAAGGAGCCGCGACGGCGGCGGGGACCTTGTCGTACCAGGGGGCGGATGCCCAGGTCGTGGGCCTGGTGGCGGACGCGCTCATGCGGTTCACGGAACACACCCAGCGCGATGTGATGTTCGTGGGCGCCCGGATCAGCACGTCGATCGAGGGCGCGTACAACGCCGCGAACGCCTACCTGACGGGCGATACGGAAATGGCCGCGGAGGCCCAGCGCCTGGCCGTACGCGACCCGCTCCTGGACCTGCGCCCGCCGGGCGGGCGTCCTGAAGGGCCGGTGTGAGGCCGGTGGCCGATGACATGTGTGTGCCGGTGACCGGGGATGTGGACCGGATCGACCCGGCCGGTATCCCGGAGTACACCGGCAACCTGTCGATGCTGGCGGCCCACTGCATGGGCTTCGACGCGGCGGCCTCGGGCATCCGGGGCATCGGGGCGGACGTCCACAGTGAGTTCCAGGGCCTGTCCGCCTTCTACACCGCCCCCGAAGCCGAGCAGCTGTTCGCCTCCACCACCCCGGCCCGCGACCGCGCGGGCGACTTCGCCGACGACCTCGCGGTCGTGCGCTCCGCACTGTGGGACTACCACGAGGAAATCACCCCTATCCAGGCCAGGCTGCGCCGCCTGAAGTACGAGGCACAGGAACTCGTCGCCTCCATCGCCGGAGACGACGACTGGAAACAGGACAGCGCCAAAACCGGCCGCAACAACGAACTGCGCGCCGAGGTGGCCGCCGCCATCGCGCAGTTCACGGAAGCCGAACGCACCTGCGCCAACAAGATCATCGCCCTGTGGGGCGGCACCCCGTGGACGGTGGACGACGGCACCGGCGGCACGAACATGTACGGGTTCAGTGAAGCGGACCTGGCCTCATGGGAAGAGGCCCCCTGGGGCAGGGCCGTCGACCAGGAATACGCCTGGTACCGGATCGACCAGCACGCCATCAGCTTCGTGGAGGGCGTCGTCATCGACGGCATCTGGGAGGGCCTGGTCGGACTGTCCGGCCTGGTCGGCCTCCAGGGCTGGGACGTGATGCGCGAATCCTGGAACGGACTCGCCCAGCTGGTGGTGGGCTTGGCCATCACGGTGAACCCGCTGGGAGACGTCGCCCTGGACTACATGCCGGACGGCGCGGTCCGGGACTGGCTCAGTGACGCCCAGACCGTGGCCGTGGAGACCGGGAAAGCCCTGGTGGCCTGGGACGAATGGGAAGACGACCCGGCCCGCGCGGCCGGGCTGCTGTCCTTCAACGTCGTCACCACCATCGCCAGCTTCGGCGCGGGAGCCGGCGTCAAAGCCGCCGCCACGGGCGCCGGCACCGCCGCCCGCGTCACCGCCGCAGCCGCCCGCGTCGGCAACTTTCTCGACGTCCCCAGCCACATGCTCT
>NZ_JCAJZV010000025.1:0-23229 GCF_059510435.1 Streptomyces sp. NTD107 | reverse complement strand
TCGTCGCCCTCTACCTGGCGAGCAACCCGGGCGCCAGCCCGGCCCAGGTCTGGTCCGCCCTCGACGGCGCCGCCGTCACCGGCCAGGTCACCAGCCCCGGCACCGGCTCGCCGAACAAGTTCCTCCAGATCCCGTAACCACCGGGAACCGTACGCATCTGGCCGCCCCGCCCGCCGACCCCCACGGCAGGCGGGGCACCGCCACGCCCGAACCACCGGCCGGGGGCGGGTGGTCAGGCCAGGTGGACCGGGGCCGGGGCCTCGGCGTCCGCCGGCCGCGTCCGCTGCCGACCCGCGTTGACCGCCAGCGCCGTGACCGGGCGTGAGTAGTTGCGGTACAGGAAATCCCGGTGAGATTGATCATGGTCGGTTAGCACACCGGCCGGGGACGCCGCTGGGGTTTACGGAAAGCCGCTGGGCGATCGGTGGCGCTGGCTATGGTCCGGCCTGTGCCGGTGGAGTTTCTGACTGATGAGCAGGCCGAGGCGTACGGGACGTTCACCGAAGTGCCCACTCGCCCGGAACTGGAGCGGTTCTTCTTCCTCGACGATGACGACCGCGACCTGATCGCGCTGCGTCGTACGGACGCGCACCGGCTGGGCATGGCGGTGCAGATCTGCACGGTCCGCTACATCGGCCGGTTCCTGGGCGAGGACCCGCTCGCCGTGCCGTGGGAGGCCGTGGAGTACCTGGCCGGGCAGCTCGGCATCAAGGACGCCTCGTGCGTGAAGCGGTACCCGGAGCGGCGCTCGACGGTGTACGAGCACGCGGCGGAGATCCAGAAGCGGTTCAGCTACCGGGACTTCAGCGACAGGGAGTGGGGGCGGGAGTTCCGCAGATTCCTGTACGGACGAGCGTGGACGCACGCCGAGGGGCCGGTGGCGCTGTTCAACCACGCGGTGACGTGGCTGCGCCGCCACCGGGTGCTGCTGCCCGGGGTGAGCGTGCTGGCCCGTCAGGTGTCGGAGGCGCGTAAGGCGGCCGAGCGGCGGCTGTACGAGGCGGTGGCACGGGCCACGCACCGCGCCGATCCCGCGCTTGCGCCGGCCTTGACGGCGCTGCTTGTGGTGCCGGAGGGGCGGCGGATCTCGGAGCTGGAGCGGCTGCGGACGCCGCCGGTGAAGTCGACGGGGACCGCGATGGTGCGGGCGATGGAGCGGGTGGAGGAGATCTCCGCGTTCGCGCTGGGGCGGGTGAACCTCTCCCGGGTGCCGGTGAACCGGCTGTCCACGCTGGCCCGGTACGGCCAGTTGAGCAAGGCGCAGACGATCGAGCGGGCGCCGGAGCCGCGGCGGACCGCGCTGTTGACAGCGGTGGTGCGCCAGCTGGAGGCGCAGGCTGTCGATGACGCGCTGGACCTGTTCGCGGTGCTGATGGCGAACCGGCTGATCAGCCCCGCCCGGCGGGCTTCGGACCGGGAGCGCCTGGCGATGCTGCCGCAGCTGGAGAAGGCAGCCCGCGTCCTGGCGAAGGCGTCGAAGATCCTCACGGAGGAGCTGGACCTGGTCGCCGAGGCGAGTGCGGACCTGGACGTCGCCGCGCTGTGGGCGGCGGTGGAGGAGGCTGTGCCGCGCACGGCGGTCTCCTCGGCGGTGGCTACGGTCGAGGCGCTGGTGCCCGAGGACGACGGGTCGGCCGAGGCGGCGATGCGGGAGAAGCTGGCCCTGCGCTACAACACCGTCCGCCCGTTCCTGAGCCTGCTGGGCGAGTCGAACGCGCTGGGCGCGGCCCAGGGCGGCAAGCGCATCCTGCGCGCGGTGCGCCGGCTCCCGGCTCTGGCGCGGCGGCGGGTCAAGGAGCGCCCGCTGCTGCCGCGCGAGGTCGACGCGGACCTGGTGCCGGCGATGTGGCGACGTGCGGTGTTCTCCAACGCCAAGCTGCCGCAGGGCGCGGTCGACCGCGACGCATACGTGGTGTGCGTGCTGGAGCAGCTGCATCGGGCGCTGAACCGGCGGGATGTGTTCGCCGCCCCGTCGAACCGGTGGGCCGACCCGCGGGCCCGGCTGCTGGACGGGCCGCGGTGGGAGGCGATGCGCGCGGACGTGCTGGCCGGCCTGAGCCTGAACGAGGACGTCGGCGAGCACCTGACCGGATTGACGCGGGCGCTGGATGCGGCTTGGCGGCAGATGGCCGACCGGCTGGAGGAGGCCGGCGACGAGGCGAAGGTGGAAATCGTCGTTCCCGAGGGCGGCGGCCGGGCCAGGCTGAGCGTGGACAAGCTCGGCGCGGTCGGCGAGCCGGAGTCGCTGACCTGGCTGAAGAAGACCACGGAGGCGATGCTCCCGAGGATCGACCTGCCGGACTTGCTGTTCGAGGTGCACTCCTGGACCGGGTTCCTGGACGCCTTCACACATGTGTCTCACCGGCCCACCCGCATGGAGGGGCTGCTCGTCTCCCTGGTGGCCCTGCTGGTGGCTGAGAGCTGCAACATCGGCAGAACCCCGGTCATCGACCCGGACCAGATGGCTCTGACTCGCTCGCGTCTGTCGCACGTGGACCAGAACTACCTGCGGGCGGACACCATCGCCGCGGCGAACGCCACGCTCATCACTGCTCAGGCGGGTATCGAGCTGGCCCAGATGTGGGGCGGCGGGCTGCTGGCCTCCGTCGATGGTCTGCGCTTCGTCGTCCCGGTCAAGAGCATCAACACCGGCCCTTCGCCGAAGTATTACGGCTACAAACGCGGGCTGACCTGGCTCAACGCGGTGAACGACCAGGTGGCGGGGATCGGCGCGATGGTCGTGCGCGGCACCCCGCGCGACAGCCTGTTCACCCTGGACACCCTGCTCAATCTCGACGGCGGCGTGCGCCCTGAGATGGTCGCGACCGACAACGCCTCGTACTCCGACATGGCCTTTGGCCTGTACAAGATGCTCGGCTTCCGCTTCGCCCCGCGCTTCCGCGACCTGGCGGATCAGCGGTTCTGGCGGGCCGACCTTCCAGAGGGGGAAGAGGCGGTCGCCGGCTACGGTCCGCTGGAGGCGATCGCCCGCAACAAAATCAACCTGAAGCGGATCGCCACCCATTGGCCGGACATGCTCCGCGTCGCCGGATCACTCATCACGAACCAGGTCCGCGCCTACGACCTGCTGCGGATGTTCGGCCGCGAGGGACACCCGACCCCGCTCGGTGCCGCGTTCGCCGAGTACGGGCGCATCGACAAGACCATGCATCTGCTCGCCCTGGTCGACCCGGTCGACGACACCTACCGCCGCCTGATGAACCGGCAGCTCACCGTCCAGGAGTCTCGCCACCGCCTCGCCCGCGCGATTTGCCACGGAGGCCGCGGCCAGATCCGGCAGGCATACCGTGACGGGCAGGAGGACCAGCTCGCCAGTCTGGGTCTCGTCCTCAACGCCGTCACACTGTGGAACACGCGGTATCTGGATGCCGCCGTGGCTCAGCTGCGCGCCGAAGGCCACGACATCAAGGACGACGACGTCGCCCGGCTTTCGCCGCTCAAGAACCGACACATCAACTTCCTGGGCCGCTACCAGTTCAACTTTGCGGCCAGCGGCCCTGGCCAGGGCCTGCGGCCTCTGCGTGACCCGGACGCGCCGGCCGAGGACGCCGACCTGGACGAGGAGTGAACGCACATGCGTCCCCGAGGGCCGGAGACGGCGGTCACGAGGTCCAGCCGGGCAGTCCGCTGCGGTCGCGTGCGTCGTCCATGGCGATGCGGACCTGAGCGGCGGCCCACTGGTCGGCGCTGATCTCGGAGCCAAGCCACCAGACGGCCCTACGGTAGTCCTCCAGTATCTCTCCACAGGAAGGACGTTCTTCAGCCGCGCTGACTCGTTGGACGCTGCGGGGCGGCGTCGGATAGGGAGGCGTTCCCCGCGCTGCCTGCCGGTGCGCCTGGCTGGCCGGTGGCGCGCTTCTGGCGGTGCCGCCGTACTTTGGCGATGCTTCCGCAGGAGCGTCCCTGTTGGCCGCCCGCGGTCATCAGGCACCAGCGTTTGCTGGCGTTCCTGGTCGAGTCATAGAACACCCACCGGCAATCCGGACACGCCTTCATGCGCGGCCACTGCCCGCGCATGATCGCCTCCAGGACGGTGGCGAGCATCCCTGCCGCCGGGCTGCCAGAGTGCCGCAAGGCGAGGCCACCGCTGGTGACGGTGATCCCGACGCCAAGCCGTCCGATCCACGCGGTGACCTGCTCCTCGGACGCCGACTCGTGTTCCACCAAAGCGCGCAGGTCATCCCGAAGGGCGCGCAACACTCCCCGCTCGTCCGGCGGGATGTGGTGGCCGTCCGCATAGGTGTCGAAGCGATCGGTCGGGCGCCGGGTGTCGTTGGTGATCAGCCAAGTATTGAGCAGCTCCCGGACTCCTTCAAGCTCCCCGGGCGCCGTCTGCGACGACCTCCCACCAGCGTTAACCACCTAGTCATCTTACCGGTTGCGCAGTGACCGATGCGGCATGTTAACTGCCTAAAGTATTTACCGGTTAGGACAGGAGGGCGGCATGCACATCGAAGCCGTCTGGTCCTCGCTGCGATGGGCGGGGATCGAGCACGTCGTCTGGACGCGGGATGGAGGCTGCCTGACCCACGCCACCAGCGAGGCGGTCCATGTCCTCCCGGACGGCGCCGCACACGTGCGATACGACCTGGCCGCAGACGAGGCGGGACACCCCCGGCAGGTGTCGGTCCAGGTGAGCGGCCCGAGCGGGGAACGACGACTGTCACTCGCCCACGACGGCCAGGGCGTGTGGACCATGGGCAGCGGTCACCCATTACCGGCCCTGGACGGCTGCACGGACATCGACATCTCGTGCACGCCGCTGACCAACACGCTGCCCATCAACCGGATGGCCGCCGCCCGGCCATCGACCGACCTGCTCGTGGCCTACGTGACCATACCCACGCTTCAGGTCCGCGCCGTCAGCCAGCAATACCTACGACTCGACACCGGCAAGGCCCCGACGGTCTACCGCTACCGGTCGGCATCGTTCACAGCCGACCTCACCGTGGACGACCACGGACTGGTCCTCGACTACCCCGGCGTCTGGCGGCGCATCGGCGGCCTGCCCGACTCACCCAGGAGCACTCGATGAACACCTCATCCCAGCCGGCGACGCATCCCGCCCTCCCTCACCTGGCCGCCGACGCTCCCCACCCGGACCACGCCCACCACCTCTCCCTATTCGGTCAGTTCGTCGGCACCTGGGAGATGGACGTACGGTTCCACGACGAGAACAGCCGACTGCTCTCCCGACGGCCCGGCACCTGGTCCTTCGGCTGGGTCCTCGACGGGCGCGCCATCCAGGACGTCCTGACCTACCCTCGCACCGACGACCCGCAGGCCGGCGCACCCGGCATCAGGGGCATCGGGACCAGCCTGCGATTCTGTGACCCCGCCACCGGGGCGTGGCACGTCTACTGGCTCGGCGCGGTCACCGGCGTCACCGTCGTGCTGCACGGCGGCCGACGCGGCCGGGACATCCTGCTGGAGAGCGAACCCGAGGCGGACGGCACCCTCAACCGCTGGCGCTTCACCGACATCTCCACCACCGCCTTCCGCTGGGTCGGCCACGAATCTCAGGACGAAGGCCGCACCTGGTGGCTGAACCAGGAAATGCTCGCAACCCGCCGATCGGCCGAGCCGGAGGCAGGACCGCCTCGCCCACCGGCCTGACCCGGCAGCAAGCGCCGACGCCTGCACTGGCCAGCTCAGGCCACCAGGTCGCATCGGGGTGCGCACTCCCACTGGCGACAGTTCTCATTGGGGCGTTTCATAGGCGGTCGCTCGTGAAACACCCGGCCGCCCGGCGGTCTACCTGCGGTGATCATGTTTCATGAGTTGTTGCAAACGACTGGACACCTGAAACGCCCTCATGAAACAGTCCGGGGTCGTGAGCGACGACTTCGAGCACGTGGAATCGCACGACTGCCCGATGTCCACATGTGGCGTCCCCGCGGGCTCGCCGTGCCGGACCGGCAAGGGCAAGGTGGCCATCCAGTACCACACCGCCCGCTTCCGCCTCGTACCCCAACTCGCCAAGGCCCTCAACGTGCCGACCCCGCCCGTACGGAAACCAGGGTCCGTGTGGATCGAGCTGCCTCGGCCCGTCAGTGCTGGCGCCGCGCCGGTCGGGCACGTTCGCCTCGGCTACGCCCGCGCCTCGACCGCGCGGCAGTCCCTCGACTCTCAGCTCGACGCCCTCGCCGAGGCCGGGGTCACCCGGGTCTTCTCCGAGAAGATCTCCACCCGCGCCCGCACGCGCCCCGAACTGGAGGCCGCCGTCGCTCTCGCCCGGGAGATGCGCACCTCCGGTGTCGCCGTCACCCTCGTCGTCCACGAGCACAAGCGGCTCGGCCGCGGCATTGAACTCGCCATGCTCGCCGAAGAGCTGAAGGCCAGCGACGTTGGCCTGGAGTTCCTCACCGGGGAACTGAAGGGCTCCCACGACCCCTCCGGGATCGTATTCACCGTGCTCGCCGCCATGTCCGGCATGGAACGCGAGTACATCCGCGACCGCACCCTCGACGGCCACGAGTCCGCCCGCAAGCGCGGCAAGACCATCGGCGGCGCAGGGGTCACCGACCCGGACATGCTCGACACGGCCCTCCGCCTGCGCGAGCAGGGCCTGAGCCTGCGCGACATCGCCGCCAGGCTCGTCATCACCACCGGCAAGAAGAAAGGCGAGCACCCCTCACCCGCCACCGTCATGCGGATGCTCCACGAGTACGACGAGCAGACTGCCGACGCGCCAGCCATCACCCCGGCACCATGATCAATCTCACCGGGATTTCCTGTACCTCAACTACTCACGCCCGGTGACCGTCAGGCCGGCCAGGAACATCGCGCCCGCCGCCGTGAAGGCCGCCGTGTAGCCGTGGGTCAGGGCCGCGCTCGCCGCCTGGACGGCGGTGCGGTCCCCCACCGCCAGGCCCTCGTACAGCACCGCCGCCGCGCCCGGCAGCTTGTCGTTCGCCGCCGACGTCGAGATCGTCGCCAGCACCGCCAGGCCCAGCGCGCCGCCGATCTGCTGCGCGGTGTTCAGCACCGCCGAGGCGATCCCCGTCTCCTGCGGCGCCACCCCGCGCACCGCGCCCAGCGTCATCGGCACGAAGCTCAGCCCCAGGCCGGCCGCCGTCACGAACATCGCCGGCATCAGGTGCGCCACGTACGAGGACCCCGGCTCCAGCGTCGCGAACCAGAACATCCCCACCGCCGCCACCAGCAGCCCGGGACCCGCGATCAGCCGCGGCGGGTACGCCGCCACCAGCTTCGAACTCGCCCCGGCCGCCGCCGCCATGCCGAAGCTGAACGGCAGATACGCCAGCCCCGTCCGGATCGCGCTGTAGTCGAGGATCAGCTGCATGTACAGCGTCAGGAAGTAGAAGGTGGCGAACATCCCCGCGCCCAGGAACAGCATCGTGCCGTAGCTGCCCCACCGGTTGCGGTCCGCGAGCAGCCGCAGCGGCAGCGTCGGGTGGGCCGTCCGGGTCTGGATCGCGATGAACACCGCGAGCAGCACCGCCGCCACCCCGGACGACACCAGCGTCAGCGCGTCCGTCCAGCCGTGTTCGCCGCCCCGGGTGATCGCGTACACCAGCGCGACCAGCCCGCCCGTGCCGGTGATCACCCCGGGGATGTCCAGCTGCCCGCCGCGCCGCTCCGCCTCCACCAGCACCCGGGTGCCGGCCAGCACCGCGATCCCGATGGGGACGTTCACGAAGAACACCCACCGCCAGTCCAGCGCGTCCGTGAGCACCCCGCCCAGCAGCAGCCCGACCGTGGCGCCGAGCCCGCCCATCGCCGCGTACACGCCCATCGCCGAGTTACGGGGCTTGCCCTCCGGAAAGGTCGTGGTGATCAGCGCCAGCGCGCTGGGTGCCGCCAGCGCCGCGCCGACGCCCTGGAGCACCCGGGCGCCGATCAGCGTCCCCTCCCCCTGCGCGAACCCGCCGAGCAGCGAGGCCAGCGTGAAGATCACCAGGCCGGCCCGGAACATCCGGCGCCGCCCGAACAGGTCCCCGGCCCGGCCGCCGAGCAGCAGCAGCCCGCCGAAGGCGAGGGCGTACGAGTTGACGATCCACGCCAGGCCGGCGTCGGAGACCGCGAGGTCGCTCTGGATGGCGGGGAGCGCGATGTTGGTGATGGTGGCGTCGAGCACCACCATCAGCTGCGCCGCCGCGATCACCACCAGGGCGAGGCCGAGATACCGGCCGCCGCCGGGTGGCACGGCGCGCGCCGGAATGACGGGCGTCGAAGTGTCGACAGACATGGAAAAGCTCTCTCACGTGTGAGTGAAACTGGAAAAGGGCATGAGCGAGCCGCCTTCGCAGAAGGGGTAATCACTCGTGATGCAATCCGAGGGGCGTGGCGGGTCGATGCGCCGCTCTTACGGTCCTGACCTCGGGACGAGGGGCAAACCTAACACCCCGGGAGAGCACGGCCGGGGCTGTTCCGGGGAATTATGCGCTGTGGCCTTTGTCGCGTTGACAAAGCTGTTCGAGGGCCATCAACTTGCTTTTCCGGCCAGAATGTGAGCACCCATGTCTTGTGGTCATGCGCCCATTCTCGAACCCGCGGCGGACATATTCCGGCCTAAAGGGCCAGCGCCGACGCCACCGCGGCGCGCAGTTCGCCCACCGGCCGCTCGCGGCTGGGATGCACCCGGTTGGTCAGCAGCACCAGGACGGTGCCGGTCCGCCGGTCCGCCACCACACTTGTCCCGGTGAAACCGGTGTGCCCGAACGTGTCCGGCGAGGCCAGCGCGCCCATGTACGCCGGCCGGTCACGCTCCCAGCCCGGCCACAGCGCCGCGTACTCCTCACCCAGCACCCGCACGTCCCCGTACCGGCCACCGTTCAGCAGCACCTGCGCCAGCACCGCCACCTCCCGCGCCGTGCCGAAGACCCCGGCGTGCCCGGCCACCCCGCCCAGCAGAAACGCCTTCTCGTCGTGCACCTCACCGCGCACCATCCCGCGCCCGGTCCACGGCTGATACTCCGTCGCCGCGCACCGCGCCGCCCGCTCCGGCGGCGGCCGGAAGCCGGTGTCGGTCAGCCCGAGCGGCCCGGTGAACCAGCGCTTGAGCAGTACGTCGAGCCCCGCCCCCGCCACGCGCTCCACCGCCACCCCGGCGGCGATCAGGCCCAGGTCGGAGTACCGTTCGCCCTCCCCCGGCACATACTCCAGCGGATGCCGCAGCGCCGCCGCCAGCCGCTGGGCCCGCGTCCGGTACCCGGTCAGGTCCATCTCCGGCGCCATCCCACTGGTGTGATCCAGCAGTTGACGCACCGTGGGGCGGCGCCCCCCGGCGCCCGCCACCTCCGGTACGTACCGGGCCACCGGCGCGTCCAGCTCCAGCAGCCCCGCCTCCGCCGCCCGCGCCACCAGCAGCGCCGTGTACAGCTTCGTCAGCGACGCCAGATCGAAGACCGTGTCCACCGTCATCGGTACGCGCTCGTCCGGGGGGAGTTCGACCGCGCCGCCGGGCCCCGCGCCCCAGCGCACCGCCCACCCGCCGGCCTCGCCCACCACGAGCGCCCCGTCCCGTACCACCCACAGCACAAACCCGGGGCGGGCGTGGGCCCGCGCCCGCGCCACCACCCCGGGTTCGGGCCGTGCCGGCATCAACTCTCCCGGTGCACCTTGGTGTTGGACCCCTGGGCACGCGGACGCACCACCAGCAGGTCGATGTTCACATGCTGCGGCCGGGTCACCGTCCACTCGATGGTGTCCGCCACATCATCGGCGGTCAGCGGCTCCGCGACCCCTTGATACACCTTGGCCGCCCGCTCCGCGTCGCCGCCGAACCGGTTCAGCGCGAACTCCTCGGTCGCCACCATCCCCGGCGCGATCTCGATCACCCGCACCGGCTGCCCGACCAGTTCGATCCGCAGCGTCTCGGTCAGCGCGTGCGCCCCGTACTTGGCCGCCACATAGCCGCCACCGCCCTCGTACACGCCGTGCCCGGCCGTCGAGGACACCACCAGCACCGTGCCGGCCCCGCTCGCGACCAGCGCGGGCAGCAGCGCCTGCGTCATGTGCAGCACGCCCAGCACATTGACCTCGTACATGGCACGCCACTGCCCCGGATCGCCCTGCGCGACCGGGTCCAGGCCGAGCGCACCGCCCGCGTTGTTGATGAGCACATCGACCCGCTCCAGCGAGGCCGCGAACGCGTCCACCGCCGCCCGGTCCGTCACATCCAGCGGGTACGCCACCGCCGCCCGCCCGGCCGCGGTCAGCTCCTTCGCCAGCGCCTCGATCCGCTCCACCCGACGCGCGGTGAGCACCACCCGGTACCCGGCCGCCGCCAGCCGCCGTGCCGTGGCCGCGCCGATGCCACTGCTGGCCCCGGTCACCACGGCGGTGGGCTGCTGGTCTATGGCGGTGGTCGTCATGACGCCTCCTGCATGGTTCAGTTCGCGAGCCGGAGCGCCGCTTCGGTCGCCCAGTAGGTGAGGATCACATCAGCACCGGCCCGCTTGAACGCCATCAGGGTCTCGTCGATCGCGCGCTCCCGCTCGATCCAGCCCTTCTCGGCCGCCGCTTCGACCATCGCGTACTCGCCGGAGATCTGGTACGCGGCCACCGGCACATCCACCGCGTCCGCGACCCGGCGCAGCACATCCAGGTACGGCAGCCCGGGCTTCACCATCACCATGTCGGCGCCCTCGGCGAGGTCCAGCGCCAGCTCGCGCAGCGACTCGCGGCCGTTCGCCGGGTCCTGCTGGTAGGTCTTGCGGTCCCCGCGCAGCGAGGAGTTCACCGCTTCCCGGAACGGCCCGTAGAACGCCGAGGCGTACTTCGCGGTGTACGCCAGCAGCGACACGTCCTGGTGCCCGGCCGCGTCCAGCGCCGCCCGGATCACCCCGATCTGACCGTCCATCATCCCGGACGGGCCCAGCATGTGGGCGCCGGCCTCCGCCTGCACCACCGCCATCTCGGCGTACCGGAGGAGGGTCGCGTCGTTGTCGACCCGCCCCTGGGCGTCCAGCACCCCGCAGTGCCCGTGGTCGGTGACCTCGTCCAGGCAGGTGTCCGCCATCACGACCAGCTCGTCGCCGACCTCGGCCCGTACCGCGCGCAGCGCCCGCTGCAAAATACCGTCCGGGTCGGTGCCGGCCGAACCGATCGCGTCCTTGACCTCCGGCACCCCGAACAGCATGATCCCGCTGACCCCGGCGGCCACCGCCTCGGCGGCGGCCTTCCGCAGCGAGTCCAGGGTGTGCTGCACGACGCCCGGCATCGACGAGATCGCCGCCGGCTCCGCGATGCCCTCCCGTACGAAAGCGGGCAGGATCAGATCCGCGGGCCGTACGTGGTGCTCGGCGACCATCCGGCGCAGCGCGGGGGTGGTCCGCAGCCGCCGGGGCCGCACCCGCGGGAACGCCACAGCCGCCGGATCGGCCGGCACCGCAGAACCGTATCCGCTCAAGAACTCGGCCGACTCACTCATGGGGTACGCGCCCTCCGTCGCTGCGGACGCTTCTCGCTGGGCCGCTTCAGCACCTCACCGGACTCGGCAGCCGCCGCCCGCCGCTCCTCGCCGTACTGGGCGAGCGCCTCGGCCAGCGCGTGCACCGACGGCTCGGGCGCCAGCACATCCACCCGCAGCCCGTGCTCCTGCGCGGTCTTCGCCGTCGCCGGGCCGATACACGCGATCACCGTCACATTGTGCGGCTTGCCCGCGATCCCGACCAGGTTCCGCACCGTGGAGGAGGAGGTGAACAGCACCGCGTCGAAGCCGCCGCCCTTGATCGCCTCCCGGGTCTCGGCCGGCGGCGGCGAGGCGCGCACCGTCCGGTACGCCGTCACGTCGTCCACCTCCCAGCCCATCTCGACCAGGCCGGCCACCAGCGTCTCGGTGGCGATGTCCGCGCGCGGCAGGAACACCCGGTCGATCGGGTCGAACACCGGGTCGTACGGCGGCCAGTCCTCCAGCAGCCCGGCCGCTGACTGCTCCCCGCTGGGAACCAGATCGGGCCGCACCCCGAACTCGATCAGCGCCTTGGCGGTCTGCTCCCCGACCGCCGCGACCTTGATCCCGGCGAACGCCCGCGCGTCGAGACCGTACTCCTCGAACTTCTCCCGGATCGCCCGCACCGCGTTCACCGAGGTGAAGGCGATCCACTCGTAGCGCCCGGTGACCAGGCCCTTGACCGCCCGGTCCATCTGCTGCGGGGTACGCGGCGGCTCCACGGCGATCGTCGGCACCTCGGAGGTCACCGCACCGTACGAGCGCAGCTGCTCCGACAGCGAAGCGGCCTGCTCCTTCGTGCGCGGCACCAGCACCTTCCAGCCGAACAGCGGCTTGGACTCGAACCACGCCAGCTGATCGCGCCGTTCGGGGGCCCCGCGCTCGCCCACCACGGCTATGACCGGCCGGTCGCCCTCCGCCGAAGGCAGCACCTTCGCCGACTTGAGCGTGCGCTCGACCGTGCCCAGCGTCGCCGACCACGTACGCTGCCGGGTCGTGGTGCCGGCGATCGTCACCGACACCGGGGTGTCGGGCTTGCGGCCCGAGGAGACCAGCCGCGCGGCCGTGGCCGCCACCGACTCCAGCACCGCCGACACCACCACCGTGGCGTCGGAGGCACCGACCTCCGTCCAGCACCGCTCGTCGGCGGTCGCCGCGTCCACGAACCGCACATCGGCGCCGTCCGGGTCGCGCAGCGGCACCCCGGCGTACGCGGCCACGCCCACGGCGTGCGCGACGCCCGGTACCACCTCGAAGGTGATGCCCTCGGCGGCCAGCGCCAGCATGTCGGCGGTGGCGTCCCCGTCCATCCCCGGGTCACCGGCGACCGCACGGACCACCCGCTTGCCGCCGCGCGCGGCCCGCATGACAAGATCGGCGGCATCACTCACTGTGGCGGTGGGCGCGGCGAGGGCGGCGTTCTGCAACGGGGTGTCCGTCCCCGGCCGCAGATGCGCGCGCACCACGTCGTAGGCGCGTGGATCGGCGACGAGGACATCGGCCCGCGCCAGCGCCTCCACGGCGCGCAGGGTCAGCAGGCCCGGATCACCCGGTCCGGCCCCGAGAAAGGTGACGTGCCCTTGGTACGGACCGGAGTGACCGGCCGGCTGGGCCGCCAGGATGCGTGCGGCGGTGGGGCTCAAAGTGCTCGCTCCCCCATCAGACCGGCCGCGCCTTTGGCGAGCATCTCCGCGGCGAGTTCGGCGCCCACGCGTACTGCGTGGGCCACCGCCTCGACGGGCGACGCCGGTACGGGACCGGTGGTGGTCAGCTGCACCAGCGTGGTGCCGTCGATCGTGCCGACGACGCCCCGCAGGCGCATTTCGGTGGTGGCATCCCGCTCATCGGTCCGCAGGTCGGCGAACGCACCCACAGGTGCGCTGCAACCGGCCTCCAGAGCGGCGAGCAGGGTTCGCTCGGCGGTGACGGCGACCCGGGTGAACGGGTCGTCCAACTCCGCGAGCTGGGCGGCGAGCTCCGCGTTCGACGCGGCGCACTCCACCGCCAGTGCCCCCTGGCCGGGGGCGGGCAGGACTGTGTCGGGCGGCAGGAAGTCGGTGATCTCCGCTTCCCGTCCCAGCCGGTGCAACCCGGCGGAGGCGAGGACGACGGCATCGAGTTCGCCGCCGCTCACGTACCCGATCCGGGTGTCGACATTCCCCCGGATCGCGACCGTGTCCAACTCGCAACCGAGCGAGCGGGCCCACGCGTTCAGCTGCGCCATGCGGCGCGGCGAGCCGGTGCCGACCCGGGCGGTGCCGTTCTCCACCAGCAACTGCTCGAAGGTCAGCCCGTCCCGGGCGATCAGCGCGTCGCGCGCGTCGGCCCGTACCGGCACGGCCGCCAGGGCCAGCTCGGCGGGCTGCGCGGTGGGCAGGTCCTTGAGGGAGTGCACGGCGAAGTCGATCTGTCCGGCGGCCAGCGCGTCGCGCAGCGCCGAGACGAAGACCCCGGTGCCGCCGATGGAGGCGAGCGCCTCCCGGGAGACATCGCCATAGGTGGTGATCTCCACCAGCTCCACCGGTCGCCCGGTGAGGCCACGGACCTGGTCCGCGATCATCCCGGACTGCGCCATGGCGAGGGCGCTGCGCCGGGTTCCGAGCCGCAGGGCCCGGGTGGGGGTGGTCATGACCGCTCCTGTTCCGCGTTACTTCTGGTGCTGCCGGCGGCGACCGCCCGCGGGTCGAGATCGAACAGCTCGCGCAGGGCGGCGGCGTAGTCGGCGCCGCCCGGCTCACCGGCCAGCTCCTTGACCCGTACGGTCGGCGCGTGCAGCAGTTTGTCGACGACGCGGCGCACCGCGTGGGTGACCTCCGCGCGTTCCTTCTCGTCAAGGCCCGGCAGCCGGCCGTGCAGACGGGCCAGCTCGCTGGAGACCACGTCGGCGGCCATCGCGCGCAGGGCGACGACGGTGGGGGTGGTGGAGGCGGCGCGCAGGGCGGCGCCGAAGTCGGCGACCTCCTCGGCGACGATGTCGCGCACCGCCTGCACGTCGGCGGCCATCGGGGCGTCGGCGGACGCGGCGGCGAGCGATTCGATGTCGACGAAGCGGACCCCGGGGAGCCCGTGCACGGCCGCGTCGATGTCGCGGGGCATCGCCAGGTCGAGCAGCGCGGGTTCCCGCTGCCCGGCCCGCCGCTCCCCGAGCGCCCCGGCGACGGCGCCGGCGGACAGCACGAGCCCGGTGGCCCCGGTGCAGGACACGACGAGATCGGCCAGCGCCAGCTCGGCGGCGATGGAGATGGCGTTGATGGGCACCGCGCGGGCCCGCGGCCCGCGCGGGGCGGCGTCGGTCCGGCAGTCGTCGCCGACCGGACACACCTGCTCACTCGGCTCGCCGCCCGCGGCCGGGACGCCGGCTGCCCCGGCGTTCTCCCGGCCCTCGCCCGCGCCGGGCGCGGACGCGCCCGGGCCGGCCTGCTCGGGCAGATACCGGGGTCCTGCCGGATTCGCCCCACGCGCCGGGCCGGAGACCTCGGCCTGCCCGGCGCGGCCGGGGCCCGCGGCGGGTCCCGCGTCCAGTGCGGCGGCCAGCCGTTCCGCGCGTTCCAGCGTCCTGTTGGCGATCACCAGTTCGGCCACACCGGCGCGGGCGAGTGTCGTCGCGGCCAGCGAGGACATCGACCCGGCCCCGATCACCAGCGCCCGCAGCCCGCGCACCCACGCCATGTCCGGCTGCGCGGTCCGGGCGGTCCGGCCGGCGGCCGGTGCCAACTGCTCCAGGCCGAACGTCACCAGGGACTGCCCGGCGCGGTCGATACCGGTTTCGCTGTGGGCGCGCTTGCCCACCCGCAGGGCGCGCTGGAACAGCTCGTTCAGCAGCCGCCCCGCCGTCTGCTCGTCCTGGGCGAGGGCCAGCGACTCCTTGAGCTGGCCCAGGATCTGCCCCTCGCCGACCACCATCGAGTCGAGCCCGCAGGCCACGGTGAACAGATGGGCGACGGCCTCTTCCTCGTACCGCACGTACAGGTACGGGTCCAGTTCGTCGGGGCCGACCCCGCCGTACCGGGCCAGCATCCCGGTCAGCTCGGCGATCCCGGCGTGGTAGCGGTCCACGTCGGCGTACAGCTCGATCCGGTTGCACGTCGACAGCACCGCCGCCTCCAGCACCGGCCCGGCCGCCAGCAGATCGTGCAGCAGGGCGGCGCGGACGCCGGGGGCGATCGCCGCGCGCTCCAGCACACTCACCGGGGCGCTGCGATGGCTCACTCCGACCACGAGCAGCGTCATGCCGGCATCACCGCCGGGATGTCCCCGTCGGGCCCCGGGCCCTCACGCCGGCTCCCGCCGGCGCCGCCCGCGCCACCGGTGCCCGCGCCGGTGTCCGTACCCGTACCCGTATCCGTGGCGCCGCCGCCGGCGGCCCGCGCGGGCCGCGCCAGCTCGTCGGCCGCCTTGCGCTGCTCGTGGAAGGCGAGGATCTGAAGCTCGATCGACAGATCCACCTTGCGCACATCCACCCCCTCCGGCACCGAGAGCACCGTGGGGGAGAAGTTCAGGATCGAGGTGACCCCGGCCGCCACCAGCCGCTCGCACACCTGCTGCGCCGCGCCCGCCGGGGTGGTGATGACACCGATCGAGACACCGTTGGTGTGCACGATCGTCTCCAGCTCGTCCACGTGCCGCACGCCGATGCCCGCGACCTGCTTGCCGGTCATCTTGGGGTCGGCGTCGATCAGCGCCGCGACCCGGAAGCCGCGCGAGGCGAAGCCGCCGTAGTTGGCCAGCGCCGCGCCGAGGTTACCGATGCCGACGATGACGACCGGCCAGTCCTGGGTGAGCCCGAGTTCACGCGAGATCTGGTACACGAGATACTCGACGTCGTAGCCCACGCCCCGGGTGCCGTAGCTGCCGAGGTAGGAGAAGTCCTTGCGCAGCTTCGCCGAGTTCACCCCGGCGGCGCCGGCCAGTTCCTCGGAGGAGACCGTCGGCACCGAGCGCTCGGAGAGCGCGGTCAGCGCCCGCAGATACAGCGGAAGCCGGGCGACAGTCGCCTCGGGGATTCCTCGGCTGCGCGTCGCCGGTCGGTGGTTTCGGCCAGTTGCCACGGTGCTCCTGCCGGTCGAGCCAAGCGGAGAGCGGTTGCGTACGGCGCATGCGCCGAGACCGCCCCGTCGCGCCCAGGTTATGCCTTTGTGAACGCGTGCACAAAGATGGTGTCCGCTTTGTCCGTCCAAAGTGACCGGTGCCACACGCGCCAACAGGGACACCTGGTCACACTCCTCACGTATGTGTACCGGAACGGAAAAAACGACCCCGCATGCTAAACCAAACCGGGCTCAAGCTCCCAACGCGCTGCGCAGCCGCCCCGCGTCCACCCGCCAGAAATCGTGCTGCTCACCGTCCACCAGCACCACCGGAATCTGCTCCCAGTACCGCCGGTGCAGCTCCTCGTCCACGGTGATGTCCCGCTCCTCCCAGGCGGCCCCGGTCTCCTCGCACACCGCCGCCACCACCTCACGGGCGGCATCGCACAGATGACAGCCGGGCTTGCCGATCAAGGTGACAACACGGTCCGCGGGGGACGCCGCAGACTTACGGGACGCACGGCGCAGCAGGGGTCTCATGCCGCCCATTGTGCCGCGCACGGCAATCCGGGCGACATGCCCGCGCAACCGGGACCCGGCCCGCGACTGGCTATCCTCGATCACATGGCAAGCTCGCCGCTGGACCAGCCCGCCGAGCGCGGAACCGTGGATCGCGAGGTTCGTACGGACCGGGACGACCGCAAGGATCGCGCCACCGGTGCGGGCCTGCTGGCGGAGCTGGCCCGGGGCCGCTGGCCGGGCCGCCGGGCCGCGGCGCCCACCCGGCGCAGCGAGCTGGCCGGCCAAGCGTCGGCGGCAGCCGCCGGGGAGACGGTGGCCGAGCCGGAGTTCCCGGTGCCCGGCGACGCCCGCGCGGCGGCGTTCTTCGATCTCGACAACACGGTGATGCAGGGCGCGGCCCTCTTCCACTTCGGACGCGGCCTGTACAAGCGGAAGTTCTTCAGTGGCCGCGATCTGGTGCGGTTCGCCTGGCAGCAGGCTTACTTCCGGCTGGCCGGCTCGGAGAACGCCGAGCACATGCGGGACGCCCGCGACAGCGCGCTGTCCATCGTCAAGGGTCACAAGGTGGCCGAGCTGATGGCGATGGGCGAGGAGATCTACGACGAGTACATGGCCGGCCGGATCTGGCGCGGCACCCAGGCCCTGGCCCAGGCGCATCTGGACGCCGGGCAGCGGGTGTGGCTGGTGACGGCGGCCCCGGTGGAGACGGCCACCATCATCGCCCGGCGGCTGGGGCTGACCGGCGCGCTGGGCACGGTCGCCGAGTCGGCGAACGGCGTCTACACCGGCCGGCTGGTGGGCGAGCCGCTGCACGGCCCGGCCAAGGCGATGGCGGTACGGGCGCTGGCCGAGCGCCAGGAGCTGGATCTGGAGCGCTGCGCGGCGTACAGCGATTCGGCGAACGACATCCCGATGTTGTCTCTTGTCGGTCATCCCTACGCGATCAATCCCGACAGCGCGTTGCGGGCGCACGCCCGCAAGCAGGGCTGGCGGGTACGGGACTACCGCACGGGCCGCAAGGCGGTACGGATCGGGGTGCCGGCCGCGGCGGGCGCCGGGGCCGTGGCGGGCGGCGCGGTGGCGGCGGTCGCGCTGCGGCGGCGCCGGCGCTGACCGAAGCGTTCACGGGTGCGCCAGGCGCATTCCGGCCCTTTACCCGGGACGGGCGGCGGGCAGTCCCCCGACCGGCCATCGGTCAAATTCGTTCATCCAGTGATCGGATCGGAACATTCACCGATCAATAAATCCATGGCGTTGGGTAGCGCGCCGACAGCAACACGTAACACTTCAAACCTAATCGGCGATTTTCGCAACTACGCGTAGCACGCCAAGCACAAAGCGTTATTCTCCTCAGACGCATTCCGGTCCCCAGACGTCTCCCCCCAGGTGTCGGCTGACGGACCCGCGCCACTGCACGTGTCGGAAGCTCTGCCTCTGGGAGTCCCGTGTACCCACACGTCGGGGTTGACACCTCGGGCCTGGCTACGCTGCGCACGACGGTCTTCGGCCGGCTGCGCGTCTTCGTCCCCCCCGCGTACGCCAACTCGTCCCTCACCGCCGCACCTGTCCCCGCCGGCCCCGCCCATGCCCTCGCCGATGGCACCGCGGGCACCGCCCCCACCACCTCCACCACCCCGGCCGCCGGCCCCGCCCCCACCACGGGCCGCCGCCTCCCCCGCAACACCACCACCACCCGCCGACCCGCCGCCGACAGCGACAGCCGGCGCATGATGGACCTCGTCGAACGCGCCCAGGACGGCGAATCCGACGCCTTCGGCAGCCTCTACGACCACTACTCCGACACCGTCTACCGGTACATCTACTACCGCGTCGGAGGCCGCGCCACGGCCGAGGACCTCACCAGCGAGACCTTCCTGCGCGCCCTGCGCCGGATCGGCACCTTCACCTGGCAGGGCCGCGACTTCGGCGCCTGGCTGGTCACCATCGCCCGCAACCTGGTCGCCGACCACTTCAAGTCCAGCCGCTTCCGGCTGGAGATCACCACCGGCGAAATGCTCGACGCCAACGAGGTCGAGCGCAGCCCCGAGGACTCCGTCCTGGAGACGCTGTCCAACACCGCGCTGCTGGAGGCCGTCCGCAAGCTCAACCCACAGCAGCAGGAGTGCGTCACCCTGCGCTTCCTCCAGGGCCTGTCGGTCGCCGAGACCGCACGGGTGATGGGCAAGAACGAGGGCGCCATCAAAACCCTCCAGTACCGGGCGGTACGCACCCTCGCCCGGCTGCTGCCCGACGACGCGAGATAACCCGGATCACCCTTTTTCACGGCCTTTGAACACGAACGTGTTCACGTTCCCTGGCCACCCGGCCGCCAAGCGTCACCAGTCAACGGCGAACAGTCACATTATCCTCCAGCCGTAACCCGAGTGCCCGTCCGCTCGTTGTCGAGTTCGCAGACTCCCTACAACCGGCCCCACCACCCCACCCCTCACTCGAACGGGTGATAACGGCGGCGACCGGCAACCAACCATCCGCACCGGGGAGTCGACCGTGCTGACGAGAGGAGGTGCCGCCCGTGATCGGATCCGTGCCAGCAAGCCGACGCGCCCAGGAATTCGCCCAGGCCGTCGAGGAGCCCCGGCCGGACGAGGCGGCCGTGGCGGGCGGGCCCGAAGAGGCACCGCCGGCCGACAGGACCGAAGGGGCAGCCCTGCTGTCCGTGACGGACCGGCTGACCGCCCTGCCCCGGCCCGAACTGAGCGCCGAGACCAAAGCCACCCAGCGCGCCCAGCTGATGGCCGCCATGGAAACCGCCTTCGCCGCCCGGCGGGCCGGCGAGGACCAGATCCCCGAACAGCGCGCCACCACCAGAACGGGCCGTGGCGCCCACCGGGCCACCCCACTGACCGACGCCTTCAGCCGACTGCGCCCCCGCAGCCGGCTCACCAAGGGCCTGGCCGCCGGCGGCCTGTCCATGGGCGTGGCGGCCGGCGCCTTCGGCGGCGCCGCCGTCGCCAGCACCAACGCCCTCCCCGGCGACACCCTCTACGGCCTCAAACGCGGCATGGAGGACCTGCGCCTCGACTTCACCGGCGGCGACACCGCCCGCGCCCAGCTCTACCTCGACCACGCCTCCACCCGGCTGCACGAGGCCCGCCGCCTCATGGACCGCGGCCGGGGCGGCGACCTCGACCACGAGCAGCTGCACGAGATCCGCACCACCCTCGGCAGCATGGCCGACGACGCCGCCAACGGACACCGGCTGCTCAGCCAGGTCTACGAGGCCGACGGCTCCCTCGACCCACTCCAGACCCTGTCGTCCTTCGCCGAGAACCACCGCGACACCTGGGACGCGCTGCGCGGCAAACTCCCCGCCCAGCTGTGGGACATCGGCGAGGAGGTGACCTCCGTCTTCGACGCCATGGACGACGAGATCATCCCGCTGCGCACCCTGCTCCCCCAGGAGCCGGAGCACACCGCCGCCGCCGACCCCGGCACCGGGGACCAGCAGCCCGCCGCACCGTCCAACGGCGAGGCGCCCCGTACGCCCGACACAGGCGCCGCGGAGAGCCCCAGCAGCCCCCCACGGCCCGAGACCCCCCAGCACGGCCAGGAGAGCCCCTCCATGGCCGCGGAGGACTACGAGGGACTGCTCGGCGGCTCCGGACTGCTCAACCCGCCGGCCCCGAGCACCGGCCCGGACGAGGACGGCAGCGGCGGCGGCTCGTCCGACTCCCCCCTCGGCCCGCTCCCCAAGCCGGAGGTCACCATCCCACCCCTGGTACAGGACCTGCTCCCCGGACTCGGCCTGGACGTCAAGAACGCCGAATAAAGCCCGACAACGCAGAACAACAGAACAACAGTGGCCCGGCGGCCGGTGCAGAACACCGGCCGCCGGGCCACCGCCTTTGTACGGCTCGAACGGCGGCTGCACGCCTAGGCCCTCCCATCCGAATGACGGGAGGGCCGGTTCAGCCGCGCTCGCTCACTTCTTGTTGCGGCGCTGCACGCGGGTGCGCTTCAGCAGCTTGCGGTGCTTCTTCTTCGCCATCCGCTTGCGCCGCTTCTTGATAACAGAGCCCACGACTTACCCTCGCTCACTTCGATGACTCGGTGCGGGGCGTCCGAGCCCACACGACCTACATGGGGGTCAGCCTACCGGTCACCGGGTGATACGGGTAAATCGAGGGCCTAGCGGTCCTTGTCCCGGCCCGCCATCAGGCGCTTTCCACCCCTACAAAGGATTCCCGCAGGTACTCGTGCACAGCCTGCTCGGGGACCCGGAAGGACCTTCCTACCCGGATCGCGGGCAGATGACCGGCGTGCACCAGGCGGTACACGGTCATCTTGGACACTCGCATCACCGCGGCGACCTCCGCCACGGTCAGGAACTTGGCCTCGCTCAGAAGCCTTTCACCAGCAGCCATGTCACACCTGACCTTCCGCACATGTCGGGCACCGGCTTCCCCTCCGGTGACTCCCTCTCGCAAGTGCGCTCCTCCCCAGATTAGGGGCGGGTGATGCGAGTGAGGAAGAGGTGCCTCAACCGGCCGTTTACCACCAAGCTGACAGAGAAGTCCGATTGCGCCCATAGCGCATCAGGGGCTCTCGGGCGCAAACCCGGGCCACACCTGTGCGAGCCGGCACCGCGCACCCCGTGCCGCCCGGCCACCGGCCCGCCCCCGTACCCCGCCCGGGCCGGCCACCGGCGGCGGCGCCCCCGAGACCGGAACGCGCCCCCGCACACCGCCTGTGGCCTGCGGCCTTTCCCACCGGCGGCCCCGCCGCGCCGCCGACCGGGCGGGGAGCCGGGCAAGTTGTGTGCGCCGGGGGCGTGCTGGGGCGTGGGTGAAGACCGGTCATGCGCCCGCCCGGCTCCCCCACGCCCCGAGCCGCTGCCGGGACGGTCCGTGGCGTACCCGCAATGGGGTCGCCAAGTCGACACGGGAGCCCCGCACCTGGGGGGAGTCCGGCACCGCAGGTGACGCAGAGGGTACGGGATCAGCTGGCGTAGGACGGACGGACCGTCAGGGCAGCAGCCCGCGCTGCGGGAACACTGCCCGTCTGGTGGCGAGCACCGCCTGGTCCACCGGATCGCCCGGATCGTAACCCGCCTCCCAGGCGGTCCAGTTCGGCGTCCGGCCGTCCGTCATCCGCCACGGCCCGCTCTCCCGGGTCAGCGCGTACGCGGCCTGCCGCCAGCTGTCGGGGACGGCGGTGCCGGGCTCGACGGGCACGTGGGCGGCGATGGCCACCAGATGTGCCCACAGCCGGGGTACGACATCCACGACGGCGTATCCGCCCCCGCCGAGCGCCAGCCACCGGCCGTCCGCGTACCGGTGCGCCCAGTCGTGCGCGGCCTCGACGCCGGCCCGCTGGGCGTCCAGGCTGAGGAGAAGATGCGCCTGAAGGTCCTCGAAGTGGGTGTCGGCGCCGTGCTGGGTCACCAGCAGCTGCGGCTGGAAGTCGGCCAGCAGCTCGGGGACCACGGCGTGTACGGCGCGCAGCCACCCGGCATCCGATGTCCCTGCGGGCAGCGCCACATTGGCGGCGCTGCCGGGCGCCGTCTCCGGATCTCCGGTCTCGTCCGGCCGGCCGGTGATGTGCGGGAAGAGGGTACGGGGGTGTTCGTGCACGGAGACCGTCAGCACCCGGGGATCGTCCCAGAACACCTCCTGGACGCCGTCCCCGTGGTGGACGTCCAGATCGACGTAGGCGACGCGTTCCAGGCCCAGTTCGAGGAGCCGGGCGATGGCGAGCGCCGGGTCGTTGTAGACGCAGAACCCGGCCGCCGCGCCGGGCATGGCGTGGTGCAGTCCGCCGGCGAAGTTCACGACGTGCTCGGCGGCCCGGGTGTACAGGGCCTCGGCGCCGGCCACGGACAGCCCGGCGATGAGCGAGGCGGCCTCGTGCATGCCGGCGAACGCCGGGTTGTCCTCCGTCTCCAGGCCGTGCCGGCGCTCGGTGTCCTTGGGGTCGGCGGAGGCCCGGCGGACGGCGTCGATGTAGTCGGGCCGGTGGATGAGCCGCAACGTGGACTCACCGGCCGGCCTGGCCCCGGTGATCTCGATGTGCCGCCGGAGACCGAGGGCTTCGACAAGCCGCATGGTGAGGTCAAGTCGCACGGGCTTCATGGGATGTTGCGGCCCGAAGTCATACCGCGTGACTCCGTCGTCCCACATAAGCCGGGCTGCGGCGCTGGCGCTCATGACTGCCACGGTAGCCCAAACGCCGGCCCACAACACAAGTGAGCCCTACCGGATAACCCGGTAGGGCTTACTC
>NZ_JCAJZV010000024.1:0-27944 GCF_059510435.1 Streptomyces sp. NTD107 | reverse complement strand
CCGCCGCCCTGCACCTCGCCGACCACCCCGGCGCCGGCCCGGCCCAGGTCTGGTCCGCCCTCGACGCTGCCGCCGCCACCGGGCAGATCACCAACCCGGGCGCCGGCTCGCCGGACAAGCTGCTCCAGGTTCCCTGATATCCGTCCGATCCCCCACCGGCGCCGACCGGGTGGCGGGCGCCGTCGGTGCCGGCGCCCGCCACAGGCGTACCGCCGCCACCGACGCGGCCAGCGCGATCGCGCCGAGCCAGAGCACCGCCGTCCCCAGCCCTGCCGCCGCGCCCAGCCAGCCGGCCAGCGGATAGGTGATGAGCCAGCAGCCGTGCGACAGCGAGAACTGCGCGGCGAACACCGCCGTACGGTCCCCGGCCGGCGTCCACCGGCGGATGAGCCGCCCGGCCGGGGTCAGCACCATCGAGGAGGCGGCGCCGAACAGGCCCCACAACGCCAGCAGGACGGGCAGCCGCCAGTGGCCCTCCGACGCGGCGGTGAGACAGCCGAGCCCCGCGAAGCCGATGACGAGAAGCAGTGCCCCGGGCAGCATCACCGCCCGGTCGGTGAGCCGGTCCAGGGCGCGCGGCAGCAGCAGGGCCACGGTCATGGAGCCGGCTCCGTACGCGCCGAGCACCAGTGGCAGCGCGTCCGCCGAGCGCCCGAGGTGATCGCTGACGTAGCCCAGGGAGTTGACGGTGACCATGGCCCCGGCCGCGGCGACCGCGAGGTTCAGGGCGAGCAGGGCGCGCAGCGGCGGGGCGGCCAGCATCAGCCGGAAGCCGGAGCCCGCCCGCCCGGGGCGCGCCGTGGCGGTGGCGGGCGGCCGGGGGCTCAGGGCGGTGGATGTGACGAGCGCGGCGGAGCCGAGGAAGCCCAGCGCCGTGCCGGCGAAGAGTCCGTTGTAGGTGATCACGGTCAGCAGAGCCGCGGCGAGGACCGGGGAGACCAGGCTCTCCAGGTCGTAGGCGAGCCGGGACATGGACAGCGCCCGGGTGTAGTCCCGCTCCGCGGGCAGCACGTCGGGGATGACGGCCTGGAAGGTGGGGGTGAAGGCGGCCGAGGCGGCCTGGAGGAGGAAGACCAGCGCGTACACCTGCCAGATCTGGTCCACGAAGGGCAGCGTGGCGGCGATGCCGGCCCGTACCAGATCGGCCGTCACCATCAGGGTGCGGCGCGGCAGCCGGCCGGCGAGCGCCGCGACGACGGGGGCGATCGCCACGTACGCCGCCATCTTGATGGCGAGCGCGGTGCCGAGCACCGCGCCGGCGGCGGGGCCGGCGAGGTCGTGGGCGAGGAGGGCGAGGGCCACGGTGGCCAGGCCGGTGCCGGCCAGGGCGATCACCTGGGCGGTGAAGAGCCGGCGGTAGGTGCGGTCGCGCAGGACAGCGAGCATGAGCGGCATTCTAGCCATCATGTGCGCAGATGCGCACATGATGGCTAGAGGATGTCGCCTCTCCCCCGGCGTACGCTGGCCCCATGCCTGAACGCCCTTCCGTGTCACCTGCGGACCATGCGCATCTGCACGCCCCGGACAGCGAGCGGCTGGCGGAGGCGACGGGCGTGTTCGCGATGCTCTCGGACGCCACCCGGCTGCATGTGCTGTGGCTGCTGGCCCAGGAGGAGTCGGACGTCGGGCGGCTCGCCGAGCGCTGCGACGCGTCCCGCACGGCGGTCAGCCAGCATCTGGCGAAACTGCGGCTCGCCGGTCTGGTGGACTCCCGCCGCGAGGGGCGGCACGTCCACTACCGGCTCAGCGACGGGCATCTGCGCCGCCTGGTACTGGAGGCACTCAGCCACGCCGATCATCGGGTGAGCGGCGAAGCCCCGCACGCATGACGAAGCGGCCCCGGCGAAGAACGCCGGGGCCGCCGTACCAAGCGAAGCGCACCGCTCAGAAAGGCCGCAGCTCCGCTTCGAGCGCCGCCAGCTCGCTCTCGAACCGGGCCCGGGCCGCCGCCTTCTCGTCGGCCGGCAGCCAGGCCGCGTCGATGCCCGCCAGCGACATCTCGCGCAGCCGGGCCGGGGACAGGCCGATCTCCTCGGCCGCGATCCGGTACTCCTGGTTCAGGCTGGTCGGGAACATGCCCGGGTCGTCCGAGGCCAGAATGACGTTCAGCCCCGCCTCGGCCATCGCCCCGATGGACGCGCGCCGCCACGGCCGCCACGAGCGGCGCGAGGTGGTGGAGATCACCGTGAACGGCACCCCCTCCGCCCGGCACCGCTCGACCATGGCCTCGTTCTCCAGCACGTAGTAGCCGTGGTCGATCCGGTCGCAGCCGAGCAGGTCGAGGCAGGTCGCGGTATTGACAGCCACCGGCGCGTGCTCCGAGGAGTGCGCCGTACGACGCAGCCCCGCCGCGCCCGCCAGCCGGTACGCCTCGGCGAACCGCTCCGGCGGGCCGGCCAGCTCCAGATTGACCAGGCCGATCCCGGCCAGGTAGTCGTTCGGCCGCTCCACCACGGTGCGGACGAACGCCAGCGCCTGCTCCGCGCTGTGGCTGCGGTCGATCGAGGCGATGAGCCGGCCGGTCATGCCGAAGTCGCGCTCGGCCAGCCGGATCCCGTCCACGCAGGCGTCCACCAGGCCGTGGAAGCCGAGCGAGGCGAGGTGCGGCGGCACATCGTCGATCTGGAGCTCCAGATGCCGGGTGGCGCTCTCGTGCGCGGCGGCGAACGCCTCGTACGTGATCCGGGTGATGTCGTCCGGGCCGCTCAACGCCGCGCTGACCCACTCGCTGGCCTGGAAGAGCGAGTACGGCCGCTCGGGCTCATCCGGTCCCGGCCCCTGCGGCACCGGGATGCGGGTGTGCCGGTACAGCGCGGGGTCCGGCGGCAGGGAGTTGATGTCGCGCCAGATGATCTCCGGCGCGGCGGGCAGGTCGAGCCCCGCCCGGCCGGCGAGGTCGGCGAAGGTCGCCGCGGAGACGGTGCCGATGAGGTGGCAGTGCAGGTCCGCCTTCGGCATCCGGGCCACATACTGCGCGACGCGGTCGGCGGTGTCGGGGGTGGTGTCGGGCATCGCTTACTTCCCCGAGACTTCCCGGGCGAAGCGCTCCACCCACTCGGAGCGGTGCGCCACGATCTGCTCCGGGGCCAGCGTCTGGTAGCCCATGGCCACCGGGTCGCCGGCCTCCGCGCCCATCAGCCCGGTGAACGACGGGGACGGGGTCACATCGGGCCGCACCGGAAGGTCGGTGCCGATCGACGCCTCCTGGGCCTCCTTGGAGAGCATGTAGTCGATGAACGCGTACGCGCCCTCGGTGTTCGAGGCACCCTCGGGGATCATGAGCCGGTTGGTCGCCATGTAACGGCCCTCGGTGGGCGGGATCCAGCCGATCGGCTGGCCCGTCGCCATCAGCGGCGGAGCGAAGCCGATGATGGTGGGCACGGCAAGGATCTCGCCCTGCGCGATCAGGTTCGAGACCTCGGTGGTCGAGGTGTAGAACTGGAGTACGTCCGGGGCCCACTCGCCCATGGTGGCGAAGGCGGAGTCCACATCGTACGGACCGTCGCCGTACACCTCGCCGATGCCCGAGACGGTCAGCTGGCCGGCGGTCGCCGAGATGTCGGGCAGCGCCACCTTGCCGGCCAGGTCGGGGTTCTCGAAGAGCTTCCAGTCGGCGGCCTCGTCGGCGCTCAGCTCGTCCGAGCGGAAGAGGATGCCGTTGAGCTGGTACGTGTAGGCCGGGCCGGCGTAGGCGTCGTCCACGGCGAACTCGCTGAGCTCGTCGAGGTTGGGCACGTCCTCGGGGCCGAACTCCTGGAACAGGCCCTGGTCCTGGCCCAGGGCGGCGAAGGTGTCGGAGATCAGCATCACGTCGATGCCGGGCTTGCCGCCGGCCAGTTGGAGCTGGGTGAGGCGGTCGGCGTTGCTGCCGCTGTCGATCTCGACCTTGGCGCCGGTGGCCCGCTCGAAGGGCTCCACGATGTTGGTCTGGAACTCCTCCACACCGAAGGGGAAGGTGCTGACCACGATCGTGGAGCCGGCCAGCTCGCCCGAGCCGTCGCCGCCCGAGTCGGAGTCGGATGAGCTGCATGCGCCGAGCATGAGGACGGTCGATATCGTCCCGGCGGCGAGCGCGCTGCCGCGCAGCTTGGATGTTGCCATGTCCGTGAGCCTCGCTTGTCTTGTGGTACGGAGGTGTGGTGCGACTGGGCGGTTCGAGCGGTTCATGCGGCCAGTGGTACGAGGTGGTCCGCGGCGGCGGAGACGGTGACCCGGCTCCCGGGCAGCAGAGCCGGAAGATCCTCGGAGGTGATCGTGTCACGGCGGACCGAGGCGATGAGCGGCACGGTGGCGCCGGTGGCGTCCAACGCGTCGAGGCAGACCCGCAGTTCCACGCCCCGGTAGGCGATGGAGGTCACGGTCGCGGGCACGGCGACGCCGTCGGCGTGCTCCGCGCCGTGCAGCCGCAGCAGTTCCGGGCGCACGGTGACCAGGCCGCGCCGCGGCAGCTGGAGGAAGTTCTCGTAGCCGAGGAACTCGGCGACGAAGCGGTTGGCCGGGGCCGGGAAGAGAGCGTCCGGCGGGCCCTCCTGCATGACCTTGCCGCCGTTCATCACCACCATCCGGTCGGACATCTCCAGCGCCTCCTCCTGGTCGTGGGTGACCAGGACGACGGTGAGTCCGGCCTCGGCCTGGATCCGGCGGATCTCCTCGCGCATCTGCACCCGCAGCCGGGCGTCGAGGTTGGACAGCGGCTCGTCCAGCAGCAGCAGCCGGGGGCGGATGACGATGGCGCGGGCGAGCGCGACGCGCTGCTGCTGGCCGCCGGAGAGCGCCTTGGGGCGGCGGTCCGCGAGATGGCCCAGGCCCACCAGGTCCAGCGCCTCGCCGACCCGGCGGGCGCGCTCGGCGCGCGGCACCTTGCGGAGCTTGAGCCCGTAGCCGACGTTGTCGGCGACGCTCAGGTGCGGGAAGAGGGCGTAGGACTGGAAGACCATGCCCAGGTCGCGCTTCTCCGGCGGTGTGTGGGTGACGTCCTTGCCGCCGATCCATATGGTGCCGTCGGTCGGGGCGAGGTAGCCGGCCAGCATCCGCAGCGAGGTGGTCTTGCCGCAGCCGCTGGGCCCGAGCAGCGTGGTCAGCTCGCCCTCGCGGATGGCCAGGTCGAGGCCCTCGACGGCGGTGAAGTCCCCGAAGCGGCGGCTGACCGCGACGAACTCGGCAGCGGTGGTCATCGGTTGATCCCTCCGAAGATGCGGGCGAAGCCGAGGGTCCGCTCGGCGACGAAGGCGAGCGCCACGGTGCCGGCCAGCAGCAGCGTGGACATGGCGGCGACGATCGGCGTGTAGTTCTGCTGGACGTAATCCAGCATGGTGACGGGCAGGGTGCGGAAGTCCCGGGACTGGAGCAGCAGCGAGATCGGCACGTTGTTGAAGGAGGTGACGAAGCTCAGCAGCGCCGCCGAGATGATGCCGGGGCGCAGTACGGGCAGCGTCACGGTCCAGAAGGTGCGCCACGGCGAGGCGCCCAGGCCGCGGGCGGCGTCCTCCAGCGCGGGGTCGGCCAGGGCGAGCGAGGCGCCGGTGACCCGGACCGTGTAGGGCAGCAGGATGGCGGTGTGCCCGATGAGCAGGGTGCGGAAGTTGTCCAGTTCCAGGTGGAGCATGAACTGCTGGAAGAGGGCGAGTCCCACCACGAGTTCGGGCAGGATCAGCGGGGAGAGGAACAGCCCCTCGACCAGGCCCTTGCCGGGCAGCCGGCCGCGCATGACGGCGAGGGTGGCCGGGATGCCGATGCCCAGCGCCAGCACGGTGGAGATGAGGGCGAGCTGGAGGCTGGAGACCAGCGCACGGGTGAACGGCTCGTAGCTGATGGCCGCTTCGAACCAGCGCAGCGAGAGTCCCTCGGGCGGGAAGGTCAGCGACTCCCCGCCGGTGAAGGCGGTGGCCACCACGAACAGGATGGGCACGATCATCACCACATAGCCCAGCAGGGCCAGGGTGGCGGCGATGGGAGAGGAGCGCTTCATCGGGTAACCGCCTTCGCCCGGGTGACAACGGTGGACACTGCGTACACCACGATCACCAGCACCGTCATGATGATCGCGGTCGCGGAGGCGGCGGCCCAGTCCAGGCTCACCCCGGAGTAGCGGAAGAGCTGGGTGGCCAGCATCGTCTGGCGGGAGCCGCCGAGCAGATAGGGCGTGGTGTAGGCGGTGACGGCGCCGGCGAAGACGAGGGTGGCGGCCATCGCGATGCCGGGCATGGACAGCGGGATGGTCACGCTCCACAGCGTGCGGATGCGCCCGGCGCCGAGCCCGCGTGCCGCCTCGTCCAGGCTGGCGTCCACCTGGGCGACGGCCGAGTAGCAGGTGATGATGGCCAGCGGCAGGAAGAGCTGGGTCAGGCCGAGCACCACGGCGAGTTCGGTGTAGAGGAGTTGCGGGGCCGGGTCGGCGAGGCCGAGCCCTTCGATGGTCTGTCCGATGACGCCGTTGCGGCCGAGGACGACCAGCCAGCCGTAGGTGCGGACGACGTTGCTCAGCAGCAGCGGGAAGATCGCCAGCGCGAGCAGGATCCCCGCCCACCGGGAGCGGGAGCGGGCCAGCAGGTAGGCGGTGGGGAAGCCGAGGACCAGGCACAGGGCGGTGACGGTGAGGCCGATGCGCAGGGTGCGCAGGATGATCGTGAGGTCGTAGGGGTCGCTGAGCATCCGGCCCAGCCGGTCGAAGACCTCGCCGGTGGAGACATTCGGCGGCGACAGCAGCATGGTCAGGGCGGGTATCACCACGCCCCCGAGGAGCAGTGCGAGCCCGGGGAGCAGCAGCACCAGCGCTATTCGGCGCGAACGGATCATGTGGTTCTCGGTGGATTTCTCTCGGTGGTAACGACTCAACGCAACCGGTTGTGCAACCGGTTGTGGTGACAGTAATGTCCGACCACGGAACACCACCAGCGGCAGCCGTTAACGATACGTAAATGTTGCAGAGGCTGGTGTGACTCTGGGTAATATTCCTTCTGGGCCACCGTGACGAGTGGCGGAGCGAGCTGGGGGTCCTGTGCCAACGCTGGACGATGTCGCCCGCCTCGCCGGCGTCTCGAAATCCACCGCGTCCCGGGCACTTGGCCGCCCCGCGCTGGTCGCGCCCGACACGGTCGTACGGGTCCGCCAGGTCGCCGAGCGGCTCGGCTTCGTGCCGCATCACGCGGCGTCGGCGCTCGCCCGTGGCCGTACCGGAGTGGTCGCGGTCGTCGTACCGACTCTGGAGAACGCCTTCTTCCCGCCGATCGTCGGCGGCGCCCAGCAGCGCGCCGCCGAGTGCGGTCTCCAACTCGCCGTGGTGGTCAACGGCCTGGATTCCGAGGCGGACGTGGCGGCGCTGGCCACCCTGTCGGCCCAGGTGGACGGCTTCCTGCTGACCGCCCCGCGCGGCTCGGACGCCCAGGTGGCGGCGGGCTGCGGCTACAAGCCGGCCGTGCTGATCGACCGCGAACTCGACGGCATCCCCTCGGTGGTGGCCGACACCGCCACCGCCTTCGCGGCGGTGGCCCGCCACTTCATCGAGCGCGGCCACCGGCACATCGCCCTGGTCGGCGGTACGGACCGCTCCTGGCAGAACGGCCGGCGCATCGCGGCGGTGCGCGCCGTCACCGAGTCGGCGTCCACCGTGCTGAGCACCTTCGGTCCGCTGCCGCCGACGTTCGCCGCCGGCACCGGTATCGCGCCGGCGGTCGCGGCGAGTGGCGCGACGGCGGTCATCCCGTACGCCACCGCGCTCGGCCTCGGCATCGTCTTCACCCTCGGCGCCCGGGGCATCCGGGTCCCCGAGGAGCTGGCGGTGACGATCGAACGCCCGGTGGCCGAGGCGCTGGGCTTCCCGGCCATCCCCTCCATCGATGTCGACGGCGCGGAGCTGGGCCGTACCGCGATGGATGTGCTGCGCGCCCACATGACCACCGACCGCGCCACCCCTCCCCCGCCCCCGGCCCGCCGGCGGCTGCCGGTCCCGGTGGTCCTGCCGTAGCGCCCCCGGGTCCTTGCCGCCGCGTCCGGGCCAGTTATAGCCTGGCGAGCGGCCCGCAACTCACCGTCGGTTGCGGCGCGTTGGTGCGGCGAGCCGCACCGGATTCGAAAGGACCCGGTTCGTGGGCAGTAGTGGTTCCCCCTCCGATCCCCCGCCGGCCGCCACCGTCGTCGACGAGGGTTTCAGCCGGTGGAGCCCCGAACTGCACAAGGACTTCGAGCACAACGCCCACAGCGGCCGGGTCGGACAGACCCTGCTGACCGAGACCGACGCACTGCGGATCTGGACCACCACGCTCCAGCCCGGCGAGCGCCTTCCCGCGCACCGGCATGTGCTGGACTATTTCTGGACCGCCCTCACCGACGGCCGGGCCCGGCAGCACGGAAGTGACGGCGTCACGCGCGAGGTCACCTACACCCGCGGTGAGAGCCGCCACTTCCGGATCGCCGGGGGCGGTCACCACCTCCACGATCTGCGGAACATCGGCGACAGCGCCCTGTCCTTCCTCACCATCGAGACCAAGGACTCGGCGAACCCGCCCATCGACATCTCCTAGTCCCTAGTCCCCGGCGGCGGCGGCCGTCAGCGCCTCCAGCAGGGCCCGGTTGGCCTGCCGGTCGCCGATGGTGACGCGGCAGGTGCCGGGGACGAGTTGCCCGGTGTCGGCCACCAGGATCCCCGCGTCGCGCAGCTGGGCCAGCACCCGCTCCGGCTGACGGAACCGGACCAGCAGGAAGTTGGCCTCCGAGGGGAACACCCGCTCCACCGCCGCAAGCCCGGCCAGCGCCGCGGCCATCCGCTCGCGCTCGGCCCTCAGCTGCCCGATCCCGGCGCTCACCCGCCGGGCGCCGGTCAGCCGGCTCCGTACCGCGCGCTGCGACGCCTGGGTGAACCCGAACGGTACCTGGACGCGGCGCAGCGCCTCGATGACGCCGGGCTGGGCCAGCACGATCCCGCAGCGGGCGCTCGCCAGGCCCCACGCCTTCGACAGCGTCCTGAGCACGATGAGGTTCTCGTGCCGCCCGACCAGCCCGGCGTACGAGGGCCCCTCGCTGAACTCGACGTATGCCTCGTCGATCACCACCAGGCCCCGGGTGCCGGTCACCAGTTCGTGCACCTGTGCCGGGTCCAGCCGGGTGCCCACCGGGTTGCCCGGATCGCACAGCAGGGTCACCCGTGGGTCGGCCGCCAGAATCCGTGCCGTGTCGAGTTCGCACAGGTCGGCACCGCCCAGCGGCACCTCCCGCACCGGCAGCCGCAGCACCCGGGCGAAGTGGGCGTACAGCTCAAAGGTGGGCGGGGTGACGACGACCTGCTCGCCGGGTGAGGCCAGCGCCGCCAGCAGCACCAGTACGCCGTCCACCGCGCCGCTGGTGAAGAGCAGATGGTCGGGGGTCAGCCCTTCCAGGCCCGGATGGCCGGGCAGTCGGGAGAGCGCGCCGAGGTAGGTCCCGGCGAGGTCGGCCGTGTTGAGGTCGGGGTAACGGGCCTCGTCGCCCAGGTGCGGATGGGTGTTGCTGGACAGGTCCACCAGGTCGAAGCGCGGCCGGTTCCGGAACCGGGCCGGGCCCGGGGCGGTCACGGTGGCCAGCGGCGGCGCCGCGAACCGCGTCAGGGCCGGCTCCGGCGGGCCCGGCCGCGCCGGCTCCAGGCCGGGGGCGCGCAGCCAGTGGTCGAGCGGGACGAACAGGTCGGCGCCCAGCCGCCGCGCCCGCTGCGCGTCCCCCCGGCCGAGATGGACCCAGTCCAGGCCGGCCCGCCTGGCCTGGAGGTACACCCCGTACAGGAAGGCGGGCCGGAGGTTGCGCGCCGCGAGCGGATGGTCGGGGTCGGCGGCCTGCCCGAGGACGTACGTCCCCCGGCCGCTGCGGGACGTCAGCAGCAGCCCGGCCTGCACCACCGTGTCGCCCGCGCGCCGTACGATCAGCTCGCCGCGCTCGGCGAGCGGGCCGTGGGCCAGCGCGTGCAGGGCCTCGGCGTTGTACGGACGCTCCGGGCCGCCGTGGGCTTTGGCGTGGCGCCGGTGCAGTTCCGTGAACGCCTCGCCCGCCCAGGGTTGTCGGTCCAGTTCGCTCAGTGGGATCCGCTCCCAGCTGAGGTCGCGGGCGGCGGCGCGGTGCCGGCGGCGCAGATCACGCAGTTGGGCGGAGCCGACCCGGCCGCGCAGCAGTTCGTCCACCTCCTCGCCGAGCCGTACGACGCACTCGCTGCCGGCCGCGACGGGGACGAAGCCGGCCGCCCGCAGCGCGCCGCTGTCATCCGTGCGGCGCACCTGGGGCACCAGGATCTGCGGCACCTGGAGGTCCCGCGCGCGGCGCACCAGTGCGTCGAGCGCGTCGGGCCCGGGGGCGGGGCTGCTGGGGTGGTACGGGGTGCCGCCGCCGATCAGCGTGCGGCGGGTGCGTACGGCCGGGTCCAGCGCGGTGAACGCGGGGCCGCCCTGCTCCAGTTGGTCCGGGAGGCAGACCGGCTCCGGGGAGCCGAGGGCGGCGCGCCACACCCGCCGGAGTTCGTCGATGTCCGTGGTGGTGCGCATCTCAGCTCCGTTCCCGGTCGGCGAGGTGGGCATGGATCCGGTCGCGGTACTCGGCGAACCGGTCGGCCAGGGTGCGGGCGACGCCGGGTTTCCAGTCGACCGTGCAGTCGCCGATGAGTTCGCGGCGGGCGGTGTGGTCGAAGACGGCTGTCTCGCGGCTGAGATCGCCGGGCTCGACGCGGACCGGGACGCCGGTGAGTTCGGACATGTACTCCAGGAGGTCGGTGACGCCGACCACCTCGTCACCGCCCCAGTTCACCACCCGGGCGGGCACCCCGGCCGCCTCCCACAGCAGCGGTGTCTGCCGGACGATGTCGCTGGTGTGCAGCAGATTGCAGTAGTTCTGCCCTTCGTTGGGCACGGCGCAGGGCCGGCCGGCCCGCATCTGCTCGAAGAGGATCACCGGCAGTCCGCCGTGCCCTTGGGTGCCGTAGGCGATGTTGAGGCGGGCGATCACGGTGGGCAGTCCGAGGGTCTCGGCCAGGCCCCGGGCCACTCCTTCGGCGGTGAGTTTGGCGATGGGGTAGGTCGGCAGCCAGGGCGCCGCCGCGCCGAGCGGATCGCCCACCCGGTAGGGATGGGTGCGGTCGGCGCGGTGGTAGACGACTCCGGAGGAGACGAACAGGAACGCCTCGGCGGTGGCGCAGTGCGTCATCAGCCGTGCGGTGCCCACCGCGTTGATGCGGGCCGTCTCCTCGAAGTCCCGGCCGTCGCCACGCCATACGGCCGAGTGCAGCACGTGGGTGAAGTCGCCCGGCAGGTCCGGGAGATCATCGGTGGCCATGTCCCACACGACGGTGCGGGCGCCGGCTTCCCGCAGGGCCCTGCGGGCGTCCTGGTCGCCGAACCGGCCCAGGCACCACACCTCGTTGTCGGCGGCGAGTGCTTCGGCGACCGGCCGGGCGACCTGTCCGGTGCCGCCGGTGATGAGGATCTTCTTTCCGCGCATGATCAGTGGCCCTCCAGGGCGTTGGACAGTTCGCGTCGCAGGGTCGCCTGAAAGGTGCCCACATGCTGGGGGCTCATCAGGGTGTAGTGCTCCCCGTCGACCTCGGTGTAGGTGTTGGTCTCCCGGGTGAACTCGTCCCAGTCGCGGAGCTGGTGGTTGAGCCAGTCCTCCTTGGAGCCCTTCAGCGGGGTGCAGTAGAAGACCCGCACCTTCCCGACCGAACCGGAGGGTTCGTAGCTGCGGCCCAGGTGCACCATGTTCTGCGCCAGGTGCACCCAGTCGGCGAACCGGGCAACGGTGAGGTCCAGTTCGGTCAGGCGCCCCCGCGGCGCGTGATCGATCAGGTGGGCCAGCTGTTCGGCCTCGGGCAGTGGGCGCAGGGTGGTGGTGAGCCGAGCGACGTCGGCGGGCTGGATCAGTTCCAGGAAGAGTGCGAGATTGATGGCGCCGTCGGTGAAGGTGATCTCGTTCATCCGGCCGGATATGCGTGGCGGCAGGTTGAGGACGCCGACGAAGTCGACCCGGTCGCCGTCGGCCTCCAGCCGTTTGGCGATCTCGAAGGCGACGGCCGCGCCGTAGGAGTAGCCGGCGACGGCGTACGGTCCGCTGGGCTGGGCGCGGCGGATCGCGGTCACATAGGAGGAGACCATGTCGGCGAACGATCCGAAGTGGGTCTCGCCCCGGCCGAAGCCGCGCGCCCGCAGCGCGTAGAACGGCCGCTCGCCGGTGAAGTACTTGGCGAGGTTGACGAACACCAGGACCTCGCCGAGGCCGGGGTGGACGCAGAACAGTGGGGTGCCCTCGCCGGTGACCTGGAGCGGCACCAGCGGATCGTAGGCGGTGTCTCCGCCGCTGCCAGGACCGGCGGTGAGCCGGGCGGCCAGCGCGCGTACGGTCGGCGCCTGGAGCAAGGTGGACATGGGCACGTCGTCGATGCCGAAGCCGGTCTGGATCTCCGACTTGAGCCGCAGGACGTCCAGTGAGGTGCCGCCCAGGTCGAAGAAGCTCGCCGTGGCGGAGACGGGGGTGGTGCCCAGTACCCGGGCGTAGACGGCGGCGAGCGCGGTCTCGGCATCGCCCCGGGGCGGGACATGGGTGCCCAGGAAGCGGGTGCTCACCCGGTCCGCCCGCCGGCGGGCGTGGTCCAGCTCTCCGGCTTCGACGGCGGCGCGCAGCCGGGAGCGCTGGATCTTGCCGAGGTTGCCACGGGGGAGTTCGCCGGCGGTGACCGGGAGGATCAGTTGGGGGCGGAACCCCCAGTGCAGCACGGTGGAGGAGCGGATGGCCACCATCGCCCGGTAGACGGCGGAGTCGTCGGCTCCATCGGCCGCCGGGACGAAGGCCACGGCGAGTTGTTCGGAGTCGGCTCCCGCGGGCCGGATCGGGAAGGCGGCGATCTGGCTGCGCCGGATGTCGGTCAGTTCGTCCAGGACGGCTTCCAGTTCATGGCTGTAGTAGTTGATGCCGTTGACGATGACGGAGTCCTTGGTCCGGCCGACCAGGGTGAGCCGGCCGTCGGGGTCCAGGCGCCCCAGGTCTCCGGTGCGGAACCAGCCGTCCGGGGTGAAGGCGCGGGCGGTGGCCTCCGGGTCGCCGAAGTACCCGTCGGTGACCATCGGGCCGCGCAACTGCACCTCACCTTCGGCGGCGCCGTCGGCGTCACCGATGCGGATCCGCAGTCCCCGCACCGGGTGGCCCAGGGGCGGGAACTCGGTGGCCAGGTCACGCGCGGCGAACTCACGGTTGAAGATGCTGCCCGCGCAGGTCTCCGTCATCCCGAACGCGGGCACGATCGCCTCGCGGCGCAGCCCGTAGCGGGACAGCGTGCCCAGGAACTCCTGTGCGGTGGCGGTGACCGTGGCTTCGCCGCCGGAGATGATGTACCGCACCCGGGACAGCTCGACCCCCTGCTGCTCGGCGGGTCCGTCGCCCAGGGCCTGATTGATCTGCCCGAACAGGAAGTTGGGGGTCACCGCCACGCTGATCCGGTGGGCCGTCAGCAGCCGCAGGAACTCCACCGGGTCGGGCAGCACGGCCGCGGGCGTCGCCATCACCTGGTCGGCGCCCAGCGACATGGGCAGCAGATGGGCCTCGACGGCGGCGATGTGGTCGGCCGAGACCCAGTTCATCATGGTGTCGTCGGGGCCGAGTTCGAGTGCCTGGGCCTTGCCGGCCACCGCCGCAAGCAGGTTGGCGCCGGTGAGCCGGACCGCCTTGCTCGATCCGGTGGAGCCGGAGGTGAGCATCAGCAGGGCGAGGTGGTCGGCGGCGGGCGCGTACGGCTCGTGGTCGCCGGGCGAGAGCTGGCTCAGCTCCTCCACGGTCACGCTCCGCAGCCCGGCCTCGGTCAGGTCGGGCAGGTCGGCGGTGGCCGACTTGGGGACCACGAGCAGCGGGTCGCCCAGGAGCGTACGCAGGTGGGCCAGTTGTGCGCGGTACCGGGCCGGGTCGGCCGGTGGGGCGATCGGACAGGGCACCACGCCGCTCAGTACGCATCCCCAGAAGGCGCGCAGGAAGCTCTCCGGGTCCTGGACGGAGAGCAGCGCCCGATCGCCGGGGGCGGTGCCGTGGCCGCGCAGTCCTTGCGCGATCCGGTGGGCGGATTCGCGCAGTTCGGCGTAGGAGAGGAAGGAGCCGCCGACGAAGGTGATGCCTCGCGAGGTGTCGCGCGCGGCGTTCTCCAGCAGTTGGGGAAGCGTCGTGAAGAGTCGTCTTTCGGGCATGGGAACGAGACCTCCGAACGGATGAATGCGGAAGTGGCAGCGGAAGCGGAAGGGGGTGGAATGAGGCGGGCCGAGCACCGGGACCAGATGTCCGCGGTGTGAACCGGCGCGTTATCCGCCGCCGGTTTCGTTGAATCGCACGATGTCCTCGATGGTCGCCCGCACGGTGTGCTCGTCCCGATCGGAGACAATGGCCTGGCCGACCTTGCCGTAGGGGCCTGGCGGTGCGTCGGGATCCGCGTTGTATTCGATCTCGTCGAAACGGAAGGCGCGCTCGAAATCCCGCTGGGTCAGATTTCCGGCGCTGGGGCGGCGCAGCAGCACGAATCCGTAGCAGCGATCCGGGACGTGATCCAGGTCCTGCTCGATTTTTTCGCCGAGCGCGAGGCTGATTTCGGCGTCGAAGAGGTCGACGCCGAATGCCAGGGCGTTGACCTGTGGGGACGGCCCACCCGGCAGCCGTATGGCGCATTCACCGAAGGTGAGTCCGGAATCCTCGGTGAACGCCTCCAGATGGAATACGCAGTCCGGTGCGTTCAATTGGCCGAGTACGTCCTCGGCGAGTGTTCGCGCCTGCTGGAAGAGCGTGGTGTGCAGTCGTTCGTCCAAAGTGTGGGCGCCCAGTGTTCCGCCGTGCACGGCGCCGACCGGCGGCAGACGGTAGCTCGATATCGAGGACCACCGCAGGGCGCCGTGCAGCCAGATGCCGTCCACGTAGATCTCGGGGGCGTCGATGAAGGACTCACCGACGATCGCGATGTCCGAGCCGCCGGGGAAGAGTCCGAGCGCCCGCGTGTACTCCTGGCGGGTGCGTACGATGCTGGTGCGCTGGGAGCCGGCGCCGGTCGCGGGCTTGATGACGAAGGTGTCCCCGAGCTCGTGGACCAGCTCGTCGTAGGGGTCGTCCGCCGTCACATACCGGCAGCGCGCCCGCCTGACCCGGTCCGGCAGGCCGCTCTTTTGGAGATACTTGTCCCGGAACCGGAGGGTGCCCGTGGCATCCCGGTTTCCCGGAAGGTCCAACTGCTGCCGCAGGTGGGCCGCCCCGAACACGCCCATTTCATGAACGCTGAGGGCCCCTGCCACCGCGTCGGGGCGCGCCCCGAGAACAACTCTCGATAAGTCCAGGGCATTCTCGATGTCGCTGACGCACCGGAAGCTGCGGTCCGGTGGTGGAATCATCGGCGGCTGCACGATGTAGAAAGGATCGATGCCACGGCGCCGAAGCGCCCGGTCGAGATCGTCCCGATATCCGATGACAATCATCGTCGGCATTCTCGTCTCCCCGTGTGACGACTGGCCAAAGATTAAAGAAGTCAAATGCCGTACCGCCGCCCGGTGGTCAGGTCGGGCGATCGGCAAGTCGGTCAGAAATTCGTGACAGGTCGCATCGGCTTGCAAGATCGGTCGGAGCCGACACGGTGCATCGTGCCACACGCATACGTCGATGTGGATATGCGGGCGCATGATCTGTCGGCCACCGGCGGGTGACAAAGGTCACAACGTGACGATGATTCGGTTTACTATTTCTTGATGTTGAAGACCAGATGAATGCCCAGGCACTCGACAAGGGACGCCCCGGCCCTTTTCGCGCCGACCGTCGCGCCCGCCCGGGGGCGTCAGTGGGCGTGCCGGTAGTCACTCAGCTCCTGGCTGCGCGCGGGGTGGCGCAGCTTGCTCAGGGTGCGGGACTCGATCTGGCGGATGCGTTCACGGGTCACCCCGTAGACCCGGCCGATCTCCTCCAGGGTCCGGGCGCGGCCGTCGGTGAGGCCGTACCGCAGGGCGATGATGCCCGCCTCGCGCGGTGACATCCCGGCCAGCAGGTCCATGATGGTCCGCCGCAGGACGCCGGCGACCACCACCTCCCAGGGCGTGGGCGAGTCGGTGTCCATGATCAGATCGCCGAACTCGGTGCTGCCGCTGCCGTCCTGACTCAGCGTCGTATGCAGCGATATGGGTTCCCGGGCGTGGTCGTCGAGTTCGGCCAGCCGCTCGGCGGAAATGCCGGCCTTGCGGGCCACTTCCTCCGTGGTGGGTTCCCGCCCGGTGTCCTGGAGGAGCTGACGGCGGACCCGGCTCACCCGGTTGATGATCTCCACGGCGTGCACGGGGATGCGGATGATCCGGCTCTGGTCGGCGAGGGCCCGGGTGATCGACTGCTTGATCCACCAGGTCGCGTAGGTGGAGAACTTGAAGCCCAGGGTGTAGTCGAACTTCTCCACGGCCCTGATCAGCCCGATGTTGCCCTCCTGGATCAGGTCGAGGAACGGCAGTCCGCGTCCGGTGAAGCGCTTGGCGAGGGAGACCACCAGACGCAGATTGGCCTCGGTGAGGTGGGCCTTCGCCCGGCGGCCGTCCTCGGCGAGCAGGGCCAGCTCCGCGCCGAGCCGTGGGGTCAGCCGTGGCCGCTCGGTGAGCAGGCGCTGGGCGTACAGCCCGGCCTCGATCCGCTTCCCCAGCTCCACCTCCTGATCGGCGGTGAGCAGCCGGACCTTGCCGATGAGCCGCAGATAGTCCTTGACCTGATCGTCGCCGCCGCCCCGGGTGGTGAGCCGGGCGGGCGGCTCACCGGACGCGTCGAGCTCCTGCGGCGGCGGATCCGCCGGCTCCGCGGCGCTCACTTCGGCTCCAGCAGGGGGCGCAGATAGCGGCCGGTGTACGAGTGGGGGTGGGCGGCGAGGTGTTCGGGGGTGCCTTCCGCGATGATCCGGCCGCCCCGGTCGCCGCCCTCGGGGCCCATGTCGATCAGCCAGTCGGCGCTCTTGATGACGTCCAGGTGGTGTTCGATGACGACGACGGTGTTGCCGCCCGCCACCAGGCGGTCGAGGGCGCCCAGCAGCCGGGCGATGTCGGCGGTGTGCAGGCCGGTGGTGGGCTCGTCCAGGATGTAGAGGGTACGGCCGTGGGTGCGCCGCTGGAGTTCGGCGGCGAGTTTGACGCGCTGGGCCTCGCCGCCGGACAGGGTGGTGGCGGGCTGGCCGAGTTTCACATAGCCCAGGCCCACCTCCTCCAGGGCCCGCAGGTGGCGGGCGATGGCCGGGTGGCCGCCGAAGAGCTCCAGGCTCTGGGTCACGGTCATCGCGAGGATGGCGGCGATGCTGTGTCCGCGGTAACGCACCTGAAGGGTCTCGCGGTTGTACTGGGCGCCGTGGCACACCTCGCACGGGACGTGGACGTCGGGCAGGAAGTTCATCTCGACCCGGACGACGCCGTCGCCCTCGCAGGCGGCGCACCGGCCGCCCTTGACGTTGAAGGAGAAGCGGCCGGGCCCATAGCCACGGACGTTCGCCTCCGGGGTGCGGGCGAACAGCTCCCGCAGTTTGTCGAAGACCCCGGTGTAGGTGGCCGGGTTGGAGCGGGGGCTGCGGCCGATGGGGGCCTGATCGACCTGGATCACCTTGTCGATGTGCTCGATGCCCGTGATGGCGCGGTGCCGTCCGGGGACCCGGTGGGCGCGGTGGACGCGCTGGGCCACGGCGGCGTGCAGGATGTCGTTGACCAGGGTGGACTTGCCGGATCCGGAGACTCCGGTGACGGCGGTGAACAGGCCGAGCGGGAAGGCCGCCGTCACCTCCCGGAGGTTGTGCTCGGTTGCCGCGTGCACGGTGATGGCCCGGTCCGGGTCGGGCTTCCTGCGCCGCGCGGGTACCGGGATCGTACGGCGTCCGGACAGATAGTCGCCGGTGACGGATCCGGGGTGACCGGCCAACTCCCGGGCCGGGCCGGAGAAGACGACCCGGCCGCCCAGGTCTCCGGCGCCGGGTCCGATGTCCACCGCCCAGTCGGCCACCCGCAGGGTCTCCTCGTCGTGCTCGACGACGATCACCGTGTTGCCGCGGTCGCGCAGCCGCCGCAGGGTCGCGATGAGCCGCTGGTTGTCGCGCTGGTGCAGTCCGACGGACGGTTCGTCCAGGACGTAGAGCACCCCGGTCAGCCCGGTGCCGAGCTGGCTCGCCAGCCGGATCCGCTGGGCCTCGCCGCCGGACAGGGAGGCGGCGGGCCGGTCGAGGGAGAGATGGTCCAGGCCGACGTCCAGCAGGAAACGCAGCCGCTCGGCGAGTTCGGCGAGGAGCGGAGCGGCGATCCGCCGTTCGGTGCCGGACAGTTCCAGCCCGCCCAGGAACGCAGGGAGGTCACGGAGCGGGAGGGCGGCCACCTCGGCGATGCTGCGGTCGCCGACGGTGACGGCCAGCACGTGCGGGGCCAGCCGGGCGCCGCCGCAGGCCGTGCACGGCACCTCGCGCAGGTATCCGGTGAACCGGCCCCCGCCGCCCGGGGATTCCCCGTCCTCGCCGAGACGGCGGCGGATGTGCGGGAGCACGCCCTCGAAGCGGTTCAGATGTGAGCGGTCGCGGCCGGTGCGGTCCCGGTAGGGGACGGTCAGTCGCCGGTCGCCGCCGTGCAGCACCAGCCGCCTGATGTCGGGGGGCAGTTCGCGCCAGGGGGTGGTGGTGGCGAAGCCGGCGTCGGCGGCAAGGGCTTCGAGCAGCCGGCTGAAGTAGGCGGCGCCGCTGGTGTTGGTCCAGGGGGCGATGGCGCCCTGGGCCAGGGACTTGGTGTCGTCGGGGACCACCAGGGCGGGATCGATCTGGGTACGGGAGCCGAGGCCGGTGCACTCGGGGCAGGCGCCCCAGGGCGCGTTGAAGGAGAACAGCCGCGGTTCCAGGGTTTCCAGGCCGAGGTCGTGCGAACGCGGGCAGGCCAGCTGCTCGGAGAACACCTGCTCGCGGTCGGCGGTGAAGACGATCCGCAGGAGGCCGCCGCCGAGGCGGAAGGCGGTCTCCACGGACTCGGTCAGCCGCTGCCGGATGCCCGGCGCGACGGCCGGCCGGTCCACGATCACCTCGATGGAGTGTCTTTTGCGTCCGTCGAGTGCGGGCGGGGCCGCCAGGCGCACGGTGGTGCCGTCCACCCGGGCCCGGCTGAATCCGTCGGCGGACAACCGCCGGAAGATCTCGGCATGTTCGCCCTTGCGGTCCCGCACCACCGGGGCCAGCACCTGGAAGCGGGTCCCCTCCTCCTCCGTGAGCAGCAGATCCACGACGCGCTGCGGGGTGGTCCGGCGCACCGGATCGCCGCACTCGGGGCAGTGCGGATGGCCGATCCGGGCGTACAGCAGCCGCAGATGGTCATGGACCTCGGTGACCGTGCCGACCGTGGAGCGCGGATTGCGGCTCGTCGTCCGCTGATCGATCGCGATCGCCGGCGAAAGTCCCTCGACGGCGTCGGCGTCCGGCCTCTCCAACTGCCCGAGAAACTGACGCGCATAGGCCGAGAGGGATTCCACATAACGTCGCTGCCCCTCGGCGAATATCGTGTCGAAGGCCAGGCTCGACTTGCCGGACCCGGACACTCCGGTGAAAACGATCAGGGAATTGTGGGGAAGGTCGACGGATACCTCACGGAGATTGTGCTGCCGCGCGCCCTTGACGATGAGCCGATGCTTCACTTCTGACCTCAGACGTTGACCGCCGAACTGCCCGGGGCCAACCGTAACACCGCGTTACGGCTGGTCCCGGTAGTGATAAATATCGCCCTTGACAGCGGCTTTTGAGGTGTGGGCAACGGAAGAAAGGCCGGCTCCCTTCGCCTGCGGGCACTCAGCGGGGGGCGGCTTCCCCACCGCCCGGAATAACCACCACATTGACGAATCCACCCGGCCGCGATCCGGCGAGGGCGAAGGCGGCATTGACCTCGGACAGGGCGAAAGGGCGATGTTCGAGGAACGACAGATCGATCAGGCCGGCACCGATCATGGCGACCATCTGATCGATCTCAGCCGAGGTGAACCAATGGGATCCCACGGCGTGCACATCAGTCATCAGGACGTCCCCATAGGTCCGGCTGATGCTCTCCTCGACACCTCCCGCGACCAGGACCGCCCGCTCACCGGCCTTGATCGCACTCAGCAGCGTGTTGGTGGAGTCGCCGTCCCCGCCCACCCCCAGGCAGTCGTACATCATGTCGACGCCGGCGCCGCCGGTGTGCCCCCGCGCCCAGGCCACGAGGTCGGCACCGTCCCGCGACGAGATCGTCTCGACCCGGCCGGGGGACATCAGCCGTACCCGCTCCAGCAGTTGGCGGTTGCGCCCGACGCCGAGGATCTTCGTCGCTCCCATGCCGAGCGCGATCGCCACCGCGGCCACCCCCAGCGTCCCCGTCACCCCGTTGATCAACAGGCTCCGGCCCGGCCCCAGCCGGCCTTTGCGGAGCGCGGCGAACGACGTCCCCAGGTATCCGAACCGGGCCGCCGTCAGCAGATCGACGGCGTCGGGCAGCCGGACGATCCGCGCGTCGGGGGCCAGTACGTACTCCGAAAGGCCGCCCATCGGATACTGGTTGAGCAGCCGCCCGCCGCCTTCCGTCATGGACATGTATCCGCGCAGGCAGGCGTTCGGGCAGATGTCCCGGCGCCCGCGCCGGCACTGGTGGCAGGTGTCGCAGGTCGTGAGCGGATCGACGTACACGCGCTCCCCCGGCCCGATCCCCACGACATGCTCGCCGACCGCCTCGACGGTCCCCGCCGCGTCGAGGCCGAAGACGGCGGGAAGCTCCGGCAGGGTGGCCGGCGTGCGACCGTTGATGATGTTGAACGCGTTGGGCACGAGCCCACAGGCCGCGACCTTGACCAGCACCTCCTTCGGACCGGGGACCGGCTTGTCGGCCACTCCGATTTCCAGTGGCTCTCCGGGCGCGACGAGACGGGCGACGTTGATCTTCGACATGAGCCGCACCCTACGGTCGGTGACCTCGCGCATGCATGGGGTGCACGGGCGTGATGATCTTCACGTTTCACCGGCCCGGGCGGCGTACGCGGGTCACCCGGTGAACAGCTGGGTCGCCTTCCTGGCCAGCTCGTACACCCCGTACCCGAGCGGTATCCCGACCCACAGCCAGGAGAGAACGATCAGCGTGCGCCGGTCGGGAGATCGGGGCTCAGGCTGACTCGGGCTGCTGGAAGCGTCCGGCTGCTCCATGCGCGGCCTCCTTCGGGGCTGGCTGGTCGGGCAGGTGGTGGCGGGGGTGGACCGGGCGGACCAGCTCGTTGGCGATGAGGCCGACGACCAGCAGCCCGATCATGATGCTGAGGGAGAGCCCGTACAGCTCAGGGCCGTCCCGGCCGGCCGCCGCCTGCCGGTCGGCGAGCCAGTTGATGATCAGCGGGCCCAGCACCCCCGCCGTGGACCAGGCGGTGAGCAGCCGGCCGTGGATGGCGCCGACCTGGTAGGTGCCGAAGAGGTCCTTGAGGTAGGCGGGGATGGTGGCGAAGCCGCCGCCGTAGAAGGACAGGATCACCAGCGCGCAGATCACGAAGACCGGCTTGGCGGACCCGCCGAACAGGACGATCAGCAGATACATCAGCGCGCCCACGCCCAGATAGACGCGGTAGATGTTCTTCCGGCCGATCAGGTCCGAGGTGGCGGACCAGCCGATCCGGCCCGCCATGTTCGCGGCGGAGAGCAGCGCCACGAACCCGGCCGCCGCGGAGGCGGAGACCGGGGCGCTGGAGCGGGCGAAGAAGTCCGTGATCATCGGGGCGGCCTTCTCCAGGATGCCGATCCCGGCGGTCACGTTCATGCAGAGCACCACCCACAGGCACCAGAACTGCGGGGTGCGGATGGCGGCGCGGGCGGAGACCCTGATCTCGCCGTCGGTCACCCGCTCCCGGTCCGGTGCGGCGCGCTCGGCCGGTACGGGGCGCGGTACCCGGATCAGCAGCACGCCGAGCGTCATGAAGACGGCGTATGTCAGCCCGTGCACGAGGAACGCGAGGGCGATCCCGGTGTGATCGGCGCCGAACGAGTCGAGCATCCGGGCCGACCAGGGCGAGGCGATCAGCGCGCCGCCGCCGAATCCCATGATGGCGATGCCGGTGGCGAGCCCGGGCCGGTCGGGGAACCACTTGATCAGGGTGGAGACCGGGGAGATGTAGCCGATGCCGAGGCCGATGCCACCGACGGCGCCGTAGCCCAGGACGATCAGCCAGTACTGCTGGGTGGCGGCGCCGAGCGCGGAGAGCAGGAAGCCGGAGGAGAAGCAGACCAGGGCGACGGTCATGGCCCAGCGCGGGCCGTTGCGTTCGACCAGGGTGCCGCCGAAGGCGGCCGACAGGCCCAGCATCACGATGGCGAGCTGGAAGGGCAGCGCGCTCTGGGTGCCGCTGAGGTCGAGGGCGGATTCGAGGGGCGGTTTGAAGACGCTCCAGGCGTATGCCTGGCCGATCGACAGATGAACCGACAGCGCGGCGGGAGGCACGAGCCAGCGGCTCCAGCCGGGTGGGGCGACGGGGGCGCTCATGATCCGCAACGGTAGGAAGGAGCGGCCCCGTTGGGAACCCATCGGACAGCACTTTGCCGAGCTGCCGGGTCAGTGCCGCCCGGCACGGTGCGCGGGGAGCCGTTGCTCAGGGGTGCGCCTCGCCCGGTCCGGCCAGCCGGCGGGCGAGTTCGGCGCCGATCTCGCCCACCGCGGGGGAGCGCAGCATGTCGTGGTGCGCGGCGTGGACGCGGTGTTCGCGCACCGTGCCGGTGACGGCCGGCTCCCACAGCTGAGCGGTGAGCCCCGGGGGCCGGCCGCGCAGCGCGGTGAAGTACAGCAGGTCGCCGTGGAAGGGGTGGGGGGTGAAGTCCCTCAGCAGGCGGTCGTTGTGCACCGCCGCGTCGACCAGCTCGCCCGCGTCGGCCAGGCCGGTGGCCGCGCGCAGCGCCGCGACGACGGTGGCCCGCCGCGCGCCGCCCGGGGCCCCGGGGCCGCCGCCATCGGTGGTGACGCTGTCCAGCAGGGAGTCCAGGACGGCCTCGTCCCGGTCGCCGCTGAACACCGAGGCGGGATAGGCGTCGATGATGGCCAGGGTGGAGACCTCCTCGCCCGCGCGCTGCGCCGTGGTGGCCATGGTGTGCGCGATCAGTCCGCCCAGGGACCAGCCCAGCAGCCGGTACGGCCCGTGGGGCTGGACGGTACGGATCCGGGCCAGGTAGTCCCCGGCCAGCTCCTCCGCCGTGCCGTGCCGCCGCGCGTCCGCGGTGCGGGCGGCCTGAAGTCCGTACAGCGGCTGTTCCGGGCCCAGATAGGGCACCAGCGCCGCGTAGCTCCAGCTGAGGCCCAGGATGGGGTGGACACAGAACAGCGGGGGGCGGTCGCCGGTGGTCCGGATGGCCAGCAGCGGGTCGGTGGTGTCACCACCCGGACCCGGGCCCCGCAGCCGGGCGGCGAGCGCACGCGGGGTGGCGTGGCGGAAGACGTCCTGCACCGTCAGGTCGCAGCCGAGCAGCGCCCGGAGCCGGCGCTGTAGCCGGATGGCGAGCATGGAGTGGCCGCCCAGCGTGAAGAAGTCGTCCTGCGGCGCCACCCGGTCGACCATGAGCAGGAGGGCGAACACCTCGCACAGCAGCTGTTCTTCGGGGCTCCCCTCGGTCCGTACGGTGCGGCCGGCGGGAGCGGTGGGGCCGGGAACGGCGGAAACGGCGGGAACGGCGGGAACGGAATCAGCGGGCATGGGCCTCTCGGCTTTCGGGGCGCAGGGGTGGGGTCAGCCGGACCGGCGCAGGGCGTCCCGTACCCGGATCACGGTGCCGGCGGTCGCCTGGACCGCCGCCCGTGCGGAGCCGAGAGCGCTGCTCAGCAGGTCCAGGCGTTCGGCGGGCGGCCGGTCCGGGGGGCACTCCCCCGCGCGCAGCAGCAGCAACGCGGCCTCCAGCGCGGCGATCTGTGCCTCGGCCAGCGGTTCGCGACGGTCCAGGGTGGCGCGCACCAGGTGGAGGGCCTCCTCCACCGCCCGCACCGCCGACGGCGGTGTCCCGCGCCGCTTCTCAGTCGTGGGCGGCGGCATGTTCCCCGGCCCTGGCACTCGGTCGCGGGTCCTGGTCGGCGAGGGAGGCGACGACCTCGGGGGGCACCGCGGGCCGCAGCAGTACGGTGCCGGCCGCCCCGATCGCGGCGAGCACGATCAGCGCGTACAGCAGGCGGTAGTCGACGACACCGACCAGCACCGCGCCGGCGGCGATGGACAGGGACTGGGCCGCGCCGGTCGTCATGTTCAGCGCCGAGCCCACCCGGCCCTGGAGCCGCGAGGGGGTGTAGAGATGGGTCGCGGTGCCCAGGGCCACCATCACCATGGGCATGCCGATCCCGTTGAGCGCGACCCCGGCCAGGTACAGACCGGTCTCCCGGCTGACGCACAGCGCCATCGCCACGGCCACCACGGCGTACCCGGCACCGCTGGTCAGGCTCTCCCCGAACCGTCTGACCAGCGGGCCCGACAGCAGACCGCCGAGCACGGAGCCGGCGCCCTGGACGGACGCCGCGACGCCGAAGAAGGCGGCCGACCGGCCCAGCCCCTCGTCGATGGCGGCGAAGGACGCGCTCTCCAGCAGACCGGCCAGCAGCATGAAGCCGATGACCGCCAGGGCCAGCCGGAACAGCAGCGGCACCTGGTGGAGGTAGCGGAAGCCGGCCACGAGCTGGGTGGCGAACCGCTCGCCCGAGGCGGCGGGTGGCGATTCGGTCACCTTGATGGAGGCGAGCACCGCCATGGCGATCAGGAAGGTCGCGATGTCCAGCACGGCCAGGAAGCCACCGCCCCACGCCACATAGATGCCGGCGCCGACCGCCGGCGAGACGATGCGCACCCCCTCCCGGGTGGCGATCAGCAGCGATCTGGCCTGGGCCGCCTCGGTGGACGGCAGCAGATCCTTGAGCAGGGCGTTGCGGGCCGGGGTGGTGAACAGGACGCCGTAGCAGAAGGCCACCAGGTAGAGGATCCACAGCTGGTCGGCGGAGCGGACCGCCAGCAGGGAGAGCAGGATCACCGCCATGCCGCCGTACATCCACAGCAGCAGCGGTTTGCGGTTGACCCGGTCGACGAGGTAGCCGAGCAGCGGGGAGCCGAGCCCGGGGACGGTGAGGAAGAGGAAGATCAGCCCGGCGGAGGCGTTGGACCCGGTGAGGTCCTTGGCCCAGATGGCCAGGGAGAGAAACATGGCGCTGTCGCCGAAGCTGGAGAAGGTCTCCCCGATCAGCAGCCGCCGGAAGCGCGCGTTGCGCAGGATCGTCATCGTGCGGGTCGCTCCTTCGGCCGGGCGGATGGCATGGTCTGACTCCCAGTGGACGCGGAGAGCGGGCGGCGGGGGCGGGGTCGGTGCCGCTCCGGCGGGGCGGGGTTACAGCCGCAGTACGGTGCGCAGCAGCACCTCGGCGCCGGCGATCAGATCCTGCGGCGCGGTGTCCTCGGGCGGCACATGGCTGACTCCGCCGACGCTCGGGACGAAGATCATGCCGATGGGGGCGATGTCCGCGACGACCTGCGCGTCGTGGCCCGCGCCGCTGGGCAGCGACGCGTGGGCGAGTCCGAGTTCCCGCGCCGCCGTGGTGATGGCCTCGCGCAGCCGCCCGTCGGTGTGTACGGGATCGGTGCGCACCGCGCCGTCCACCGTGATCCGTACCGCGCCGTGGCGCGCCAGGGCGGCCAGGGTCCCGCGCAGGGTCTCCTCGGCGGCGGCGAGCCGCGGCGGGGAGCTGTCCCGCAGGTCGACGCTGAACCGGACCGTTTCGGGGATGGTGTTGGAGGAGTTCGGTGCGACCTCGAACCGGCCCACGGTGGCGACCCGGCACAACTGCTCGTCGCGGGCGAGCCGTTGTACGGCGAGGACCGCCCGGGCGGCGATGACCAGCGGGTCCCGGCGGGCGTCCATCGGGGTGGTGCCGGCGTGGCCCGCCGTGCCGTGGATCTCCACCGTGAACTGGGTACGCCCGGTGATCGATTCGACCACGCCGATCGGTACGCCCAGCCGCTCCAGTACCGGCCCCTGCTCCACATGGAGTTCCAGGTAGGCGGCGAGGGAGCCGGCGGGCCAGACGGCCGACGCCAGGTCGGACAGATCGCCGCCGGCCAGGGTCAGGGCCTCCCGCAGTGGCCGGCCCGCGTAGTCCACGGGGTGGGCGGGGAGTTCGGCGAGCCGGCCGGCGAGCACCATGGATCCCCAGAAGGGCTGCGGGAACAGCGCGCCCTCTTCGTTGGCGAAGGCCACCACGGTGATCTCGCAGCGGGTGTCGGTGGCGGTTTCGTCGAGGGACTGGAGCACTTCGAGACCGGCCAGCACCCCGTACGCGCCGTCGAGTCTGCCGCCGTTGGCCACGGTGTCCAGGTGCGATCCGATGAGGACACGCGGGCGGTCCCGGCCGTCGCGGTCCCGGGCGGGGCGCCGCACGAGGAGGTTGCCGCCGGCGTCGATGAGGGTGTGCAGGCCGGCCCGCCGGGCCTCTTGCGCCAGCCGGGCGCGGGCTTCCCGGTCGGCCTCGCCGAAGCCCATCCGGTCGATGCCGCCGTGCTCGTTGCGGCCGATCGCCGCGAACTGTTCGATCCGGTGCAGCAGCCGGGTGCCGTCGATTCCCCTCGGCTTCCTCCCCGGTGCGGGCGGGGCCCCGGTGGCGGGCCCGGACTTACGCATCGCCGTCGCCCATCGCGGCGATGAGGCTGTGGGGCCGCATGTCGGTCCAGTGGGTCTCGATGTAGTCCAGGCAGCTCTGCCGGCCGGCCTCGCCGTGGACGAGGTGCCAGCCGGCCGGCACCTCGATGAAGGCCGGCCACAGTGAGTGCTGGCCCTCGTCGTTGACGAGCACCACGAAGGTGCCGTCGTTGTCGTCGAAGGGGTTGGTCATGGGAGGTCTCCTCGGTTGGGGGTCGGCGGCCGGGGCGTCGCGGGTGCCGGCGGGCCGGCGAACTCCTCGATCACCTCGTCCAGCGCGGCGCCGATCCGCCGCGCGGTGGCGGGCTCGAACAGCTGGGCGCAGTAGGTGAGACGGCAGATGAGGCCGCCGGAGGGTCCGTCCAGGTCGTCCACGAAGCCGAAGGCCAGGTCGAACTTGGCGGTGGCCGGCCCGGCAGGCTCGGCGGTGGCGAGGCCGGGCCCGAAGGGCCGTGGTCCGCTGTCGGCGGGCGCGCAGGTCACATCGGTCTGGAAGAGCGGGTTGCGGTGGGCGCGGCGCGGCGGGCGCAGCTGCATCACCAGCCGGTCGAAGGGGAGGTCCTGGTGGGCGTAGGCGCTGAGGGCGGTCTCCCGGGTTCTGGCGACCAGTTCCCGGACGCCGGGCCGGCCGGAGGTGTCCACCCGCAGGACGACGGTATTGACGAAGTGCCCCAGCAGTCCGCCCAGGTCCTCGTCGGGGCGGCCGGCGACGGGGGTGCCCAGGGGGATGTCGGTGCCGGCCCCGAGCCGGGTGAGCAGCGCGGCCACCACGGCCTGCGCCACGGTGAGCAGGGTGGTGCCGCATCCGGCGGCGAGCGCGGCCAGCCGGTCGCGTACGTCCGGTGCCCAGTGCAGGGTGATCTCCCGCGCGGTGGGGCTGATGTCGTGGGGTCTGGGGTGGTCGTACGGGAGGGGGAGTTCGGCGGGCAGGTCGCGCAGGGTGGTGCGCCAGTGGTCGAGCTGGCGGGTGGCCGGCCCTGTAGGCCGCTCTGGGGTGCCGAGCAGGGTGTGCTGCCAGTGGGCGTAGTCGGCGTAACTGAGCGGGAGCGGCGGGAAGTCGGGCAGCCGCCCCTCGGTGCGGGCGAGGTAGGCGGTGGAGAGCTCGCGCCACAGCACGTCGATGGACCAGCCGTCGATGGCCAGATGGTGGATCACCAGCGACAGCACCTGCCCCTGGGCGCCGCCGCCGGCCGCCGCGTCGAGCTGGAAGAGGTGGGCACGCAGCGGGAGTTCGGTCTCGATGGCCAGCTCGTGCCGGCTCTCGCTCTCCAGCAGCGCGGGCAGTTCGGCTTCGGTGACGGTGGAA
>NZ_JCAJZV010000023.1:0-29843 GCF_059510435.1 Streptomyces sp. NTD107 | reverse complement strand
TAGGTCCTGTCTGACAAATCCCGCCTGGCCCGCGTCGCCTGGCACAGGGGGCACCTCCCAGGCCCCCAAGGGCCTGGGGGAACCTCGCTGCACTCCGCTTCGCTCCGTCTCTGCTCTGTTGAGAGACCTGGGAAGCAGAGCTGTCGAGACGCCCAAGTAGCCCCTCCCCAAGCTCTTCGAGCAGGGGATGCCCCAGCGAGGCCGTCCCTCCGCCTTGCGATGCGCCCCCAGCCCTCCCCAAGCTCTTCGAGCAGGGGATACCCCATGGCCGGGAGGTACCCCCTGCACCAGACAACGCGGGCCCAACCGGCGCCATTTGTCAGACAGGACCTAGCAGCTCACCGCGACTGGAGACACTGTGCCTCGCTGATCATTCGAGGTGGCCAGTGCCCGGGTCGAAGCAGTACTCTCCGGCACGCAACCGGTCGAGATAGCGCCGCAGGTAGTCCTCGATCGAAGGCAGAACCGGCCCGGCCGGGCCTGCGTGGACTTCCCAGGAGATGACCTGGCCCACCGTGCCGCGCTCCGCTGGGTCGAGGTCAATGCAGAACAGGTTGCCACCGCCGTCCTGGGCGAAGGGCAGCCAGCCCGGGTGCCACCAAGTGAAGCGCACGTACCCGTTGTCGGCCTCGACCTCCTTCGGCGCCCAGGTGGCAAAGGCGCCTGTGGTGCGCAGTTCCTCCAGCCCCTGCCAGCTGCTCAGCGCGCCGCGCAGAGACAGCCCGTCGTATTCGGCGATGTCCAGCCCATCGGCACCGCCGAACAGGCGCAGGTAAGCCCTGAATCCGGCAGGCAGGCGAACCCCGAGCGCAGCCTCCACGGAGGCGATCTCCGCCGGGTCGGCGCCGCCTCGGGCTGCCTCCAGCCAAGAAGCGGCGGGCGGGGCGTTCACGGCGAACCAGGCGACGATGTCGTCCACGATTCCGGCCAGCCGTCCGGCGCAGGCATCGACCTCGGCATCGTCGCTGAGCGTCGGCGGTCCGGGCAGGACGCCGTGTGGGTGTGTGGCCAGCCACTCGTCCAGCTCGGTCTGGGACCGTGCGAGGCGCACGACGTCCGGGTTGACTGGTTCTATCGCACCGCAGTCCAGCAGTAGCCGGGCTATGTCCTCACGCTGGCCGTGCCGGGCGGCAGACAGCGCGTTGAGCTCACCGTCGTGCGCGCTGGCGTTCAGGTTGGCGCCGGCTTCGAGCAGTCGGCGCGCTACCGCCTCGTGGCCGTAGAAGGCGGCGAGCATAAGGGGAGTCCAGCCGTCCGGGCGTGCCAGGTTCGGGTCCGCGCCGGCGTCGAGGAGAATCGCCACAAGAGAGGCGGGATCGGGAAAGTCCATCGCCAAGGTCAGGGCCGTGCCAGGTTCAATGTCGCCACGCTCGACCAGATTCGGGTCCGCCCCGCCTGCGAGCAAGAACTCGGCGAGACGCCAATGGCCCTCTTGCACCGCGCAGATCAACGCAGTGGTGCCACGTTCGTAGCCGCAGTCGGCATCGACATGCAGCCCGGCATCGAGGAACGCTCGCACGAGCCCGATTTCGCCGCTGTCGGCCGCGGACAGCAGGAACGGGATGCCCTCCTCGTCGCGCGACGCAGGGTCAACGCCCTCGGTGAACAGGCGGACAAGCGCGCCAGCATCGCGCGCGGCGATTGCTTCCGCCAGGGCGGATGTGGGGTCCATCGGAGCATTTTATTTACGGGTCCCGATATTGGCCCTGTCGGGGTACGAGCTCACGTACACATCTAGGTACGGACTCATGTACAGAGCTCGACATGCTCCAACTGGCGTACATGCGGTGGGTGCCGGGGCCGTCCGATCGGGCAGTGTGCGGACCGGGGCGAGCGGTCAAGGGCGCCTGCGGCGGCGCTCCGCGCTGTCCTACGGCCACCCTGGACAGCCGGTCCAACGATCGGCTGGTTATCGGACGGCCCCGAACGAGTGACGCCCGGCCTGCACCGCAGCTCGTACGAGGCTCTGCAGATGAGCTTGTACGCGGCGAGGTTCTTCGCAGTGCAGTGGCGTTTCGCGATCGCCGCGAGTTCATGCGCGGCCACGGTGTTCATGTGGCGGGCGGCCTGGGTGGCGCCGAGGCCGGAGCCGTAGGTGAACGCGGTGACCACATAGCGGGCCAGTGGGTTCTTCAGCTTCGGGTCCGCCCCCGACAACGGGCCGAGGCGATGCCACCAGCCGGTCCAGTGCGCGGCCCTCGCCAGATGCTCCAGGATGCCCCGGGCCGGCAGGCGCTGGTCCAGCTCGGCCTCCAGCACGGCCGCAGAGGCAGTGCGCCCCCGGCCCTGGCGCTGCTTGAGCGAGGGCACCCCCGTGAGGGGGTCGATGGTCAGGTCCGCGTTGTCCGGATATCCGGCATCCACCTGGTCCGCGACCTCGGTGAGCTGCCGCTTCAGGTCGTCGACGAAGGCGCCAGCCGTGTCGGGGAGGCCGGCCTGCTCGCAGAACACGGGGATCTGCGGCTCCACCCGCTCCCAGGGCAAGAGCATCGTCGTCCAGTCACCGAAGTCCTCGGCCCCGACCACCGCGAGGTCCCCGCAGCGCAGCTCCTCGACCAAGTAGGTGAAGACCATGGCCTCGAAATGCCGGCGCACCAACTTCCCCGGGCGGTCCTTCGCATACACCGTCGTGCGCCACTGCGCCGAGGCGAACGACAGGTCCAACGCCCCCGGCTCCGTGGCCTCGCCGCCAGCCGGCGCCGTGGGAGCCACGATCGTGTCAGGGATCAGCTCACAAGTCAGGTGCTGGTGAGCGAGCGCGTGCTGGAGAGCGTTGAGCACACTGCGGTCGCGTAAGGTCGGAACGAAAGTGAGCGTTCGAGCGAGCTTGAACATGGTCGGCCGATCCGGCCGGAAGAACCGATCCACCAGCGGCGTCCAGTTTCCGCCCCGATACGCGGCCAGCGCCTCGATCTCCGCCAACTGGGTGTCGAAGCCGCCACCGGTCTCCACCACCTCGCGGATGCGCTTGACCGCCAGCACATCGCCCAGGCTCACCTGACCAGCCCGGTCAGCGTGCTCATCTACGACATGCTCCTTCAGTACGGTCAGCACGTCCCGGTAGGAGACCAGAAGCTGCTCGGTGGAGGCCTTGTGACGCTGCTCCAGAGCGGCCAGCTCCTCCTGAGCCCGCTTGCCGTGCCGGGCCATCCGCTTGGACAACATGACCACGAACTCGTCCTGCAACCGCGCCCTGGCCTTCGCCACCGTGCACGCCAGCAGCGCGGTCCTGCGCGGCTCGGACACATCCAGCATCTCCCCGACCGACAGCACACGCGCCTGCTCCGCGAACGCACTGACCTTGGCCGCAGCCAATCCTTCCACCCACCGGGTGGCGTCGCCGAAACTGTCGACCAGGTCGACGCGTTCGCCGTGCTGCCGGAACCTGGACCACGTGGCCCGCCGTCCGGGCTCCTTGACCACGTCGAACGGGCTGCGGCGCTCACCGTCCGGCACCACCAGCAGCCCCGCCAGCCGATCCCGGGCCGCTCCCACCCGTGCGGCGATCCCGGCGCAGATCTCGCCCTCCACCCGCGTCCTAACCTGGGCCGCCATCCGGTCCAGCGTCGAGAACCCCGGCAGCTCCAGGCCCGCGCGGACCAACTCCTCCAGCGCCACGTGGATCAGGTCCACCACCGAGGCACGGATCGGCGCGGCCTCCTCCATTACGGCGACGGCGATCTCCCGGGCGCGGGCCGGGTCGTGCAGCAGGCCCAGGCCCGGATCCAGGAGCGGTAGCGCTCCGCGGACCGCCCAGCGGCCGCTGCCAACACATCCTCAGGCAACCCGGCGACGGCACGGACCCGGGCAACGACCCGCTCGGGAACCTGCTCCAGATCGGGGAAGTACCCCAGCCGGGCACAGGACTTCAGCAGCACCAGCAACACGAGAAGTGCCTCCGGGCGCTCGCGAGTCCGCAACCGCGCCCATGCAATCTCAGCCTCACCCGGGTGAAGAACTGCGCCAGCTCGCGCTCGGAGATGATCCGCTTGAACCGCGGATACGCCGTCCGTTCCACCGACGCCACAACCACACCGCCAATCACGTGATCAGCAGCACACTATCTCCGGCTCAGGAGCCTACGCTCATCACGGAGCGCCAACAGAACCGCATGCACCATGCGCAGTTAGATATGACCTTCAGTCACCAAGTGGCGGGTTTCGCGCGTATCTCCTCCGGCCCCCTTGATCACCTCGAAGACCCGGGTGAAGCCGTCCCCGCCGTGCCCCTGGGCGATGGCGCGGTCGGCGAGGGCCTTGACCGCCTCCAGCACGCTGCCGTCCAGGCCGCGGGCCCGGCCGGCGTCGATGATGTGCTCGATGCCGACCGCCTCCATGGCCAGGCTGCCCAGCTCACCCGGGTAGTGCCGGGCGTCCGCCTCCTGGGCGGCGCCGGCCATCAGGGCGGGGAAGATGCCGAGCAGTTCGCGGGCGTGCGGCGCGAAGTCGGCGGCCCGGGCGCCGTTCGAGCCGGCCAGTGCGAAGGCGTGCATCAGGCCGGCCATCGCGGAGTAGAAGAATCCCAGCAGGGCGAGGTCATGCAGGGCGGCGGCGCCCGGGTCCTCCCCCAGGTACCGGCCCTTGCCGCCGAGGGCGGCCAGCGTGCCGGCGTGGGTGTCGTAGACGTTCTTCGGGCCGCTGTAGAGAATGAACCCGTCCGGGGTGCCGATCACCGGCACCGGCACCATGATCGCCCCGTCGAGATAGTCGATGCCGTGTGCCCGCGCCCATCCGGCGGCCTCGGCGGCGCGCTCGGGGGTGTCGGAGGTCAGATTGAGCAGGGTACGGCCGCGCAGCGCGCCGGCCGCCGGCTCCAGGAAGCCGGCGCTCGCCGCGTGGTCCACGACACAGACCACGGTCAACGGTGAGGCGGCGATGGCCTCCTCGGCCGTACGGGTGGCGAACGCCCCACGCGCTGCGAGGGGTTCGGCACGCGCCGGGGTGCGGTTCCACACGGTGACGGTGTGCCCGGCGGCCAGGAAGGCGCCGGCGAGCGCGCTGCCCATGCCGCCCAGGCCGAGGACGGTGACGGCGGTCGGTCTCCGGGTCATCGGGTGGCCTTCTTCGTGAGCAGGGTGGTCAGTGCGGCGGTGTCCTGGTCGCCGAGTCCTTCGGCGACGGCCCGGTGGAGAAGGTCATGCAGCGGAATCATCAGCGCCGGGTCGACGCCCTGTGCGGTACTCGCCTCGATGAGATTCACAAAACCCGTTGCCTGCATCGCCAGATTGGAGGAAGGGCCGCTGAATTCGCCGGCGTCGATCTTCCGGCCCCAGGCAGGAATGGCCGACATCATCGCGGTCAGCCAGGGCAGCAACAGCTCATCGGTGAATTCGGCGGCACTTCCGCCCTCGGACACGGCGAGCGCGGTGGCGTGCAGACAGCCGGCGAACATGCCGTACATTCCGCTGAGCAGCGCGATGTCGTACAGCGCGGCGATGCCCGGGTCCGTACCCAGCCAGCGGGCGGCGCCGAGGAGGTCGAGCGCGGCGCGGTGGTCGTCGAAGGCGGCGCGGTCACCGCTGTAGAGCAGCAGCGAGCCAAGGCGGCCGATCATCGGGGGGACGGCCATGATCCCGCCGTCCAGGTAGCGGGCGCCGCGCCGGGTGGCCCAGTCGGCGAACTCCCGGGCCTGCGCCGGGGTGCTGTTGGTGAGGTTGACCAGGGTCCGGCCGGTCAGCGCGTCGCCGACCGGGCCCAGGGTCGCGTAGGCGGCGGCGTAGTCGAGGACGCAGACCACGACGAGGTCGCCCGCCGTCACCGCCTGCCGGGCGTCGGCCGCCGGGGCCGCGCCGCGTTCCGCCAGGGCGTCCGCCCGGGCCGGGGTGCGATTCCAGATGGTGACCGGATGGCCGCCGTCGAGGAACGCGGTGGCCAGGGCACTTCCCATGGCGCCGAGGCCGAGCACCGTCACCGGGGTGACGGGTGGTGTCCCGCTCACGTATATCGCTCCGCTTCTTGGGTGTTCCGGATGGAAACTGGCGCCATCGGAAAGCCTCGGTCACGCCGGTAGCATCGGCAAGTACCGACTAAAAAGTCAGGTACCTACCTACAGGTCAGTACGGGCGGGGAGCAGTGATGCGGGAACAGCCTTATGTCTGCGGAATTGACGCTGCGGTCGATGTCATCGGCGGAAAGTGGAAGGTGCTCATTCTGTGGGCCCTGAAGGAGGAGAAGCGGCGTTTCGGGGAATTGAAACGGCTGATTCCCGGGGTGAGCGAGAAGGTGCTGATCCAGCAGCTGCGGGAGCTGGAGGCCGATGAGATCGTGCGTCGCGAGGTGTTCCACCAGGTGCCGCCGAAGGTGGAGTACTCGCTGACGGAGCTCGGCGGGTCGCTCAATACGGCGTTGGCCCCGCTGGGGGCCTGGGGGCGGGAGAACATGGCGCACATCGTGGCGATCCGCAGCGAACTGTGCGCGGACAAGGCCGGCCGGGCGGGCGGAAAGACAGCCGGGGCCGGGGGCGGCACGGGGTGATCGTGCCGCCCCCGGCCCCGGCCGGAAGCTGAGGCGGAGCCGGAGCCGGAGGCGGCTCAGTCGCCGATGGTCACCGACTCGATGACGATGTCCTGCACCGGCCGGTCCTGGGGGCTGGTTGCGGTGGTCGCGATGGCGTCCACCACGGCCTTGGACTCCTCGTCGGCGACCTCGCCGAAGATGGTGTGGGCACCGTTCAGGTGCTCCGTGGGGACCACCGTGATGAAGAACTGCGAGCCATTGGTGCCGGTGCCGGCGGGGCCCGGGCCGGCGTTCGCCATCGCCAGCAGATACGGCTGGTCGAAGGTCCGGCCGGAGTCGACCTCGTCCCCGAACTGGTAGCCGGGGCCCCCCATGCCGGTGCCCTGCGGGTCACCGCCCTGGATCATGAAGCCGGCGATCACCCGGTGGAAGATGACGTCCCGGTAGAGCGGCTCACCGTCCTGCTGGCCCTCCCAGGGCAGCGAGCCGTCCGCGAGCCCGGCGAAGTTCGTCACGGCCAGCGGGGCTTCCTCGGGGAACAGCGTCACCGCGATGTCGCCCTCGCTGGTGTGCAGTACGGCGCTGGTGGCGGTGGAGACCTCCGCCCCGGCCGGCCCGGCCAGCGCGGGCGGGGTGTCCTGGCCCAGGTCACCCTGCCCCTCGTCCTGCGTGTCCTGCTCGGCTTGGCCGCCGCCCTGCTCCTGGCCCTGGGAGCCGGTGGGCTCCGCGTCCCCGGATTCGGAGCCACAGGCCGTGATCAGGCCCAGGCACAGCAGCGCGGCGGCCAGTCGCCGGGGGGTGCGGTTCACGATGCAATGCCTTCCGTCCGTGGTCATTCCAGCCTCAACATCATGCACCACACCCGCCCCGCATCACTCGAAAAGGTCACGCCATTCCGGAGCGAGGGCGATGGCCTCCAACTCTTCCATCGTCAGCGGGCTGTCGGGGCGGGTGGTCTCGAACTCCTCACTCCCTTCGGGCGAGTTGATCACCGAGATGTCGATGGACGACCCGTCGTCCAGGGTGACGACCACCGACCAGATGCCCAGCGGGCTGTTCTCGTCCGGGGGCAGCTCGCAGAGCTCCACCTCGACGCCCTCCGCGATCTGTCCATAGGTGCAGGAGGTGTAGTCGTCGTCCTCGGGCAGCCCGTCGCCGTCCGGCTCCCCCACGCCCGCCGGCGGTGTGGTGTCAGCGGGTTCTTCGTCCGAGAACCCGCCCCCGGGGCCGTTCCAGAAGTCGTCGACGGTGGGGTCGTAGGGATCGTTCGCCGTGTAGGGGCCCCACAGCTGGACCATGACATAGGCCGGGCCGTCGCCGTCGTCGACGATCAGACGGACCTCGCCCGGCTCGGCGTCTTCCTGTCCGGTCTCGGTGATCTCCAGCCGCTCCGGAGCCAGCGAACGGAACAGGTCCCGCAGCACCTCGGGCGCCACATTGATCAGTTCGGCGCCGACGAAGAGATCGTCCGGGGCCCCCTGGGTCTCGTCCAGGAGGTCGAAGACCTCCTGCCAGATGGGATCCTGGGCTATCACGGCCAGTTGTTCCGGAACGATGGGTGGCTGGTAACCGTCCGTGTCGGAGATCTCCGACAGGTCCTTGTCCAGACTGACGATGACGGTGCGGATCGAGGGAACGTCCTCGAAGCCGCCGGGGCTCTCCACCACCGTGTTCCAGGACCGGTGTTCGACCGTCTCGCTCTCACCGACATAGTCGTACTTGTTCTGGGAGAGCACCGAACCGTCGGGCAGTTCCTCTTCCTCACACGAGGACTGCGGCTCGTCGGACTCCAGACACCCCGCCATGTCCCGCCAGTCGTCCGTGCCGTACCGCTGAAGCCCCACCCCCAGGCTGATTTCCCCGGGGACGGAGTCCCGCAGCGACAGGCTGATGAACGGATCATCCGTTCCCAGCGGGCTGTCGGCTTCGCTCCGGATGACCTCCACCTCGGCCGGCAGCATCCGGGTCAGCGTCTGGATCATGTCCTGGCTGCTCTCCGGGGCGGCGGCCACCGGCGCGGCCCCGTGCCCACCACCGGACAACTGCACCGCCCCCACCGACAGCAGCGCCACCGACGCGGCGCCCGCCACGATGCCGGCCCGGCGCCGGAACATCCGGGCCTTGCCACGGCGCAGCCCGCCCGCGGCCAGCCGCTCCAGGTCGGGCTCGTAACTCTCGCCGGTCTGCCTCAGCATGGCGCCGAGTTCGTGCTCGAAAGGGGTCTCGTGATCGTGATTCCTTGTCATGGGTGTCTTCTCCTTCGGCCTTACTGCGCGGTCAGTTCAGCGAGACCGGACGCGCCGAGCACGCCTCGGAGCTTCGTCAGTGCCCTGCTACAGCGGGTGCGCACCGCACTGGAGCTGGTGCGCATCATTTCGGCGGTCTGCTCCACACTCAGGTCCTCCCAGAACCGCAGCACCAGCACCGTACGGTCCAGTGGTGCCAGCTGGCCGAGCGCCTGGATCAAGGTGATCCGCAGCGTGGAGTCCCCCTGCGGTGCCGGCTGGTCGGGGAGCGCGAGCGCCGGCTGTTCACCGCTGCTGCGGCGGCGCTTGTAGGTGAGAAAGCAGCGCACCAGAACGGTCTGGGCGTACGCCGCCGGATTGTCTATGCAGCGCTTGCGCTTCCAGGCGGTGTACATCCGGCCGAGCGTCTCCTGGACGAGGTCCTCGGCGAGATGGGTGTCGCCGCTCGTCAGCAGACACGCGGACCGGTACAGCGCACCGCTTCGCCGCATGGCGAAGTCTTGGTACGCCTCCAGATCGCGCTGCTTCATCTGCTTCCCCCTCAACAATCCCCGGGGGCTGCCCCCGCGCTCACTCTTACGACGCGCGAGCAGCCACCGGACGTTACAGGCTTTTTCCGGGGGTGGTAGTGATCGCCGTCACCACCACCCCCGGGTTACCGGACGGATCAGGCGGCGTACGCGGCGAACAGGTCCGCCCACGCGCCGGCGGTGACGATGTCGGTCAGCTGGTCGACGGTGAGCGCGGAGTCGGCGCGCACCGGGTCGTTGTCCCAGTCGGCGACGTTGAACGCGGTGATGTCGAGGCTGGAGCCGTCGGCGTAGTAGATGGCGGCGGACCACATGCCGACCGGGTCCTCGTCGGTGGGCTCGTAGACGCACACGTTCAGCTCGTTGCCGTCATCCAGGATGGTGTGCTCGCAGTTGTAACCCTCGTCGGCAAGGACCTCCTCGGACTCCATGCCGTCGAACTCGACGCTCCCCGCGCCCAGCTCGACCGCGTCGTAGCCGACCTCGTAGCCGGACTCGAAGGAGTCGTCCCACGGGCCGGAGGCGAAGATGTCGACCAGCACCGCGCCGTTGCCGTCGTCGACGAGCAGCGAGGCGTAGTCCACCTCGTCCTCGCCGGCCTCGACGTTGATGATGTCCAGACCCTCGGGGGCCAGCGAACGGAAGGTGTCCTGGAGCTCGAAGGCCGGGATCTGCGGACCGTAGCTCTCCCAGTCGTCCTCGGTGGGCTCACCGTACTCGGCGTCCAGCGCGGCCAGCAGGTCCTGCCACACGTCGGCCTGCGCGAGCGCGGCCAGCTCGTCCTCGTCGAGCACCGGGGCGTAGCTGCCCGCGTCCGCGACCTCGGTGAGGTCCTTGTACTGCGAGACGTAGATGTTACGGCCGCTCTCGCCCTCGAAGTCGGGGTTGCCCGGGCCCTCCAGCCACACGTTCCAGCCGATGGCGTGGTACGCCTCGCCGTCCTCCCACTCCTCGGAGCCGTCGGTCTCGTACTCCCAGGTGTTGACCGAAAGCAGCCGGCCGTCCGACAGCTCCGTCTCGACGCAGTTGCTGAAGGAACCGTCCTCCGAGGCGTCCAGCTCGTCCTCGTCGTCCTGGCAGCCGGCGTATTCGCGCCAGTCACCGGCCGAGCGGGAGACGCCCACGTCGATGGAGGTGGTGCCGCCGGTGTTGTCCTTGACGTCGACGTAGGCGTACGGGTACTCGGTGTCCTGGTAGCCCTCGCCGAACGAATCGGTGACCTCGGTGCCTTCCGGCAGCAGGGCGGTCAGCGCCTCGACGATCTCCTGCTCGGTGGCCGGAGCGCCGGTCCTGTCGGACGCCGCGCTCACGGACGCCGCCCCCATGGTGGTCGCCGCGGCGACGGTGGCGATGGCCGCCGTCAGAGCCGCCCGGCGCCGCCAGCCACGCTTCACGATCTTGCTCATGTCCCTTGACCCCCATCTGAGCCGGCCCCCGGCCGGCGAAAGTGCCTGGCGAGCCGGGGACTTCCCCGTCGTGCTCGCCCTTCACCCATTCGACGCGGTGGGCCCGGCGGGATGTTGCAGCCCGGCTCAGAAGTTTTTTCCGGCCGCCGCCGACGGGGTCCGGGTGGGGGTCCGGGTGGGGGGGTCCGGGTGGCTCAGGACGCCTTGAGCAGCGCGCCTTCCCGCCACTTGAGGACCTTGTCGAAGGTGACCACCGCGCCACCGCCGCCCGGGTGGTTGCCGAACCGGGCCGCGTCCGACAGCGCCTCGATCAGCTTCAGCCCGCGCCCGCCCTGCTCCAGAGTCTGGCTCTCGCGGCGCGGCCCCGGGGGGTCGGCCGGGAAGCCGGGACCGGAGTCGGTGACCTCGATCCGGCACACGTCCCCGTCGATCCAGGCCGTCACCCGGTAGACGGCCGCGTCCCCGCCGCCGTGCTGGACGGCGTTGGCGCAGGCCTCGGAGAGCGCCACGCACAGTTCGTGGGTGATGTCCGCGTCCACCCCCGCCGTCTCCATGGCCCCCAGCAGCAGCCGCCGGGCGAGCGGGACGCTGGACGCCTCCCGCCGCAGTTGCAGTGACCACCAGATGCTCATGCTCCAGCCTCCAGGCCGTGCGCGGATTCCTCCTAGGCATTGCCGGTCGGCGCCGCCCGTAAGCGTGCGAAGGAACCAACAACCCCCATTCAGCGGATGTACCCGGACGCTTACGTCGATATAACGACACCCCGGCAAGGGTGAATGTAGGCACATGCGTACGATCCACGGTCCCGGCCGTCTCCGCCGGACCCCCCGGTGAGATGATGAGCCCGCCATGCGAGCCGGAGCCGATCTGCGTCTGCTGAGGGCCGCGGTCTTCGCCGCGGCCTGCACCGCGCTGGCTGCCGCCGGGCACCTCAGCGCCGGCGGCCCCCCGCTGCCGTCCTGGACCCTGCTCACCGCCTGGGCCGCCGGCTGCGCCCTCAGCATCCCGCTCGCCGGCCGCGAACGCCGCTCCACCGCCGCCCTGGCCACCGCGCTCGCCGCCGGACAGCTCGCCCTGCACCACCTCTTCTCCCTCGGCCAGTTCGGCGCCCCCACCCACGGCGGCGGCACCGCCGCAGCCGGCGAAGGACCGCTCGCCCTGGCCGCCCGGCTGCTGTGCAACGGCTACGCGCTCCCCCTCACCGAGGCCCAGGCCACCGAACTCGTCCGCAACGCCGGGCTCGACCCCAGCGCCGCCGCCGCCGAAGCCGCCGCCCACGCCGCCGCCAACACCCCCAGCGGCCCGCTCATGCTGCTCGGCCACCTCCTCGCCGCCCTCGCCACCGGCGCCCTGCTGCGCCGCGGCGAAGCCGCCCTGTGGCAGCTGGTACGCCTGGCCACCCGCGTCGCCGCCGCCCACCTGCCGTGGCCGCTCGCCGTACGCCTGGCCCACCTGCTGTACGGCACCCGGCCCGCGCCCCGGCACGGCCCCACCGCCCCGCGCGCCGACCGCCACCGGGCGACCGCCAAGCCGCCCACCCTGCTCCTCGCGCACAGCATGCACCGGCGCGGCCCGCCGGCCCCGCTCACCCTCGCGGCCTGAGCGCCCTCCCCGACGGAACGCCACGGGGGAGTGCGGCGCCGCGCCGCGCCCGCCCCCGTACCCACGCGTCACCCACGCGTCCGACTTCCGTCACTGGAGCATTCCCATGACCAACCGCACCCGCCTGGCCGCCGCCCTCGCCCTCTCCCTCGGCGGCGTCCTCGCGCTCGCCGGCACCGCCCACGCCCACGTCTCCGTCGACCCCGGCGAGGCCGCGCAGGGCAGCTACAGCGTCATCAACTTCAAGGTCCCCAACGAACGCGCCGACGCCTCCACCGTCCGGCTCGAAGTCCACCTCGACCCCGACCACCCGCTGGCCTCCGTCATGCCGCAGCCGGTCCCCGGCTGGGACGTGGAGGTACAGACCGCCACCCTCGACCAACCCCTCGACAACCACGGCTCACAGATCACCGAAGCCCCCAGCGTCATCGTCTGGAGCGGCGGCGAGATCGCGCCCGGCACCTTCCAGCAGTTCCCCGTCTCCATCGGCATGCTGCCCGACGACACCGAAGAACTCGTCTTCAAGGCCCTCCAGACGTACGACAGCGACGAGGTCGTCCGCTGGATCGAGGAGCCGGCCGCCGACGGCAGCGAGCCCGAACACCCCGCGCCCGTCCTGCGACTCACCCCCGGCACCGACGACGGACACGGCCACGGCGCGCCCCAGCCCACGGATGCCGGCCACCACGACGCGAGCGGTACGGAGCCGGCCGTCGCCGAAGCCGCCGCCACCACGGACACCACCGCCCGCGTACTGGCCGGCATCGGCATCACCACCGGCGTCGCCGGCGTCGCCTTCGGCGTACTCGCCGGCCGCCGCCGCACCACCCCCGCCGACCACCGGTCCTGAGCCGTACCCCCCGAGGAAACCCCACCATGCGTCTGCGCACCATCACCCGCACTGCCACCGCCACCGTCGCGCTCGCCGCGACGCTCGCCCTGACGGCCTGCGGCGGCGATTCCGGCTCCGACTCCGGCTCCGTCGCCGATGTCTCCGGAGCACACGACCCCACCCAGGGCACCGTGCTCGACACCCCCTTCGCCAAGCCCGCCATCACCCTCACCGACACCGACGGTGAACCGTACGACCTCGTCGCCGAGACCGCGGGACACGCCACCCTCATCTACTTCGGCTACACCAATTGCCCCGACGTCTGCCCGCTCACCATGAGCAACATCGGCAACGCCACCGCCGGCCTCACCCCCGAACAGCGCGAGGACCTGCGGGTCGTCTTCATCACCTCCGACCCCGAACGCGACACCCCCGAATCACTCGGCCCCTGGCTGCGCGCCCAGGGCGAGGACTTCACCGGGCTCACCGGCGACTTCGACACCATCCAGGAGGCCGCCCGCTCGCTCGGCATCCACCTCGACGAGCCCAGCCAGGACGAGGACGGCAACTGGATCTCCACCCACGGCTCCCAGGTGCTGGCCTTCCTGCCCACCGACGACAAGGCCCACGTCATCTACATGGAAGGCGTCACCCAGGACACCTACGCCGCCGACCTGCCCGGCCTGATCGAGGGGCGCACCCCGTGAGGGCCCGGGCGGCGCTCGCCGCGGCGGTGCTCGCGGGGGCGGTACTCACCGGCTGCTCCACCGGCGGCGGCAACGGCGGCGAGCCGCGGCTGACGGCCGCGGGCGCGTACATCCCCGAACCCATCACCGGGGACATGGCCGGCGGCTTCCTCGTCATCGAGAACACCGGCGACGCCGACGACACCCTCACCTCCGTGCACAGCGATCTCGCCGACGACGTGCAGATGCACGAGACCGTCGACAACGCCATGCGCCCGGTCGACACCCTCACCGTCCCGGCCGGCGGCGAGCTGAGCCTCACCCGGGGCGGCACCCATCTCATGCTGCTGGGCCTGACCCACCCACTCGTCGAAGGAGAGCGGGTGCCGCTCGAACTCCGCTTCGAGAAGTCCGCGCCGATCACCCTCGACGTACCGGTCCGGGCCACCACCTACACCGGGGAGTGATCCACGCATGACCACCACCTCCCGGCTGCTGGTGCTGCTGACGGCCCTGAGCGCGCTGCTGCTGGGCACCGTGGGCCCCGCCCAGGCGCACGCGAGCCTCACCGGCAGCGCCCCGGCGGACGGCGAGGTGGTGGCCACCGCCCCCCAGGAGGTCACGCTCACCTTCTCCGAACAGGTCACGCTCGGCGGCGACAAGGCGCTGCGCGTCCTCGACCCGGCGGGCGAGCGGGTCGACACGGGCGAGGTCACCGACCTGAGCGCGGACGGCGTCGTACGGCACGGGGTGGCGCTGGCCGACGGCCTGGCGGACGGCACGTACACCGTCGCCTGGCAGGCGGTATCCGCCGACAGCCACCCCATCGCGGGCGCCTTCACCTTCTCCATCGGCGCCCCCTCCACGACCACGGTGGTCCTGCCGGACCAGCGGCCGGGCGGCGGCGCCGTCGGGCTCGCCTACGACGTGGCGCGGTTTGCGGCGTACACCGGGTTTCTGCTGCTGGTCGGCGGCTGCGTCTTCACCCTGGTGTGCCGGCCGGGCGCGGCGGCGCTGCGGACCACCCAGCGCCTCGTGGTGGCCGGCTGGACGACACTGACCGGCGCCACGGCGGCGCTGTTGCTGCTGCGCGGCCCGTACACCGGGACCGGGCTGCGGGATGTCATCGACACCAAGACGGGGACGGCGCTGCTGGCGCGGTTGCTGCTGCTGGGGGGTATCGGCCTGTTCATGGCGGTGCTGTTCCGCCGGGACGGCGGGGACGGCGGGGACGGCCGGGCGCGGGAGCGGGAGCGGCACGAGACGGCGGCGCTGGGGACGGCCGGGTCGCTGCTGGCGGTGGGCACCGCCGCGACCTGGGCGCTGGCCGAACACGCGTCCAGCGGACCCTGGTCGCACCTCGCCGTCCCGGCGGACCTGATCCACCTGCTGGCGGCCGGAACCTGGCTGGGCGGCCTGGCCACCTTGCTGGTGCTGCTGCACCGGTCGCCCGAGGCGGTACCGCGCGCGGCGGTACGGCGCTTCTCACGGCTGGCGTTCTGGTCGGTGACGGCGCTGGCCGCGACCGGCGTCTTCCACGCGTGGCGCCAGACCGGCAGCTGGCCCGCACTCACCGGCACCCGGTACGGACAACTGCTGATCGTCAAAACGGCCCTGGTGACCCTGATCCTGACCACCGCCTGGATCTCCCACCGCTGGACATCCCACCTGACCGACCCCCCACCCGCCGGCGAGGCGGTGGACGGGCCCGCGGCGAAAACCCACCACCGCGAGCCCGTGCCGACACCGGCCGGCACCGCACCGCACCAGGCCGCGGCCGGCGGAACACGCCCGGTGCCCCACCCGGCCACCACACCCGCCGACGCGGTACGGCAGCGGCAACTGGCCCGGCAGCGGGCCGCCGTGCGGCGGGCACGGCAGCGGCGCGAGCGGGACGCCGACCCCGGGCGTTCGGGGCTGCGGCGCACCGTGCTCACCGAGGCGGGCATCGCCGTCGTCATCCTCGCCGTCACCACCGCCCTCACCGGCACCACCCCGGCCCGTACCGAAGCCGCGAGCGACAACACCGGCGCCACCGGCGCCACCGGAACCTCCAGCACCCCGCGGCCCCTGTCCGTCCAACTCCCCTACGACACCGGAGGCACCCACGGACAGGGCACCGCACTGCTCGACCTCACCCCCGGCACCACCGGCGACAACGTGCTGCACCTGCGCCTGACCGACCCCGCCGGGCAGCCCGCCGGAGCCGAAGACGTACGGATCTCCCTCACCCTCCCCGCCGAGGACCTCGGCCCGCTGCGCTACCAGCCCGCCCACGTCGACGTCGGCCACTGGGTCGCCGACGACATCCGGCTGCCCCGCCCCGGCGACTGGGAACTCTCCCTCACCCTGCGCACCTCCGAAATCAACCAGACCACCGAAACCACCACCATCAGCGTCGGATAGCGAACCCACAGCCATGCCAGAACCCACCCACCGTCCGATCAGCCGGCGCCGCCTGCTGGGCACCGCCGGGGCCACCGGCGCCGCCTCGCTCGCCGTCGGAGCCACCGGCGGCACCCTGCTCGGCACCGCCCAGGCCGGCCCGGCGACCACCCCGCTCACCACCATCGGCAGCACCGCCCACCCCTTCCACGGCACCCACCAGCCCGGCATCACCACCCCCCTCCAGACACACGGCCACCTCCTCGCGTACGACCTCGACCCCGGAACCGACCGGCGCGCCGCCGCCGCCCTGCTGCGCCGCTGGTCGCAGCTGGCCGCCGAACTGATGGCCGGCCGGGCGCCCGACGCGGACGACACCCACATCGCCCTGGACGCCGGCCCCAGCGCCCTCACCATCACCTTCGGCTTCGGCGCCGCCCTCTTCGACACCCTCGGCCTCCCCGACACCGCGCGGCCCACCGCCCTCGCCCCGCTGCCGGTCTTCAGCGCCGACGCCCTGGACCAGGACCGCTCCGGCGGCGAACTGTGGATCCAGATCGGCGCCGACGACGCCCTCGTCGCCGTCGCCGCGCTGCGCGCCCTGCACCGCGCCGCGCTCGGCACCGCCACCCAGCGCTGGCAGATGACCGGCTTCAACCGCACCCCGGGCGCCACCGCCCACCCCATGAGCCAGCGCAATCTCATGGGCCAGATCGACGGCACCAACAACCCCCGGCCCACCGACGAGGACTACGACCGGCGGATCTTCGTCCCGGCCGCGGGTGACCCGCCGTGGATGGCGGGCGGCTCGTACGCCGTGGTGCGCCGCATCCGGATGCTCCTGGACCGCTGGGAGGAGCTGGGCCGCGACGATCAGGAGCGCGTCATCGGCCGCCGCAAGAGCGACGGCGCCCCGCTCGGCGGCGACACCGAGACCACCCCCGTGGACCTCGCCGCCCTGGACGACGCCGGCAAGCCGGTCATCCCCGTCAACGCGCACGTGCGGGTCTCCTCCCCCGAGACCAACGACGGCGCCGCCATGCTGCGCCGGCCCTTCTCGTACCACGACGGGCTGCTGCCGGACGGCGCCCCGGACGCCGGGCTGCTGTTCATTTGCTGGCAGGCCGATCCGCTGCGCGGCTTCGTCCCGGTGCAGCGCAAGCTGGACCGGGGGGACGCGCTGTCCCCGTTCCTGCGGCACGAGGCGAGCGCCCTGTTCGCCGTGCCGGGCGGGGCGGCGGAGGGCGAGTACGTGGGGCAGGCGCTGCTGGAAGGCTGATCGGCGGCGCCCGGGGAGGGGATACCGTTGCGGCATGACAGCAGCCAGCCGCTACACGTATCTCGGCCCCGAGGGCACGTTCACCGAGGCCGCGCTCCGCACGCTGCCGGAGGCGGCCACCCGCGAGCTGGTGCCGATGATCTCGGTGCCGGCCGCGCTGGACGCGGTACGGGGCGGGCAGGCGGCGGGCGCGCTGGTGCCGATCGAGAACTCGGTGGAGGGCGGGGTGTCCGCCACGGTCGACGAACTGGCCTCGGGCGAGCCGCTCATGATCTACCGCGAGGTGCTGCTGCCGATCGCGTTCGCGCTGCTGGCGCGGCCCGGCACGACGCTGGACGGCATCAAGACGGTGACCGGGCATCCGGTGGCGCAGCCGCAGGTGCGGGGCTGGCTGGCGCGGCATCTGCCGCAGGCGCAGTGGGAGTCGGCGGCGTCCAACGCGGACGGGGCGCGGCTGGTGCAGGAGGGGCGGTTCGACGCGGCGTTCGCGGGGGAGTTCGCGGCGGCCACGTACGGGCTGGAACCGCTGGTCACCGAGATCCATGACGCGGACAACGCGACGACGCGGTTCGTGCTGACGGGCCGGCCGGCCCGGCCGGCGGCGCCGACCGGGGCGGACAAGACGTCGGTGGTGCTGTGGCTGCGGGACGATCATCCGGGGGCGCTGCTGGCGGTGTTGCAGGAGTTCGCGAACTGCGGGGTGAATCTGATGCGGATCGAGTCGCGGCCGACGGGGGCGGGGATCGGGCAGTACAGCTTCTCGCTGGACTGCGAGGGACACATTTCCGAACGGCGGGTCGGTGAGGCGCTGATGGGGTTGCGGCGGCTGTGCCGGGATGTACGGTTTCTGGGGTCGTATCCGCGCGCCGACGAGGTGGCGCCGACGGTACGGGAGGGGACCGCGGATCCGGATTTCCTGCGGGCGGCGGACTGGCTCACCCGGTGCCTGGACGGACGCGGTGCGTGACGCCTGTGGACAGGTGGGGGCGGGATGCGCGGGTTATCCACAGGGCCACCCGGCTGGCTGTGGATAACTCCGCAGGTAACAATCGGTCATTGTCGACATAACGGCTTGGTGACCCCGCCCCTTGTCCACACCTCATCCACAGGGGACAGATCACCCTTCGTCATCTCATTCCGCCGAGGCAACTCTTTGGAGTGAGGGAAATCACCGTTCGATTCACCGGGATTCCCTCGAAAGAGCGAGTGGAAGGTGTTTCAAAGGGGAATTCTTGGCGGCACTTCAGGGCCGTCGCACCGTGACCCCCATTCATCCACAGGGCGATCGGGGGCCTGTGGAAAACATGTGGGAAACCCGGCCCTGACCTGTGGATTCAACGCCGCCAGCCACTCCGACAAAGCGGACAAAGGCGTATCAATCAATTCCCCGGGAATCCGTCCGGAATCACCGGTAGCCTGGTGGGGTGATTGACCTTCGCCTGCTTCGTGAGGACCCTGACCGAGTACGCGCCTCCCAGCGCGCCCGTGGCGAGGACGTCGGCATCGTCGACTCACTCCTGGCCGCCGACGAGCTGCGCCGGTCCTCCAGCGTGCGCTTCGACGAACTGCGCGCCGAGCAGAAGCAGCTCGGCAAGCAGATCCCGAAGGCCGCGGGCGAGGAGAAGAGCGAGCTGCTGCGCCGGGCCGGCGAACTGTCCGCCGCCGTCAAGGCCGCCGACGCCGAACGCGACGACGCCGCCACCCGTACCCAGGACCTGCTCCGCTCCATCGGCAACATCGTGCACCCCGACGTCCCCGTCGGCGGCGAGGACGACTTCACCGTCCGGGAAACCCTGGGCACCATCCGCGACTTCGCCGCCGAGGGCTTCGGGCCCAAGGACCACCTGGAACTCGGCCAGCTCCTGGGCGCCATCGACACCGAACGCGGCGCCAAGGTCTCCGGCTCCCGCTTCTTCTACCTGACGGGCGTCGGCGCGCTGCTGGAGCTCGCCCTGGTCAACGCCGCGATCGCCCAGGCCACCGCCGCCGGACTGGTCCCGGTGATCCCGCCCGCGCTGGTCAAGCCGCGCGCCATGGAGGGCACCGGCTTCCTCGGCCAGGCCGCCGCCGACGTCTACCACCTGGACAAGGACGACTACTACCTGGTCGGTACGTCGGAGGTGCCGCTCGCCGCGTACCACATGGAGGAGATCCTGGAGGCGGACCAGCTCCCGCTGCGCTACGCCGGGTTCTCGCCCTGCTTCCGCCGCGAGGCCGGCTCGTACGGCAAGGACACCCGCGGCATCTTCCGGGTGCACCAGTTCGACAAGGTGGAGATGTTCTCCTATGTCGCCCCCGAGGACGCGGAGGCGGAGCTGGAGCGGCTGCTCGGCTGGGAGAAGCAGTGGCTGACCTCCCTCGAACTGCCCTTCCGCGTCATCGACGTGGCCACCGGCGACCTGGGCGCGTCCGCCTCCCGCAAGTTCGACTGCGAGGCGTGGATCCCCACCCAGGGCAAGTACCGCGAGCTCACCTCCACCTCCAACTGCAACGAGTTCCAGGCCCGCCGGCTCCAGATCCGGATGCGCGAGAAGGGCGCCGGGGCACGCCCGCTGGCCACCCTCAACGGCACCCTGTGCGCCGTGCCGCGCACCATCGTCGCGCTGCTGGAGAACCACCAGCAGGCCGATGGCTCGGTACGGGTGCCGCAGGTGCTGCGGCCCTACCTGGGCGGCCGTGAGGTGCTGGAGCCGGTCAAGAAGTGACCGCCACCACCGAGACCACCACCGCGACCGGCCCGCGCTTCCCGTACCGGCTGATCGCCACCGATCTCGACGGCACCCTGCTGCGCGGCGACCAGACGATCTCGGAGCGCACCCGGGCGGCGCTGGCCGCGGCCGGCACCGCCGGGGCCGCGCACATCGTGGCCACCGGCCGCACCGTGGCCTGGACCCGGCACATCCTGGACGACCTCGGCTACACCGGGCTCGCGGTGTGCGGACAGGGCGGGCAGCTGTACCACGCCGGGGAGCACCGGCTGCTGACCTCGGTGACACTGGACCGGGCGGTCGCCCGGCGGGCGCTGGCGGCGCTGGAGGAGCGGATCGGGCCGGTCGCGGTCGCCGCGTCGCTGGACGGTCTGGAGGGCGGCATCGCCATGGCCCCCGGCTTCGCCTGGCGGCACGACCCCGAGGCCGTACCGCACCCCAACGCCCCGGATCTGTCGCGGCCGGTGGCCGACCGGGAGGGGCTGTGGGCGGCGCCGATCAGCAAGCTGTATCTGCGCCACCCCGAGTTCTCGGACGACCGGCTGGCGGCGGCGGGTACGGAGGCGGCGGGCGCGTACGCGGCGTTCGTCGTCTCGGGCGAGGACCTGGTGGAGATGCTGCCGCTGGGGCTGACGAAGGCCACCGGTCTGTCGCTGGCGGCCCGTCGGCTGGGGACGACGGCGGCCGGCACGATCGCGTTCGGCGACATGCCCAATGACATCCCGATGCTGTCCTGGGCAGCGCACGGCGTGGCGATGGCCGGCGCCCATCCCGAAGTGCTGGCGGTGGCCGACGAGGTCACGGCGGGCAACGAGGCGGACGGCATCGCCAAGGTGCTGGAGCGGCTGCTGCTGTCGGCGCCCTCATCCGGGAACTGACGCGGACACGTCGCCGCGGGTGTCGGCAGCGGCGTCGGCATCGGCATCGGCATCGGGTGAGCCGGCGCGGCGCGTGCGCAGCACGGTGAGGGCCACCAGCGCGGCGGCGACCAGGATGCCGGCCTCGATCCGGAAGCCCAGCCGGTAGCCACTGGTGAGGGCCGCCGCCTCGGCCGTGCCGGCCGCCAGCAGGCCGGCGGAGTGCGAGGCGGCGAAGGCGCTGGCAACGGCGAGGCCGAAGGCGCCGCCGATCTGCTGCACGGTGTTGAACAGACCCGAGACCGTACCCGCGTCGCCCGGTGCGGCGCCCGACATCACCAGGGTGGCGATGGCGGTCATGGCGAGCCCGAAGCCGACGCCCAGCAGGACGAACGCGGGCAGTACGTCGATCGCGTACCGGCCGTCGACCGGGATCCGGCCGAGCAGGCCGAGCCCGGCGATGAGCAGGCCGAGCCCGGGCAGCAGGACGGGGCGGGGCCCGTACCGGCCGATGAGCCTGGGCGCGAGGGTGAGCGACAGCAGTCCGATGGCCAGCGACACCGGGAGGACGGCGAGACCGGTGCGGGTCTCGCTCAGCTCCAGGACCCGCTGGAGATAGAGCACGCCGAAGAACTGGAAGCCGAAGACGCCCGCGATCAGCAGGGTGTGGGTGGCGAGGGCGCCGCTGAGCGCGCGGGAGCGGAAGAGTCCCAGCCGCAGCAGCGGGGTGGCGGCGGTGGCCTGGCGGGCGGTGAACGCGGCGAGGAGCACGACCGCGCCGGCGGTGTACAGCCAGGTGGGGTCGGGGGTCTCGACGACGGTGTAGACGCCGAGCATCAGGGCGGCCGTGATGAGGAACGCGCCGAGCGCGTCCGCCCCGGCGCGCAGCCCCGGGCCGCGCTCGGCGGGCAGGAAGCGGGGGGCGAGGGCGAGGGTGGCGATCCCGATCGGCACGTTGACGATGAACACCCAGTGCCAGCTGAGGGCTTCGGTGAGCACGCCGCCGGTGAGCAGCCCGAGGGTGCCGCCGGCCGACTGGACGAAGCTGAAGAGGCCGATGGCCCTGGCGCGTTCGGCGGGCTCGGTGAACAGGGTGCTGATCATGCCGAGGGTGACGGCCGAGGTGACGGCGCCGGCGGCGCCCTGGAGGAAGCGGGCGGTCAGCAGCAGTTCGGGGGTGGTGGCCAGGCCGCACAGGAGCGAGCTGGCGGTGAAGGCGGTCAGGCCGGCGAGGAAGACCCGGGGCCGGCCGATGAGATCACCGAGCCGGCCGGCGAGCAGGAGCAGCCCGGCGAAGGGGATGAGGTAGGCATTGATGACCCAGGGGAGGGTGGTCGGGGAGAAGTCGAGATCGGCCTGGATGGCGGGGAGCGCCACATTGACGATGGTGCCGTCGAGGATGACCATGAGTTGGCCTATGCAGAGGACGGCGAGGGCGTACCAGCGCTGTCGCATGGGGATTGACCTCCAAAGGTGCACGTCTTGTTACAGCAGCCATCTTCTGTAACCATGACGGCAGGCGGAAGGAGGCACTTTTATGTCACGGGGTAACACGGATGTAGCCGCGCAGGTCAACGAGGCGTGCCCGATCAGTGAGGTGCTCGATCATGTGGCGGGCAAGTGGAGCATCGGCATCCTGGTCGCCGCGGCATACGGCCCGGTGCGGTTCACGGAGCTGGAGCGGACGGTCGAGGGCATCAGCCGGCGGATGCTGACCCTGAACCTGCGCAAGCTGGAACGGGACGGCCTGCTGGAGCGGACGGTGTACCCGACGGTGCCGCCGAAGGTGGAGTACGCGCTGACGCCGATGGCGGAAGAACTGCACGCTTATCTGACCGGCCTGGTCGGCTGGGCCGACCGCCACCGCACCTCGATCATGGCGGCCCGGGCGGAGTACGACGGGGCGCCGGGGCGCTGACCTGCGGGAATTTGAGAGGGTCAAGATGACCCCCTCAAATGGAAGTTATCCACAGCCCCTTATGTGTATCTTTCGTTGCTCCGAACGCGTGACCGTCTGGCGTTCAGCTCGTTGGTCATATTGCGCGTGGGGGCGATAGGAGCATGAGGCGCCAAGAGCATGCGAGCGGTGGTAGCCGTAGAGCGAAGTACCAGCCACCGTGAGCCAGTGATGTGACGAGTAGAGCAGGACTCCCCTCCTGAGCCCCGGATATGGGCGCACCGGGCCCCTGGATTCGACGGGGCCTGTCAATCTGTCCACGGATGCCCTGGGAGGGCCGTCTCGTCATGATCATCAAAGAACAAGCACTGCTGGAATCGCGCACCTTGCGCGAGAACGTCCGGGGGCGCACTGATGTCCTGGACAAGGTCAAGGCACTCACCCTGCTGCCGGATGGGCTGCATGTGACGACAGCGCTGGTCGCCAACTACTTCGTTGTCCACAGGGACACCATTAAGACCCTTGCTCGACGGCACCGTGAGGAGCTGATCGAGAGTGGTCTGAACGTATTGCAGGGCGCTGACCTGCAGAAGTTCGTAGGGTTCATGATGAACCCTACGGACGAAGGTTATCCACAGGGCAACCGCCGACACCTCACCCTCTACACCCGCCGCACCGTCCTCAACATCGCCATGCTGCTCCGCGACAGTCCCGTCGCGCGCGAGGTCCGGGCCTATCTGCTCGACGCCGTCGAAGGACACCGAGTGCCTTCCTCCGACCTGGAGCCACGGGTCGCAGCCCTGGAGAGGCTGATCGCCGACATCGGTCCAGTGCTGCGGGATGCGGGCATGGTTCTCCACAGGCTGGATGACAGGACACAACAGCTGGAGACCGAGCTGAAGAACACCCAGCAGATCGTCGCCGGGATGAGTGTCCGGCTCGCGGATCTGGCCGGGGATCCGATCGTCGCCAACCGGCTGTGCCGTAGGTACCGGCACGGGCGGCCATAACCGGCACCAGAAGAAAGGGGCGGGCCGGTTTCCGGCCCGCCCCCTCTCGGTTTCCCCGTCAGCCCTCGCTCGCCATCGTCAGCACCCGCAGTCGCTGGGCCGCGTACCAGGTGCCCGCCACCGTGGCGGCCGTCAGCAGGATCACGGCGGTGGGGAGGCCCACCTCCGAGGTGATGTTCGCGCCGGGCGCGGCCACCCCTTCCGCCAGTGCCAGCGACCACTGCTGGATGCTGAGCGCCCGCGCCCCCGGGACGAGGCTGCCGAACAGCGACTCCCACACCAGCGCGTAGATCAGCCCGTGCACCACCGCGTTCCGCGAGATGGTGCCCAGCAGCAGGAACACCGCGCTGTAGGCGATCGACGAGGACGCGGCGGCCACGGCCAGCGCGCTCGCGATCTGCTGGCTGTTGCCGTTGAGGATGATCCCCGCCAGCAGGGTGGGGATGACGGTGAAGGCCAGGGTGACGCCGATGGCCACCCACAGCTTGGTCAGGATGATGGTGTGCCGCTTCAGCGGCTTGGCCAGCAGGTAGATGATCGAGCCGTCGTCGATCTCGGGCGCTATCGCGCCGGTGCCGGCGATGACGCCGATCAGCGGCACCATGACGGCCAGCGCGAAGCCGCCGAGGATCTGGGTGGCGGCCCGGTCGTCGGCGCCGCCCACGATCCGGATCGCCAGCGCGATCGCGATCAGCAGCGCGGGCAGCGCCAGCAGGATGAGGGCCCGGCCCCGGCCCAGCAGGGCCCGGAGGGTGAGCCGGGCGACGGTGTGGTGGTACATCGCGGGGGCTCCTTTACGCGCTGACCAGGTAGGAGAAGACGCTCTCCAGGGATTCGTCGGACGGGGAGACCGACAGCAGCCGGATCCCGTGGTCCCGGGCCAGCCGGGGGAGTTGAGTGGTGAAGCGCGGGAAGTCGGTGGCCTCGACGCGCAGCCCCTTCTCCTCGGCGTCGAAGTGGATGCCGGAGGTGGACGGGTCGGCGATCAGCGCCGCGGCCAGCGCCCGGTCGTCGCTGGAGCGCACCAGGTAGCGGTGCGGCCGGTCGGTCATCTGGCGGCGGATGGTGCGGAAGTCGCCGGATGCCGCGTGCCGGCCGGCGACGATCACCTCGATGTGGGAGGCGAGTTGTTCGACCTCTTCCAGGATGTGGGAGGAGAACAGGACGGTGCGGCCCTGTTCGCCCATGGTGCGCAGCAGTTCCATCAGCTGCATCCGCTGCCGGGGGTCCATGCCGTTGAACGGTTCGTCGAGCAGCAGGACGGAGGGGTCGTGGACGAGTGCGGAGGCCATCTTGACGCGCTGCCGCATGCCCTTGCTGTAGGTGGCGATGCGCCGGTCGGCGGCGTGTGTCATGTCGACGGTGGCGAGCGCGGTGCGGGTGGCGGCGCCGGGGTCGGGCAGGCCGTGGAGTTCGGCGTTGGCGAGCACAAACTCCTCACCCGTCAGATAGTCGTACATGCCTTCGCGTTCGGGGACGAGCCCGATCTGCCGGTAGACGGACTCGTTGCGCCAGATCGGCTCCCCGTCCAGCGTCACGGCGCCGGACGAGGGCGGCAGGAAGCCGCCCATCATATGGATCAGGGTGGACTTGCCGGCGCCGTTGGGGCCCAGCAGCCCGGTGATGCCGGGGCCGATCCGCACGCTCACGTCATTGACGGCGACGACATTGCCGAACCAGCGGGATGCCTTCTCGATGCGGATGGTGGTCACAGTCCCGCCTTCCGGTAGCGGCGCAGCAGCAGCACATAGCTGACGACGGTCAGTGCGGCGATCATCGCGAGGTAGGCGGCGGCCATCGCGCCGGAGGGGGCGTACGACTCGGGGAAGTCGGTCCTGCCGCCCAGGTACGCGGCCTGGAGGCCGTCCACCAGTGAGCCGGGCGACAGCAGCCCCAGCCAGCCGGAGGCGGCGAGGCTGCCCTGGTCCGCCATCACGAACTGCACGGAGGTGACGGCGAAGTACGGCACGGTCAGGGCCCCGATGACGGCCGCGACGCCGAAGCCGCGGCGCGGGGTGAGCGAGGCGATCAGCAGGGCGAGCGACGCGTGCAGTACGGAGAAGACGGCCGCCGCCAGCAGTCCCTTCCCGAAGCCGATGGTCTCGTCGACCACGTGCAGTTGGGCCAGCAGCGCGCCGGCGTACATCAGCAGCACCGGGGTGGCGGTGAACACGAACAGCGCGGCGGACAGCGCCGCCAGCTTGGCCCGTACGTAGTCGGCGTGCTCGATCGGCCGCGAGAAGTACAGCGGCAGGCTGTGATATCGCTGGTCGAGGGAGACCAGCTGCGGGCCGGCCAGCGCCAGATACAGGCCGATGATCGGCTGCATGAACACCGTGTACTTGGTGTAGCCGATCGGCAGGCTGTTCATGCCGACGGTGACCGCCACGGCCACCGTCACCAGCGCCGGCAGGCTCACGATGGCGAACAGCGTGAACGGCAGCACCTTCGAGCGGGCCGAGCGGCCCAGCCCGTACGCCCCGCGCAGCGAGTGCGTGAACAGCGAGAGCCGGGCGTACGACACCCCCAGCCGGGGCCCGTCGTAGTGCCGGTAGCCGATGTTGTGGATGCGTGCGGCCGGGGTCGCCGCGGCGGCCGGCCCGGGCGCCTGTGTGGGTGTGCTCATGACGCGGCCCCCTCCTTGTCCCGGCCCTCCTGGAAGACCTCCGCGATCCGGTGCCGGCGCTGCTCCATGCGCACCATGCCAAGGCCCAGATCGGCGATGGTGTCGCGCACCGTGTCGTACACGCTCTCCTCGCCGGCCTCCACCACCACCAGCCGGGCCGCGCCCGGCTCGGCGCCGGGCTCCACCACCGGCTCGACGCCGGCGGCGATCAGGGCGGCGCGCAGCGCGTCCGCGCCGTCGGGGTGGGTGTCGGAGTCGGTGACCTCGACCAGCAGGGTGGTGGTGGTCTCCGTGAAGCTCTCGGTGGACTGCGACTTCAGCAGCTTGCCGCCGTCGATGACCACGATGTGGTCGCTGGTGCGTTCGAGCTCGCCGAGCAGGTGGGAGGTGACCAGCACCGATATCCCGAAGTCGGTGTAGACGCGGCGGATCAGGCCGAGCATCTCGTCCCGGCCGGCCGGGTCGAGGCCGTTGGTGGGCTCGTCGAGCAGCACCAGCTTCGGGTCGTGGACGAGCGCCTGGGCGAGCTTGACGCGCTGCTTCATGCCGGTGGAGTAGCCGCCCATGGGGCGGTAGCGCTCCTCGTACAGCCCGACGTGGCGCAGGGTGTCGGCGGTACGCTCCCGGGCCGCCGTGCTGGGCAGCCCGGACATCCGGGCCAGATGGACGACGAACTCCGTCGCCGACACATCGGGCGGCAGGCAGTCGTGCTCGGGCATGTACCCGACCTGCTCGCGGATGGCGGCGCCCTCTCGGGCGGCGTCCTTGCCCAGGACGGCCACGCTGCCCTCGCTGGCGGGGGCGAGCCCCAGCAGGATCTTGATCAACGTCGATTTGCCGGCGCCGTTGGCCCCCACCAGGCCGGTGACACCCGGCCCGATGTCCACGGTCAGCCGGTCAAGGGCGGTGACCTCGGGGTACCGCTTGCTCAGGCTTTCGATCGCAATCACACTCACCCGGCAGACAGTAGTGCCGCGGACCGGGACCGTACGTCCCTCTTCCGGCTGCCTTTCCCCTTAGGGGAAGCGGCGGGCCACCCCGAGTGCGAGCCGGGCGGGCCGGCGCTCAGCGGGTCAGCGGGTCAGCTGGGCGAGGCCCTCGGTGGCGATGCGCTCGAAGACGTCCATGTCGGCCGCGTACACCGAGTCGGGCACCGGGTAGTGCACCACCAGCTCGGTGAAGCCGAGTTCGGCGCAGCGCCCGGCGAAGTCGACGAACGCGGTCACCGACTCCAGCGGGTTCACGGCCGGGGCGAGGGAGGAGTCCAGCACGATCTTGTCCAGCGCGCCCGGCTCGCGGCCCGCCTCCTCGCAGATGCCGGCCAGCCGCTCCGCCTGCCGGCCGATGCCGGCCAGGAACTCGGCCGGCCCGCCGTCCGCCGTCTTCGGGTCGCCGGTGGTCACCCACGCCTGCCCGTGCCGGGCGGCGAGCCGCATGCCGCGCGGGCCGGTGGCGGCGATGGTGAAGGGCAGCCGGGGGCGCTGTACGCAGCCGGGGATGTTGCGCACCTCGTGCGCGGAGTAGAAGTCACCGCGGTACGAGACCCCGCCGGTGCCGCCCTCGCTCAGCAGCCGGTCGAGCAGCGGGACGAACTCGGCGAACCGGTCGGCGCGCTCGCGCGGCGTCCATGCCTCGCGGCCCAGCGCGGTGGCGTCGAATCCGGAGCCGCCGGCGCCGATGCCCAGGGTGAGGCGGCCCCCCGAGATGTCATCAAGGGTGATCAGTTCCTTCGCCAGCGTGACGGGGTGCCGGAAATTTGGCGAGATCACCATGGTGCCGAGCCGGATGCGCTCGGTGGCCGCCGCGGCTGCGGTAAGAGTGGGCAGTGCGCCGAACCAGGGCTGGTCGCGGAAGGTGCGCCAGGACAGGTGGTCGTAGGTGTACGCGGTGTGGAAGCCCAGCTCCTCGGCGTGCCGCCAGCGCTGCCGGCCCCCTTCCTGCCAGCGCCAGACGGGAAGGATGACGGTGGAGAGCCGCAGGGGGAGGGCGGGGGAGACAGCCATGCGAGGCAGCCTAGTGCCCTGCCGGCGCACCTGTGCCCCACGGGCCGGGCGGCCCGGCCGGGCACGGCGGCCCGGCGGCCCGGGGAACCGCGCCGCCCCGTCGAACCACCCGCGTCACCTCTCGCCCGAGTTCTCCGATCGAGCGGGGGATGCCCCGTTGGGGCGGCTCTCCGCCGTGCGACGATCCGCGGCGGACGCGCCGCGCGGCCCGTCCTCGGGGGCGGACGGCGCCCAAGTGAGGAAGCCCGCTGGATCTTTTCCGGTCAGGAAATCGCCGCCCACGGGCACCGGCTCATCCGCGCGGGGGTCCCGCACGCATGGGCGGGCATATGCTGCATGACTGTGCCTGACTCTGTGTCCTCACCAGTCGCCCGCACCACCACCCTCACTCTCCCCCCGCCGGTCATAGCGCCCGCCACCCCTGCCGCGCGCACCCCGGCCACCCCGGCCACGCTCCCCCGGCTGATCGCCACCGACCTCGACGGCACCCTGCTGCGCGGGGACAACACCGTCTCGCCCCGTACCGCCGCCGCGCTGGCCGCCGCCGCCCGGGCCGGGATCGAGGTGCTGTTCGTGACCGGCCGCCCGGCCCGCTGGATGACCCTGGTACGCGAACACGCCACCGGCGAGGGCCTGGCCATCTGCGGCAACGGCGCCGCCCTGGTCGATCTGCGGCGCGGCGGCGCGCTGGTGGCGGCCCGCCCGCTTCCGGTGGGCAACGCGCTCGGCCTGATCGCCGCGCTGCGGGCCGCCGCCCCCGGGGTGACCTTCGCCGTCGAACGCGCCGGCGGCATCCACTACGCCACCGGCTACCCACCGCTGCACGAGGAGGACCCGACCGTCGTCGGCGTCACCCCCATCGAGGAACTGCTGGCCGACGACAGCCCGTACGCCGCCCAGCCGGTGCTCAAGCTGCTGGCGCACCACCGCGCGCTCGACCCGGACGCCTTCCTCGCGCTCGCCCGCTCGGTGGCCGGCGGGCTCGGTGAGATCACCCGGTCCTCCCCCACCGCGCTGCTGGAGATCAGCGGACCCGGCGTCAGCAAGGCCGGCACGCTGGCCCTGCACTGTGCGCGGCGGGGCATCGCGGCGAGCGAGGTGGTGGCGTTCGGGGACATGCCCAACGACCTGGAGATGCTGCGCTGGGCGGGCCGCGCCTACGCGATGGCCAACGCCCATCCGGCGGTACTGGCCGCCGCCGCACGGCGTACCGCCTCCCATGAGGAGGACGGGGTGGCGGTGGTCATCGAACGGCTCCTGGCGGGCGGCTAGGGCCTGTCTGAGGGATAGCGCCGGTTGGGCCCTATCCATCAGACAGGCC
>NZ_JCAJZV010000022.1:0-31260 GCF_059510435.1 Streptomyces sp. NTD107 | reverse complement strand
TGACCCTGGCCGACTTCATGGCCGCGCGCGGCCCGCTGTACGCCGGCGCCACCCCTTCGCCTGCTACGGCCGGCAAACCGCTCCACGCGCCCGACCCGAACGCCAATCAACCCGACGCTTTCCCCGCTGGCCTGAGCCACAGCTCTTATGTCGATCTGTGGATGTATCTGGCGGCTCGCGACCCGCGCACCACCTGTGCCGGCGCCGAGGGAACCGACTACACCGGCTGCGCGATCGTTGAAGACCGCTCCACCGCCGTGTACGTACAGCCCACTGGCGTTTACGCCACCCCAGGGGCCACCGCCCTGGCAGCTCAGGTCATGGGCCGGATCAGTGCCTGGGTGGACGCCGGCCGGCCGACCATGAGCACCTGGAAGACCACCCTCACCCCAGGTGGCGACCCCAACCATCCCCTCCTTGTCCCCAGCGGATGGGCCAGCTGATCAGAGCCACCACCCCACTGGGGCCGGGTGCCTTCGAAGCTCACCGGAGGCACCCGGCCCATTGCTATCTCCTCACCGCGTCCACCGTGCACGAAGCGATCAGCACCAACGGGTAGATGACCGCCATGCAGCATCCACCCGTCACGAGCAGCCGGTCCAGCCATGAACGGCTGCTTCGCTCACCGCTGTGTGCCATGAGCTTGCCCTCCCGAGTCCGAGGCGGGTCCGGTGCGGGCGACCGATAGGCAGTCGCCGCACGCTAGACGAGGTACGTAGGGGCCACCGCCGGTGGGCGGCCCGGCCCAGGTGACCTCTGCTGTCCGGTGGCAGGCGAAACAGATGCCGGTATGCCACCACCCGTAACCGGCATGACCGGAGAGCTGATGAGGTACTCGACGCTGACGGGGCGCCATCAAGCGGCTTCAGCACGGGCCGCCTTGGCAGCTGGTCGGCGGTTCCGGGGCACCTGGGGGAGATACTTGAGCGGAACCTCGGGAAGCCTCGCCTGACCGGCCGGGGTGTGGCAGAAGCAGGCGCAATCCGACCGGAGGTAGCGCGGTGTCTCCAGTCCGCTGGGCCCCTGGCATGTCCAGTGCCACCACCCGGGCCCCGTGCCATCGCCAGCGGCCTGGCAGACGCCGGTGATGGGTCGGGGATCGCCGTATGCGTTCACCAGCTCGTTGATCACGCCGTCCGCCCGGTGCTGCCAGCCAGCTCTTCAACACACCGCCATGCCACCGTGCACAAGGCCCGGTATCGGCAGATGCAGGCGCTGAAGGGCTCCCGCTGCGCCGTCATCGCCCGACCTCCGACTGGTGCATGATCCCCTGTGCCCCGGGCGGATGTTCATCCAGCGGCAGCAGCTCGAACTCCAGTACGCAGCCCAGGCAGGCGAATACCACTCCGTCCTCCAACGCGGCGACGGCGACCAGCCGTTCGTGCGGGACGTCCCCACAGCGCTGTGCGCCGATCCCGCACCAGCCGCTCACGCCGTCCGCCGAGGGATGCGGGCTGGCTTCTGCGCGCTTGGCATCGGTCAAGTTCGGTCGCGAGAGCGCCCAGTTGATCGGCTTCGGCATAGCAGCTCCTCGGCATCGGGAATCACCGAGTTAACCGATTTGGCCACCCACGGCGATACCGTGGAGACACGGAGAGACCGTGAACGCCATGAACACTGTCGGGAGTCGACATGGCCAGACGCACTCGCGTGCCCAATTCGAGGCTCGCTGACCTCATTGACCAGGCGCGATGGACGCGCACTCAACTGGCCCGCGCCGTGATCAGAGTCGCCCGGGAACACGGACACCAGCTCACCTACGACCAGTCAGCCGTGTCCCACTGGATCGCCGGCACCATGCCGCGCGAGTCCGTGCGCCCGCTGATCTGCGAGGCTCTGGCGAGACGGCTTCGGCGGCCGGTAACCGCCGCCGAAGCCGGCTTCCCCGCGGCGGATACGCCCGCTCGCGGTGGCCTCGCTGAGGAGCTGATCGACATAGGGACAGCTGACATGGACCCGGGCCGGCGGGCCACCTTCGCCGCCGGGCTGTACGAGGCAGCCCTTGAAGTCCCCACGTTCTCCGAGCTGGCGGCCCGGTCGGGCGCGATCAGCACCGGCCGTACCAGCCGCATCGGATCAGCCGAAGTCGAGACCGTCCGGCTGATGACGGACCACATCGCCAACATCCTGGACGAACTGGGGGAGGGGCACGCCAGGCCGATGGCCGCGGCCTTCCTGGCGAACACGGTTGGCCCTTACCTGCATGCGGAAGCGCCAGAAGAGACGCGCCGGGCGATGCGTGCCGCCGCCGCCGATCTCGTCTATCTCACCGGGTGGATGGCGATGTACGGCGACGCCCACAGCCTCGGGCAGCGGTACTACGTCAAGGCACTGGAACTCGCCGGCGCTGCCGAAGACCACGTGACGTACTGCCGGACCCTGCGCGGCATGTCCCTACAGGCAACCAGCCTCCATCACGGGCAACTGGCGCTCACCTTGGCAGACTCCGCCGCTGCGGCCGCGCCGGTCGCCGGCCCCCGACTGACCGCGTTCCTCCGCGGTCAGCAGGCGCATGCGGCAGCGATGACCGGCGACCGGCGGCAGGCCCTGGACCGCCTGGCCGAAGCAGAGGTTGCGCTCGGTCGCGCCGACGACCGACGCGAAAGCATCGGTGGGTACGACCGCACCGCGTTCCTCTTCCATGTTGGTCAGGTCCGCGAGTCGCTGCGGGATCTCCCCGGCAGCATTCGCGCAGTTGAGGAATCCATCCGTGTTCAACATCCGCAGGAGCGACAGGGACGGATGCACGCGTACGCCGTACTGGCCAAGCGTCAGCTACGGCACGGGCACCTCGATGCGGCGTGCACCAGTTGGTCGCGATACCTCGACTACTACCAGCAAATCAGCACCGGGAGGGGAGACAAGCACCTTCGGGAGATGCGCGAAGCCGTACGACCGCATCGAAGTGCGCGAGCCGTGCGCCAGCTCCTCGACCAGGCCACCGAGATTGCGGCGGCGAAGGCGGCATGACGAAGCCCCCGGGGCGTCGGGGCCGCCGGGGACTGTCACGGTCAGAGTAGCGGACCAGCCCTGCCCACGGCAGCGTGACGGCATGAGGGGCACCGTCGGCCCCACCTGACCATGACCGCCTCGGACATGGTGAAGAACCCCCCGAGGCATGGCGCCTCGGGGGGTTCTTCAGCGGAGCAGAGCGATGAGGCCGGAGGCGGCGCCGGCGATGCCGGTGATGGCGGCGATGGAGGGGAGCGGCCATCGGCCCCGCTTCAGCGTTTCCAGTTCGGACCGGACGTCTCGAAGTTCGTGTTCGACGTCCTTGCGGAGGTCCCTCACGTCTTGCTCGGTGCGGGTGGAGCGTTCGACCAGGACGGCGCAGGCGGTCTTGATCTCCCCGACATCGCGCCCGAATCCATTGAGCGCCTCGCGCAGTCGCTCCAGTTCTGCGGCGACGGCAGAGGATTCCGGCGGGGTCATCTGCCGTCCTGGAGCCGGTACTTCGCAAGCTCGGCGATCAGCCGGGGCGGCGCGTATGCCGGCTGGCGGGCCCAGCCGAGCATCGCCCCGCCGGCCAGCGTCAGCCACCGCCAGGCCAGCCGTACGCCGGTCACCTCCAGGCCGCGCGCCAGCCCGTACCAGGCTGCGGTGATCGCGGCGAGCACCAGGGCGGCGGACTGCTCGCCCGTTATGGGCAGTCCGAGCGTGGCGGCCAGGCCGATGCCCACCGGGACCAGCGTGCGAACGATCGACACGAAGGGGTTGTTCACGGTGGCCTCCTACGGGGTCGGGATGGTGAGCGTGTCGCCGGGGTGGATGGTGTACGGGCTGCGGATCCCGTTGGCGGCGGCGATCTGCTGCCACGTGACGCTGGCGTACCGCTGGGCGATTGCGGACAGGGAGTCCCCGGGCCGAACGGTGTACGTACGGCGCCCCGGGATGGTGAGGCGCTGCCCGATGCTGATGACGCCGGCGTCCCGGATGCCGTTCGCTGCGGTGATCTGCGCGACGGTGACGCCGTACCGGGCGGCGATGGCGTAGAGCGTGTCGCCCCGCACCACCGTGTGCGTATCGCCACCGCCGCCGGAGCTGCCCGGCCGGGGCCCGCCTGCGCGCACCCACGCCAGCAGCTGCGGCCCCGGGCACGCGGTGGCGATACCGTCCGAGTGTCCCCAGAGCTTCGCGCCGCCCCCGTTGCTGCGGAGCAGCGCCCGGGCGTCCGCCAGGGCCTGGAGCAGTTGCTCACCCGGCCCACCCTTGGTGCCGAGCAGCGCCAGCACCGCGAACGACCTCGTGTTCAGGGCCCGGTCGCCGTTCGCGCCGGGCCGGCGCTGGAGCCCGCGGCCCTCGATCACCCGGCCGTGCGGGCAACAGATGAGGTTGTAGGCGATGTCCACGTAGCCCTCGACCGCGTCGGCGAGGTGCTTCCGCCGGATGCCGGCCACCGTGGACAGGCACGCGCTGTGCGCTCCGGGCGTCCAGGCCGCGCCCAGCCAGTGCACCGTCACGCCGGCGGCGGACAGCAGAGAGGGCGCCGGCGATGTCGCCGGCGCCCCCCAGGCGCTCCGTCGTATGAGTTCCATTGGTGCCTCCTACAGGGGCTGTTCAGCCACCCAATCGACGATCGTTGAAGTGGTATTGCCGCGGGCGATGCACAGGGTGACGCCGTTGACACTGACTGCGGTGTAGGTGCAGTCGATGAAGATGCCGGGCACGCTCGTGCGCGCGGTGGCGGTGATGACCGGCGCCGACGTGAAGAAGCCGGCCGGGAAGCTGACGGTGAGCTGGCCGATGTAGTACGTGCCGTTGTAGAGGCCGCTGGTGCCGGGGGTGGTGGGGATGAGGGTGACGGAGCCGCACAGGGTGCCGCCGCGCAGCCGCTCGGCGGTGACGCGCATGCCGGGGCGCCAGGCGTAGGGCATGGTGATCCTCCTCAGAGTCCGACGATCATGGGATCGGCCAGGCGCACGTCGGCCCCGGCCAGGTGGCTCTTGCGGATGCCGTTGATGGCGCGGGTGACTGTGAACGGCTGTGCGGCGCCGGCCGGTACGCCGCTCAGCAGGAACACCCGCAAATGGATGTCGAATATGTTGCTCGCGGGGGCCAGGGTGATGGTCTGCGGTCCGTTGGTGGTGACCTGCCGCGCCCACGCGCGCAGCCGGCTGGTGCTGCTGCTCGCGCCGCCCGATTCGGCGATGAGGGACCAAGCGCCGGCGGTGGGTGCGGGCATGAGGCCGCTCGGGTCCCAGTCCCAGCCGGTGATCGCGAGCAGCCACTGGTCGGTGGCGGCTGTGGTGGTGGTGATGGTGGCGGTGGCTGAGAACTCGCTGGCTGACCAATGGCCGGCCACCGTGCCGCCGGCGGCCCGTACCGATAGCGCGGACCACGCGTCAGGCTCGGGAGCGACCATGGCCGTACGGGTGCCGGACGGGCCGGCGCCGATCGTCTGCCACCCCGTGATGGTGCTGGCATAGTGCCCGGCCATGCGCGGTCCGGACGTCATCCCGGCAGGGAGCGTGTAGGTGTTGGCGGCCTGCCCGAAACCGGCCCAGCAGCAGATCAGCAGGCCGGGGCCCTCCACGGAGGGGGCCGTGGCGGTCAGGGCGTCCTGCACCTCGTGGCGGTCGCCGGCCCCCGCCCACACCCCAGCGCCCGGGGCGCCGACCGCGGTCACCGTGATCCGTTCGCCGCCCACCGCGATGTCGAACGGTGGGTCGGTGGGGTCGGTGGACCATGAGGGGCCGATGGTGGAGAGCACGGACAGCACGGTGTCGTCGGGGCCAGCGTCGGCGGCCAGTTGGCTGCCGTCGGTGTCCACGTGCACCGGCGCCGTCTCGTCCCCCGGCGTCTCCGGGGCGACCTGGGCCGTACGCCAGCGCGAGGCGGGCGAGCAGTTGAGGATGAGGTCCCAGGTGTTGGGGTGCCCGATCTCCTCCGTGTAGCCCTCCACCACCAGGTCCACGGGGCCGGGTGCCACCCACGGCGGGGTGCCGACGATGCGCACCACCGCGCCGACGTCCAGCCGGTCCAGGATCGCCTGGCGGTCCGCCGGCGTGATGCCAGGGGCGGCCATGTCGATCCGGACGGTGGGCCAGCGGTCCTCGGGGCGGGTGGCCTGGTGCACGGACCAGGAAGCGGCTGGCTCCAGTTGGGCGTCCTCGTACAGGTTCCGCTCGGTGGTCGCGTCGTACCGGCCGATTCCGGCGGGTGGTTCGGCGGTGTTTAGCGGGCCTTCGTCCTGGACTGCGCGGCCGCGGCCGCCGCCGGGTCGGCTCACCTCCAGGTCGTTGATGACGTCGAAGTCATCGGGTTGCGGCTCCAGGGGTTCCGCGATGTGGCCGGCGGCGTAGTCCAGGACCAGGTCGGGCGGGCGGTCGTACCGCAGCCAGCGCGGGATGTAGTGCAGACCTCGGACGTACCGCAGCTCGTACAGCAGGCCACCGTCCGCCTCGGCGGTCTCTCGCACCAGACCGAGCACGGTGTCGATCCGCTGCGGGCCCACCCGCGCGGAATCGGCAAGGAGGCTGGCCGACGCGAGCAGCAGCCGTTCCTCCTGGGCGAGGCGCCGCACCCGGCCTACCGCCCGCTCGCCCCGGTACGCGTCATCGGCGGCTCCCGACCCGTCGCCGTACGGCGATACCGCGTGATCCGCAACGTAGGTGATGTGACCCACCGGCATGCCCGCCAGGGCACTGGGCCAGCGGGTGTTGATACGGGTGGGCACGGTCATCTGCGGTGCCTCTATCCACAGATACCAGGATTCATTGCGGCCGATGGGAGTCCACCACAGCCGGTATGCGTATCCCCCCGTGATCGGGACGCATGCGATGCGCATGCGGGTCCATCCGGAGTGCGCGACCGGGATGGTCGGATCCCCGGCGATCCAGTAGGTGTACCGGATAGCCCCGTCTGCGTCATACGCGACGATCCGCAGCTCTCCGGTGCCGGCCAGGCCCGGGCCCATGAGTGCGGTTATGCGCGCGATCCCGCCGCCGGCAGTTTCCAGATCGAGCATCTCGTACAAAGCTGGCTGCGTGCCCGGCATCCTGTCGAGGTAGTAGACAATCTCGGCTCTCCAGCCGTTCGGGCTCGGGCCAATGCTGGGCAGTGCCACCCGCATCGAGCCGCCGTCCCGGCCAATGACCGGCAGCGGCGCGGACGACACGAGATCGGACGAGGCGCCGAACTCCAGGCCCGTGGTGCTCGCGGCGCGGCCGCCGACCAGCCCCGAGGCCGCCGACGTCGAGTCAGAACCGTCCTCCATTGGCCAATACGCTCGCAGCGCCGGCGAGGTAGGGATGAGACGCCTCATGGCGGACTGGAGGGGTTTAGCGCCGGCCGCACCCAGACGCCGCAGCTGCCCCGCGACTTCGACCGGGGTCCACACATCCCGCCCGGAGACGTCCCAGCGCGTCGGCCACGCCACGACCTCGCCCAACATCCGAGGATGAAAGTCGGCCACGGCGCTGGGAGTCCACCGCACCCACACCCGGCCTACGCTATCCGTCCACGTAGTGGCCCCGATGGACAGTTGGCGGGTATCCAGGTCAGCGAGCAGCGGTCCGCCGATCCCGCGCCGGAGCTGCGCGCGGTAGTAGAGGCCGTACCCGGGCGCGAAGCCGAGGGTGGTGATGTCTCCGACCTGCAACGGCGCCGGGGCGTTGTGGATGGAGGTGGGGCCGGTGCCGGTGACCGGTTCGCCCAGCGGCCGCCACCCGCTCACCTCGGCGACATCAATACTCGGGGCGGTGTAGTAGCGGACGGTCCATCCGCCGGCCCCGTTGTTCACCTCGATCGTGGCACGCAGAGCGAACCGCTCCTCCGGCCGCACCGGCAGCGCCGCCGTCCCCAGCGCATCCAGCAAGGTGACGCCGTTCGGCGACCAGCCAAGCACCGGCCGGCCAGAGGCGTCGATCAGCAGCCGCCACGACCGCTGGTCGCCGGTGAGCTGGTACCGGCCGGCGATCTCCTGCACCTGGCTGGCGAACGCGCCTGTCTGCGTGGGGATGCGCCACAACGACAGCTCCACCGCCACATCCAGGTCCGCGCTGATGTCCAGGGCCTGGCTGCTGGCCACCTCGCACCGGCCCCCACTGCCGGTCGGGCGAAAGTACCGATCCCCTTCACCGCGCACCCAGATGCCGATCCGCGTATTCCGTCCCAGCTGCCCGTAGTAGGGGCCCAACGGGTTGCGCGGCGAGTATCGGCCATCGCGGTTGTTCAGCGTCAGCGTCGCCCGGCTGGGGTCCACGGCGCCGGCCTCATCCCCGCGGCCGCGGCTGATGCGGATCAGATCCCGGCTCAGCACATGCTCGGTGATGTCCACATAGGATCCACCGGCACCGATCTGCGCCTCGACAACGAGCGGCAACGGGCTCTCGGGAAATGCCACAGCGCCTCCCCTTCCTATGTGCGGCCGAACGCGACCTGGACGTCGCCACGGCCGTCCACGCGGACCATGCGGCGGATCCGGCGGCGAAGCTCTTCGTCCCCGCCGGTGATGTCGATCTGGAGCCGTACCGTCCCGCCGCCCGTGCCGGCGCGCGAGAGTGGAGTCACCTGCGCGCCCTGAGAGAGGTGCACCAGCTCGGGCCCGGCTTCACCGACCACCGCCATGCCGGCCTGCTCGATCACCCCGCCCTTCGCCAGGTAGGGGATGTTCGGCGTGGAGATCGTCGCGCCGCCGAACACCGTCACCCCCGCGACCTTCACCGAGGGGATCGTGAACGACAGGTTGTTCCACTTCTCGATGATCCAGTTGATCGCGTCCTTGAACCCGACCTTGAACGGGTCGCCGATCCGGCTGCCGATCCCGGACAGCCACTCCGTGACCTTGCCCGGCAGCTCCTTCAGCTCCTGGATCTTGTCCTGCACCCAGTTGATGCCGTCGCGCACCTTGTCCTTCACCCAGCGCATCGCCGTCCCCGGGGCGGCCTTGATCTTTTCGAAGTGTTTGATGAACAGGCCCGGTCCGGTCCAGTTCATGAACAGGTCTGTCAGGAACTGGAAGCCGCGCCTCAGCAGGTTCCACAGCCAGTCCCAGGCGGCGCCGATCGCGTCCATCGCCGCCCGCCAACCGTCCTGGAACCAGGTGGTTTTCGTTGCGATGAGCACGATGGCGGCGATCAGCGCCATGATCCCGATCACGATCCAGGTCATGGGGTTGGCGAGCAGCGCGGCGTTGTACGCCCACTGGGCGACCGTCGCCAGGGTGACCGCCATCGTCCAAGCCGTCTTCGCGGCCGCTGCCACCACCATGGCGCCCTTGATGGCCAGGATGACCGCGGCCAGACCTCCGAGGGTGATCGCGAGCGGCTTCACCACGCCCTGGTTGTCCATCGCGAACCGCGCGAACTGTCCGCCGACGTCGGTCAGCTCCGTCATCACGGAGCGTTTGAACTTCTCCAGGGCGCGGGAGGGGTCGGACTCCAGGGTGGCGGCCATCTGGTCCACCGTGCCCTCGAAGTCCTTCATCTCCGTGCCGGCAAAACCGCCGGCCTCGGCCAGGCCCTGGAGCGCGGCCTGGGCGTCCTCGCCCGGCCCGCCCATGAGGGAAGTCACCAGCGCGGTGCGCTCGGTCTGGTCGGCCACATCCGACAGGGCGAACGCGATCTCGTCGAACGCCTGCGTTCCCTTGCCGGTGTTGACCATCTCCTGGATGTCCGCGACGTTCAGGCCCAGCTCTTCCAGGGGCTCCGCTACGGCCTCTGTCTCGGACAGCCGCAGCGTCAGCTCCTTGACGGTGTCGCCCAGCCGGTCCAGCTGGAAGGTCGGGGACTCCGCGGCGGCGGCCAGCAGGCCCATCATCTGCGGGCCGGTCGCGCCCAGCTGGCTGAAGAACTGCCCGTACTCGGTGATCAGGCTCGGGATCTCGGCGGACAGGGCGGGCGGGAGCTTCGCGCCGGCGGCCGCCAGCAGATCCATCGCTTCCGTCCCGGTGTCCGCCAGGCCGTTCTTGAGCATGTTCCCGGCCGCCATGGACGCTTCGGTGACGTCGTACTCCAGCGTCTCCGACAGGGCCATGGCCTTGACCGTGAGGACGTCCAGCCCTTCCTCGGCCAGGGCCGTGTCGCCCATCGTGAGGTAGACGTTCCGGATCGCGGCGTTCACCTCAGCCGCAGAATCGCCCCACACCTCCTTGTAAATCCCGGCGGACACCTTGGACATCTCGGCGGCCTCGGCCGGGCCCAGCTCCAACTGGGCCGCGAGCTTCGCGTTCGCCGCGCCGACGTCCAGGGACTCCACCAGGCCCACGCCGATCGCGCCGGCGATCGCAGCGCCGATGCCGGCCGCCGCGACGCCGATCTTGTCCTTGATCTGCCCGATGGTCCGGCTGGCCTTGTCCTTGGCAACGATGTTGAAGATGAGCGAGGTGTCGCTGGCCAAGGGGCACCCCCTTCCAGCTCTACCGCTTCAGCTTCTCTGCGGCCTCGTTCTGCTGCTGCTCGTAGGCGTCCAGCCAGTCCAGGAGGTGATCGGCCTCTTCGACGGTGAGCAGGGCCCACTCCCACGGCCTCACGCCCAGGAGGTGGGCCGCGTTGCCGAGATGCCTCAGTCGGCGATCGGCAGACTCGCTTTTCCCTCGTCGGCCTCGTCAAAGGCATCGGCGATCTCCTCATCGAAGTGCGCGAGGGTGGCCGCCCGCTGCGCGGCCGGCACGGTGGCCTCTGCGCTCTCCCGCATCTTGATCAGCTCGCCCTTGCTGTACTCCAGGCGCAGCTCATCCCATGCGAAGTCCACGTCGTCGAAGGGGAGGCGGGGATGCTGGCGCCGCAGGAACAACCACAGCAACGCCCGGCGGCACAGGGAGTTGCCCTCCAGCACCTCCTTGGTGAAGGTGGCGAAGTTCATGCCGGTCCGGCGCTCCAGCTCCTCCCGATCGACGGCCCGGAGCTTCTTCGGGAGGTACGTGAAGCGGGTGGGCTCTTCCTGGCCCTCGGGGTGGTACACCAGATACACGGCGGTTGCTCCTATCTCATCGGCCCGCGATCCGCCGGGCCATCGCTTCCATGGCGGCGAGGACCGCCTGTTGGTACTGCCGTTCGCGGCCTTGTAGGGCGCGGTCGAACCAGAGCGTGCGGCCGCGCTGGGTGACCCACGTGGAGCTGCCGAACACGCGGCGGCGCCACCCCTTGGCGGACTGGGTGCGTTTCGGCGCGTTGGCGAAGCCGCGCACGCCGCGCGTCTTGCGGGCCTTGATCCGGGCGCCGGACCAGCGGCCGCCCAGCTTGACCTCGGGCCGGATCTTCTTTGCGATCTCGGCCCGGAGTCCGGGGGAGGTGGGCATGGTGCCGGCGGAGGGCATCGCCATGATGCCGCTCTTGGCGAGCGCGGCCGCCGGCTTCAGCTCCTCGCGGAGGTTCTTCGCCAGTTCGCGCCGTAGGGCCTTGCCGTCTTCCTCCGCGCGGAGGCGGCGGCCCAGAGCGTCCAGGCCCTCCGGCATCGCCGACAGGTCGAACGGGGCCCCGCTGTTGTCGGCCATCAGGCGACGGCGCGGGTCACCGCGCCCGACGTCGGCCAGGACTGCGAAGCGGTCGCCTCGTCACCAACGCTCCCGGTGATGGGCTGCCACCCCTTGATCAGCACGCTGCCGCTGTACGAGGGATTCTCGGCGGACACCGGGCCCTCATCCGCGCGGACGGTGAACGGGATGACCTTGCCAAGCAGCGGCCACAGGGTGGCGTCCAGCTCGCCGGGCGCGAAGTCCTGGAGGAAGTCGACGCTCAGCTCTCCGGATTTGAGGCCGCCCAGCAGTTCCTTCCAGCCCTGGCTCCGGAAAGTCGTGACGTCCTTCTCCTCCACCTCCACGCTGATCTCGGCCTTCTTGGTGTGCTTGCTCAGGTCCTGGCCGTCGATGGAGAGGTAGGCGGCGAGGAGCACCATTGCGGGCATCGTGGGTCCCTTCGGGGAGTGGCTACTGGACGGCCAGCGCCAGGACGAACAGGAATGACCCGGAGCCGTCTACGGTCCAGGTGGGGCGGGCCCAGGGCCCGGCGGTGGGCGCGGTGACGGACACCATCTGCCCGCCCGGGCCGGCCACGGGGTCGAAGACCAGCGAGGTGTCCGGCTCGGTCCACCCGTCCTCGACGGTGGCGGTCTCCACCGTGACGGCGAGGGTGCCGGTGCCGGAGGCGGACAGGACGTGGAGGGCGGCTACCAGGCGGCCGCGCTGGGGCACGGTGCCGATCTCGATCGGCTCGCCGGCGCCCGTGCCGCTGCGCGCGATGCCGGGCGGGTGGGCGATCGCTCCCCGTACGACGGGGCCGGACGTCGCGGCCTCCGCCGACCAGGGCGCGATCTCGCCTACCGTCGCCCCGAGTTTGTAGGAGGTGCGCAGGGCGACGGTGGAGTAGGCGAGGGCGCCCACGGTGGCCTCTTCCGGGCACACCGTCCACGGGCCGCGCCCTCCGAGCTGGGCCCAGGTGGCATCGTCCACGGCGGCCGGATCGCCGGCGGACCAGTGGCCCTCCGCGCTGACCGTGCCGGAGGTGATGCTGCCCAGCAGTTCCTTGAAGCCCTGCGAGCGGAAGTGCGTGGCGTCCTTCTCCTCGACCTCCGCGCTCAGCTCCACCTTGTTGGCGGCGCCGGACAGGTCCACGCCGGCGGCGAAGATTCGGCTGTCCGTGAGGATCAGCTTCACGGCTACCCCTCCCCTATGACCTTGATGACCAGTTCCGCGCCGACGTACTGGACGCCGGCGTGTTCGTACCAGCGGTATCCCTGGACGCGCATGACGTGCAGATCGTGGGCGAGGCCGCCCAGGGCGTACTCGCCGGGCCCGCCCCGGGCCCGCTCGATCGCCGCCTTCAGCGAGGCCGGGCCGGAGCCGGACAACAGGGCGTCCAGGATCCGCTGGCCGGCCCTGTCGTCCTGACGGCCGACCAGCACGCGACAGGTGAACTCCAGCTCGTCCAGGGCGCGGCCCATCGCCTTGTCGTACTCCTGGGTGTACTCACCCACGAAGAAATGCGGTTCGGTGATCGCGTCCGGCACGTAGCCGGTGGCGGTCAGCCGCCGCACGCCAGAAGGAAGTTGGACAGCAGAGGCCGCCGTTGCAAGCGCCTCACGCACGTCAGATATTCGCACTATTGTTCCCCAATTGCCCGCGCAGCTATTTTCTGATCTTTTGGCGCCTGATGTCGCTACAATCGGCCAGGGTGCCAAGGGGCGCGGGAGACTTCAGCCCCATCAGCCCCAGGGGACGCAACTTTGCACGTTCGAAAATCAGCTACCAGCTGAAAAGGTGAAACAATGGAAGAGCTTGACCTAGGGGCCATTGGGCCTGCCCAAAGTGACAATTTATTTCACTTCACCGGCCGAAATGGAGGCCATGCTGATAGTGTGCCCGAGAGAATACTGAGAATGACACCCGAGCGGCGCCTGGATCGAATTCTTGAAAATGGAGAATTCTTGGCGTTCGAACAGTTCAGATCAGGTCTCGCGTGCGCCTGTTTTTCGGAAAGCACACCGGCGCACCTCGCATACCTGATCGGCACTAGGCGGTTCTCTCCATGGGGCCTAGTGTTTGATCGCGCTGCTGTCCTCAAGGCTGGAGGCGGCACGGTGGCTTACGTGCCAGAGAAAGTGCAGGCACAGTTCATTTCGAAGCGCCTCAGCCACTGGGCAGTGCGAACGGGCAACGGTTCGACTTGGATGCATGAACGCGAGTGGCGCCTCCCGGTAAAAAATCCTTCCGATACTGGATTTCGGCTCAGTGGCGCCCGCGCAATTCTGATCGGGCGCCCGGACTGGCGACCCACTTCTGTGAAAATTGACTCCTGGGTAGACCGCTCGACGGGCGAGCCGATTCCCGAACCTGGCGATAATCCCCATGCAGAACAATTGACCGATCTCCCCGATTTGTGGAAGAAGTCGGAAATCTGGGTGTGGGACAAGACTCGGGAGAAAGTAGAGAAACACCCAGCCGGCACGCTCCATAAGTTGTCGCTCAACTAGGCTATGCCGGGGAGCATGTAGGGCTCCAGCAGGGTCCACACGTCCGGGTCACGCCTGCTGAGGCGGACCACGCCCCACTCCGCGGAGCCGGCGATCCCCTCCGGCGAGTCCTTGCGCCGGTACAGCCGCGCGGCCTGGATCCGGGTGGCCTGGGCGATGTCGGCGGGAACCTGCGGCCAACCCCACCGGGTGGTGACCCGGATCCGGGTGGCGCCCGGCCACCGCCCGGCGAGGGAGGTGACCGGGCGGCCCCGGGAGAGCGCGGACAGGGGCCACAGCTCCACGTCCAGGTCCTCCCAGGGCCCGCCGCTGTGGCCGGTGGCGACGGCCACCACCTGGTCGCCGATGTCGTCCACCAGCATCCGCTCGATGCCGTCGCCCACCACCAGCCGGCCGAAGGTCGTGAAGATCCGGGCCGCCGGGTCCTGGTCCAGCCAGAACCGGCGGCCGCACGCGGCCTCGATGCCGGCCTCCGCAGCCGCCAGCGCGGAGGACAGCGCGGCATCGCGGCTGGTGTCGGACTCCTCTATGCCCAGGTCCGCGCGCAGCTCGGCGACGGTGGCGTAGCGGCTCACGATCCGGTACGGGCGCGGCGGGCGGGCCGCTTCTCCGCGCGGTCCGGCGCCGTCGCCTGCTCGGGCTCGCCGGCCTGCTCCTCCGGCGTCTCCGTCGTCTCCGGCGTCTCCCCCTTGGGGTCCGGCTCGGGCTCGGGCTCGGCGGCGCCGACCGCGACCAGGGCGGCGGCCTCGGCCTCCGGCAGGTCGATCGTGCCGCCCTTCGCCGGCCATAGCTGGCCGTTGCGGGTGCCGCTGATGCTGACCTTCATCCGTACCCGCATCACTCGCCCCCGCCCACGAACGCCTTGATCGCGCCGGTCTGGTCCACGGTCATGGCGTCCGCCCGAAGCAGCGCGCGGAACGTCGTCAGGTCCCGGTTGAACGCGTACTCGTCCGACCGTTCGAAGCGCAGGGCGCCGGCCATCCGCACCCAGTACGCCGCGAAGTCCCCGAAGAGAACGCTCTTCGCGCCGGCGGCGGCCGCTGGAACGAACGGATCGGAGTGGACGGCCTTGCCCAGGATGGTGTCCGGGGCGCCGACCGTGATGGAGGGCTGCCACAGATACTGGCCGTTGCCGTCCTTCAGCTTTCGGATCGCCGCGACGCTGCTGTCGGCGAGGAGCCAGCCGCAGGACGAAGCCGCCCGGTAGGGGGCGATGACGCTGTAGAACAGGTCGATCAGCTCATCCGCGGTCGGCGCCGCGCCCGCGCCGGTCACGCCGGCGGTGGCCGTGGTCGCCACGCCCAGAGGCTGGTTCGTCCCCGTACCGGTGATCAGGTGCGCGCCCAGAGCCAGCCCGAGCGACCGCCCCGCCGTGCGCGCCAGGTAGCCCTCGATATCCACGCCCGTGTCGGACAGCAACTCGGTCGTGATGCTCAGCAGCCGGCCGTACTTGTAGGCGCCCAGGGTCCGCTTGCCGAACGCGGCATCGTCCTCGGGGATGGTGCCGGCCTCCGCGACCAGGGCGGCGTTGCCGTGGTCGGTGGTGATGGGCACCTCCAGCGTCTCGCCGGAGGCGGTGTTGAGCACGGTGGGCCCGGCGGTCATGACGCCGGACACCTCCACCAGGTGCTCCACCAGGCGGCCGTAGAAGGAGGTGGGCACGGTGTTGCCGCCGGCCGTCGCGGTGCCCTTGTTCTGCGCGCGGGCCTCCGCCCCGGGCGGCGGGGACACCTCCACACTGCGGATCTCGCCGGCGGCCAGGCGCCGGAACTGCGTGCCCAGGCCCTCCGGCTCCGGGGCCTGGCGCTCAGCCGGGCGCCCCAGCAGCGCGTCGAACGCCTCGTCCGCGGCCGCGCGCCGCTGCTCGGCCTCGTGCAGCTCGGTCGCCCGCGCGTCGATCGCGTCGATGTCGGCGTTCAGCGCGTCCCACCGCTGGCTCTCCTCGGCGGATAGGTCGCGCTTCTCGCCCTCGGCGGTGTCCAGCAGCGCCTTCGCCTCGCTCCACAGGCTGGCGCGGCGCTCCTTGAGCCGGGTGATGTGCGTGTTCATGTGCCCTCCAGGGCGCGTCAAGGCGCCGGCCGGTGGCCGGTGCCGGGTTGTTCGGGGTGGGGAGGTGGGGTGCGCCCTGCCTCACATGTCGCGGCGCTGCATCAAGTCGGCGCGCCGCCGCCGTAGTGCGATGAGCGGGTGGGGGTCGCCCTGCCCGCTCGGGATGGTGGTCTTGGGGCCCAGGAAGCGGGCCAGTTCGCCGGCGGCCGCAGCCGCGCGGACCTCTGCCGGGTCGGCGTCTGCCTTCGCCGCGAGGGACCGCAGCGAGGTGTCGGTGTCGGGGTAGGCCGGGGTGTTGACCGGGGCGACGTCCACCAGGCGGCCGACGAGCAGCGTCCGCAGGGGGAACCCTTCGTCGGTCAGGTCCCAGTCGTCCTCGAAGGTGTAGAAGGCGAAGCTGGAGCGGCGGACGTCGCCGCGCTGGACCAGCTCCAGGACGTCCTCCCGGGAGTGCGGCACGTCCACCTGGTAGTCCAGGCCGGTGCCGTCCACGGCGAGGCGCAGCGTCCCCGCCTCCGTCGTGCCCAGCAGCCGGTTGTCGTCGTGGTTGTATCGGGCCAGGACCTCCGGCCAGCCGTCCCCCGCGCTCTTGGCGAAGAACCCGGGGTCGATGCGCTCCACGAAGCCGCCCAGGTTCCGCGACAGCCGGTTGAACTTCGCGGCGTACCCGCCGATCGTGCGCTTCGCGGCGCCGTCGCCGGCGTCGCGGATCTCCACCAGGCCGGCCGTGAACCGTCGCTCCGATGTGCTCATGAGCCCTGCCCTTCCTGCTGCTTCTCCTGCTGCTGCTCCGGCGGGGCGCCGGGGATGAGGTTCGGGGTGTCGCCCCACGGCACCGGCGGCAGGTCCTCGATGGCGCGGATCTCGTTGACGGTGCGCCACTGCTTGTCCAGGGCGGCGCCGTGTGCCTGGTACCGGGTCAGGGTGTCGGAGCGGATGAGCGCGTCCCGGTTGAAGCGCACGAACTCGTTGCCGGGCATCAGACTCGACAGGACGGACTCCAGCCGCACCAGCCACGGCCCCAGCGTGAACGTGACGAAGTCGATCGCGGCCTGTTCGACGTTCGCGTAGGTCATGGAGCCGCCCGACTCCCCGCCCACTTTCTCCGGCGGCACTCCGAAGATCGCCGAAATCTGCGTCGCGTTGAGCCGCATGGTCTCGATGAACTGGCTCTCTTCCGGGTTGACCTGGAGGGCGGCGAACTCCCAGTCGGCCCCGTACACCAGCGGCTTGCCTGCGCGCATTCGGGCCATCAGCCGGTCCGAGATTTCGTCGGCCTGGTCCGGGGCGATGGTCTTCTGGCTGTTCTTCATGGTGGCGGGCGGGGTGCCGCCGCCCTCGAACCATCGCGCGCCGTACTCGGTGGCGGCCAGGCCCACGCCGATGGTGCGGGCGAACGCCTGCACCGGCGACAGCCCGACCACCCGGCCGGGCATCACGATCCAGGGCACGTGCACGACATCGGCGGCCGGGACTGTGCGGCCCTGCCAGTAGTAGACGGGGGCGGTTGGCCGCTGCTCGTCCACCCACACGTCGTCCGGGGACAGCCACTCGATCGCCACGGGGTAGCCCAGCTCGTCCCGCTGGGTGACCAGCCCGTAGGCGTTCCCCCGCAGCGCGAGGGACACGACGGCCTTGTGGAGCCACTGGAACAGGTCATCCTGGGCGGCCGGCGCCCACAGCAGGGCGGGTACGTAGGACACCGGTTCGCGCTGGGCGCCGTTCCGCCGGTACAGCTGCACCGGCAGCGACGCGACGGAGTCCGAGAGGATCCGCACGCACGCCCACACGGCCACCAGGCCCATCGCCCGGTCGCCGCCGGCGTCGATCTGCGGACCGCCCGATGCCCAGGGCAGGCTGGTGATCGCGCGCTTCGCGGCGCCGCCGAGCCAGCGCGCCGGCGCCGTCAGCCAGGACAGCACCCGCCGGGCACGGCTCACCGGTGGCGGCTCACCCGCGTACCAGGTGCCGTCAGGTCCCTGAACAGGCACGGCCACACCCCCTCACAGGACCGAGTCCATGACGTCGTACTCCGCGACCAGATGGGCGCGGGTCTCCCACACCCAGCGGGCGTGCGTGACCGACACCAGCGGCGAGATGTCCACCGTGGACAGCCGCCGGGCCCAGGCCCACGCGTCGCCCAGCGGGCGGGTCTTCGCCCCGCGCAGGGCGGTCTCCAGGACGTCCTGGCCGATGTGCCGGAGCGTGCCCTGGGTCACGGCGTCCGCCAACTGGCCGCAGCCGGCCGCCACATCCTGCGCGGTCGGGATCGCCAACTGACCCAGCTGCGGGTGCTCAGCATCGTCGGGCGGGACCAGGCCGCGCTTGCGCAGGTCCGTCAGCAGGGAGCCGGCCGGGCCCTTGACGTCCAGGCCGATGCCCACCGGCCGGTGCCGGGCGGCGAGCTGCACCAGGCGCTCCACCACCCAGTCCGTGCCCGGCCGGTGCTCGATCACCTCCGCGTGACCCAGGCCGTCCGCGCGCAGCCCGTACACGGAGATCGCCGCATGAGACCGGGACGGGGTGATATCCAGCGCCATCGCCACCGCCCCGGACCGCCGGGACTCCTCGTCCGCCAGGGCGGCCCACTGGTCCAGGTCCACCACGCCGGGCCCCTCGGTCGCACGCGGCAGCCACACCCCCAGCCGCTCCGGCAGGAAGCGTTCGCCCAGGCCGCTGGGCTTGGCTTCGCCCTCTACGAAGTCGTCAGAAATCCTGATGCCGAGCGAGGGGTTCGCCGCGTACCAGAGGTCGCGATCGGTCAGGCCGTGGCGGACATCGGACGGCTCGGTGGGATCGAGGTCCTGTCCCCAGTCGAAGTGCGCCAGCCTCGGCACGTTGCCGGCCTCGCCGTCCGCGCGCAGTCCGTAGCACCAGGCGGCCGGGTCCTCCGGTGGCGTGCCGAAGTACCAGACCTGGGGGTCGGGTTGCGCGCTGAGAGTCGGGAGCATCGCGGCCATCTGCTGGGCGGTGGCCTCTTGCGCTTCGTCGATGATGTTCTTGTTGCCCGAGAAGCCGCGGCCGCTCCCTCGGGACCGGGCGATGAACCGCAGCCGGCCGCCGCCGGCCTGCCGGGTGAGTTCGATGCCCTGCTCGCCGTTGGCCTCGCGGATCCGGAGCACGCGCTTCTCCAGGTCCGGGGTGGACTGGATCAGCTCCTTCAGCCGGATGAAGGCTTCCTGCGCCGTCTTGAATTCGTGCGCGGAGTGGAGGATCAGCCGCTCGCGGGTGAGGAACAGCCAGCCGAGGGACAGTGCCTCGATGATGGCGCCCTTCCCGTTCTGGCGTGGCACCCACACGCTGCACTTCATCGCTGCGCACGATCCGTCCGGCCGCTCGCCCAGGCCGTGCGTCAACACGTACTGCTGCCACGGGTCCAGGTGGAGGCCGGCGGATGCAGCGAGGTCGATGAACTCCGGCGCCGCGCTACTGCTGGCCGACGGGAAGTTAGCTACCCGCGGCTTCTGCGCGCCGCGCCTCACGGCGAGCTGCGAGGTCATCAAGGGGGCTCACCTCCTTGCCGCCGGGCAGGGACTCCAGCTCGGCCACGGTCGCCCGCAGCTCCTTCGCCAGAGCGGCGACGTCGCGGCCCTCGGCCGCCAGCAGTTCCTCGGCAAGCCGATCCCGGACCGCTTCCAGCAACTGGCGCCGGTCGCCCGACCCAGCAGCGTCCACCACGTCCGCCACCAGCACACACCACCCTCCGTGACCACGCGCCGGGCCCGTGGAACGGGCGGGGAGAGAAACGGAAGAGTGGGCGCGGGGTCAGCCAGCGGGCCGCTCCAAAAAATTCAGCGACGGCGCGGGGCAACGGGGAGTCACCAGGGCTCGGACGTCCGCAACGTCTTGGTGATCGGTCCGGCTCCGCGCTCCGTGTTGCACCGTCGTCCACACGTGGCACATGGCGACGTCGCTCCATGCGCCGGCCGGAGGGCGTGGGGATCGGCGGGGTCTTGATCAGGGTCCACGCTGATCGGGATCAGATGATCAGCGTCCGTCGCGCCTGGGTGCCCGCACAGGTGGCAGGTGTCCCCGTAGACAGCGAACATCTGCTCGCGTGCTCTGCGTGCCGGTCGGCCGGTTCGGTGTCGCGCTCTGTGGCTGGCCACGTCCACCTCCAGCCCGGGGGCATGAGAAACCCCCGGGGCGTTGAGCACCCCCGGGGGTTGTTGAACCCCGGGGATGTTCACCCGGGGCGGCGATCAGTAGGTGGGGCAGATGTGTTCGTGCACGATGTCCACGATCTGCTCGGCCACGTCCGGCCCGAAGCCCTCCGGGTTGCTGGGCGAGCTGAACCGGATCTCGGCCTGGGCCAGCTGGTGCTCGCGGTCATCGGGGTAGCTGCCGATGGTCTGGCACTGGCTGCGGCCCCGGTCGATCACCTTCTCCGGTTTGCCGTGGACGATGTCCGGGTCGATCGCCTCCAGCGCTGCGACGTACGCCGCGGCGGTGGCCTCGTCCGGTTCCGGCGGGATACCGGCCCGCTCCTGGGCTTCCTCGCGCTGCTCCTCCGTCAGTTCCTGCTCGGCGGCCGTCGGCTTCTTCTCCTCGTCTCCGCCGACGATCGCGCCGATGACGGCCACCACCAGGACCACCCCCAGCACGGACCAGAGGATGATGGCCAGCTTCTTCAACCCCGGGCGCGCCGGGCCGTTCGGTGTCTTGGGCATGGACACAGCCTGTCGGGTCAGTGGGCAGCGTGTGGGTAATGTGACGGAGTCGTGACCCTCACCGCCCGGTTGGCATGCCGGCACAGCCGCAGATGCGGGTGGCCGGGCAGCTCGCCGCCTGTTGGACGAGCGGTGTAGCCGCAGCAACAGACCAGGGTGCACCAGCCGGTGGTGGCACCCCTTGATGGGCTCGCCGGCGTCCACTTCGCGTGTGGCGGTGATGGTGTGCTGGCTCAGGCTGCCTCTCGGGTGGTCTCGGGCAGGCCGACCAGGCGCAGCGCGCGGCCGCGGGTGGCCTTCTCGGCGCGGGCGAGTGCGGCCTGGCTGTAGAGGGGGTGGCCGTGGTGGTCCAGGCCGGTGGGTTTCAGGTGGCCGCGGCGCTTCCACTGGCGGATGGTGTCGGGCGTGACGCTGGGGGCGCGACCACCGGATATCGAGTGGCGCCAGGAGCCAACCAGAGCGGCCGCCTCGGTGGTGGTGAACATGGGTCCTCAGCGTTCTGGAACAAGTACGGCCCCGCCGGTATGGCAGGGCCGCGGGCATGCGTTTGGTGTTGGCGTCAGTGTGACGCCAGGCCACGATCTTGGCAAGCCGCCCCCCCCTCCATTTTGCTGCTCGGCGGCCGGAGCTAGGTGATTCCCGACGGTCGATGACGTTGATTTGGCCCGACTACTGCAAGTTCCTACTCGTAGACACCTGCGCTACACTCCGCGCCCCGTCGTCCAGAAGCGTCGGGCTGGGAGATTTGATCACCAGGGCAGTTGGCTTTGACCTGGCAGTCTTCCAGCCGTCCTTCCAAATCTTGTTTCATGGCGCAATGCACGATACTTTCATTTTCTATTTGTCATAAGTTGCCATGCGGCGAAGTCATCGAGGGCCTGAATAAGATTCCGACGCTTAATTGACACAGTCCGCCTGAAGAAATTCCACAAGGGCATCCTGGAAAGGTGACGGAAGAACTGATCCATTTTGTTTGTGCGAATCGAGTGATTTTTCCACCTCGATGAGGGATTACTTTGCTGCTGGATGGCTGGCCAGCTGGGCGCCCAACCGTGCACCCAGCCTTACCCCATGGGGTAAGGCTGGGTGCACGGTTTCCTCGTGTGGGAAGTCCGGCGACCAGCAGTGATGCCAGAAGGCGCGCCGGTGGAACACAAGAAGTGCCAGCGGAGATCGGCCGATGGCTGTCAGCGTCCTTGACTTAAGTCAGCGGCCCCTAGGGCCGAGCGGGGCCACTCAACTAGTTGTCTTGGAAGACAGGACGTCTTGTGCAAGGTTGAGGCCGGGTCAGCCAAGGTATTCCGGAATACCTGTCAGCCAGTCAGGCACCGATTGTGAATGGCAGTTGGTGACGCTGTATGGTCATCCCGACACGCAGAGAGCGGGCCAGCGGCCCGCTCTCTGGCCCGGCCTGGCATCCGTGGAAAGATTCTTCAGGTCGGGTGGTGTCAGCTTGTTAGCAACCTGACAGGGAGACATGATGTCACACCTCCCGCCGGGTCGTCGTCGTGATGGCGGTTACCTGGCTGCACTCTGCACTATCTCCATCCGGAGGCCGTCACGTCGTCGTGCGGTGTTGATGACGACCGCCGTGGCAGCGGCGCCCGTCGGCGGCCTCTACGCACTCGGCGTCGCGGCTGTTCTTGCTCTGCCATCCGTAGATCTGGAGTTCCGCACGTTCGGCGTATGGCACTTGTAGGACTAGGTCGCTGGGGCCCTCACCTTGGTGGGGGCCCCTCCCGCGTTTCCGGGTGTTCACGACTTTCCCAGCTCGCCACCACCATCGAGAGCGCAGTCCGATGGAGTGGCGGTAGTACGGAGGCGGCGTGCTGCTTGTATTCCTCGTCGCTGTACAGCCGCGTGCAGACGGTGCATTCGATCCAGTCGGCCCAGTCCTCCGCGACCAGGCCGAACGCCCCGCAGATACACGGCGTGGGGAGCGGTATGCGGCGGGGTTGGGTGCGGGTGATGGCGCGGCAGCGGTGCACGACGTCGCGCAGCTCGGCGGTGAACGCGGGCCACCATTCCCGGTGGGCGGCGTAGTCCAGGTGGGTATCCAGCCAGTTGGCGAGTTCGGGTACGGGGACGCGGTGGTGGGGGCGGTCCAGGCCGCGTTCGGCGGCGATGGCGTCCGCCCAGGACGCGAGAACGCCGGCGATCGGTTCGCGGCCGTCCTGGTCGCCGGGGTGGCCGGGTCGGATGGTGCCGGGGGCGGCGGGGCCGGTGAAGCTCAGGACGTCTTCTCGGGCCGGTGGCCGCGAGCCGCCGTGGGTGTGGCGGGGGATGGGGCCGGGGGCGGGCCGGTCGCGGTGGAGGCTCGCGGCGAGCAGGGGCTGGTGACGGGGGATTTCGGCGAGCCAGCTGCGGGTTCGGCGGGTGCAGGGCCAGCAGGCGGCGCGGCTGGCCTCGCTCGGCTGGAAGGTGCGGGGGCAGGTGGTGCAGGTCGCCATGGTGCGCTCCTCGTGCTGTTTGCGGTGGGGCCGCCGGGCTGGACGGCGGCCCCACCGGGTGAGGCGTGGGGGAGGGCTGTAGCAGCCCAGCGGGGGCGGGGCCGTCGGGGATTCACTGCGGGGGTCGTCGTTGTCCTGGTCCTGCGCGGGGAGGACTGCGCGGTTGCGGGCGGTGATGGCCCGGGCCGTGTCGTCGTCTTCGGCGTCGATGGCGTCCAGTTCGGCGCGGCGTCGGCTGTCGGTGCCGGATGGTAGACGCGCGCCTGCCTTTGCGTGGGGGCGATCGCAGGCGCACGAGGGGGTTAGGCGGGGGGTGGGGTGGTGTGGCTGGCCAACTGGTGCGCGAGCCAGCTGCCGGCGACTTGGTCTATGACGGCGGGGTGCCAGCCGCGGCGCTGCATGCGGTTGCGGATTCCGTCGGCGGCGGTGAGCGCCGGGTCTATGTGCTGGACCTGGTGCTGGAGGTAGGCGAGGTGGTGGTGGGTGGTGGTGGGGCCGTCCTCGCCGACCGGCGCGGGGCCGGGCGGGCCGGGGGTGAGGCTGTTCACGGCGGCGCGGACGATGCCGAGGCTGGCAGCGGTCCACTCGTTGAGCTCCAGGGCGACGACGTCCAGGACCGCGTTCTGCACGGCGAGCTGTTGCCGGGTGGCGGCCAGCTCGCCCCGCAGCCGGGCGACTTCGGGCGTGCTCACTGGGTACCGCCTCTCAGCTCGGTGATGGTGGCGGGCAGGGAGGGCCAGTCGGGGGCGTTGGCGGCGTCCTGGGCGGCGATGAGGTAGCGGGCGAGGCGAGCACCATGCTCGGTGGCCTCCACCAGGTCCTGATGGAGCAGCGCCTGCCGGTCCAAGGCACGCAGGGCGCGGCACGTCTCGCCCAGGGCTTCCGTCACGGTGACCAGCTGGGCGCGGACGGCCTCCAGGGCGGTGGCGGTGTCCTGCTGTTCGATCGGGGTGGTCATGCTGCTCCGTTCAGGTGTTCGATTTCACTTTTCGGTCCGGTTCCGAGGGCTGCGGTGAGGGTGGCGCGGCGGGCGGCCTGCTGCTGCGGGGTGTCCGGCGCGGGGGCTGGGCGGGGGCCGCCCCAGGTGCCGGTGGGCAGTGCCTCCAGCAGCTCCAGGGCGGACGGGTCGGCGGGCGGGGGCAGGGGGCGCGGCGGGGCCGGGGTGGTGGGCCGGGCGCAGGTGGGGCACAGGTCCAGCAGGGCGTCGGCGCGGCGGCGGCGGGTGCGCCAGCCGTCCGCGCGCCGTGCGCGGCGTATCTGGGATGGCGTGGCCTGGTGGGGCAGGGACGTGGTGGCGGCCTCGGGGCAGCGAAGGTCACCGGGTGGGCCGTCGCACGCGATCTCGATCTGGAGGCGGGCGGTCATCGCCGCGCTCCCTGGCGGGCGGGGCAGCTGGCGAAGTGCGGCATGTGCAGCCGCTCCGACCCTTCGAGGGTGGGGCGTTCGCTGGAGACGACGCGGGCGCGGAGTCGGCCGGCGACGTCGCGGTGAACGGCGACGTTGCCGGTGCTGTCGGGCAGGGCGTTCAGGGGCATGCGCTGCTGGCGGGGTGTGACGGCCCAGATGATCGGGGCGGCGCACGCGCGGCACTGGGGGGTGAGCACGGGATATCGGGTCCTCTCGTCAGGTGTTGGTGGTGAGTGGGCGCCGGTGGCGGCCGCGGGGGGTTGTCGGTGTTCGGCACCGGGCGCACTCGGTGCGGCCGGGTACGGCGGCGATCTGCACTCCGCACGCGCAGTACCGCAGCCGGATGTCCGCGGCGGGGCGTGGCGGAGGGGGTTGGGCGGCCGCCGGCGGAGCGGCGGATGCGAGGTGCGGCCGCGGCAACGGCGGCGGGGGCGCGGGCGGGGCAGCCACGGCGGCGCGAGCGGCGGCCCGCAGGTCCGCGCACACCCCGCACGGCTCCCAGGTGTTCCAGAGGCGCCCCTCCTCGCAGGCGGCCAACTGGCAGCCCCAGGAGTTGATGGCGGCACCGAGGAGCCAGCGGCCCGGGTCGCGGATCTCCTCGGCGGCCAGGGCGCGGTGCCGTTCGATCCGCTGACGCATCCGCTCGATCGCGGCCCCGGGCTCCATGTGGGCGCCGAACTCGTCCAGCTGGCGGCCGATGTCGCGGGCGGCGCGGCGCAGCGGCCACGCGGCGATCCCGGGCAGCAGGTCCCGTACCGGCTCCAGCACCTGCCAGACCCGGGGCGAGATTTGCAGCCCGGGGCCGGTGTACGTCGCCAACGCCGCGGGGCCGGGTACGGGTGCCGGGTGGTGGGGTCTGGCACGGAGCGCGGCGGGGTTTTCCACAGCCTCTCGCGCTACTACCGGGTCTCGCCTACGGCGGGATGATGATCCGGCCTCCGATGAAGGGGCCGCTGCGCGGGCCCGTCCGTCAGTAACGTGGTCTTCCGCTTTCGCGAGGGATCCGTCACCCAGCTCCGGACCGGATCCGTCGTGGAGTTCGGGGGCGGTGGTGTCCTCGGGGGTGGGGAGGACGGGCTGGAGGGGATGGGGGTGGACGGTGTAGAGGTGGCGGCCCTGGTGTCCGGCGCGGGGGTGGATGGTGATCCAACCCAAGGCGGCCAGCCGGCGCCGGAGGGTGGCGATGTGGCGGGGCGTCACCGCGCAAAGCTGGGCCAGCTCGGTGTCGGTGATGGGTATCCGGCGGGCGGTGGCGTATGTGATCGCGGCGTACAGCAGCAGCTCGCGGGGCGCCAGGCAGCCCGCGGCCGCCACCGGCAGCCAGACGAACAGTTCGCCGGCGGACAGCGGGCGCGGGCAGCGCCAGGCGCTCTCGCCGATGCCGCCCGGCTTCGTTCGGCGAACGGTGGCCACCTCGATGACCCCCTCCGGGCACGGGGTGGTGAGCTGTCGCAGTGCGCGCTCGGTGCCGCTCTTCGACATGCCCAGCCACCCGGCGAGCGTGTCCACCTTCGCTGTGCACCGCTCCGGGCGCCGGGCCAGCGAGGTCACCTTGATGTACAGCGCCAGTGCGGCGCCGTCGTAGTGGCCGGTGGATATGAGGCGCCAGGGCACGCAGACGCGGCCGCGCCGGACCGCTGCGGCAGCGGGTGCTGCGGCAGTGTCCGGCGCGGCCGTCATCATCAGGGCGTTCCTCGATCAGCGGGGGGTGTAGGGGACGTACTGGAGGCCGATCACCCTGGCGGGCACGGGGTACGGGTACTCGCCGAACTGCCACGCCTCCCGGTAGGTCTCGGCGAGCATTCCGACCGCCATACGGATTCCGGCGTCAGCGGCGCGCCCGGCGGCGGCGAGGGCGGCCAGATCGTGGGCGAAGTCGTCGTCAACCGTCAGCACCAGCAGGGAGCCGGCGACGGGCGGGCCGTCGGACCGCGTGAATACCGCGGCCCTGGGCGGCATCGGTGTCGCATTGGCCGGGGTACCGGGGGCGGTGCCGGTGGTGCTGCCCGGCACGGTGTCGCGCGACGGCATGCCGGGCGTCGCTTCCGGCGTCTCGTGTACTTCGCCGCCGGTGCCCGGCGGCGTGTCCGGCGGCGCGGTGTCGCGCGACGTCTCCTGCGGTGTCTCATCGTCGTGTCGCATCGGGGTATCGGTCTCCTGCGGTGTCTCATCCGGCTGTGCCAGATCGCGGCGGATGGTGTCCTTGCCGACGCCGAGCTGGTCGGCGATGGCGCGCAGGCTCGCGCCACCGGCGCGCAGGGCGTGGGCGAGGGCGGCGCGTTCGGTCCGGGACTTCGGCGGCGGCGCGGGGGCGGGTACGGCGCGCAGCCGGCGGCGGGTGTTATTCCCCTTCATCAGAACGGCGGTTCCTGGGAGTAGCCGACCGTCCAGGGGTCCGTGTCCGGGTGTCGGCGGCGCAGCGCGCGGGGCAGCCGCGGGAGGGGCAGCAGGGTTCGGCGGCGGTTGGGGTCCCAGCAGGGGCACACCACGTCGTTGGTGCCGCCGTACTCGCCGTAGTCCTCGGGCCAGCCGCCGGATCCTCCGCACAGGGAGCAGCCGGGCCGGGGGGTGTCGGTCAGTACCAGGGCGCGGCGGCGGTGGTCGTCGGCCCGGCCGATCAGCAGGCGCAGCCGGGCCTGGGTGCAGCTGCACACGCCGGTGGAGCCGTACAGGCTCCAGGTGCCGGTGCCCTGGCAGTCGGGACAGCCGGAGACATCCGGCGTGTTCAGTCGGGTGTCGCGCATCGCGACCTCCTCAACGTTCGGATGGAAGAAGAAGATGGCGGCCGCCGCAACCGGGGAATGGGGGCTGCGTCCAGGTCAGCGGCGGCGGGTGATCAGGGCGGCGGCCACCAGGGCGAGCGCGAGTGCGCTGCACACCGTGGCGGCCACCGCCAGCTGATCCGGGGTCACTTCGGCGGCCGGTCCTGTCGCAGGGATTCCAGCCACGCCCGGTGCGCGTCGGCGTCCAGGTCGGGCTGCCGGCCCCGCAGCGACCCGGCGACGATGAACGCGGCACCGGCGGCGGTGATGAGGACCAGGAGCGCGAGGGAGGCCCAGCCGAGCGCGCTCACCTCGCGTCCGCCTCATCGAGCCGAGCGGCGGCCCACTTCGCGGCGGCCCGCAACGATCGCAGGCCCTCGACGCGGTGCCGCATGCGGCGGGTGCCGTACGGCCCGTTCGGGTCCGGCACGGCGACCGCCCACCACACGGTGCCGCCGCGCGGCCCGAACGCCTGGCCGATCAGGCCGGCCACGTCCGCCTCCGCCACCCGCTCCACCCGCGTACGGGTGACCAGGTACTCGTGCGGCTCGGCACCCGCCCGGTACAGGAGCGGGGGCCCCGGCCACAGCACCAGACCGGCGATGCGGCGCGGGGTCTGCCCGTACCCCAGGCGGGAGGTGGTCGTGTCGTCCTGCGTGTGCTCTTCGCCCCGGATGACGTGGGCACGGCCGCAGGCCCGGCACACCACCCGCACCGTCACCCGGTCGAACCGGGGCCCGTGCTGGCAGTCGGAGTTCGGGCACCGGTGCTCCGGCGGCCCGTCCGCATGCTGACGCGACCAGGGCACATCCCGCTCCGTACGAACATCCACCTCCCAACGCGGCGCCGCGCACCCGAAGAAGTGCGTCAGCGCATTCCAGGGGAGGTACGCCTCCTCGGCGAGGGCGGCCATCAGACCTCACTCCCCGGCGCGGGCGAGGGCCACTGGATACGGACGTACGGACGGGGACCGCCGTGGAAGGTGGTGTCCACGTGGACGTCGATGTCCTCGAACGCCTCGGCGGAGTCGGGGATCGTCGCGCGCACCAGCCGCATCCGGCCCGCCAGTTCGCACCCGGAGGCGGCCCAGCCGCCGAGCTGCATCAGCGACCGGCCCGGGGCGTACGTCGGTACAGCCAGCCGCACCAGATCCCAGCCCTCCAGCGTCACCGTCGCGTCGCCGCCGTCCTCGCCGGCGAGGACCACGCGGACCGCCGGCGGGTGCTCCGCCGTCACCTGCGCGCCGTCCGTACGGGCGATCTCGTCACCGTCCTCGCCCATCACGGCCATGGCGCAGCGCGGCGAGCACACCCACCGCGCGGGGCCCTCGGCGCCGGCGACCTCCACCCGGATCCAGCCGGTCAACAACGGGTCGGAGCCATCAAGGTCGGCCGACGTGCCGCAGAGAGGCGTCGGGCAGACCTCGGCGCAACGGCTGCACAGGTCAGCCATCACCGAATTCGGCACCCAGGAGCAGCCGCCCGGGCAGGCGGCATCCTCCGTACAGCCGCACACCACGCACGCCGCATCGCCCTCACCGGGCGGGGTGACGCCGAGCAGGAGCAGGCCCAGCCGCCGCCGGTCCTCCGGCAGCACCGTGACGGCCACGTTGATACCGTCCGCCGAGCCGGGGATCAGAGTCCGCCCGCCGTCCTGGTCCGGCGGACTGACGACCGAGCCCGACCAGGTGCCGCCCACCGGCGCCCCCTGGAGCAGCGGCCGCAGCGCGGTCTCCAGCACCGTGCCGACCGTGCGCGGGCCTATGAATCCGGCCTGCCGCTGCTCCACTGCCCGCAGCGCAGCCGCAAGACCGGCCGCCGCCGTCAACGCCTTCTTCTTCGTCACCGGGCACCCCCGGCATACACCGAACCCGGGACCAGGACCGCACCCGGAACCAGCCGGGCGAAGTCGCCATCGGCGTCGTCCAGCTGGTGGCGCTGCTCGGCGAACGCCGCCAGCACCTCCTCCACCGGCGCGGACACCTCCGCCGGCGCCCCCGGCACGATCGCGTACAGCGCGCTGCACGACTCCGAGTCGTATCCCGTGCGATACCAGGCCGTACCGTCCGCCGACGTGATGACCTCCGGTTGGCCGTCATCCGCCGCCGGACCCTGCGCCCACGCCAGCCACCGCACACCCCGGTGCACGCCCTTGGCGGTGCACTCCAGGATGGCCTTGCCCGTGGCGCCGCTCACCCGGGGCGTCATGCGGGTCGGCGCGCCGAGCGCCGCTGCCAACTGCCGGACGCCATCCGCACCGCCGAAGTGCACCCGCACCTCGGCGTGCGCCGTGGCCTCCACCGCGTACGGGGCGATCGGGGACAGCGACGACAAGTCCTCGGCCGCCGCGAACGCTCGCATCAGCTGATCGCGGGAACCGTCGGGGGGTCTGTTCTGGGAAGATGTGGACACGGTCCACCTCTCTTTCGACTTGGTTGGGGTGGTGGATCGGGGGCTGCTCCTGGACCGGCCAGTACGGGAGCAGCCCCACGTCTTCGGGTGCGGGTCAGACGGCCGTGCGGCGCCCGCGCTTGGCCGGGTGGACTTCACCGGCCCGTGAGATGGCGCGGATGTGCTCCTCCGTGAAGCGCAGGATTCGGCCGCCCAGGTACGTGCACTTGACCGCGCGGGCGGCGGCCTGACCAGCGAGCCATCGTTTCGAAACGCCCAAAATGTCGGCGGCCTCCTGGACGGAGTAGTGCTGGAGTTCGTCCGACTCCCGCGGCCGCTTCTGCGAACTGGTCGCTTCGGTCACGGCTGCTCCTCTCGATTGATCGCGGCGACCGGCACCTTCAGCGCACGCGCCAGGCGGCGAAGCGTCTGCTCCCCTGCTCCGGCCTGGCCCCGTTCGAGGCGTGAGAGATGGGACGGGGCGCAGTCAGCCAGTTGGGCGACGCGTCGAATGCTCATATTTCGAGCCCCACGAAGCGCTTTTATAGCGGTGCCGTTCGGTGTCACGGCTCAAGATATAGCGCTGCATGGCGATGCACGCAACCCCCATGTGCATTATTTCGATGCATCACAGGGGCGACCTGGCGCGCTCCCGCGATGTGACATGTGGTGATGATGTGGCTACATGCAACACCTGCGCGTCAAAAATGCTCCCCATGCGCTGGTCATGAGCCCCTGTAGCGCTCGCTACGTTGCATGGCGTGCGGCATCATGTACGTCCATGGGATACGACTGGGCACGACTGGGTGCACGCCTGCGTACGGCCCGGAACGGCCTCGGATTGACGCAGGAGGAGCTGGGCGAGCGCATCGGCGTGAAGCGCAACACCCTGCGTCTGATCGAGAACGGGGGAGTCTCGCGCGTCACGGCGACCATCCGGGCATACGCCCGGGAGGTGGGATGGGCCGATGGGTCGGTTGAGGCCGCGCTTGCCGGCGGCGAGCCGACCCCGTTGGAAGCGCCGGTCGGCGAGCGCCCTGGAGGCGACGGAAACCGCGCCGCGATGGAGATTGCCGCCGCCCTGGTGGAGCGCCTGCCGCAGCGGGTCCTCCAGGAGTTGCTGGATGGTGAGGTCGTGGACAGCGACGTCATGGACCTGAGGAGCGACGGGGGTGCTGCCGTCATGACCCTTGTGGTGGAACGCGGGGCGGGTGAAGCGGCGACTCCGGAGCAGGTGCGGGCAGATCTGCGCGAATGGGCCCAGGCTCAGCGTGAGATTCGGCGAATTCTGATGGGCCGTCAAAACTCAAATGAGTAAGCGACTTGCGGATTTAATCTCGACTCCTATACCAAACCTCCCCAATTCTATGATCTGATTTCACGCACCCCAGGGGGCGGCGAACTCCAGGTAGGGGGCTTGTATGCGAGTCCGCGTCGTGCTTGTGCCATCCATTCCTCATGGCGGCCGGGTGTACATCGACGGTGGTGATCTCGCGGAAGGAGGAGACGAAGTAGTTGTGTGGGTGGCGGAAAGCCTCCTCGGCGCCGAAGAGGCGCTTGAGGTGGAGCGACGGCTGAACCGCTGGCTGGATCAGCTGGTCCCTGCTGCCGCGGCCTTGCCCGT
>NZ_JCAJZV010000021.1:0-51542 GCF_059510435.1 Streptomyces sp. NTD107 | reverse complement strand
GGTCCTGTCTGACAAATCCCGCCTGGCCCGCGTCGCCTGGCACCGGGGGCACCTCCCGGGCCCCCAAGGGCCTGGGGGAGCCTCGCCGCACTCCGCTTCGCTGCGTCTCTGCTCTGTTGAGGGACCTGGGAAGCAGAGCTGTCGAGACGCCCAAGTAGCCCCTCCCCAAGCTCTTCGAGCAGGGGATACCCCATGGCCGGGAGGTGCCCCCCGCACCAGACGCCGCAGGCCCAACCGGCGCCATCCATCAGACAGGCCCTAGCGACCGGCGCCGCCGGGGGCGGTGCCGGCCCGGAGTTCGGCGCGCAGGGCGGGGGTCAGCAGATGGCCGGCCCGGCCCACGAAGCGGGCCATGTGGTAGGTGACCATGCTGATGTCGGCGTCGGGTGCGGCGTAGACGCCCAGCAGTGAGCCGTCGCTGATGGACATCACCACCAGGCTGCCGTCGTCCATGGCGACCAGGGTCTGCCGTACCTCACCGCCCTCCATGAGGGAGGCGGCGCCACGGGTGAGGCTGCCGAGTCCGGAGACCACGGTGGCCAGATCGGCGGTGGCGCCGTACGGGCCCTGGTAGCCGCTGCGTGCGGCGGCGTCGGGCTGGCTGGAGAGCAGTGGCAGGCCGTCGGCCGAGACCACGGCCACCGAGCGCATGCCGGGGACCTCTTCGACCAGCCGCATCAGCAGCCAGCGCAGATCGCTCATCGGGGTTGTCGGGGTTGTCATGCGGGACCGTCCTCCTGTGCCGCGGCGTCCCGGTGCCCGGCTCGTGCGCCGCGCTGGAAGCCGCCGAGCCGCCGCCGTAGTTCCTCGGCGTCCGTGCCCCGGCTGGGCGTGAGATCCGGCGTTTCGGCCGCCGGCATGGAGCCTACGGGGGTGACACCTCTGGTGCGCACCGGCAGGCCGTTCTCCGTTGTCTCCGGGGTCCAGGAACCTGCTCCCGGGGCGGCGGAGTCCGGCGCCCTGGTGTGTTCCCGGTGGCTTGGGGTGGGGGTGGTGGGGGGAGCGGGGGTGGGGGTGGAGGTGTCCCGCTGGGCGGGGACCTGGGCGACCGTGGGGATCGCCTGGGTGGCGGCCATCGGGGCCACTACGGGGTTGGCGCCGGTGCCGTCGACCGGCGGGTAGCCGGTGGGGGTGGACTCCACCAGGGCGGCGGGGACGATGACCTCGGCGACGGTGCCGCCGCCGGGCCTGGCGTGCAGCCAGCAGCCGAGGCCGTGCCGGGCGGCGAGCCGGGCGACGGTGTAGAGGCCCATGCCGATGCCGGGTCCGAGGTCGGCGCCGGCCGGCGGGGTGGTGGAGTCGCCGAGGCGGGCGTTGAGTTCGGCGATGCGCTGCTCGCTGAGGCCCGCGCCCTCGTCCTCGACGTGCAGGGTGAGCACCTGGCCGGCGCCGGGGCACCAGCCGGTGAGCCGCACCCGGGCGCCGGCCGGGGAGAAGGCGGTGGCGTTGTCGAGCAGTTCGGCCAGCAGATGGCTGAGGTCGCGGGCGGCGACGCCCATGATGCGGACGGCGGGGGGCGGGGTGGTCTCGACCACCTCGTACCGCTCTATCTCGCTGACCGCCGCCCGCAGGACGTCGATGAGCGGCATCGGCTCGGTGGGCTGGACGGCGGGCTCGGCGCCGGCCAGCAGGAGCAGGTTCTCGCCGTGTCGGCGGACCCGGGCTGCCAGGTGGTCCAGGGAGAACAGGACGGCCAGCTGGTCGGGGTCGGTCTCGTGCTCCTCCAGCCCCTCCAGGACGGCGAGCTGTTCGCCGACGAGGATGAGGATGCGCTCGGCGTGGTCGGCGAACATGCCGTGCACGGCGCCGTGCAACTGGTGCAGCTGGGCGCCGAGCTCCTGCTGTTCGGCGAGCAGCCGGTCGCGTTCGGCACGCAGGCCGCCGCTGTCGCGGGATGCCTCCAGGGCGCGCTGGTGCAGGTCCAGGGCGCGGGAGTGCAGCGCGTTGACGGCGGCGACGACCTCGGCGAACTCGTCGTTGCGCCCGGTGTACTTGACGGGTTCCTGGGTGGTGGGGTCGGCGGCGACCCGGCTGCTGCCGAGGCGTACGGCGGCGAGCGGGCGGGTGAGCGAGCGGGCGGTCTGCACGGAGACGGCGAGGACCAGGGTGAAGGCGACCAGCACCACGCCGGAGGTGATCTGGAGGGCCATCAGTTCGCTGTCGCGGGCCTTGGCGAGCCGGGCGGTGTGTTCGGTGCTGAGGTCGCTGAGCACGGCGCGCTGGGCGGTGGTGCGGGCGGCAAGGGTGTCGTGGATCTCGCCGCGGTCCAGGGCGCGGTCGGCGGCGGTGTAGCCGGTGCCGGCGGCGAGCACCGCCAGATACTCCTCGGCGGTGTCGATGTCGGGGCCGCTGACGGTTTCCGCGTAGGCGTCGCGGGCGCTGGGCCCGGCCAGGGCGAGGAAGTCGGTGAGCGCCGTTTCCTCGCGGACGCGGGCGGTGTGGACGAGGCGGGCCAGCTCCAGTTGCTCGCCCTCGTCGACGAGGGCGGCGAGCAGCAGGCCACGGGCGGCGGCGGAGGCGTCGGTGGCGCGGATCAGGTCGGCGAGCGCGTCGGCGGTGGGGTGCGCGGCGTCGGGCGGGGTGGCGCGGACGGTGTCCCGGGTGAGGGATTCGAGCGCGCTGATCATGGCGGTGTAGCCGGTGCTGAGGTCGGCCGGGGTGGCGTCGCCGGCCACGGCCGCGTCGCGCAGTCCGGTGAGCGCGGTCAGGGCGTCGCGGGCGGGGGTGGGGAGTTCGGCGCGCAGTTCGGTGATGCGGCGGTCGGCGCGGGCGCGGTTCTCGGGGCTGAGGGCGGCGTCCAGGGGCTGCCGGCTGCCGCTGACGGCGGCGGCGGCCACCGCGGCGGTGAGGGTGTCGCGCTCGTCGGCCAGGGTCTGGGCGAGGGTGAGGGCGCGTTCGGCGACGTCGGTCTCCTCGGCGAGCCGCTGGGCGTCCTTGTAGTCGGTGGCGGCGGAGATGACGGTGGGGGCGCCGGCGCCGAGCACGGCGATGCCGCTGAGGAAGACCCCGATCAGCAGCCGGCTGCGGACCCGGCTGCCGCGCCGCCTGCGGGTGGCGCGGGGGGGTGCCGCCTCGGCGGGATCGCGCAGTGTCGTATTCCGCACCTGTGCTCGCATTCTCATCCTGGCGTCCGGCGAGCGGCCGGCTGGGAGGTCCAGCGTGTCGGGGGTACGCCGGTCCCGCGTTCGGTCAGCACGACCTTGCCAGCGCTGACGGGGCGGAAAGGCAGCGTCCCCGAACCGGCCACCCGAAGGAGTGAACAACACCCGGGGTTGGTGGACAAGCCGAGGATAAGGCCCCATCACCCGAACCCACGATTCGAGTGGAATTCCGTCGGTGGTCCTGACAAGATCTGCTGCGGCCACCGCACTTAACGGGCCTTTGTGTCAGATCCGCTGACAAATCCGGGACCACGGACGGCTATTGCCATGTACATTCAGTCAGCAACCGCACCGGGTGATTCCGGCCGCCCCAATGAGGACTTCTGCGGGACGGTCCAGCCGGCCTCCGGGCACGGTGGGGCACTGGTATTGCTGGACGGGGTGACCCCTCCCCCGGGGGACGACGGCTGCGTGCACGGGGTGCCGTGGTTTACGGCGCGGCTGGGCGGGGCATTGCTGGAGCTGTCCGGTTCGCTGGCCGATGTGCCGCTTTCGGAGTGTCTGGCCCGGGCCATCACCCGTACCGCCGATCTCCATCGCCCTACGTGTGAACTATCTCACCCGCGTACGCCCCAGGCGACGGTGGTCTGCGCGCGCTGGTCGGCGCGCGCCGTGGAGTATCTGGTGCTGTGCGACTCGGTGCTGCTGATCCGGGGTCAGGACGGCGCGGTGCGACCGGTGCTGGACGGCCGGCTCGACGAGGTGCTGCGCACGGCGCGCGCGGCGCCGGCCGGCGCGGGGGCGGCCCGGGTGGAGGCGCTGCGCAACGCGCCGGGGGGCTTCTTCACGGCGGCGGCCGATCCGGGGGTGGCCGCACTGGCGGTGACCGGCGAGGTGCCGCGCTCCTCGGTACGGGCGCTGGCGGCGCTGACGGACGGCGCGAGCCGGTGGACGGAGGTCTTCCGGCTCGGCGACTGGGCCGATCTGCTGGGGGCGCTGGAACGGTCGGGGCCGCGGGCGCTGATCGGGCGGGTGCGGGACGCCGAGCGGGCGGATCCGGCGGGGGCCGGGTACCCGCGCGGCAAGGCCCATGACGATGCCTCGGTGCTGCTCGCGCTGGACTGACGCCCCCTCGTCCGGCGCCCGGTCACCGCCGGCACCCGGTCACCGGCCGCCGCCGCACTTTCATCCCTGAAAGTTTTTCGGGTAACTCCCTTTGCCCGCACAGAAGTTGGGTCATGCCACCGGGGTAGACCACCGGCGTCACACTCATCCCTTCCCTCACACCATCCACACGCATTACCTTCACGAATGGCATGACCACAGCAGATGGTCGGGCCGGCGGGCGGCCCATTGTCCGCCGCCTCCCCCACAACACCGAGGTCTCGAAAGGCAGTACATGCCCATGCATGGATCCGGTAAGTCCACCGGCAAGCGCCGCCGTCTCACCGCCCTGATCGGCGCGGCCGGCGCGGCGCTCGCCCTGCTCGTCGTCTCCCCCGGCGCCGCGAGCGCCGAGGACACGCCGAAGATAGGCTCGGCGTACATGGGATCGGAGATCGCCAAGCACGAGGGCGGTGACACCGTCACCCTGCGCGCCGACGCCCCCATCACCCCGTTCGCCACCGTCGAGGGCGTGGACGTCTCCAACTGGCAGGGGACCAACGTCAACTGGAGCGGGCTGTGGAACAGCGGCGTCCGCTTCGCCTACGTGAAGGCGACCGAGGGCACCACGTACAAGAGCCCGGCGTTCAACTCGCAGTACACCGGCTCGTACAACATCGGCATGATCCGCGGCTCGTACCACTTCGCGCTGCCGAACAACTCCAGCGGCGCCGCCCAGGCCAACTACTTCGTCAACAACGGCGGCGGCTGGTCCAAGGACGGCAAGACCCTGCCGGGCGTGCTGGACATGGAGTACAACCCCTACGGCGCCACCTGCTACGGGCTGTCGCAGTCCGCGATGGTCAGCTGGGTGCGGGACTTCACCACCACCTACAAGGCCCGTACCGGCCGTGACGCGGTGATCTACACCTCCGCCAGCTGGTGGTCCACCTGCACCGGCAACAGCACCGCCTTCAACCAGACCAACCCGCTGTGGGTGCCGCGCTACGCGTCCTCGGTGGGCACCCTGCCGGGCGGCTGGCCCTTCTACACCTTCTGGCAGTACACCGAGTCCGGCCCGATCGTCGGCGACCACAATCTGTTCAACGGCGCGTACGACCGGCTCCAGGCGCTGGCCAACGGCTGACCACCGGCAGGCCGCAGGAAACCCCATCCTCCCGCAGCGGCGGCTGCGGGAGGATGGGGCCCATGACTGTTCACGGCCACGACCTCCAGGACACCGACCGGCCCCAGGTGCTGGACCGCCGGGCCGGCCCGTACGGCGAAGTGGTACTGCGGCGCCACGGCGAGCTGTTGCAGATCATCGCCAACGGCACCTTCTTGATGGACACCTCCGACGGCCGCTCCGAGCGGCTGCTGATCCGCGCCGCGCTCGCCGCCCTCACCGACCAGGACTCCCCCGCGCTGCTCATCGGCGGACTCGGCGTCGGCTTCTCCCTCGACGAGGCGGCCGGCTCCCCCCGTTGGGGCTCGATCACCGTCGCCGAGCGCGAAGCCGCCGTCATCGACTGGCACCGCACCGGAGCACTGCGCCCGCTCACCGCGACCGCGCTGGCCGACCCCCGTACGGAGCTGGTCCGCACGGATCTGCTGGACCACCTGCGCGCGGCGCCCGGCCGCTACGACGCGCTGTGCCTGGACATCGACAACGGCCCCGACTGGACGGTCACCGACGACAACGTCGGCCTCTACTCCCCCGCCGGGCTCGCGGCCTGCCGCGCCGCCCTCACCCCCGGCGGCGTGCTGGTGATCTGGTCCGCGCAGCCCTCGCCCGCATTTGAGCAACATCTGCGCGATGCCGGGTTCATGGCGGTGCGAACCGAAGAAGTACCGGTTGCCCGAGGCGTCCCCGACGTGCTCTTTCTCGCCAGCCATCATTACGCCAGCCCATCCGCGTAGCCGCATGTCAGCGCCGGGCTCTACGCTGCACGTACTACCCAGCGTTTCACCTGACGGCAGCGACACCCATCTGAGCGCCGGCGACAGCCGGCCGGCAACGGACCTTTCCGGGGGCGGAAGATGACCCAGACACACACCCGAACGGCCGACCGGACGTCGCCCGGTGACCCGGCGCACGACGGCGCCGCCCCGGAGCAGGACGAGCAGGCCCGCGAGCGTACGGCGGGCCACACCGCCACCACGGCCGCCGGCGCCGCCACCTCGGCGGCCACCGCCAGCACCCCGGGCGCCCAGCGCCGGGTCCTGGTGGTCGAGGACGACCTGACCATCGTGGAGGCCATCGCCGCCCGGCTGCGCGCCGAGGGCTTCCTGGTGCAGACCGCCGCGGACGGCCCCGCCGCCGTGGAGACGGCCGCCGCCTGGCACCCCGACCTGCTGGTCCTGGACGTCATGCTGCCCGGCTTCGACGGCCTGGAGGTCTGCCGCCGGGTGCAGGCCCAGCGCCCGGTGCCGGTGCTGATGCTCACCGCACGCGACGACGAGACCGACATGCTGGTGGGTCTCGGGGTGGGCGCCGACGACTACATGACCAAGCCGTTCTCCATGCGCGAGCTGGTCGCCCGCACCCATGTGCTGCTGCGCCGCGTCGAGCGGGCCACCGTCGCCGCCACCACCCCGCGGCCCGGCAGCGTACGGCTGGGCGACCTGGAGATCGACCGCACCCAGCGGCGGGTCAGGGCGGCCGGCAAGGACGTGCACCTGACCCCCACCGAGTTCGATCTGCTCATGTGCCTGGCCCGCTCCCCCCGGGCCGTGCTCACCCGTGAGCAGCTGCTCGCCGAGGTCTGGGACTGGGCGGACGCCTCCGGCACCCGTACGGTGGACAGCCATGTCAAGGCACTCCGCAGAAAGATCGGCGCGGAGCGGATCCGCACCGTCCACGGCGTCGGGTACGCCCTGGAGACTCCCCCCGGCTTCGCCGCCGAACCCCCGGTCGCCCGGCAGGCGTCCGTCGAGGGCTGAGCCGGTGGCAGAGCCGGCCACCACGCCCGGCATCCCGCTGACCCGCCGGGCGTGGTCACTGCTGCGCCCGCTGGACCCGTACCGCTCGGTGAAGGCCGCCCTGGGCTGGCTGGTCATCGTCTCGGTCGGGATCACCACCGTGCTGATCCTGATGGCCTACCGCTCCGACATCGAGCTCCAGGTGATCGCGATCATCGCGATCATCGCCTCGCTGCTGGTCACCCAGTTCGTGGCGCACGCGCTGGCGGCGCCGCTGCTGGAGATGACGGCCGCCTCGCGGGCGATGGCGCGCGGCGACTACGGGCGGCGGGTGCATGTGGCGCGCCGCGACGAGCTGGGCGATCTGGCGGACGCCTTCAACCGGATGGCCGCCGACCTCCAGGCCGTGGACCGGCACCGCAAGGAGCTGGTCGCCAACGTCTCGCACGAACTGCGCACCCCGATCGCCGGGCTGCGCGCCGTGCTGGAGAACGTGGTGGACGGCGTCTCGGAGGCCGATCCGCAGACCATGGCCACCGCGCTGCGGCAGACCGAGCGGCTGGGCCGGCTGGTGGAGCAGCTGCTCGACCTGTCCCGGCTGGAGAACGGGGTGGTGCCGCTGGCCGCCCGCCGCTTCCGGGTGGAGCCGTATCTGAACGCGGTGCTGGACGGCGCGCACCTGGCGATGGGCCGCGGCCACGCCCGTACGGATGTGCGACTGCGGCTGGAGGTGGCGCCCGGGCTGCACGCGCACGCCGACCCGGAGCGGCTGGACCAGGTGGTCACCAATCTGGTGGACAACGCGGTCAAGCACAGCCCCCGCGACGGCACTGTCACCGTGCTGGCCCGGCCGGGGGCCGGGGTGGGCGGCCTGGTGCTGGAAGTGCTGGACGAGGGGCCGGGCATCCCGCCCGCCCAGCGGGAGCTGGTCTTCGAGCGGTTCGGCCGCGGCACCAATGGGGTCACTCAGCGTGATGGCGGTACGGGTCTGGGGCTCGCGATCGCGCGCTGGGCGGTGGATCTGCACGGCGGGACCATCGGTGTGGCCGAGTCCATACGGGGCTGCCGCATCCGGCTCACTCTCCCGGGTAATAGCCAGGTAAAGGGTTGACGTAAGGTCCTTGCAGGGCGGAGCGGCCCGGAACCATCGACCGCAGGTCGGAGGGGTGCGGCGCGGCTCCGGCCGGAAAACGGACCGCGCCGGTGCGGCAACCGTCGCTTTGGCGTTTCCGGATCGTGCCGAACTTGGTTCGATTCCCGCACAATCGAGTGCCGAAACCCGCCCGGGAATGTGACGTACGCGACTGCTGACCCCGCAGGACTGCGGAGGAGGCCCATACAGGCGTAGCCTTGATTCCCGCTGTCCATTACCTTGCGAAGCGGAAGAGGGCGGTTGCCGCCGTGTCGCCACAGTCCACGGACACCTCGGGTGTCGAGACCGATCAAGCCGGATCTCAGAAGAGCCCTGCCGCCGGCTTCGGTGCCAACGAATGGCTCGTCGACGAGATCTATCAGCAGTACCTCCAGGACCCCAACTCGGTAGACCGGGCCTGGTGGGACTTCTTCGCCGACTACAAGCCGGGCCAGGCCAAGCAGACCGGGGAGGGCACGCCCGCCCCCGCCAAGGCCCCGCCGACGCCGACGCCCGTGGCTCCGGCCGCACCGGCGACGGCAACGGCACCGGCTCCGGCCGCAGCTCCGGCCCCGGCACCGGCGGCACCCGCCGCCCAGCCGGCCGCCGCGGCTCCGGCCAAGGCACCGGCCAAGGCCCCGGCCAAGGAGGTGTCCGAGGGCCCGGAGCTGATCACGCTGCGCGGCCCGGCCGCCGCCGTCGCGAAGAACATGAACGCCTCCCGTGACCTGCCGACCGCCACCTCGGTCCGCGCCGTCCCGGTGAAGCTGCTGTTCGACAACCGCATCGTCATCAACAACCACCTCAAGCGCGCCCGTGGCGGCAAGGTGTCCTTCACGCACCTCATCGGCTACGCCATGGTGCAGGCGCTGAAGGTGATGCCGTCCATCAACCACTCCTACGCGGAGAAGGACGGCAAGCCCACCCTGGTCAAGCCCGAGCACGTCAACCTCGGGCTCGCCATCGACCTGGTCAAGGCCAACGGCGACCGCCAGCTGGTGGTGGCCGGCATCAAGAAGGCCGAGACGCTCACCTTCTTCGAGTTCTGGCAGGCCTACGAGGACATCGTGCGCCGCGCCCGGTCCGGGAAGCTGACGATGGAGGACTTCTCCGGCGTCACCGCCTCCCTCACCAACCCCGGCGGCATCGGCACCGTCCACTCGGTGCCGCGCCTGATGCCCGGTCAGGGCGTCATCCTGGGTGTCGGCGCGATGGAGTACCCGGCGGAGTTCCAGGGTTCCTCGCAGGCCACCCTCAACCGGCTGGGCATCTCCAAGGTGATGACCCTCACCAGCACCTACGACCACCGGGTCATCCAGGGTGCCGCGTCCGGCGAGTTCCTGCGCCAGATCTCGCAGCTGCTGCTCGGTCAGCACAACTTCTACGACGACATCTTCGAGGCGCTGCGGATCCCGTACGAGCCGGTCCGCTGGCACCAGGACATCGACGTCAACCACGACGACGAGGTCACCAAGGCCGCCCGGGTGTTCGACCTGATCCACTCCTACCGGGTACGCGGCCACCTGATGGCCGACACCGACCCGCTGGAGTACAAGCAGCGCAAGCACCCCGACCTGGACATCACCGAGCACGGCCTCACCCTGTGGGACCTGGAGCGGGAGTTCGCGGTCGGCGGCTTCGCCGGCAAGTCCATGATGACGCTGCGGGACATCCTCGGCGTGCTGCGCGACTCGTACTGCCGCACCACCGGCATCGAGTACATGCACATCCAGGATCCCAAGGAGCGCAAGTGGATCCAGGACCGGGTGGAGCGCGGGCACACCACGCCCGAGCGTGACGAGCAGCTGCGCATCCTGCGCCGCCTCAACGCCTCCGAGGCGTTCGAGACGTTCCTCCAGACCAAGTACGTGGGCCAGAAGCGGTTCTCGCTGGAGGGCGGCGAGACCGTCATCCCGCTGCTCGACTCCGTCCTGGACGAGGCCGCCGCCGCCTCGCTCGACGAGGCCGTGATCGGCATGGCGCACCGCGGCCGGCTGAACGTGCTGGCCAATGTGGTGGGCAAGTCGTACGCGCAGATCTTCCGGGAGTTCGAGGGCAACCTCGACCCGAAGTCGATGCACGGCTCCGGCGATGTGAAGTACCACCTGGGCACCGAGGGTACGTTCACCGGTCTGTCCGGTGAGCAGATCACCGTGTCGCTGGCCGCCAACCCCTCCCACCTGGAGGCGGTCGACCCCATCGTCGAGGGTGTCGCGCGCGCCAAGCAGGACATCATCGGCAAGGGCGGCAAGGACTTCACCGTGCTGCCGATCCTCATCCACGGTGACGCGGCGTTCGCCGGCCAGGGTGTGGTCGCCGAGACGCTCAACATGTCGCAGCTGCGCGGCTACCGCACCGGCGGCACCGTGCACATCGTCATCAACAACCAGGTCGGGTACACGGCGACGGCCGCCGCCGCCCGTTCCTCGATGTACTGCACCGATGTGGCGCGGATGATCGAGGCGCCGATCTTCCACGTCAACGGCGACGACCCCGAGGCCGTGTGCCGGGTGGCACGCCTGGCCTTCGAGTACCGGCAGGCGTTCAACAAGGACGTCGTCATCGACCTGGTCTGCTACCGGCGGCGCGGGCACAACGAGACGGACAACCCGTCCTTCACCCAGCCGCTCATGTACGACCTGATCGACAAGAAGCGCTCGGTGCGCAAGCTGTACACCGAGTCGCTGATCGGCCGGGGCGACATCACCCTGGAGGAGGCGGAGCAGGCGCTCCAGGACTTCCAGGGCCAGCTGGAGAAGGTGTTCAAGGAGGTCCGCGAGGCCACCGGTTCGCCGGCTCCGGCCGAGGTCCCCGCCCCGCAGCCGGAGTTCCCGGTGGCGGTGGAGACGGCGGTCTCCTCGGAGGTCGTCAAGCGGATCGCCGAGTCGCAGGTCAACATCCCCGACCGGATCACCGTGCACCCGCGGCTGCTGCCGCAGCTCCAGCGCCGTGCGGCGATGGTCGAGGAGGGCACGATCGACTGGGCGATGGGCGAACTGCTCGCGGTCGGCTCGCTGCTGATGGAGGGCACCACGGTCCGGCTGGCCGGCCAGGACTCGCGGCGCGGGACCTTCGGCCAGCGGCACGCGGTGCTGATCGACCGGCACACCGGCGAGGACTACACCCCGCTGCTGTACCTGAGCGAGGACCAGGCCCGGTTCAACGTCTACGACTCGCTGCTGAGCGAGTACGCGGCGATGGGCTTCGAGTACGGCTACTCGCTGGCCCGCCCGGACTCGCTGGTGATGTGGGAGGCGCAGTTCGGTGACTTCGTCAACGGCGCCTCGACCGTCGTGGACGAGTTCATCACCTCGGCGGAGCAGAAGTGGGGCCAGACCTCCGGGGTGACCCTGCTGCTGCCGCACGGGTACGAGGGCCAGGGCCCGGACCACTCCTCGGCGCGGATCGAGCGGTTCCTCCAGATGTGCGCGCAGAACAACATGACGGTCGCGGCGCCGACGCTGCCGTCGAACTACTTCCATCTGCTGCGCTGGCAGGTGCACAACCCGCACCACAAGCCGCTGGTGGTCTTCACCCCGAAGTCGATGCTGCGGCTGAAGGCGGCGGCGTCGAAGGCGGAGGAGTTCACCACCGGTGGCTTCCGGCCGCTGATCGGTGACACCACGGTGGATCCGGACCAGGTGCGCAAGGTGGTGTTCTGCTCCGGGAAGGTCTACTACGACCTGGAGGCGGAGCGCGCCAAGCGCGGGGTCACGGACACGGCGATCCTCCGGGTGGAGCGGCTGTACCCGCTGCCGACGGACGAGATCCGGGCCGAGATCGCCCGCTACCGCTACGCGGCCACCTATGTGTGGGCGCAGGAGGAGCCGGCGAACCAGGGCGCGTGGCCGTTCATCGCGCTGAACCTGGTGGACCACCTCCAGCTGATCATCGGCGCGAAGCCGGTGGCGGACGCCAACCGGCTGCGGCGGGTGTCGCGTCCGGCCTCGTCCTCGCCGGCGGTGGGTTCGGCCAAGCGGCACCAGGCCGAGCAGCAGACCCTGCTGAACGAGGTGTTCGAGCTGTAGTCGCGGCCCGTACGCGGACAGCGAGGCGGCGCCCGTCCCCTTCCGAGGGGGTGGGCGCCGCTTCGCTGTGCCCGGCGCGGGTCCTCAGGGCAGCAGGACCTCGAAGTCCCAGTGCAGGCGGGCGCGGGAGCGGGCGGCCACGGTGTGCGCGTGGTGGGTGCCCAGCGAGGAGATCAGGCCGTTGAGGGCGTCCTCCTCCACCTGGTCGGCCTCCTGCCGGCGGCGCAGCCCGCGCAGATCGGAGGCCAGGGTCAGCTGGCAGGTGAGCGTCAGCGGGTGCTCGCGGCCCAGTGCGGCGACCGCGCGGCCGACGTTGTCCCGGCTCAGCTCGGCGGCCCGTTCCAGGTCGTCCTCCAGATTGCGGCTCACGGCGGCGTTCAGCGAGATGCCCAGGGTCCACGGGTGGTCGGCGCCCAGCACGTCGGTCATCTCCTCCAGGGCGCGCTCGATCAGCCACTGGGCCTCGCGGCGCTCGCCGGCCGTCCGCAGCATGAGGGCGTGGTTGGCGGTGGCACCGACGGTGTACGGGTGCCGGGCGCCCAGCAGCCGCCGGTAGCTGTGCAGGGCGAACTCGCCGACCTCGCGGGCGTGATCGAACTCCTCGGTCCTGCGGTGGCTGTAGGCGTAGTCGACGGCCGCCTTCAGATGCAGCGGGGATTCGGCGCCGAGTACCGCCTCGGTGCGCTCCAGCAGCCGGGACAGCAGCGGGCGGGCGCCGGCGCTGTCCCCGGCGCGGTACTGGCACAGCGCCAGGTTCAGTTCGGCGGTCAGCGTACGGGGGTTGTCCGCGCCCAGCACCAGGCGGTGGGATTCGGTGTTGCGTTCCTGGAGGGAGAGCGCCTCGTCGTAGCGGCCCAGCAGCCGCAGGTCCACGGCGCACTGCAATTCGGAGGAGAGCGTCCAGGGGTTGCGGGAGCGCAGCGCCTCGCGGCGCATCTCCAGGGTCTTGCGGTCCAGTTCCAGGGCCTCCGGGTAGCGGCCGAGCAGCCGCAGGCCGATCGCGATGTTGTGGTGGGTGTTGAGGGTGCGCTCGTCGCTCTCGCCGACCAGCTCCTGGTAGAGCTCCAGGGCCCGCCGGTCGAAGGTGAGGGCCTCCTCGTACCGGCCGAGCCCCCGCAGATCGGCGGCGATCCCGCCGTGGGCCCGTACCACCACCAGGTCCTTGGGGCCCCGGACGGCGGTGAGGTGTTCGATGATCCGCCGGTTCATCCGCTCGGTGCGGGCGTACTCGCCGATGGCGCGCAGCAGGGTGGTGTGCTGGGAGGCGAGGTTCCACACCACGGCGGAGTCCTCGCCGTACACCTCGCGCCAGGCGGTGTCGGCGGCCTCGGCCAGCCGGATCGCCGCCCGGTACTCGCCGGAGCGGAAGAGGTAGGTGAGGGAGTGGAAGACCAGCCGGCGGCTCTCCTCGTGGGTGGAGCGCAGCATGCCGGAGGCTTCCAGGTGGGGGACGATTTCGGCGTAGCGGGACCACAGCCGGGTGTCGTCGGGGCGCCGCGGATCGGCGGCGGTCAGAGCGCGGCGTACCACCCGGGAGAAGGTCTCGGTGTCGGCTTCGGACATGCTGGCCCGGACCGCCTGGTGGACCATCCGGTGCACATGGACGGTCTCGGTGTCGGGGAGCGGGCCCTCGTGGCCGTGCCGGCCGTCGCCGTTGCCGTCGTTGCCGGGGTCGTCGGGGCGGATCACCGAGTACTGCACGAGTTTGCCGAGGGCGGCGTTCCACAGCAGCGGGTTGTCGACGAGGTGGGCGAGCCCTTCGGGCAGGTCGCGGGCGGGTACGTCGCGCAGCAGCCGCAGCGGCACCGGCCCCGGCGCGAACCAGGCGCACAGCCGCAGCAGATCCACGGCGGCGGGCTGGGTCTCGCGCAGCCGGTTCAGCACTATCGAGAAGGCCGTGAGGTAGGTCATGGGGAAGTCGTGGGAGACGCGGAGCCCCATCTCGATGTCCGCGCCGGAGCGCAGCAGTTCGATGTACTGGTTCACGGGCATGGTGGAGTCGGACAGCGCTCCGGCCGTCTGGTCGAGGGCGAGCGGCAGGTCTTCCAGGGCTTCGGCGAGTTCGTTGGCCTCGGCCGGGGTGATCCGGGGCGCGCGCCGGCGCGCGAAGGCGATGGATTCCTCGCGGGAGTAGACCGGGACGGCCAGCACCTCGGTGTTGTGGGCTTCCCATTCGCGGTTCTGGGAGGTGATCAGCACATGGCCGGTACCGGTGGGCAGCAGGTCGGCGATGGCGCCGGGGTCGTCCGCGCCGTCGAGGACCAGCAGCCAGCGGGAGTACGGGGCGCCGCGGCGCAGCGCGTCGCCCACCGCGCGCAGCCGCTGGCCGTACTCGATGCCGGTGGTCAGGCCGAGCGCCGGGGCGAGTTCGGCCAGCCGCTGGCGCAGGGTGCCGCGCTGGTCGGCGGGGACCCACCACACCACGTCGTAGGCGGAGCCGAACCGGTGCACGTATTCGGCGGCGACCTGGGTCTTGCCGACGCCTGACATGCCCAGCAGGGTGATCACGGAGGAGCCGGTGCCGGCCTCGGTCAGCAGTCGGTAGATGTGCTGGAGGGTGTGGTCGCGGCCGGTGAAGCGGATGTTGCGGCGCGGCACGCCGCCCCATACCCGGGGCTGGTCGTACGGGAAGCGGGCGCCGGAGCGCAGGCCGACGGTGGCGGAGGCGTCGGGTTCCCGGTCGGCCAGGCCCAGCAGCTGGGTGAGGCGGCGGTTGGCCTCGCGGGCGCCGACGCCCCACAGTTCGGCGGAGCCGCCGAAGGCCGCGACGGCGGGCGGCAGGGCGGCGGAGGTGACGGAGACGGCGGCGAATCGGCGCTGGTTGGGGGCGACGACGGCGCGCAGCGCGGTGTTCCACTCATCGGTGGAGCGCGGCCCCAGCTGGAAGTACCAGTCGCTGAGGATCACCAGCACCTTGCCGTCGGCCAGCAGCAGGTCGCCCAGGGATTCCACCAGGGGGATCTCCACCTGTGGGTCCCAGCGTTGGAGGCTGACGTCCCAGCCGTGCTGTTCGAGGCGGTCGGCGATCCACGCGGCCCAGGGCCGGTTGAATCCCGCGAAGCTGATGGTGATCTTCTGCCGCTCGGCTGGTGTGGTCCTGCGCAGTCCGGCCATCCGACAGCTCCCCTTCGTTGTGGAACGGGCCCCCGTACCGCGCCGCAGATCCCCTGGCGGCCCGTCAGATGCTTGGGTGTTCAGGCTAACCGCTGACGGGCCTCAACGCGGAGCCGGCGCCGCCGCCTCGGCCACCCGGTGGGCGATGTGGGTGAGGAGGCGCCGCAGGTCCGCGCAGTAGACCGAGGGGTTGTGGAAGCCTTCGCCGGCGCGGTAGCGATGGGCGTAGTTGCCGCCGCCGCACACGGTCATCAGGGGGCAGGCGCGGCAGCCGGCGGGCAGGGCGGCGGCGCCGGCCTGGCGGGCGGCGATGCCGGGGTGGTCGAGGGCGGCGTCCAGGGGGTGGCGGTGGATGTCGAGGCCGGTGGCGGCGGCGCCCTCGTAGGTGGTCTTGAGGGCGTCCAGTTGCTCGATGCCGCCGTCGGTCTCGATCACCACGGCGCTGACCGGGCGCAGGCCGAGGGATTCGGTGGCGGCGGGGGCGCCCAGCAGCAGGGCGATGGCCTCCTGGAAGAGCCGGATACGGGTACGCCGCCGGTCCGCGTGCCACCACAGGTCGAACGCGGTGGCCAGCCAGTCGCCGTACGGGGTGGCGTCGCCGGTGGCCGGCAGGCCGGGCGGCGGGGTGCTCCAGTTGCCGTGCGGCAGCAGGAAGTTCAGGGACGGCGGATTCAGCGTCAACAGCGATCCATACACTTCACCCGGATCGGTGAGCGGGTCGACGACGCTCAGGACTCCCCCGTACATCCGCCGATAGGGGCCGGCGAGCAGGGCGGCGGCGCGCTGGATGCGGGGCCAGGCGGGGCGCCCGGCGTGGTCCGCGCGCCGCGCGTTGTGCTCCGGGAGCCCGCCGTCGAGGCTGAGTCCGACCCCGATCCGCTGGGCGGCGAGCGCGCGCAGCCGGGCACCGGTGAGCAGGGTGCCGTTGGTCTGCACGGAGGCGCGCACCGCGCAGTCGGCCGGCACCAGCTCCCGTACCCGCGCCACGAAGCCGGCCAGCGTGGTGGTGCCGGCCAGCAGCGGCTCGCCGCCGTGCAGCACCACGGACACCGCCGGCAGCCGGTGCGCGGCGGCATGCTCGGCGATCCGGTGGGCCGTCCGCTCCAGCATCGCCGGGGCCGCCGTCACCGGCTGCCGGCGCCAGCCGCCGTCGGCGCCGAAGTACATGTAGCAGTAGCGGCAGGCGAGATTGCACCGGCTGTGGACCTTCACCACGAACTGGTCGAAGGGCACCGGGTGCACGCCCCGCGCGCGCGAGGCGGCGACGTCGAACCCGGTGAGCGGCCACAGCGCCGGGCTGTCCGTTTCCCGCCCCGGCGGGGCTGAAATCCACTGGTTCACTCGTCGGCCTCCGGCGACTCGGCGTTCTCGTCGTGCACCCACAGACGCGCCGCCGGCTCCCCCGCCACCCGGGCCCGCAGGTCGGCCAGGACCTCCCTCAGTACCGGATGCCGTGCGACGTGCGGGGCGGCGGGGTCGAGGGAGAGCAGATCCGGCAGTTCCGGCAGCCCGGCGGCACCGGCTGATTTGTCGGAGCACATCGTCGTCCCACCACTTCTGTGCGGTCATTCCGCTCGGTCGGAAATCGCGGCCCCCTCCGACCACCGGCCCATCCGGGATTCCCGCCACCATTGTCAGGGAAACGTCAATGCCGCCAGCCGCTCGGCACTCCGTGCCCCCAGCGCCTCGCCGTTCGGCAGCCGCCGCCACTGCGCCAGTGCCGCCCGGAAGGCGTCCTGCGCCGCCCGGGGCCGGCCCGACGCCGCGTACACCACGCCGCGCTGGTGCTGCGCCGAGGCGGCCAGCCGGACCGGGCCCGCCGCGCGTTCCCCGCCACCGCCACCGGCCCCGGCCCCGGCCCCGTCACCCGCGTCACCCGCCGCGCGCAGCGCCTCGGTGGCCGCCCGCCGGTACGCCTCCGCCGCCTGCTCGGGCCGCTCGGAACCGCCGCTGTGCCCGAAGATGTGCCGGTGCGCCTCGCCCAGCTCGTACCAGCCCCAGGCCCGGGTCAGCGCGTCGTCGGCGCTGTGCGCCACCAGCGAGAACAGATGCTCGGCCTCCCGCAGATCCACCAGGTCCGCCGCCGCCCGGTAGCGCGCCATCAGCGCCCGGCCCAGCATCAGCAGCCGCTCCGGCAGCCGTGGATCACCGGCCGGGGTCTCCATCCGGCAGTCCCGCAGCACCCGGATCGCCTGCCCGATGTACGGGCCGCCCTCCGGCAGCCCGGACCGCTCCAGCAGCACCTGGCCCCATTCGGCGATCAGATCGCTGTAGTCGGCCCGGTCGCGCGGCACCGACCTGGCCGCCTCGGCGAACCAGTGCGCGGCCTGCTCCAGATCACCCGCGCCGCCCTGCGCGCGGAACCGGCGCACGCCGAGCCGCCCGGCGCGTACCAGGGCCGCCGCGCGCTGCCCGCGGTCATCGGTCAGCTGCCGGGCCAGCGTGATGTGTTTGTCGGCCTCCTGCCAGCGGGTGGTGGTCAGCAGCAGCGCGTCGATCAGCCGCAGTTCGGTACGCACCCGGGCGGGCACCGGCGCGGACTCCGCGCGCTGCGCCGCGCCACCGCGCTCCAGCGACCTGGCCGCCTGCTCCGCGTACCCGGCGGCGCGCTCCGCGTCCTCCTCCTCGGCCGCCGCCCCGGCCAGCCGCAGCAGCACCCGGCCGTGCGCCAGCGACAGGCCGCTGGGCTCGACCCGGCCGGCCGGCCAGGCGTCCGCGATGGCCTCCAGCATGCCCACGCACTCCTGGAGCAGCGCCGGATCCCGGGCCAGCCGCCACTGCGCCTCCAGCACCCGTACCCGTTCCAGGGCGATGCCCAGCGCCTCGTCGGGCGGCAGCCCCTCGGTGGCGCACACCGCCGCGAACTCCCGGTCCGCGCTGCGCCACAGCTCCAGCGCGGCCCGCTCGTCGCCGGCCGCGCGACGCTCCCGGGCGGCGGCGTGCAGCACCCGGGCCAAGATGGTGCGGGCGGGCAGCGAGTCGAGGTGGGAGGCGGCGGTACGGGCGGCCCGCTGGGCGCGTTCCAGCAGCCCGGCCTCGCCCTGCTGGTGCCACAGCCGCAGCAGTTGGGCGGCCAGCTCCCCGTACAGCTCGGGGTCGGTGCCACGGCCGGCCAGCCACTGCTGGTCGGTGGCCCGCTCCAACTGCCACACGGCGTCCAGGAGGTGCTGGATGGCGCCGTCCTCCTCGAAGCGGCGGGTCAGCTCCCGGGAGCGGCGCAGCGCGTCGGTCACCGCCTTGGGCGGTTCGGCGGACCGGACGCCGTGCTGCGGCGTGCCGGGCAGGAAGCGGCGCAGCACCTTGGCGGCGACCTCGGCGAACGGCTGCGGTGAGCGGGCCGGCGCGGTGTCGCCGCCCGGCTCGCGCTCGCCCTCCGGGTCGCCGTCGGTGACCGGGACGGGGGTGAGCCGGCCGCCGGAGAGCTGGGCGAGGGCGAGGGCGGGGAAGTTGGGGCCGCCCTTGCCGAACCTGGCCTCGACGTAGGCGGAGCAGTGCTTGAGCACCAGCATCGCCTCGTCCTGGCCGAGGGCTTGGAGCAGTTCTTCCTGCACGCCGTCGGCGAACTCGTACCACAGGCCGTCCGCCCCGGTGCCGGTGCCGACCCGCCGCAGCATGCCGCTGAGCAGCACCTCGGACAGCTCGGCGGGCCCGGTGCCGGGCAGCATGGTGCGCTGTATCAGCTGCATGACCGGCAGGAAGAGCGGGGCGGCGGCGAGATGGACGGCGAGCCGGGTGGCGCCGGGCGAGGCGGTGGCCCGGAACCGGGCGATCAGTTCGGCGGCGGGCCGGGAGCGTACGCCGGCCCGCACGGGGGGTGCGGCGGGCTGGTCGGCGCGTACCCAGCCGACCGCGGCGGGCACCGCCGTGGCGCCGCCGCCGGACAGCAGCCGGGCCCAGGCGCCGAGCGCGGCGGCCGTCGGGGGCAGCACCGGCACCGGCACCGCGCCGGGCGGCGGGCGGTGGCCCGGGTCGTCGGGGACGAAGCCGAGTCTGGCCCCGGCCGCCGGTCCTTCGGCGCGGCTGAGCGTGCCGTGACTGGCGGGCAGCCGGGTACGCGCCCACAGCCGGGCGGGCAGCGGCTGCACCACGGCGGCGGGGGCGTGCCGGGTGAGCCGGTGCAGCAGCCGGTGGGCGGCGCCGCCGCGCCACAGCGGGCCGACGCAGTCGCTGACCACGACGGTCAGCCGGCGGCCGGTGGGGTCGAGCAGCCGGCGGGCGGGGCGCAGCGCGGCGTCCTCGTCCACCGGGTCGGTGTCGAAGTGGCCGCTGATGCCGATGGAGCCGTCCGGCAGGGCGTGCAGATAGTGGACCTGGATGTCGCGGAAGGCGCCGACCCGGCTGAAGACGTCGGTGAGTTCGCCGAGCAGGCGGCGCCACACCCGCATGGCGGAGGTGGCGTCCATCAGCAGCTGGAGTTCGAGGTCGCGGCGCCCGGTGGTACGGAAGGCCGGCAGCAGCAGGCCACCGGCCCGGGCGGTGTCCTCGGCGGTGCGGCGTTCGTCCAGGGTGCGGTGCTGCGGGCCGCCGGGGGGCCGGGCGGCGGGGCGGCAGCGCTGGAGGGGGCGCAGGGCGCGTTCGAGTTCCAGGAGTGAGGGCAGTGCTCTGGCCTCGGGGACGCCGACGCGCAGGGCGTCGCCGGGGGCGGGGGCCTGGCCGTGGCCATGGCCGAGGCTGTGGCCCGGTGGCTCCTCGGCGCCCAGCGCGTGGTCGGGGTAGAGCGGCACCAGCTCATCATCCCCGTAGGCGCGGGGCGCGGCGCGATTTCCGGCCGCCGGTTCCGCCTCGCCGCTTCCCGGGTCGTCCCGGCCGGCCGGCACCGTACCGCCGTACCGGGGCGGGGCGGCGTCCGGCCGGTCGGCGTCGCCGGGGTCATCGCGCGCGCCGGGGCCGGCCGGCGGCTGCCCGGGGCGCAGATACTCGGCCAGCCACAGGGCCTCGGCCAGCTCCCGGGAGCCGGGTTCGAGGCCGGCGTGGCGCAGCCCGTCGATCAGCTCGGCGAGTTGGTCGCGCCGGCGGTCGGCCCGGTTGTCCGCCATGACGTCACCTCGGCCGGTCGAGGCGCTGGATGAGCAGGTCGGCGAGCCGGTCCCGGGTGGGCTGCTCGGCGTGGTGGGTGAGGTAGATCGCGTTCAGCAGCTGGTCGGTGGCCAGTTGTTCGGTGCGGGAACGCTCAAGGAAGCGGGTGATGATGTCGTCGCCCAGGTGCGCGAGGCGGTCGCCGAGCTGGGCGCGGACGACGGAGGCGAGCCGCTCGTGGTCGGGCTTGCTCAGCTCCAGATGGATGCAGCGGCGCAGCAGGGCGGCGGGGAAGTCGCGTTCGCCGTTGCTGGTGAGCACCACGAAGGGGAAGGCGTTGCAGCGAACCCGGCCGTCCCGCACGGTGACCTTGACGCCGTCGTCGTTGAGGACCTCCACCTCCGGCTCGCGGTCGGCGACCCGCTCCAGCTCCGGGATCGCGTACGAGCCCTCCTCCAGGACGTTCAGCAGGTCGTTGGGGAGGTCGATGTCGCTCTTGTCGAGCTCGTCGATGAGCAGCACCCGGGGGGTGGCGGTGGGCAGCAGCGCGGTGCCCAGCGGGCCGAGCCGCAGATAGCCGCCGATGCCGCCGATCCGGGGGGCGGGCACCCCGGCGGCGCGGCTGCCGGCGGCGATCTGGGTGTCCTGGAGGCGGGCGATGGCGTCGTAGTGGTAAAGGCCCTCGCCCAGGGTGGTGCGCGAGACGATGGGCCAGTGCAGTACCCGGCCCAGGCCCAGCTCGTACGCGACGGCGTGCGCGAGGGTGCTCTTGCCGGTGCCGGGGCTGCCGGTGACCAGGAGGGGGCGGCGCAGGTAGAGCGCGGCGTTGATGATCTCCAGCTCCTCGGCGCTGGGCCGGTGCATTTCGGCGAGATGCCGGTAGGCGCCGAGCCGGCGGGTGGAGGAGCTGTCGGTGTCGGGGCCGGGGGCGACCAGCGGCCGGCCGTCGAAGTCCCGCCAGGGCGGGGGCTTGGGCAGGGCCCGGATGCGGTCGTGGGGCTCACCGGCGCCCCGGTAGATCAGCCATTCGCGTTCGGGGTCCGGAGTGGAGTCGGTGGCGGCCACGGCACTCTCCTCGTCACTGTCACGGTCACTCGGTCGGCTGGGTCTGCCAGGTGGTGTGCGGTGGGGGCGGTCGCCCGGGGCGGGCCGGTGGCGGCCGGTCACGGGATCTCCAGGGGTTCGTCGTACCCGGAATGGCCGGGGTCGGAGTACAGGAGGGCGAGGCCCCGCGACCACTCGGCCTCCGGTGCCTCGGCGGCGGCCTGGGCGCGCAGCCGCCACAGCTCGGTGGGGAGTGCGCCGGCCCGGCGCACCGCGGTGACCGTGCGGGTGATGCCGCCGTGGAAGTCGGTGCAGGTCAGCTCGCGGGCGGAGATCTCGCGGCGCCACAGGACCACGTCGTAGCCGGCGGCCAGCACCTGGTGCAGGGCGGTGGGGTCGCCGCCGGGCGCGCTGGTGCGGCACAGCACCGGTACGGTCTCCGGTGGCCCGCCGCCGAGCGCGGCGGGGGTGGGCAGCGGGGCGGGCCGGTGGTCGGCGCAGTCCAGGACCTGCGGGCGCATCGGGCCGGTGTGCACGGCGGCCCAGCGGGTGTCGCGGGTCAGCCCGTGCTGGTGGCCGAAGTCCGGGTCGGGGGCGGTGGCGGGGCGGTCGGCGCAGCGGACGACGACGGGGCGCTGCTCGCCGAGCTGCGGGCCGTCGTGGGGCAGTCGCCATTCGTCGACCGGGAAGCCGAGCAGCGGGTAGGGCAGCGAGACCTGGAGCGGTACGGGGCGGCCCGGTTCGTCACCGCGCCGGAACGCCTCGGTGAGCACGGCGCGCAGCCGCTGGGAGGGCTCGCCGGGGCCCAGGACGCGGTCCTCGCCGTCGATGGGGGTGCGTTCGCCGGTGGGTCCGGTGACGCACACCCGCCAGTCGTAGCGGTTGCGTTCCCAGCCCTGTTGGGTGATCTCCAGCAGGACGTACGGGCGCGGGGCGTCGGCGGCGGGGTCGGGGAGCGCGGTGGCGGTGGCGGCGGCGTCCGGGCCGAGGGCGGGCCAGGGGTCGTGCTGCCAGGCGCGGCGGGCGGTGAGCCGCGCGGTCCACTCCTCGCGCAGCCGGCGGCGGGACCAGCGGTCGAGCTCGGCGCCGGCGGCTGTGGAGCTGATCCACTCCCACAGCCGGCGCTCGCTGCCCCTGGGGGCGGGGTAGGGGCGGTCGGCGGTGGCGGCGTGCACGGCGTAGCGCAGCACGGCGTCGAGTTCGCGCAGGCCGGGGCGCGGGTCGTAGAGCATGCCCAGGCCGTCGCGCCAGCCGCGCGGGGCGGGGAGTATGCCGTCGTAGCGGCGGCCGGTGAGCTCGCCGAGGATTTCGTCGAGGCGGGCGGTGGACAGCGGGGGTGGCAGTTCGGCGAGCAGGCCGAGCAGTTCGGCGCGGCGGCCGGCGGTGAGGGCGCGCTGGGTGGTGGCGCGCAGCGGGCCCTGGAGGTCGGTCCAGGTGTCGCGGGTGGTCTCGTCGTCGCGGTGCCGCTGGGCGTGGTAGCGGTCGTGCGCGTGCATGACGTGCTGGTAGGTGTCCTCGGTCTCGGCCGCGAGGGTGCCGGCGGGCGGGGTGAGGCGGCGTAATTGAACGATGGAGGTGGCGAGTCCGCCGTCGCGGCCGGCCGAGCGGGAGGCTTTGACGACGCCGATGACCTCGCCGCGGCTGAGGTCGACGACGGGGCCGCCGGAGACGCCGTGCGGGATCTCGTCCTGGTTGCCGAGCTTGAGCCAGCCGTCGGTGCCGTACTGGCCGGTGACGGTGCAGCGGCCGTCGACCGGGCCGACCGGGCTCGCGGAGCCGGCGAGTTGGCCCCAGCCGAAGAAGTAGACGTCCTGGAGGGTGAAGCGGGCGGTGCGCTCGCTGAGCCAGACGCACGGGTGGGGCGGCGGGTTGAGCACCCGGATGAGGGCGAGGTCGGGGCCGGGCCAGATGTCGCCGGGCGGGCTGTGCTCGGGCTGGGCCCATTCCACGAGGCCGCGCACGGTGTGCGTGGCGGTGGCGCCGCCGTCGCCCGTCTCCTCGAAGCTCAGCCCCACTTCGCGCTTGCCTCCCTCGTCTCTTCCCCCGCGAAGTGCGACATGGGCGCAGGTGAGCACCCATCCCGGGGCGACGAAGAAGCCGCTGCCCCAGGGTGTCGCGCCGGACACGCCCTCGGCATACCCCTCGGGCGCGCCATGGATGCGTACGGTGGCGGAGCTCAGCAGCCGGAACAGGGTCTCGATGTGGGGTACGTCGTCGCCCTGTGCGCCCCCTGTGCTGTCGAAGGGGCTCATGGGGTCTCCCCCCGACGCTGGCCGGGGGGTACGGGGGTGGGATCGGGGCCGGAGCCGGAGCCGGGATCGGTGGGCGGGGTGCCGTGCCAGGAGAGGGTGACGGTGAGGGAGCCCTTGGTCTCGCCGTCGGCGAGCAGGCCGACGATCTTGCCGGCCCGCGCGGTGAGTTCGACGCCGAAGGTGACGGAGACCTCGTCGGGGCGTACGCCGCGCAGTCCTTCGGCGAGGGAGGCGGCGACGCCGCCGATCAGGCCGCGCAGGCTGTCGAGCCGGGCGGCGGCGCGGTCGGCGATGCCGGTGTCGACGAAGCCGGTGTCGACGTAGCCGCCGGGGACGGTGGCCGGGCGGTGAAGTTCCTCGATGCCGGAGACCCGGGCCAGGACGGGGGTGCCGTCCGGCAGGCTGATCTCGGTGATGCCCTTGCTCATCGAGGCCCCCCGTGGTCGCTCGCGACTGCTGGTGCCTTGCAGGTTAGCGGCCGTCACCGACAGGCGCGAGTGGCTTGGGAAAGCCCGCCTATCCTGGTGGTTTCGTTCGGTTTTTCTCTTGTTCGCTTTCTTTCTCTCACTGGAGCAGGCGTGTACTTCACCGACCGGGGCATCGAGGAGCTGGCGCGGCGGCGCGGCGAGGAGGAGGTCAGTTTCGAGTGGCTGGCGGAGCAGTTGCGGGTGTTCACCGATCTGAACCCGGACTTCGAGGTGCCGGTGGAGCGGCTGGCGACGTGGCTGGCGCGGCTGGACGACGAGGAGGACGAGGACTGAGCCGGGCCGGGTGAACTGTCGCGACAGGTCTTGACTTCCCCCCAACGCGATATATCGTGTCTGGAGTAGAGACACGATATATCGTCGTGCGCCGTGACGTATGAGGAGGGGCCATGGCCGCCACATCCCGGTGGGAGGTCTCCGGAGCGCAGACCCTCACCTTCGAGGAGCACCCCGTCCGAGAGTTGCGCGTCCATCTGGTCGGGGGCGAGGTCAACGTGGTGGGGACCAGCAGCCCCGCCACCGAGGTGGAGATCACCGAGGTGCACGGTGATCCGCTGATCGTCGAACAGCGGGACGGCCTGCTGACCGTCGGCTACGAGGACCTGCCCTGGCACGGCTTTCTGAAGGGCTGGCCCGGGCGCCGGATGCGGCGCTCGGCCACCGTGTCGATCAGCGTCCCCGCCGACTGCCGGCTGCTGGTGGGCGTGGTGGGCGCGGCGGCCATGGTCAGCGGTATCGGCGCGGACGCCGAGGTGCGCGGGGTCTCGGGCAGCGCCACGCTGGCCGGGCTCGGCGGCGCGGTGACGGCCAGCACCGTCTCCGGGCATGTGGAGGCCCAGTCGCTGAGCGGCCCGCTGACCTTCGGTTCGGTCTCCGGCGGGCTGACGGTCGTCGACGGCCGGGGCGCCGCGCTGCGGGCGGACACCGTCAGCGGCGAACTGGCCCTGGATCTCGCCCCGCCCGCCGAGGGCACCGACATCACCATCACCTCGGTCTCCGGCGACGTGGCGCTGCGGCTGCCCGACCGGATCAACGCCACGGTCGCCGCCACCTCCACCTCAGGGGCGGTCTCCTCGGCCTTCCCCGAGCTGACCATCGAGGGCCCCTGGGCCAAGCGGCTCACCGGCGTGCTGGGTTCCGGCTCCGGCCGGCTCACGTGCAGCACCGTCTCCGGGTCCCTCACCCTGCTGCGCCGCCCGCCCGGCGCCTACGAACAAGGCCCCTCCCCCGCCTCCGCCTCCCGCGCGTAAAGGACTTGTGTCATGCCCCCCGTCTTCGGTCACGGCCGGCTGCGGCTGTATCTGCTCAAGCTCCTGGACGAATCCCCCCGGCACGGCTACGAGCTCATCCGGCTGCTGGAGGAACGCTTCCAGGGCCGGTACGCGCCCTCCGCCGGCACGGTCTACCCACGGCTGGCGAAGCTGGCGGCCGAGGGCCTGGTCACCCACACCGAGGAGGGCGGCCGGAAGGTCTACTCCCTGACCGACCAGGGACGCCGGGAGCTGACGGCCCGGGCGGACGAACTGGCCGCGCTGGAGCGCGAGATCAACGAGTCGCTGACCGCGCTGGCGGACGGCATCCGGGAGGACGTGAGCGGCTCCGCGCACGATCTGCGGCAGGAGATGCGGCAGGCCACGGCCCAGGCCAGGGGCGGCGCGGGCAGCGCGGCCGGCTGGCGCAGCGAGGCGCGCCGGGCCCGCCGGGAGGCGAAGCAGGCGCGCGAGGAGGTCCGTACCGAGTTCGAACAGGCCGCCCTGCGGCTCCAGGAGCAGGTCCGCTCGCACGCGGCGGCCGGCGACTGGCAGGGCGCGGTCCGGGTCGGCCTGGACGGCCTGGGCCACGGCCTGGGCGGCTGGGGTCCCCGGATGCACTGGACCGGCGGCCACACCCCGCCGGCCGAGGCCGCCGAGGGTACGGAGCAGGTGGCGGACCCGGCGCGCGAACTGGAGCGCCTGCTGGACACCTTCCGCGACGAGATCCGCGACACGGCCCGCGACCACGGCGTCACCCAGGCCCAGTTCGCCCTGGCGCGCGCGCAGTTGCGGGAGGCCGCCGGCCGGCTGACCGCACTGCTCACCGACCCGGGCCGGCCGGACCGGGACTCCGAGCCGGGTCCCCGCATGGACAAGAGGTAAGGGCACACGATCGCCACGCGACCCACCGGCCGTCCTGGGGCGGCGGCTTCCAGGCCGCCACGGCCCACCGCAATCTCCGGGACGGCCGGGGCCAGGCGGTGGCCCCGAGCAGCCTTGAAAGGCCGTCACCAGCTTCCCTACACTGGGTGACCGGCATCACACCTTCGTGAAAGGAGGCGTCATGGCTCGTCCGTGGGAGGCCGATCCGGCCGCCTCGTTCGACCGCCGGCTGGGGAAGTCGGCGCTGGAGACGGGGAACTCCAAGGACGGGGACGACTGCCCCGACATCTGGCGGCTCGACAACGGGGACATCGCGGTCATCGGCCGCGACATGACCGGCGCGTACCGTTCGCGGCTGCCCGCGGAGGTGGCGCTCGCCGCCGATGAGCGGCTGGTCGTCATCCCCGGCAATATGCTCAGCGCGGCCAAGAAAGACATCCCGGATGCGTGATCTCACCCGCCCCGCTCTCGACCTCGCACAGGGCACCTGGCTCGTCAGCCCGGAGTACAAGAAGGACTTCCGGGAGCGCGCTGAGCGGATCAGGGACGGGGCCTCCTGGAAGCTGGAACGGCTCCAGCACTTCGAGGAGCAGAACGACCCCGCCCGGGACGCGCTGCGGGCCGGCCGGTGGGAGGAGTCCCTGCGGCTGCTGGACGGGGAACGCCCCGACGTGGTCGCGGCCCAGCGCGCCAACGACAGCCGCACCTATGTCTTCCACCGCCTCCGTATCGTGGAAGAGCCCCTCACCCCCTACCTGCGGTGGGAGCTGTACGCGCTGCGGCTGCGCGCCGAGTGCGGAATGCCGATCCGGGTGCTGCACGCGGACGATGTCGCCGCCCACGAGGCGGCCGGCATCCTGCCGGAGATCGTCATCCACGACGGCGGCGCCCTTTACCGCGTGACCTACACGGCCGAAGGCGCGCCGCGTGGCGCTTTCCTGTTCACCGACCAGGACGTGGTCAAGGGCTGGGAGGAGTTCATCAAGGGGCTCTTCGACGCCGGTGAGGACCTGATCAGTTACTACGATCGCGAGGTGGCTCCGCTCCCACCGCCGCGGCTGACCCCACAGAACGCGGAGTAGCGGTCACATGCCCGCGGACCAGCGTGACGATGTCCCCCACAGCACCCGTGCCGAGCTGTCCGGATCCGCGCGGGACGCGGTCCAGGCCGGCCGCATCAGCGGCGGAGTGCACTTCCATCCACCCGGCGGGGCGGCACACGAGGATGGCCCCGGCCGCCGGATCCCCCGGCAACTTCCGGCAGATGTACGAGACTTCGTCAACCGGCGCGCGGAGCTCGAACAGCTGAACGCGATCCTGCCGGCCGATGACACCGGCGAGGGCGCCTCGCTGGTGGTCTCCGTGTGTGTGATCGCCGGTACGGCCGGGGCGGGCAAGACCTCGCTGGCGCTGCGCTGGGCACACTGCGTCAGGGACCGTTTCCCGGACGGTCAGCTGTACATCAATCTGCGCGGCTACGACCTGCGCGAGCCCGTCACCGCGTACGAGGCCCTGCGCCGTTTCCTGGTGGCGCTCGGCGTCGCCCCCCGTGACGTCCCCGCCGATGAGGAAGCCGCCACCGATCTCTACCGGTCCCTGCTGGCCGACCGGCGGGTCCTGGTGGTGCTCGACAACGCGGTGAGCGCGGCCCAGGTGCGTCCCCTGCTGCCGGGCGGTGAGCGGTCACTGGCGGTGGTGACCAGCCGGGAGCGGCTCTCCGGCCTGGCCATACGGGACGGGGCCCGGCGGCTCACTCTGGGCACACTGCCCCAGGAGGAGGCCGTGGCGTTACTGCGTGCGGTGACCGCTGATTTCCGGCCGGCGGACGACGCGGACCAGCTGGCCGAACTGGCCCGGCTGTGCGTCCACCTGCCGCTCGCCCTGCGTATCGCCGCCGAACGTGCCGCCACGCACCCGTTTCTGCGCCTGGAGGACCTGATCGCCGAGCTGCGCGACGAGTCGGCGCTGTGGGACGCCCTGAGCACCAGCGACGAGGAGGGCGCCGAGGCGGTACGCACCGTCTTCGCGTGGTCCTACCGGGCGCTGTCCGCCGATGCCGCCCGGCTCTTCCGGATGCTGGGGCTGCACCCCGGCCCGGATTTCGGCGTCGGCGCGGCCACGGCGCTGGCCGCGCTCGGCGAGCGCAGGGCGCGGCAGCTGCTGGATGTCCTGGTGAGCGCGCATCTGCTGGAGCAGTCGGCGCCCGATCGCTACGGGTTTCACGATCTGCTGCGCGCCTATGCCGTCGACCAGGTCCAGCACGACGAGGACGAGGAGGAGCGGCGCCAGGCGCTGCGGCGGCTGCTGAGCTGGTATCTGCACACGGCCGACGCGGTCCGGCCGTGGACCAGCCCGCCGGCCGCCCCGCTCGCGCTGCCGCCGCCCGTTGACGGTGTCCGGCCTTCGGCCTTCGCCGATTACGACCGGGCGGTGGACTGGTCGGAGCGGGAGGGCACCAGTGTGCCGGCCCTGGTACGAGCAGCCGCAGCGGCGGGTGAGGACGAGGCGGCATGGCGGCTGGCCCATGTCTGGTGGGAGGCGAAGCCGCCCTCCGAACCGGTACAGGATTGGCTTCCGGTGGGCAGGACCGGCCTGGAGGCGGCCCGCCGGGCCGGCGACCGGGCCGGGGAGGCCGGCCTGCTGGAGCGGCTCGGCATCAGCAGCGCGGATGTCAACCTGCTCACCGAGGGGCTGGAATTCCACCAGCAGGCACTGGCGATCCGCCAGGAGACGGGTGACCGTGCCGGGACGGCGATGTCGGTGAACCTGCTGGGCCTCCTGCATCTGCGCGGCAGGCGGCTCGAAGCGGCCGAGGAGCACTTCGCGCGGGCGGCGGCCCACTTCCGGCAGCTCGGCGACCGCCGCTGGGCGGCCACCGCGCTGTCGAACCGCGCCAGCGCGCGACTGGCGGCCGGCCTGCTGGAGTCGGCTGCCCAGGACGCGACCGAGGCGCTCGCCGCTCATCGGGCGCTGGGAGCGCGGGCGAGTGTGGGGAACGCGTTGCGGATTCTGAGCGCGGTGCGGGGGGAACAGGGGCGGGCTGCTGAGGCGTTGGCGCTGGCCAGGGAAGCGGTGGAACTCGCACTGGATCTCCGGGACCGGGTCCTTGAGGCGTACTGGCTGATCGCCCTGGCCGACGCGCAACGGGCCGGCGGAGCGTTCACGGCGGCGCTGGAGTCCTGCCAGCACGCGGCAGCGCTGCACCGTCGGCAGGGGAACCGCAGCCGCGAGGCGATGGCCTGGCACAGTGCCGGGCAGACCTACCGGGCGATGGGACGGGAGAAGGAAGCCGCCGACTTCCTCCGCCGGGCCGCCACGGTCCACCGGAGGCTCGGTGACCGCTGGCACGAGGCGGTGTCCCTGGTCGCGCTGGCGGACACGACCCCCGACACGGCCACCACCCATCTGGCCCGGGCGGCCACCCTGCTGCCCGACTTCACCGACCCGCGCGCCGTGGCCCTGCGAGAAGCCATCCCGCCCCGGCTGCGACCGTGAGCCCGCACGGACCCGGCCGGCCGGGTCCAGGCTCGCGCGCGGCGCACGGTCGGGGGACCGGTGCCGCGTCCCGGCCACGGGGACGGCGGTGGCGGGTCTGCCGTAACGAACAGGGACCGGCTGGTGAGCCCGTTCCGCGTCGGGCCGGGCCGCGAGCCGACGCGCGAGAACGTGGGCCCTCCGGTGGGACCGGGCGCCCGCGCGGCGAGGGGGCCTGCGCGGACGCCCGGGGTTCAGCGGGAGTCGGCCAGTGACTGCCGGGCCGCCTCGGCTATCGCCTCCGCCGTGAAGCCGTACTCCCGGAAGAGCACGGCGCCGTCCGCCGAGGCGCCGAAGTGTTCCAGGGAGACGATCCGGCCCGCGTCGCCCGTGAACCGGTGCCAGGTCAGGGCGATGCCGGCCTCGACCGCGACCCTGGCCCGTACCGTGGGCGGCAGCACCGTATCCCGGTAGGAACGGTCCTGTTCGTCGAACCACTCCACGCACGGCATCGACACCACGCGGGTGGGGGCGCCCTCGGCCTGGAGCACCTCGCGGGCGGCCACCGCGAGCCGGACCTCGGAGCCGGTGGCGATCAGCACCACCTGCGGCGTGCCGCCGCTCGCCTCGGTGTGCACGTAACCGCCGCGCGACGCGTCCTCGTTCCGGTCGTACACCGGCAGGCCCTGCCGGCTCAGCGCCAGGCCGTGCGGGGTGCGGCGGCGCAGGGCCTCACGCCAGGCGATCGCCGTCTCGTTGGCGTCCGCCGGGCGGACCACGTTCAGCCCGGGGATGGCGCGCAGTGAGGCGAGGTGTTCCACCGGCTGGTGGGTGGGGCCGTCCTCGCCGAGGCCGATGGAGTCGTGCGTCCACACATAGGTGACCGGCAGCCCCATGAGCGCCGACATCCGTACCGCGTTGCGCATGTAGTCGGAGAACACCAGGAAGGTGCCGCCGTACGCGCGGGTGTTGCCGTGCAGCGCGATGCCGTTCAGCTCGGCCGCCATGGCGTGTTCGCGGATGCCGAAGTGGATGGTGCGGCCGTACGGGTCGGCCTCCGGCAGCGGGTTGCCCGCGGGGAGGAAGGAGGAGCCCGCGTCGATGGTGGTGTTGTTGGAGCCGGCCAGGTCGGCGGAGCCGCCCCACAGTTCGGGGATGACCGCGCCGAGCGCCTTCAGTACGGCGCCCGATGCCGCCCGGGTCGCGACGTTGCCGCCGGTTTCGAAGGCGGGCAGTGACTGCTCCCAGCCCGCGGGCAGTTCGCCGGCCGTGATGCGGTCGAACTCCGCAGCCCGCGCGGGCTGCGCCGTGCGCCACGCCGCGAGGTCCTTCTCCCAGGCCAGCCGCTGCTCGCGGCCCCGCGCCACGGCGCCGCGCGCGTGCGCGATCACCTCGTCGGCGACCTCGAAGGAGCGCTCGGGGTCCAGGCCCAGTACGCGCTTGGTGGCGGCGACCTCCTCCGCGCCCAGCGCCGAGCCGTGCGCGGCCTCGGTGTTCTGCGCGTTCGGGGCCGGCCAGGCGATGACCGACCGGAGGGCGATGAACGAGGGCCGGTCGGTGACGGCCTGCGCCGCGCGGATCGCCGCGTACAGGGCCGCCGGGTCGAGGTCGCCGTTCTCCTTCGGCGCGACCCGCTGGACGTGCCAGCCGTAGGAGGCGTACCGCTGCTCGGTGTCCTCGGAGACGGCGGTGACGGTGTCGCCCTCGATCGAGATGTGGTTGTCGTCCCACAGCAGGATCAGATTGCCGAGCTTCTGGTGCCCGGCCAGCGAGGACGCCTCCGCGGCGATGCCCTCCTGGAGGCAGCCGTCGCCGGCGACGGCGTAGATGAAGTGGTCGAACGGGGAGGCTCCCACCGGCGCCTGCGGGTCGAACAGGCCGCGCTCGTACCGCGCCGCCATCGCCATCCCGACCGCGTTGGCGACCCCCTGGCCCAGCGGGCCGGTGGTGGTCTCCACGCCCGCCGTGTGCCCGTACTCCGGGTGCCCCGGGGTCTTCGAGCCATGGCGGCGGAACGCCTTCAGGTCATCCAGCTCCAGGCCGAAACCGGCCAGGTACAGCTGGATGTAGAGGGTGAGGGAGGAATGGCCCGCTGACAATACGAACCGGTCGCGGCCCGCCCACGCGGGGTCGGCCGGGTCGTGCCGCATCACCTTCTGGAAGAGGGTGTACGCGGCCGGGGCCAGCGTCATCGCCGTACCGGGGTGGCCGTGGCCGGCGTGCTGCACCGCGTCGGCGGCCAGGATACGGGCGGTGTCCACCGCCCGGCGGTCCAGCTCGGACCAGGTGAACCCGTCACTCATCAGCGCTTGATTTCCTTGATCTTGAGCATCCGCGTGATGACCTTGTCCAGCTCCTCGTCCTCGAAGACCTTCTTCCAGTCGTCGCGGACGATCGACTCGCGGCCGTAGTCCATGGCGATCAGGCAGGCGTCCGAGAACGGGTTGGAGCCCTTGAGGGTGTTGGCCAGCGCCACCTGGGTGTGGCCCAGCAGCATGGCGCGGGCGGCCTTCTCGGGTACGCCGACGGTGTGCACGGTCTCGTGCAGCGCCTCGGTGAGCAGCGCGCCCACCATGCAGGCGATGGTCTCCACCAGGGTCGGCTCCAGGACAGCGAGCTGCTTGACCGTCACCCAGTGCACGTCCACGACCGGCGCGTACATGACGCGGATGACGGCCTCGGCCAGCTCCTGCTTGGCGGCGTCCCCGCCCTCGTACGCGGCGACGACCTCCTGCGGCGCGGCGATCCCGCCGAAGGTGTCCTGCCACTCCTCCTTGGTGGTGCGCTCCAGGAAGACGGAGGGGTGGCAGGGGTGCGCGCAGGCGTAGTGGATGTCGGCGCGCTCGTGCAGCAGTCCGGCGTAGGCGGCGGCCGGGTCCAGGGTGAGGACGACGGTGCCGGGCTTCATGAGGGGGACGAGTTCGGCGGAGACCGCGCCGAGGACGACGTCCGGCACGGCGAGGATGACGACGTCGGCCTGCGCGGCGGCGTCGGCGGACTCGGTCAGCTCGCGGCCCAGGCTCTTGATGAGCTCCTGGCCCTTGGGGGACGCCTCGCTGAACAGCACCCGGAAGTCGCTGTTGACGAGGTTGTTGGAGACGCGCTGGCCCATCTTGCCGGCGGCCCCGACGACGGCGACGGTACGGACGGTGGTCTCGGTGCTCATGACGCGCTCCTCAGAAGGGTGGTGATGCTGTGCCGGGTCCACTGGTCCTCCAGGCGGGCGGTGGCGTCGTAGCCCTCGTCCTGCCAGGGGAGCCAGTGTTCGACGATCTGATTGATGCCGCGCTGGTGCGGCGACACGGCGGCGATCATGCCGTCGTAGTCCAGGAGTCCCTCGCCGAGCGGGCAGCCGGCGTAGGTGAAGCCGACCCAGCCGTCGCGGCGGGTGAAGGAGAAGTCCTTGACGTGGATGTTGACGACGTACGGGGCGGTGGCCGCCACGACGTCGGCGGGGCGTTCCAGGCGGGCCACGCTGTTGCCGGGGTCCAGGACGACGCCCAGCTGGGGGCGGTCCACGCCGCGCACCACGGTCAGCAGGTCGTCGGTGGAGACCTGCTCGTACGTCTCCAGGCCGAGCGTGACGCCGGCGTCCGCGTACCGCTGGACGGCGGGGTCCAGCAGGGCCACGGCCTCGTCGGTGGTGGGCCGGTGGTCGGCGGTGTTGAGCATGGAACGCACCAGGGTGACGCCGAGCGCTTCGGCGATCTCCAGGTAGCGCAGCAGGTGTGCGGTGCGCACCCCGCGGGTGCCGAGTTCCAGGACCAGGCCCAGGTCGTCGGCGGTGGCCCGCAGGTCGGCGAGCCGGGCGGCGTCGTACCCCTCGATGAGCGGGTAGTCGCAGATCTGGAAGACCTGCCCGCCCAGCGCCTTGGTGTCGGCGAGCATCTCGGGGAGGGTCAGCGGGCGCGGGGCGCGCTGGGAGATCCGCCAGAAGTACGCGTAGGTGCTGATGCCGTACGCCATCACGCCACCGCCAGTTCGTCGAGGATGGTCTCGATGGCGGCGACGTCGTGGGCGAAGCGGCCCAGGAAGAGGCCGCCGGCGGCGGGGGCGATGCGGGTCAGCAGGCCGGGTCCCGCGCTGCCGCCGTAGATGACGGTGGAGCCGGCGTGCCGGGGCTGGGTGTCCAGCCAGCCGCGCAGCGCGGCGCACACGGCGGTGATGTGCGCGGCCGAGGCCGGTTCGGGGGCGCCGATGGCCCACTGCGGCTCGTACGCGACGGTGACGGCGCCGCTGAGTCCGTGCAGCAGTCGCTGGGTCTCGGCGACGGTGCGGCGGGCGGCCTCCTCGGGGGCCACCCGGTCGCGTTCGCCGACGCACAGGACGGGGGTGAGGCCGTTGCGCAGCGCGGCGGCGGTCTTGGCGGCCACCACGGTGTCGCCCTCGCCGTACAGCCGTCGGCGTTCGGCGTGGCCGACCTCCGCGTAGCGGCAGCCGATCTCGGCGAGCGAGGGGCCGCCGACCTCGCCGGTGTACGGGCCGCTGTCCTCGGTGGCGATGTCCTGGGCGCCGACCGCGACGCCGCTGCCGGCCAGCAGGTCGGCGACCGGCACGATGGCGGGGAAGGCGGGCAGCACGAAGAGCCTGGCGGCGCCGCCGGTGGTGACGGGGTGGCGGGCGGCGAGTGCGGCGACCTGTTCGGCCCAGCGCAGTGTCTGGCGGTGGCCGAAGTACATCTTCAGGCTCACCCCCAGCAGCACGGGCGCGTCAGGGGTCGGCGTGGGCATCAGGCGTCCTCGTAGTCGCACATGAGCTGGACCTTGCCGGCCGACGCCGAGGTGGTGTCGAAGCGGTAGGTGAGCCATTCGCGGGCGAGCCGGCGGGCGAGTTCGAGGCCGATGACGCGCTGGCCGAAGGTGAGGACCTGGGCGTTGTTGGACAGCACGGCGCGCTCGACGGAGAAGGAGTCGTGCGCGGTGACGGCGCGGATGCCCTTGACCTTGTTGGCGGCGATGGCCACGCCGAGGCCGGTGCCGCACACCAGCAGGGCGCGGTCGGCGTCGCCGCGGGCGACGATCTCGGCGGCGGCTATGGCGATGGTGGGGTAGGCGGTGTGTCCGTCGGCGTCGACGCCCACGTCGGTGACCGAGGCGACGAGGCCGGACGCCTCCAGGTCCTTCTTGAGGGCTTCCTTGTACTGGTAGCCGGCGTCGTCGCAGCCGATGACGATACGGAGCTGGTCGGTCATCTCAGTTTTCCTCGGTGGTGTCGGACAGCACGCCGTGCGCGGCGCGGACGATCAGGGCGAGCGAGTGGGCGCCGGCGTCGGGGGTGCCCAGCGACTTCTCGGCGTGCGGGCGGGCCCGGCCCATCTGGGGCAGCAGGTCGGCGGTGGCGGCGGCGGCCGTGGTGGCGGCGGTGGCGGCGTGGTCCCAGGCGGTGGCGAGCCGGTGGCCGGTTCCGGTCTCGGCGGTGAGGGTGGCGGCGAACGGCACCAGCACGTCGACCATGGTCTTGTCGCCGACCTGGGCGCCGCCGATGCGGCGTACCTCGTCGGCGGCGCGGGTGACGCCGGCGGCGACGGCGGTGGCGGTGGGCCGGTCGCGGTCGCCGAGGGCGTCGCCGAGCGCGTGCAGGATGGTGCCCCACAGGGCGCCCGAGGTGCCGCCGGCCCGGTCGGCCCAGGCGTCGGCGGCCTGGTGCAGTACGGTGCCGGCGCCCGCGCCCGCGCCGTGTGCGGTACGGGCGGCGGCGTCGGCGGCGGTGGCGCCGCGGAGCATGCCGATGCCGTGGTCGCCGTCGCCGGCCACCGCGTCGATGCGGCCGAGTTCTTCGGCGTGCTCGCGGACGGTGGCGGCGATGACGCGCAGCGCGGCGGCGGCGGTCGCGGCCACCTGCTGGGAGGCGGGGGTGCCTTCGGGGAGGACGGCCGCGGTCTCGGGTGTCTCGTCGGCCACCGCCGCCCCGGCCGGGGCCGGGGTGGTGACGGCGCCCTTGCGGTAGGCGGGGGTGTCGGCGGGCGCGGTCCACAGCTCTTCGAGCCGGTCGTCGAGCCAGGTGAGGGTGAGGGAGACCCCGGCCATGTCGAAGCTGGTGACGAGTTCGCCGACCTCGGGCTCCACGGCGGTGACGCCGGCCTCGTCGAGCAGTTCGGCGACCCGCCGGTAGACGACGAACAGCTCTTCGTACTTCACCGAGCCGAGCCCGTTGAGGATGACGGCCGCGCGCTGTCCACGGGGCGCGGTGACCCCCTCGGGGAGTTCGTTCAGCAGCGAGGACACCAGCAGTTCGGCGGCCCGGTCGGCGCTGGGCAGCGCCTCCTCGCCGATGCCGGGCTCGCCGTGGATGCCGAGGCCGACCGCCATCCGGCCCTGCGGGACGGTGAACAGCGGCTCGCCGGCGCCCGGCAGCGTACAGCCGGAGAAGGCGATGCCGAAGGAGCGGGTACGGGAGTTGGCGTGCGCGGCGACCGCGAGTACCTCGTCCAGCGAAAGACCGGCCTCGGCGGCGGCTGCCGCCGCCTTGAAGACCGGCAGATCGCCGGCGATGCCGCGCCGTTTGGCGCTCTCGGTGGACGGGGCGCTGGAGATGTCGTCGGTGACGGCGAAGGTCACGGCGGGCACCCCCTCGGCGGTCAGCCGGCCGGCGGCCTGCCCGAAGTGCAGGACGTCCCCGGCGTAGTTGCCGTACATCAGCAGCACTCCGGCGCCGCCGTGCGCCGCTTTGGCCACGGTGCGGATCTGCTGGGCGGAGGGCGAGGCGAAGACGTTGCCGACTGCCGCGCCGTGTGCCAGGCCCGGGCCGACCAGGCCGGAGAAGGCCGGGTAGTGGCCGGAGCCGCCGCCGATGACGACCGCGACCTGTCCGGCCGGGGTGCCCCCGGCGCGGACCACCCCGCCCGTCACCGGGCGTACCCAGCGGCGGTGTGCCGCGACGAAGCCGGCCAGGGCTTCGTCCGCGAAGGCGGCGGGGTCGTTGAACAGGCGGGTCATCGGGCGGCCTCCACGGGCTGACGGTCGCCGCCGCTGTCCCCGCCGCCGTCCACCTGGCCGGTGGTGCGGCTGTCGCGGGCGGCGAGGGAGATGATCAGTACGGCGGACAGCAGCATGAAGAAGCCGACGACGTACAGGGACGCGTAGTAGCTGCCGGTCCAGTCGCGGATCCAGCCGGTGAAGTAGCTGGCGCCGAAGCCGGCGATGTTGCCCATCGTGTTGATCAGCGCGATGCCGGCCGCGGCGGCGGCTCCGGTGAGGAACCGGGAGGGCACCGACCAGAAGACGGGCAGCGCGGCGAAGATCGAGCAGGCGGTGATGGTGATCACCGCGATGGTGGCGGCCGGCGAGCCCATGTAGAGGGCGAGCGGGATGGAGATGCCGCCGACGATGGCGGGCCCGGCGATGTGCCAGGTGCGGGTGCCGTTCTTGGTGGCGTGCCGGGTCCAGAAGAACAGGACGATGGCGGCGGGCAGGTACGGGATGGCGGTGATCCATGCCTTGTCCATGACGGAGAAGGTGGTGTCGTACTGCTCCTGGAAGCCGCTGATGATCGTCGGCAGGAAGAAGGCCAGCGCGTACAGGCCGTAGATGAAGCCGAAGTAGACGAGGCCGAGGACCCACACGCGGGCGTTGCCGAAGGCGGCCTTGAGGGCGTCCTTGCCGTGGCTGGTCCTGGCGCCGGTCTTGCCCTCGCTCTCCTCGGCGAGCTTGGCGGTCAGCCACTCCTGCTCGGCGGGGGTGAGCCACTTGGCGTCGGCGGGCCGGTCGCTGAGGTAGAACCAGGCGACGATGCCGAGCACGATGGCGGGGATCGACACGAACAGGAACATCACCCGCCAGCCCTCCAGGCCGAACAGCCCGTGGTGGCCGATGAGCCAGCCGGCGAGCGGGGCGCCGAGGACCGTGGTGAGCGGCTGGGCGAGGTAGAAGAGCCCGAGGATCTTGGTGCGGTGGCGTCCCGGCACCCACTGGCTGAGGAAGAGGATCGCGCCGGGGAAGAAGCCGGCTTCGGCGACGCCCAGCAGGAAGCGCAGCACGTAGAGCTCGCCGGTGCTGTCCACCCAGGTGAACAGCAGGGAGACGATGCCCCAGGTGACCATGATCCGAGCCAGCCAGCGGCGGGCGCCGTAGCGGTGCAGGGCCATGTTGCTGGGCACTTCCAGCACGATGTAGCCGAGGAAGAAGATCCCGGACGCGAAGCCGAACTGGGCGGCGGTCAGGGCCAGGTCGTCGCCCATGCCGTTGGGCTCGGCGAAGGATATGGCCGTGCGGTCCAGATAGTTCACGAAGAACATCAGTGCCACGAAGGGCACCAGACGGATCGAGATCTTCTTGATCGCGGATCTCTCCACTGGCGTGGTGTGGGCGTCAGCACCCATGGTGACTCCTCGGCTCGCCGGACAACTCCGTCCGGGTGGGTCCTTCCGGCAGTGCCATGAGCGGAGGCTCGCTGCCGGACTGCGGACACGCTAAGCCGCAACTGGTAAATTGGTCACCAATTCATTGGCGTGATGAATGTCACATAACAGCCTGTATGTCATCACTTGACGTTCTGCTGAACATTTCAGATGGATTGCGACCGTGGCTGGTCACGCCGTCCATCTGGTGTACTGGTCTGCGTGACCACCCAGTCCGATCAGCAGCCCGCCGCCACCGCCACCGACTTGGCCCAGCTCCTGCGCCCCGTGGTGCGCGAGTCCTCCGTCAGCGAGGTCGCCAAGCGGCTGCTCGACCACCTCACCTCGGGGGACATCAGACCCGGCACCCGGCTGCCCGCCGAACGCCAGCTGGCCGAGGCACTGGGCGTGGCCCGCTCCAGCGTGCGCGGCGCGCTCTCCGCGCTGGACGTCCTGGGCATCATCGAGATACGGCCCGGCTCCGGCTCCTACGTCCGCGAAGGCACCTCGGAGTTCCTGCCGCGCGCCATCAACTGGGGCCTGATGCTGGGCCAGCGACGCACCCGCGACCTCGTCGAGGTACGCACCCACATGGAGGCCGTCTCCGCCCGGCTCGCCGCGCAGCGCACCTCGGACGCGGACGTGGCCGCTCTGGAGGAACACCTCCAGCACATGCGGGACGCGGGCGGCGACGCCAAGGCGTTCATCGAGGCGGACATCGCCTTCCACCTGGAGACCGCCCGGATCGCCGGGAACACCGTGCTCAGCGACATCCTGCACAGCATCCGGGCGCTGCTCCAGGTGTGGATGGAGCGGGTCAGCGACATCGAGGGCACCGTCAGCGGAACGCTGTGCGAGCACGACGCCGTGCTGAAGGCCATCCGCGACCGCGACCCGGAGGCCGCCGACCGCGCGATGGCCGAGCACATGCGGATGGCCAACGCGCGGCTCAGCGCGGCGATGCAGACCGCGGGCTGAGACCGGAGCGCCCGCTCACCGGCTCACCCGCTCACCGGCTCAGACGGTGAAGACGATCTTCCCGTAGAGGTCGCCGGCCGCCATCCGCGCGAACCCCTCCCGGGCCCGGTCCAGCGGCAGCACCGTATCGATGACCGGGCGCACCCCCTTGGCCGCACAGAAGCTGAGCAGCCCCGCCAACTCCTCCCTGGTGCCCATGGTGGTGCCGGCCACCGTCAGCTCCAGGAAGAAGATCCGCTGCAACTCGGCGGCCGGCGGATTGGGCCCGGTGGTGGTGCCGGAGACCACCAGCGTGCCGCCCGGCCGCAGTGACTTCACCGAGTGCGACCAGGTCGCGGCGCCGACCGTCTCCAGTACGGCGTCCATCCGGTGCGGCAGCCGGCCGCCCGGCTCGAACACCGCCTCCGCGCCCAGCTCCAGCGCCCGGCGCCGCTTGCGCTCCTCGCGCCCGGTGACAAAGATCCGCAGCCCGGCCGCGGCCCCCAGCACGATCGCGGCGGTCGCCACCCCGCCGCCCGCACCCTGCACCAGCACGCTGTCCCCGGGCCGTACCCCCGCCTTGGTGAACAGCATCCGGTACGCGGTCAGCCAGGCCGTCGGCAGCGCGGCGGCCTCCTCGAAGGACAGCTCGGGCGGCTTGGGCAGCACATTGCCGGCCGGGACCGCCACCCGCTCCGCGAAGGTGCCCTGGTACTTCTCCGACAGCAGCGTGCGGCGCGCCCCGCCGATCACCGGGTACACCACCACCTCGGCGCCGTGCTCGTCGATCCCGGCACCGTCGCAGCCCAGGATCATCGGCAGCGCGTCCACCCCCAGCCCCACGCCGCGCAGCGACCACAGATCGTGATGATTGAGCGAAGCGGCCCGCACCCGTACCACCGTCCAGCCCGGCGGCACCTCGGGGTCGGGCCGCTCCCCCAGCTCCAGGGCGGACAGGGGCTCTTCGGCATCCGCGCGGGCGGCATAGGCGGCAAACATGAGGTCAACGCTATCGCCCGGGCGTTCCGTACGGGGGCACTTCGGTGGGACGATGAGAGGTCGCCTCCGTCCAGGAGGCCCAGGGGAGTTCGGGGAGGCACAGATGGGCATGGTCTTTCTGCGGCGACTCAGCCGGTGGCAGGCGGAGTCCCAGCGCGAGCAGATCGCCGACATCCACGGTGCGGCGTACCGGGACCCGTTCGGGGACCAGCCGCTGGAGCGGCAGGAGTTCATCCGGCGGCTGACCGACCACGACGTCCAGCAGGAGGACTTCGACCTCGTGCTGGCCAGCGACCCCGCGCTGGTGGGCGCCGCGTACGGCTTCCGGGTGGAACGGGAGTCCGCGTGGTGGCAGGAGTTCCAGGACGTGCCCGCCGAGATCGACGAGCTGGCCGGCTCCCGGCAGGTCTTCGTGGTGGCCGAACTGATGGTGACCCCGGCCCGCCGCCGCGAACGGGTGGCCACCCGGCTGCTGACCGACCTGCTGGCCCGCGCCACCCCGCAGGTGGCGGTGGCCCTCCTGGAGCCGGGCGACGCGACGGCCCGCACCGCGTACCAGTCCTGGAACTGGACGAAGACCGGCCAGCTGACCCCGCACGACGCGCCCCCGAAGGAGGTCTGGGCGACTACCCGTGCGGCCTGAGCCCCTTGATCGCCTTGCCGACAAAGGTGCGCGGCCCGCAGAGCCCGGGCCCGACCGGGCCCGACCGGGCTCAGCTTCTCCGCCGCCGCCTCACCGGGTCTGCGATGTCAGTCTGTTCTGACGTCGGTTGAGGGCCTGCGGCGGAAGTGGATCGACCTGCGGTCTGGGCCCGATACCGCCCCGGTGTCGTGCCGAACTCCCTCTCGAAGGCGTGGGAGAGTGCGTACGGGCTGCCGTAGCCGACCCGGCCGGCGATGGTGGCCAGGGTGTCCGGGGTGTCGCGGAGCAGAGTGGCGGCAAGGATCACCCGCCACCAGGTGAGGTAGGCCATCGGAGGGCGGCCGATCAAGGTGGTGAACCGGCGCGCCAGGGTGGGTCGGGAGACGCCCGCCTCCGCTGCCAGGCGGTCGTTGCTCCACGGGGCGCCCGGGTTCGAGTGCAGCGCCCGCAGGGCGGCGGCCGTCACCGGGTCGCCCAGTGCTACGGGCCAGGCTCCGTCGGTGGTCTGGGTCATCCAGGAGCGGATCATGTAGACGAGCAGCAGGTCGAGCAGGTTCGGGAGCGCGACGCGGGAGCCGGGCCGGCCCTCCTCCAGCTCACCGGCGAGCAGGTCGATCGCGGCACGGAGTTCGAGGTGTGTGCCCACTCGGCTGGGAAGGTGGACGACCTCGGGCAGCTCTGCCATGAGCGGGTGCATGCGACCGCAGTCGAGCCAGTACTTCCCGCAGAGCATCTCCGTCCCGTCGCGATCGGGCCGTGCTCCCGGCCCCGTCTCCGCAAGCCATGGCTCGAACGGCACCGCCCGCTCCTCCGCGATCGTCGCATCGACCGGGGAATCGGCGATCACATGGCCCGTGCCATGGGGCAGCAGCACCGCGTCCCCCACGCCGAGAGACACCGAGGCGCCGCTGTCGGTCAGCAACCAGCAACTGCCCTTCAGCACGACGTGGAAGCCCGCTCCGTCGTACTGGTCCAGCCGCACGCACCAGCTCCCGCTCGTCCGCACCCGGTGGGACCGCGGGTGCCCGAGGTGCACGACAGAGATCGCGTCGCTGACCACATCCATGCGACCAAGGTATCTCCCGTCTATGGCTTGAGACGGATGCGTATCTCATTGAGCTGAACACGCATTGAGAAGCTCATTCGGCCTTCTTAGGGTCAGACATATGACGAGCGAGAACGAGAGCGTGCGGAGCATGGTGCTGGGGGACGTCGAGATCATCAGGGTCCTGGAGTGGCAGGCACCGTTCCTGCCCACTTCCGGCCTGTTCCCGGGAGCCGCCGACGAGCTGTGGAAGGACAACAAGGACTGGCTGGCACCGGACCACTGGGAGCCGGACAGCGACTTGGCGGTGCTCGCGCTCCAGAGCTGGGTGCTGCGCAGCGCCGGGCGGACCGTACTCGTCGACACCGGAGCGGGCCACGGGCGTGAGCGACCGGGCATGGGGCCGTTCCACCACGGTCGGAGTGATTTCCTCGGACTTCTGGAGAGGGCCGGTGTTCGCCCGCGGGATGTCGACGTCGTCGTCAACACCCACCTCCATGTCGATCACGTCGGCTGGAACACCGTCGACGCGGACGGGCAGTGGATACCGGCGTTCCCCAACGCCCAGTACCTCATTCCGGCCGCGGACGACTTCCATTACGGTCCGGACAACGCGTACGGGAACGGCGAGCGGGAAGTCGACCGCCTGATCTACGAAGACAGCGTCGCGCCCATCCACCGGGCTGGACAGGCCGTGCTGTGGGACGGCCTCCACCGTATTGACGAACACCTCACCCTGGAGTCCGCGCCGGGCCACACTCCCGGCTCGTCCGTGCTGAGACTCGCCTCCGGGAGCGACCGGGCGGTCTTCGTCGGAGATCTGCTGCACAGCCCGATCCAGATTCTCGATCCCTGCTGCAACAGCAACGCCTGTCTGGCCCCGGAACAAGCGGTGGCCAGTCGCCATCGGATACTCGGGCGGGCGGCTGATGAACGGGAACTGCTCGTCCCCGCACACTTCGGTGGTGCGGGGGCTCTGGAAGTGCGACGGGACAGTGCTGGGTTCGCCCTCGGCCCATGGGCGACGGCAGCTGGACGCGGTACACCGTGCCCCGCGACGGCGAGGACCGGGGCAAGCTGCACGGACGCTACGGCGAGGACATCGAGCCGAGCGGCATCGGCATGAAGATCACCACCACGGGTCTCCCCCGGTACGCCTGAACTCCGGTTGCGGCCGTGCCGGTGGGTGGTGGAGGGTGCGCCGCATGATCGATACCGGGCTTGCGGGGCGTGTCGTGCTGGTCACCGGGGCGCACCGGAACATCGGGGCGCCAGACCGCCGCTGCCTTCGCCGGTCAGCTGCCGGACGTCCCGCTGCGCCGGGTCGGGACGCCCTGGGACATCGCCGACGCGGTGGTGTTCCTCGCCTCCCGGCAGGCCACCTGGATCACCGGGCAGGTGATCCAGGTGGCGGGCGGGCACGCGCTGTAGCCGGCGACGGCCGGCGCCGTCAGAGGACCTTGGAGAGGAACGCCTGGGTGCGTTCATGGCGGGGGTTGGTCAGGACGTCGCGGGGGTTGCCGGATTCGACGACCACGCCCTCGTCCATGAACACCAGCGAGTCGCTGACCTCACGGGCGAAGCCCATCTCGTGGGTGACCACGATCATGGTCATGCCGTCGTCGGCGAGGCCGCGCATCACGTCCAGGACCTCCCCGACCAGTTCGGGGTCGAGCGCCGAGGTCGGCTCGTCGAAGAGCATGAGCTTGGGGTCCATGGCCAGCGCCCGTGCGATCGCCACCCGCTGCTGCTGCCCGCCGGACAGCTGCGCCGGATAGTGACCGGCGCGGTCGCCGAGCCCCACCCGCTCCAGCAGTTCCTGGGCCCGCTCGCGGGCCTTGGCCCTGGCCACGCGCTTGACCTGGACCGGAGCCTCCATGACGTTCTCGGCGGCGGTCATGTGCGGGAAGAGGTTGAACCGCTGGAAGACCATGCCGATGTCCCGGCGCTGGGCGGCCACCTCGCGCTCGCGCATCTCGTACAGCTTCTTGCCGCGCTGCCGGTAGCCGACCAGCTCGCCGTCCACGTACAGCCGCCCGGCGTTGATCTTCTCCAGGTGGTTGATGCAGCGCAGGAAGGTCGACTTGCCCGAGCCGGACGGCCCGACCACGCAGAACACCTCGCCGCGCCGCACCTGGAGGTCGATGCCCTTGAGGACCTCGACCGCGCCGAAGGACTTGTGGACGCGTTCGGCCTTCACCATCGGAAGGGTCTCGTCGGTGGTGTCGGTGGTGTCGGTGGTGTCGGTGGTGTCGCTCATATGGTTTCGCCTCCCACCCGGCTCTTGGTACGGAAGGAGGTGAGCTGCCGGCCGATCCGCTGGAGCGGGGTCGGCGGCTGTTCGCGGTCGGTGCCCTTGGCGTAGTACCGCTCCAGGTAGTACTGGCCGATGCTGAAGACCGTGGTCAGCAGCAGGTACCAGACGCTCACCACCATCATCATCTCCATCACCGCGAGGTTGCGGGAGCTGATGGTGTCACCGGCCCGGAAGAGTTCCTCGAAGTAGATCACCGACGCCAGCGAGGACGTCTTGAGCATGTTGATGAACTCGTTGCCGGACGGCGGGATGATCACCCGCATCGCCTGCGGCAGCACGATGCGCCGCATGGTCTTGGCGCCGTTCATGCCGAGCGCCTGCGCCGCCTCGGTCTGGCCGCCGTCCACCGACTTGATGCCGGCCCGGGCGATCTCCGCCATGTAGGCGGCCTCGTTCAGGCCGAGCCCCAGGAGGGCGGCCAGGAACGGGGTCATGACGTCGTTCATCTCGTTCTTGTAGAAGCCGAGATTGAGCGTGTCGAAGATGTAGGAGAGGTTGTACCAGAGCATCAGCTGCACCAGTACGGGGGTGCCGCGGAAGAACCAGATGTAGCCGTAGGCGACCGATGACAGCACCGGATTGTCCGACAGTCGCATGACCGCCAGCAGCATCCCCAGCACCAGGCCGAGCACCATGGCGCACACCGTGATCCACAGGGTGTTGAGCGCGCCGTCCATGATGCGCTGGTACGTCAGGTAGTCGCCGACCACATTCCAGTTGATCCTGGCGTTGGCGAAGGCCCACACCAGCAGCCCGAGCACCGCGATGACCAGGGCCGCGCCCAGCCAGCGGCCCCAGTGGCGTACCGGGATGGCCCTCAGCTCTTCGGGCGCGACGTCGTCGGCGCCGCCCGCGCTCCGCTGCTTGTCGAGATCGAGGGACACGGGTTCGTCACTCACCCGCGTTGATGGTGGCCTCGTCGATGGCGCCGGTCTCGGCGCTCCACTTCGCCAGCACCTCGCCATAGGTGCCGTTGTCGATGATCTCCTGGACGGCGGCCTGGATGGCGTCGCGCAGCTGGGTGTTGTCCTTCTTGACGGCGATGCCGTACGGGGCGGCGTCGATCTGGTCGCCGACCACCTCGAAGAGCTCGCCGTCGCCGGCCGTCAGCTCGTTGTAGAGGGCGACGGGGAAGTCGGTGATGACGGCCTGGGCCCGACCGCTCTGGAGGGCGGTGATGGAGTTGGAGTCCGTCTCGTTGATCATCGTGCTGATCGGCTCGTCGCACTTCTCCTGCTGGTCGTCCAGGAGGTATTCGTTCGCGGTGCCGCGCTGGGCGGCCACGGTGAGCCCGCACAGGTCGCCCACCCCGGTGATGCCCTCGGGGTTGCCCTTGGCGACGAGGATGGCGGAGCCGGCCTTGAAGTAGTTGACGAAGTCGGCGCCGCCCTCGGCGTCCTCGCTGATGCCGTTCTGGCGGTCCTTGGTGTCGGTCATGGCCGACATCACGATGTCGTGGCGGCCGTTGTTGAGGCCCAGGACCAGGCCGTCGAAGGTGCCGTCGCTGAAGGTGAGGTCGACGCCGAGGACCTCGCCGAGCGCGGCGGCGATGTCCGGGTCGATGCCGGCGATCTGGTCGTTGTCGTCGAAGAACTCGATCGGCGCGTAGTCGATGTTGGAGCCGACCTTGATCACGCCCGCCTCCTGGATCGCCTCGGGCAGCAGGTCGTACAGCGGCGCGTCCGCGTTGGCGCCGCCCCCGCCGCCGCCCCCGCCGCTCGATCCGTCCGAACCCTTGTTCCCGTCGGTCTGGTCACCGCAGGCGCTCAGCAGCAGGACGCCGGCGGCGGCGAAGGCTCCCAGGACCGTACAGCGGGAGCGGCGGGTGAGGCTGGTCATGGCGTGGTCCTCCTGGGGGGTCGGAAGTATCCGAGGCCGGGCACACGTCTTCGAGTGTCGCGACTGTGTTCGCTTTTTGTGCAAGAGACGAGAAGGAATCCTGCCATCCACAGGTCAGGTTGAGTCCACCTCTGCGTCCCGATCGGATAACGGACATCCCGCACCGGTGACCGGGAGTGACGAACTGCCGTACACCCGTGGCCCTGTGACCTGCGCGTAACACGGATGAGAGATCCGTCACCCAGGATGGGCGGACCGGGTCCGTGGCCAACGATCGGGCGTGCGCACGGCCCCCGCGATCAGGTAGAACGATCCGTTACACCCCTCACCCGGGGACCTGGGCGCGTGTGCGGCGCGTCCGGCGTCCGTGCCAGTCCCCTACGGCGGCCACTCGCCCGCCGGGACGCGGACGTGGTGCCCGCCCGCTTCCCGACCGGGAGGCGGCCAACCCTCGTGAACACGCAGTCCGGCAGCAAAAGGGGTCAACTCTCGTGACATCGGAGATCATCAATCCTCGCGGCGGCACCGCAACCGACAGCGCCGCCGCGGACACCGTCGACAGCCTGCTCGACCCGGTCTTCGCCCTGCACCGGGGCGGCAAGATGGCCGTCACCTCCACCGTGCCGGTGCGCGACGCCGCCGACCTGTCGCTCGCGTACACCCCGGGGGTCGCCACGGTGTGCGCGGCCATCGCGGAGCGGCCGGAGCTGGCGCACGACTACACCTGGACCTCGCAGGTGGTGGCCGTGGTGACCGACGGCAGCGCGGTGCTGGGGCTCGGCGACATCGGGCCGGCCGCCTCGATGCCGGTGATGGAGGGCAAGGCGATCCTCTTCAAGGAGTTCGGCGGGGTGGACGCGGTGCCGCTGGCGCTGGACACCCAGGACGTGGACGAGATCGTGGAGACGGTGGCCCGGCTCGCCCCGTCGTTCGGCGGCATCAACCTGGAGGACATCGCGGCACCGCGCTGCTTCGAGATCGAGCGCAAGCTCCAGGAGCGCGTCGACATCCCGGTCTTCCACGACGACCAGCACGGTACGGCGGTGGTGACGCTGGCGGCGCTGCGGAACGCGGCGCGGCTGAGCGGGCGCGGCCTGGCCGAGCTGCGGGTGGTGATCTCCGGCGCGGGCGCGGCGGGCGCGGCGATCGCCAGGATCCTGCTGGGCGCGGGGATCGGCGATGTGGCGCTGTGCGACCGCAAGGGCGTGCTGGCGGCCGGGCGGCCGGATCTCACCGGAGTGAAGGCGGAGCTGGCGGCGGCGACGAACAAGGCCGGTCTGTCGGGTTCGCTCGCGGACGCGCTGGCGGGCGCGGACGTGTTCGTCGGGGTGAGCGGCGGGACGGTGCCGGAGGAGGCGGTGGCGAGGATGGCGCCCGGCGCGTTCGTCTTCGCGATGGCCAACCCGACCCCGGAGATCCACCCGGAGGTGGCGGCGCGGTACGCGGCGGTGGTGGCCACCGGGCGCAGCGACTATCCCAATCAGATCAACAATGTGCTGGCCTTCCCCGGCATCTTCGCGGGCGCGCTCCAGGTGCGGGCGGCGCGGATCACGGAGGGCATGAAGCTCGCGGCGGCGGAGGCGCTGGCGGCCGTGGTGGCGGACGAACTGTCACCGTCGCTGGTGGTCCCCTCGCCGTTCGACGCCCGGGTGGCCCCCGCGGTCGCGGCGGCGGTCGCGGAAGCGGCCCGCGCGGAGGGCGTGGCGCGGCGGTAGCGGACCGGGGGTGGTGGGGTCGTACGGGTACGGTCCCACCGCCCCCGGGCGTCTGCGCCGTGGCGGCCTGCCGGGGAAGGGCTACCGCAGGGCCAGCACCGCCGCGTCGGTGAGGGAGGCCCAGGCCGTGGTGGCCTCGGCGAAGCCGACCTCGCGCAGGGTCTTGATGTGCCAGTCGATGGGGTGGGCGCCGGCGTCGTCGTGGTCGCCGGCGGCCTCGGCCGGGTTGCCGAAGATCGCGAACCGCTGCGCCACCACGTCCGCCAGTTGCGGGTCGGCGGCCAGCTCGGTCCACCACTGCGGCCAGTCCTTGGCCCCGGCCGCGCTGGCCCGCTCCTGCCGGGCGCGGGTGAAGGCGTGTTCGGCGGCGTTGATCCGCGGGGCGTCGGGGTTGGGCATGTGGTCGGCGTTGATGAACACCCCGCCGGTCCGCAGCAGATCGGCGAGCTGTGCGTACAGGGCACGCAGCGCCACCGGATCCAGCCAGTGCAGGGCGGTGGAGGTGAGAACGGCGTCGTACGTCTCGTACGGCAGTTCGGCGGTCCACTTCGGGTCGCGCAGGTCGGCGGTGACGAAGCCGATCCGGTCCTCGCCCTCGAAGGAGCCGCGAGCGATAGTGAGGAGAGCCGGATCGAGGTCGACGCCGGTGCTGGTGGCGCCGGGGAAGCGGCGCAGCAGCCGGGCGCTGATGCTGCCGGTGCCGCAGGCCAGGTCCAGGACCCGCGGCTCGGTGCCGGTAAGGGCCTCGACCCCGTCCAGCATGACCCGGAACCGCTCCTCGCGGTCCGGGAGGTACCACTCCTGCTGCCGGTCCCAACTCTGCTGCCACTGTTCCCAGGACACCATGCGACACTCCCCTGGTAATGGATCACACCATCTGTGACCCTTACAAGTACAGTGTCACCCTAAGGGGCCGCAAGTAAGGAACACAAGTGGAACTGACCTATTACTCAGACTTCGCGGTGCGACTGGTCAACAGCGAGGAGCCACTGCGCAACAAGGACACCCTCACCTCGGTGGAGTCCGTCCGCGCCCTCTTCGGCCCCATGCAGACCCTCGCCCGCCGGGCCGGTGACGCCGATGTCACCCGCCTCAAGGCGGTACGTACCCGGCTGCGCGCCGTCTTCACCGCCGCCGCCGAGGGTGAGGAGGTACGAGCGGTGGATCTGCTGAACGCCCTGCTGCTGGAGTACCCGGCCAGCCCCCAGATCTCCGGGCACGACGCCCGGAACGACGACACCGGCCGTCCGCTGTGGCATCTGCACCTGGCCGAACACCCCTCCAACGCCACGGCCGGCTACGCCGCGATCGCCTGCATGGGCCTGACCTTCCAGCTCACCGATCTGGGCGTGGACCGGCTCGGCATCTGCGAGGCGGAACCCTGCCGCAACGCCTATATCGACACGTCAACAAACCGCTCCAAACGGTACTGTTCGGACCGGTGTGCGACCCGCGCCAACGTCGCCGCCTACCGGGCCCGCAAACGCCGCGAACGCGAGCTGAGCGGACGCACCGCCGAGGGCAGCCAGACCAGCGCCGCCAGCGGCGAACGCTGAAGCCCGCGCGGCGACCGCAGCCGCAACAGCGCCCGCGCCACCAGCAGATCATCCGGCACCGTGCCGAACTCCCGGCTGTCGTTGGTCACCTCGGGGTTGTCCCCCACCACCCACCAGCCACCGCCGCGCCGCTCCACCGCGCGCTTGACGATCAGCAGATCGTGCTGGAACGGATGCCGCAGCACCACCACATCGCCGGGCCGCACCCGGGCCCCGTACCGCAGCAGCAGCTGGTCGCCGGGGCGCAGCGTGGGCAGCATCGACGGGTTGTACACCTCGGCCAGGCCGATCCGCCCCGCCCCGCCCGTACGCCCCCGCGCCCGCTCCGCCATCGCGCCGCCGCCTCTTCCCTGTGCTCGACCGGCCGCCGCTGTCGGCCGGTTGGCCCGCTCGCATCGGACTTTGGATGTAAGCCGGGCCGGGTGACCGGGGTCAACCGAGAAATGCCGCCCCTCACGGAGTAATGTCGCACGCGAGAAGACGATCACGAGGAAGGACGGCCCCATGCTCTCCCGCCTTTTCGCCCCCAAGGTGAAGGTCAGTGCCCACTGCGATCTGCCGTGCGGTGTCTATGACCCCGCCCAGGCGCGCATCGAGGCAGAATCCGTCAAGGCCGTACAGGAGAAGTACCAGGCCAACGAGGACCCGCACTTCCGCGCCCGCGCCACCGTCATCAAGGAGGAGCGGGCCGAGCTGGCCAAGCACCACATCTCGGTGCTGTGGAGCGACTACTTCAAGCCGCCGCACTTCGAGAAGTACCCGGAGCTGCACCAGCTGGTCAACGAGACCCTGAAGGCCCTCAGCGCCGCCAAGGGCTCCACCGACCCGGCCACCGGCCAGAAGGCCCTGGACTACATCGCCCAGATCGACACCATCTTCTGGGAGACCAAGAAGGCGTGACGCAGGCTCCATCGGTGACACCATCGCTGAGCTGAAAGATGCAGGTCACGCCCCTGATGGTGCTCATCACCCGTTCGGGTGGCGAGCACCATCAGGGACCTCAAGATCAATTGGGAGATTTCTGGGAGATCATCTTCTCCCGCTCTTTAATGGACCTGTGCCACCGTCGTTCCAGGGCCCGAGCGGCCTGGAGGCGCATGCGCGGCGTTACATGCCGGTAGGTCCTCGGACCGTCCATGCGTCCCCCGCTCCTGACTTTGTGGCCCATCCGCTCATCGATCGCGGCCTTCGAGATGCCGTCTTCGTCAAGCCAAACCCGGTGCCCATGCCGGGTCCCGTGGGGCACCATCCCCTCGATGCCTTCTACCGTCAGCAGCTCGGCGCGGTGGGGCCGGCCCTTGATCTGGGGGAGTTCCGGATGCCCGTCGATGATGGGATGCCAGAAGCGGCCATAGAACTGATCATCGACCCGGAGAGGCCGTAGCCGAGCAGTAGGGAAGGCCCATTCGCTGTCGTGGCTCTCCAGGAGCTGATGGAGCAGAGTTCCGAGGAACGGGGGGAGAATCAGCGTCCGCCGGGAGCTGTACTTCGGCATCCGGAGCTGGAATCCACCGCCGGCACGCGCGTTCCAGTGCCCCTGCCACTCCACGCGTATGTGCTGGTCCCACGGGTCACGGTCAGGCCCCACCCAGCAGAACTCGCGCCGAAGCCCGGCGATCTCCGCTATGCGCATGCCGGTGTACCCCATGGTGATGACCATAACCCTGCCGACCAGGGCACGCACGATGAAGGCGTTCTCGGACGCGAGCAGGATCTGTGTGGGGGTGGGGTAGATGTAGTCGTCTTCTTCTGGCGGCGCTTGATACTTTCCCCGGCGACGCTTCCTCAGTGAAGGCATCGGGTTCGCCGAGATCAGCCCTTCCTCAACCGCGTCATCCAGCAGCATGCGCATGACGCCTTCGACGTTATTGACGTAGTTCTTCGAGTACCTGGCTGCGAGCCCCTTTCGCCAGCTCATGTAGCTAGTGGGCGAGATGTCCCGAAGTTCCCAGTCATTCCATTCGGGAAGAATGACGGCGTTGAGGCGCGAGCGGTATGTGTCCTCGCTGCTCTCCTCCAATTCCCAGGAGGTCATGCACTTTTCGGTCCATACGCCGAACTTGGTCTTTCCGCCACTGGGGCTGATGAACGTGCGCCGACGCACATCGGCCTCAAGGCTTGACCCGTACTCCAGGGCCAGTTTCTTGGTCGGGAAGCGATTGCCGTGATCATCCTCACTGGCCGACCCAAACTTCCCCGTCGGCAGCCGGTAGCGTACTCGCCACCACCGGCCGCGCTTCTCTGCATGTGCCATGCACTGCTCCCATGAAGCGCAATGGTGGAGCGTGGGGCCCATATGCCCTGGGCCCCACGCCTTGATATGCCTCCC
>NZ_JCAJZV010000020.1:0-78884 GCF_059510435.1 Streptomyces sp. NTD107 | reverse complement strand
ACCGTCACCGCCGAGCTGCCCTGGCGCGACCGGTGAGATCCTGGGAGGGAGGTCATCGGTTCAGTCAGCGGAACGCGAAACGGGGAACGGGGTACGAGCGTGCGGGTGGTCATCGCCGAGGATTCGGTGCTGCTGAGGGAGGGGCTGACCCGGTTGCTGACCGACCGGGACCACGAGGTGGTGGCCGGGGTCGGGGACGGCGAGGCGCTGGTGGCGGTGGTGCGCGAGCTCGCCGCCCGGGGCGAGCTGCCGGATGTGGTGGTGGCCGATGTGCGGATGCCGCCCACCCACACCGATGAGGGGGTACGGGCGGCGGTGCGGCTGCGCGCCGACTTCCCGGAGCTTGGCGTCCTCGTCCTTTCGCAGTATGTGGAGGAGGAGTACGCGACGGAGCTGATCGCCGGTTCCAGCCGGGGGGTGGGTTATCTGCTGAAGGACCGGGTGGCGGATGTGAGCGAGTTCGCCGAGGCGGTGACGCGGGTGGCGCGCGGCGGGACGGCGCTGGACCCGGAGGTGGTGGCGCAGTTGCTGGGCCGCAGCCGCAAGCAGGATGTGCTGGCGGCGCTGACCCCGCGCGAGCGCGAGGTCCTAGGACTGATGGCGGAGGGGCGGACGAACTCGGCGGTGGCCGCCGCGTTGGTGGTCAGTCACGGTGCGGTAGAAAAGCATGTGAGCAATATCTTCATGAAGCTCGGTTTGGCGCAGAGTGACACAGATCACCGCCGGGTTCTGGCAGTTCTGACCTATCTGAATTCCTAGCCGACTTGCGACGCTGGTGTGGGGAGGGTGATCACCGAAGCTCCCGGAGCGGGGCTCGGGTCGGCCGGGAACCGTCGTCCATGATGTGATCAGCTTCAGTAAGGCGATCCTTACCCACGTACGATGGCTGACAAGGGCCGCCTCAAGGAGGGCTACAAGCAGTGACCAGCCAGGTCGATCAGGTCGATCAGTCCGGCCAGGAGCGCGGAAACGCGGACGCCAAGGAAGTGAGGCGCCTGGACCGGGTGATCATCCGCTTCGCGGGCGACTCCGGCGACGGCATGCAGCTGACGGGCGACCGTTTCACCTCCGAGACGGCTTCCTTCGGGAACGATCTGTCCACGCTGCCGAACTTTCCCGCCGAGATCCGGGCCCCCGCCGGCACCCTGCCCGGGGTGTCCTCGTTCCAGGTGCATTTCGCGGATCACGACATCCTCACCCCGGGCGACGCCCCCAATGTGCTGGTGGCGATGAATCCGGCGGCGCTCAAGGCCAATATCGCGGATGTGCCGCGCGGCGCGGAGATCATCGTCAATACCGATGAATTCGGCGGCCGGGCGATGGCGAAGGTCGGCTACGACACCAATCCGCTGGAGGACGGCTCCCTGGAGGGCTACAGCGTCCACCAGGTGCCGCTGACGACCCTGACGGTCGAGGCGCTCAAGGGCTTCGAGCTGACCCGCAAGGAAGCCGGCCGCTCCAAGAACATGTTCGCGCTCGGGCTGCTGTCGTGGATGTACCACCGGCCGACCGAGGGCACCGAGACCTTCCTGCGGGCGAAGTTCGCCAAGCGCCCGGAGATCGCCGAGGCCAACATCACGGCGTTCCGGGCCGGCTGGAACTTCGGCGAGACGACCGAGGACTTCGCGGTGTCGTACGAGGTGGCCCCCGCCACCTCCGCCTTCCCGGCCGGTACGTACCGCAACATCTCGGGCAACCTGGCGCTGTCGTACGGGCTGATCGCCGCCGCCCAGCAGGCGGATCTGCCGCTGTACCTGGGCTCGTACCCGATCACCCCGGCCTCCGACATCCTGCACGAGCTGAGCCGCCACAAGAACTTCGGCGTGCGCACCTTCCAGGCCGAGGACGAGATCGCCGGCATCGGCGCCGCGCTCGGCGCGGCCTTCGGCGGGGCGCTGGGCGTCACCACCACCTCCGGTCCCGGGGTGGCGCTGAAGGCGGAGACCATCGGGCTCGCCGTCTCGCTCGAACTGCCGCTGCTGATCGTGGACATCCAGCGCGGCGGCCCGTCCACCGGGCTGCCCACCAAGACCGAGCAGGCCGACCTGCTCCAGGCGATGTACGGGCGCAACGGCGAGGCCCCGGTGCCGATCGTGGCGCCGGCCACCCCGGCGGACTGCTTCACGGCGGCAATCGACGCGGCGTGGATCGCGCTGACGTACCGCACGCCGGTGTTCCTGCTCTCCGACGGCTACCTGGCGAACGGGTCCGAGCCGTGGCGGGTCCCCGAGGTCTCCGAACTGCCCGACCTGCGGGTGCGGTTCGCCACCGGGCCGAACCACACGCTGGACGACGGCACCGAGGTCTTCTGGCCGTACAAGCGCGACCCCGAGACGCTGGCGCGGCCGTGGGCGATCCCGGGCACCCCGGGGCTCGAACACCGCATCGGCGGCATCGAGAAGCAGGACGGCACGGGCAACATCTCGTACTCGCCGTCCAACCACGAGTTCATGGTGCGCACCCGGCAGGCGAAGATCGACGGGATCACCGTTCCGGATGTCGTGGTGGACGACCCGAGCGGCGAGGCCCGCACCCTCGTCCTGGGCTGGGGCTCGACGTACGGGCCGATCACGGCCGCCGCGCGCCGCATCCGGCGGGCGGGCGGCACGGTGGCGCAGGCCCACCTGCGCAATCTCAACCCCTTCCCGGGGAATCTCGGCGAGGTGCTGCGCGGCTACGACCGGGTGGTCGTCCCGGAGATGAACCTGGGCCAGCTCGCCTCGCTGCTACAGGCCAGGTATCTGGTCGAGATCGACTCCATCACGCAGGTGACCGGGCTGCCGTTCAAGGCGGAGCAGCTCGCGAACGCCATCCTGGAGGCCGAAGGGGGCCCCGCCGATGACCACTGAAGCGCTGTCACTGGTGCCCAAGGCCGAAGCCAAACAGTCGATGAAGGACTTCAAGTCGGACCAGGAGGTCCGCTGGTGCCCCGGCTGCGGTGACTACGCCGTGCTGGCGGCCGTGCAGGGCTTCATGCCCGAGCTGGGCCTGGCCAAGGAGAACATCGCCTTCATCTCCGGCATCGGCTGCTCCAGCCGCTTCCCGTACTACATGAACACGTACGGGATGCACTCCATCCACGGGCGCGCCCCGGCGATCGCCACCGGGCTCGCGACGTCGCGGCGCGATCTGTCGGTGTGGGTGGTCACGGGCGACGGCGACGCGCTGTCGATCGGCGGCAACCATCTGATCCACGCGCTGCGGCGCAACGTCAATCTGAAGATCCTGTTGTTCAACAACCGGATCTACGGTCTGACGAAGGGCCAGTACAGCCCGACCTCCGAGCCCGGGAAGATCACCAAGTCGACCCCGATGGGCTCGCTGGACACCCCGTTCAACCCGGTGTCACTGGCGCTGGGCGCCGAGGCGTCGTTCGTGGCCAGGACGGTGGACTCGGACCGCAAGCACCTCACCTCGGTGCTGCGGGCGGCGGCGGCCCACAAGGGCTCGGCGCTGATCGAGATCTACCAGAACTGCAACATCTTCAACGACGGCGCCTTCGAGGCCCTGAAGGACAAGCAGCGGGCGCAGGAGGCGGTGATCCGCCTGGAGCACGGCGAGCCGATCCGCTTCGGCCTGCCGGGCGAGGACGGCCTGGGCACGAAGGGCGTGTTCCGGAACGTGGACACGGGCGACGTGGAGGTACGGGAGGTCACCCCGGACAACGCGTCCCGGATCCTGGTCCACGACGCGACGTCCCCCTCCCCCACCACGGCCTTCGCCCTCTCCCGGCTGGCGGACCCGGACACCCTGCACCACACCCCGATCGGCGTGCTGCGCAGCGTGGAGCGCCCGGTGTACGACGACCTGATGGCGGACCAGTTGGACGAGGCGGTCACCCGCAGGGGCAAGGGCGACCTCTCCGCCCTCCTCCAGGGCACCGACACCTGGACCGTCGCCGGCTGACTCCGGCCGCGCTTATCCGTCAACCCGACGATCTCCCGCTCACACATTCGAGTGGGAGATCGTCCCTTTTGGCGCGTACGCTGGAATCGTCGGCGAGGATCTGGCTCATGGGAGCAGTGATGAATGTCGAGCACGAGCCCGAGTACCAGTGGCCACGCCCCCCGGTCGATGGCTACACCGCCGAGGACCTGGACCGGCTGCCGAATCTGCCTCCCCACACGGAGCTGATCGACGGGAGCCTTGTCTTTATGAGTCCGCAGCTGAAATTCCATGTGCTGTCCATTCGGCTACTGGAACGGGAGCTGGAGAGGGCTGCGCCGCTGGAATGGGACGTGCTGAGGGACATGTCCGTGCGCCTCGACCGGTACAACCGGCTGGAGCCGGACGTACTGATCGCTCGCGCTGACGCTGACGCCGGACTGCGTCAGAGCACCTACCAGCCCGACGAGATCCTGCTCGCGGTCGAAGTGGTCTCTGACAGTTCGGTTGCCCGCGATCGCGACGTGAAGCCGGCCAAGTACGCCGCTGTGGGCATCCCGCATTTCTGGCGGGTCGAGCATGATCTGGGCAACGAACGGCCCGTCGTCTACGTCTACGAGCTGGATCCGTCCACCAAGAGCTACCTGCTCACCGGTATCCACCACAACCAGCTGAAGCTGGACAGCCCCTTCCCCATCAACATCGACCTCACTGCTCTTCGCCGACGCCTGGGACCGTCAGGACCGTAGCGCTTCTACGGGAATGACATGGCCGCCGCCGGGCGCTACCTTCTTGGGTGTTGATGTCGTACAAGGAGGCAGCGGTGAGTTCAGGGGCAGGCGGGGGACGGGCCGGGATGGCTTTCGGGTTCGCGGCGTTCGGGATGTGGGGGCTGCTGCCGCTGTACTGGCGGCTGCTGGAGGAGCTCGGCGCCTTCGAGATCCTGTCGCACCGCATCGTGTGGTCGCTGCCGACCGTGCTGATCATCCTCGCGGTGGTCCGCAGCTGGTCCTGGATACCCCAGCTGCTGCGGCAGCCCAAGCGGCTGGCGATGGTGGCGCTGTCCGCCTCGCTGATCTCGGTCAACTGGGGCCTGTTCATCTGGGCCATCGCGAATGACCGGGTGCTGGAATCCTCCCTCGGCTACTTCATCAACCCGCTGCTCTCCATCGCCGCCGGCGTGCTGCTGCTGGGCGAGCGGCTGCGCCGCCTCCAGTGGGTGGCGGTCGGCATCGGACTGACCTCCGTGCTGGTGATGTCCCTCGCCTACGGCCAGGTCCCGTGGATCGCCCTCGTGCTCAGCCTCTCCTTCGCCACCTACGGCCTGGTGAAGAAGCAGACCGCCCTGGACGGCGTCCAGGGGTTCAGCGCGGACACCGCCTTCCAGTTCCTGCCGGCCCTCGGCTATCTGATCTACCTCACCGCGCAGGGCGACTCCAGCTTCACCGCCGACGGCCCCGGCCAGGCCCTGCTGCTGGTCGCCAGCGGGGTGGCCACCGCCCTGCCGCTGATCTTCTTCGGCGCCGCCGCCGTCCGGCTGCCGCTGTCCACCATCGGGATGATGCAGTACATCGCGCCGACCATGATGTTCCTGCTCGGCCTGCTGGTCTTCCACGAGGAGATGCCGCCGGAGCGCTGGGCCGGCTTCCTGCTGATCTGGGCGGCGCTGTGCGTGCTGACCTTCGACGCCGTACGCACCGCCCGCCGTACCCGCCGCACGGTCGCCGTCCACACCCCGACCACGGCGGCCACCGCCGCCCCCACCACCACCGAGGCCGTCTCCGGCTAACCTGCGGGGCATGCGCGAGCAGACCCGGGACTGGGTGGAGCGACAGCTGGCGGACGGCGAACGGATCACCGCCGCGGCCCCGCTGGCCGGGGGGGTGGACCTCCGAGATCCGCCGGCTGACCACCACCACCGGGCGGCAGCTGGTGCTGCGGACCTTCACCGACACCTTCTTCCTCCAGCACGCGGCGGGCCTGCTCGGCCGCGAGGCGAGCGTCCTGACCCTGCTGGACGGTACGGACATCCCCGCCGCCCGGCTGCTGGCCGTCGACGCGACGGCCGCGCACTGCGCGTACCCCTCGCTGCTGATGACCCTGCTGCCCGGCGCGGTACGCCTCACCGACGCCGGCGCGGACGCCCGGGCCGCCGAACTCGCCCGCCAGCTGGCCCGCATCCACCGCCTCCCGGTCCCGAACGCGGACCGGCCCCGTACGTACCAGCCGTGGACCACCCCCGCCCGGGTGCGGCGCCCGGACCGCACCGGCCGCCCCGAGGTGTGGCGGCACGCGATCGCGGCCATCGACCGCGAGCCACCGCCGTACCGGGGTCGGTTTCTGCACCGGGACTTCCACCCGGGCAATGTGCTGTTCGCCGGGGACGCGGCCGGCGGCGCGACCATCAGCGGGGTCGTCGACTGGGTGGAAACCTCCTGGGGCCCGGCCGACCTGGACGTGGCCCACTGCGCCACGGCGCTGGCCCTGCTGCACGGCCCCGAAGCGGGCCTGCGCTTCCCCGCCCACTACGAGAACGCCGGCGGCACCCTCTCCCCCACCGGGCGGGACCGCCGCTACTGGCGGCTGCTGGACGCGCTGGCCTACGCCCCCGACGCGGAAAAGGTCGCCGGCCCCTGGCACGCCCTGGGCCGCACGGACCTCACCCCGCCCCTCCTCCGGACCCGCCTGGAGCACTACCTGGCCGGCCTCCTCGCGCTGCCGGACTAGAAGAGCCCCAGCACCGTACGGATGTTGGTCTCCACAGCCTCCATCGACGCGGCGTCCATGGCTCCGAGATCCTCGCCGAAGTAGCCCGCGCTGAACGAACTGAAGCGATCGGCGACCACAAAACCCTTCAGCGGTACTTCGACCGGCACGCTCAGCATGGACGGTGTGCGCTCGTGGAACGGAAACACCTGCACCACGGTCGCGCCGCCGACATGCTCGTTGATCAGGTCGTCGGAGATCACCAGCACATCGACGACCTGCCCAGCACGGGACACCCGGTAGATATGGCCCCTTTTCACCGATCCGTCCCGCAGAACGTCTCACGGGAGGCCACGCCGAAGGCATCGTTCCAGTCCGGCACCGGGTGATTCTTGATCTGCTCGGCGATCATCGCTCGCCGCAGCACGGCGGCGGCATAGGCCGAGGCATTGTCGTGCGAGCGCAGAAACGCACCGACATCATCGGGAAGGGAAAGTGTCATCCTCACGGTCATACCAACGAGCGCACCCACGGTAGGACACACCCCGCCCGCCACTTTGCGGCATCGCCGTGCCCCCGGGCGGGAATCCCTACTTCGGGCACCGAGCAGGGAGGTGGCGGGCGATGACGCAGCGCGCTCCGGTGGGGCGGCCGGGACGTGGGCCCGGGCGGGGGTTCGACGAGAACATGGACGAGGTCCACTGGACCCACGCCGTCTGCGGCCGGCCGCTCATCCCGCCGCATCCCGACGAGCCGGCGGCCGGTGAGGGGACGCCGTCGGCCGAGACGGGTGGCTGACGGAATCCCCCAGCCGGTCCACCCCCGGTTCGGGCTCCGCCTCGGCGATCGACGCCGACAGGCGACCGGCATGGGCCGGTGAACGCAGCAGGTAGGCGGTCTCGTCCGTCTCCCGACGGGCCCGATGGGCCCGCACCTTGTGGCGGTTGCCGCAGTTCTCCATCGCGCACCAGCGGCGGCGGCCGGGGCGGGAGGTGTCCACGTACATCAGGGAGCAGTTCTCCCCGGCGCAGATCCGGATCCGGTCCGCGTGCGGGCCGGTCAACAGGGCGATCACGTCCCGGGCCACCGTGGACAGCAGCTGCCCGCCGGTGGCCGGCCCGGCCCAGCCGGCCGTTCCCTCCGCGTCGATGAGTGGCGCCAGGGGTGGCCGCGCCGCCGCCGCGTTGAGGGTGGCCAGATCGGCACCCGCCGCCGGTTCTCCCGCGACCCGGGCGAGGCCGATGCGCCACAGCGCGTCCCGCAGCGCCCGCGCCGACCGTACGTCGGCGGCGCCGATCGCCACCCCCGGAGTCGGGTCCAGCCGACACTGCCCGACCCAGCGCCGCAGGTCCTCCGGAGCGTGCAGCACTTCGTAGCGCGCCATCCATCCCGGGCCGCCGGTCACCAACAGCTCAAGGCTGAGGGCACCGGGGTCGAAGACGTACGAGAGCCCCGAGCCCGAGCGCAGCGGGATGCCGAGTGGAGTTGCCTTCCCAGCCATGTAACCACTATAAACGGTTACATGACCACGCCACCGGCCTCCGCGCTGCACTGGAAGCTCGTCATCGACGCCGCCGACGCCCACCGGCTCGCCGACTTCTGGGCCGGGGCGCTCGGTTATCTGGTCGAGGACAACAGCGCCCTCATCGACGGCCTGCTCGCCGCCGGACACATCACCGAGGACGCCCTCACCGAGCACCACGGCAGGCGCGCCTGGGCGGGGCTGGCCGCCGTACGGCACCCGGAGGAGCCGTACGACCCGGCGACCGGCATCGGCCAAGGGCGCCGCATCCTGTTCCAGAAGGTGCCGGAGGCCGATGCCCCGACCGCCGGCAAGAACCGGCTGCACCTCGACGTCCACGGCGAGCCCGGCAAGCTCACCGAACTCGTCGAACGCCTCGAAGCCCTGGGCGCCACCCGGGTCCGTGAGGTCGATCAGGGCATGGCCGGCCACTGGTGGCAGCTGACCGACCCCGAGGGCAACATCTTCTGCGCCGCCTGACCGCCTCCGGGCCCCGCCCCAGCCCGGCCCCGGGCCCCGGCCCGGCCCCGTCAATGGCCCCGTCAGTGGGCCGGCAGCTCCGACAGGAAGTCCGGGACCGCGTCCGGCAGCAGGCCCGGCAGCGGATCACCGGCCGCTATGTCCACCACCGTGGCGTCCTGCGGCGGCGTGAAGTCGAAGCTGCCGCCCGCCGGCTGGCCGTAGGTGATCTGCGAGAAGGCCAGATCCACCAGCGGCCCGTCCGCCCCCCGCATCGTCACGGCCAGCGGCACCCCCGTCTCCGCGTCCACCGAGATCCGCGCCGACTCCAGCGAGCCGGCGCCCGCCGCCTCCTTCGGCTCCACCAGAAGCTGGTACGCGCTGCGCCCCGCCACCCGCGCCGTACCGTCCACCGACACCTCGGCGACCTCACCGGCCCGCTCCAGCAGTTGCTCCACCGCCGCCTGCGGGGTCACCTGCGGCGCCACGCCCAACCCGGCCGCGCCCGGCGCCCCCCGCTCCGCGTCCAGCGGCACCTCGGCCCGATAGGCGATCTTGCTGTCGCTGTCGTACGCCCACACCTCCCCGCCCCGGTGGATCAGCGCGAAGACATCCGTCGTGCCCTCCACCAGCGCCAGCCGCTGCCGGTCCGGGCCGTCCACCGCGATCCGCAGCGTGCTGCTGCCGCCCGCCAGATCGGCGAGCCGCCCCGCCGGCCCGTCCAGGCCGCGCGCCAGATCGGCCACGCCACCCAGCCCCAGGTCCGCCTGGATCCGCACCGTGCCCGACAGCTGAGTCGTCTCGGACTCCGCGATCCGCACCAGCAGTTCCTCGGCGGACAGCTCCGGCAGATCCGGCGCCCCGTCGCTGGCGATCGCCGGCCACACCCCCACTCCGATCACGGCGGCGCCCGCCACCACGGCCACCGGCAGTCCGACCCTGCGCACGCGTGCGTTCAGTCCCATGTCACCCTCATCCCCATCTGTCCGCGAACGGCGAACGGTCCCCCGTCACCCCAAGCACTCTCAATTGCACCAGCGCGCGGGCCTTTCGACATCCTTCGCCGGGAGGCTCCCGTCTCCTCCCCGCGGAGTAGACCGTCCACCCCACGAGGCCCGAAACCCGTAGGGGTTCTCCCCACGGGGACACCCCGGACACCCCTGCGGACAGGCGAAAGGGGCGGCGCTCACGCACCGCCCCTTCCCCGGGTCCCACCTCACGTCATCAGCGCGTACGGTCCGCCACCAGATCGCACAGCGCGGCCATCGACGCCTTCGCCGGCCCATCCGGCAGCGGCCCCAGGCATCTTCGCGCCTCGTCCGCGAACCGCAGCGTGTCCCGCTTCGCCGCCTCAAGCGCCGGATGCGTCCGCAGTCCGGCCAGCGCCGCCGCGTGCCGCCCGTCGTCGGTCAGATCGCCGGCGATCAGCTCGCACAGCTCCCGGTCCGCCGCCGAACCGCCCCGCTCGGCCATCTCCCGCAGCCGCAGCACCGGCATCGTCGGTACGCCCTCCCGCAGATCGGTGCCCGGCGTCTTCCCCGACTCGCCCCCGTCACTGGCGATGTCGAGCACATCGTCCGCCAGTTGGAAGGCGATCCCGATCCGTTCGCCGAACTGCGTGACCACATCGACCACATCCTCGTCGGCGCCGGACATCATCGCCCCGAACCGCCCGGCCACCGCGATCAGCGATCCGGTCTTCCCGGCGATCACATCCAGGTAGTGCGCCACCGGGTCCTCACCCGCGCCGGGGCCCGCCGTCTCCTGCAACTGCCCCGTCACCAGCCGCTCGAACGCCTCGGCCTGGACGCGTACCGCCGCCGGCCCCAGGTCGGCCACCAGGGTGGACGCCCGGGAGAAGAGGAAGTCCCCGGTCAGCACCGCCACCGAGTTGTCCCAGCGGGCGTTGGCGCTGGGCACCCCGCGCCGCACCTCCGCCTCGTCCATGATGTCGTCGTGGTACAGCGTCGCCAGATGCGTCAGCTCCACCACCACCGCGGCCGGCACGACCCCCGGCGCGTAGGGATCGCCGAACCGCGCCGCCAGCATCACCAGCAGCGGCCGGAAGCGCTTGCCCCCGGCCCGCACCAGATGCTGAGCGGCCTCCGTGATGAAGGGGACATCGCTCTTCGTGGCCTCTATCAGACCCGCCTCGACAGCCGCCAGACCGGCCTGGACGTCCACTTCCAGAGCCTGGTCCCGCACGCTCACCCCGAACGGACCTACGACGGTCACGAGCGTTCTCCTGTCTCCGTTGCCATGTCCCTGGGCAGCGTATCCGGTCACCAATGGATCACCACGGGCACATCCCCATCAGCGGCGCGTACCCGTCAAGCGGCCCGGCATACGCTGTTCCCCGCCCCGTAACCGACGACCTCGAAGGCGAGGCACCGCATGGCCGACATGGCCGTCACTCCCCAGGAACTCTTCGGTCTCGACAACTTGCCGTACGGAGTGTTCAGCACCCCGGGCGACCCCGGCGATCCCACCCGGCGCCGGATCGGCGTCCGGTACGGCGACCACGTCCTGGACGCCGGCGCCGCCGCCCGCGCCCTCGGCTCTCCCCACGCTCCACTGCTCCGGGCCCCCTCCCTGGGCCCGCTGCTGGCCGCCGGACGGCCCGTATGGCAGTCCGTACGCGCCGCCCTGCGCGACTGGCTCGGCAACCCGGCGCACCGGGAAACCGTTTCCCCGCTGCTTCTCCCCCTCCGCCCGGCCGCCGAATCCCCCGCGCCCGTCTTCCACCTGCCCTTCGAGGTGGCCGACTATGTGGACTTCTACGCCAGCGAGCACCACGCCGCCAATGTGGGCCGGATCTTCCGCCCGGACGGGGAAGCGCTCACCCCCAACTGGAAGCATCTGCCGATCGGTTACCACGGCCGCGCCGGTACGGTCGTGGTCTCCGGTACGCCGGTGGCCCGCCCGCACGGCCAGCGCAGGCCGCCGGGGGCCGCCGCCCCGGAGTTCGGGCCCAGCCGCCGGCTGGACATCGAGGCGGAGGTCGGTTTCGTCGTCGGTACCCCGTCCGCGCTCGGCACCCCGGTGCCGATGGCGTCCTTCCGTGACCATGTGTTCGGCGTGGCGCTGCTCAACGACTGGTCGGCGCGGGACATCCAGGCGTGGGAGTACGTACCGCTGGGCCCGTTCCTCGGCAAGTCCTTCGCCACCTCCCTGTCGCCCTGGATCACCCCGCTGGACGCCCTGGAGCACGCCTGGGTGGCCCCGCCGCCGCGCAGCCACCCGCTGCTGCCGTACCTGGACGACACGGCCCCGGACGCGGGCGGTGACGGTGCCGGCGACGGCGACGGCGCGGGCCCGCACGGGCTCGATCTGCGGTTGTCGGTACGGCTGAACGGCACCCTCATCAGCGAGCCGCCGTTCGCCACCATGTACTGGACGGCCGCCCAGCAGCTGGCCCATCTCACGGTGAACGGGGCGAGCCTGCGCACCGGCGATCTGTTCGCCTCCGGCACGGTGTCGGGCCCGGAGCCGGGCCAGCGGGGCAGCCTGCTGGAGCTGACGTGGAGCGGCACGGAGCCGCTGCGGCTGCCGGACGGCGCCGAGCGGGCCTTCCTGGCCGACGGCGACGAGATCACCATCAGCGCGTGGGCGCCCGGGCCGGGGGGCGGCCGGATCGGGCTGGGCGAGGTGACCGGCCGGATCGAGCCGGCGCGCGGGGCAACCGGCGCGGAGCGGGCGGTATAAGGGGGACATGGTGATGCGACGCGTGTCCGGCCCGTCGGCGGCGATCGCCGCCGTCCTGCTGATCGGCGGCTGTACGTCCGGCGGTGCCGGCGGCAGTGGTGGTGAGGGCGTGGACGGGCCGGATCGCGTCGAGGAGTCGCCCACCGCCGGTGGCACCCGGGACCCGGACGCGGCCGGCCTGGACGGTTCCTGGGGCGGCGACGGCCAGTTGCTGCACATCGTGGCGGGCGTCGGCACCCTGGTGGAGACCGGTCAGGTGTGTGTCGGGACGGTGGACGGTACGTCCCTGGCGCTCGGTTGCCCGGCCGGCGGCGACGCGTACACGGCCGGCGAGGCCACGGTGGACGGCTCCGCGCTGACCGTCGACTGGGGCGGGGCCGGCACCCGTACGTACACCAGGCTGACCGGCCCGGAGGTGGCGCTGGCCGATCTGGAGCTCGAAGGGGTGGACCTGGGCGAGCTCGGCCTGGACGACCTCACCTTCGAGCTGGACGACATCGACCTCGGCGAGCTGGGGAACCTCGGCGACCTGCCGGAGTTCGACCTGGACATGGACCTTGAGCTGCCGTGAGGTATCGGCGCGGACGCGCCCACGCAATAGCTCGGTAACCGATTTCCCGATCATGCCCTTTTCGTCGTGGAGTGTCGTTGGCTCCGGATAAAGTTCCTCCACATTCACAGCTTGAGGGGAACACATGCGCAAGGCAGTACGGCTCGCGGCTCCGGCGGCGCTCGCGGCGGCGGCTCTCATCCTGACGGGTTGCGGCAGCGACGACGACTCCAAGGACGACGGCGCCAAGGGCACCGACTCCACCCAGGAGGAGTCCACCACCGGCGGTGACAGCGAGACCGACGCGGACGCCGACGCCGGCTCCGACATCGACGCACCTGCCGGCGATGTGCCCACCGGCGCCGACCTCGTGGGCATGTGGGCCAACGACGCGGACGACGAGTCCCCGGTCTTCATCTTCAGCGACAAGGGCTCCACGGCCTACGCCGCCGCCGGCCTGGACGACGTGGACGAGTGCTTCGGCACCGTGTCGGACGGCTCGCTCTCCCTCACCTGCGTCGACGGCGGCAGCTGGACCGAGGGCAAGGTCGCTCTTGAGGGCGGCACCCTCAATGTCGTCTGGGCCGACGGAAGCACCGAGAGCCACACCAAGATCGAGGGCCTCGGCATCGAAGAGGCCCTCGCGGGCACCGAGTGGACCGACGGCGAAGAGCTGGAAGCCCTGCTCGACGAGGTGCTCAACTTCTGATCCCGAGGAGGATCTCCCATGCGCAAGGCACTCCGGCTCGCCGCTCCCGCCGCCGTCGCGGCGGCGCTGCTGCTGCTCACCTCGTGCAGCAGCGGCGGCAGTGACGACGACAAGACCGACAGCGGTTCCGGCGACGGCGGCCGGAGCGAGCAGCCCACCGAGGACGCCGGGAGCGACGACAACGGCAACGGGGGTGCGGGGGACTCCGGTCTCACCGCCGCCGATGTCGAGGGCTCCTGGCTCACCGGCTACGAGGCCGACGACAGCATCCTGGTCATCATGAGCGGGATCGCGTCCTACTCGGATCTCACCGAAGGGCGGTCCTGCGTGGGCGCCTTCGCCGCCGGTCATCTCGTCATGGAGGACTGCGCGGGACTCTCGGCCGGCGCGGTCACCCTGGACGGCGGCAAGCTGACCGTCGCCTGGACGTCCGGCGAGACGCATGTCTACGAGAAGGGTGATTTCGACAACTTCATGCCGGACATCCCCGACCTCCCCGACATGCCCGATGTACCTGGCATGGACGATCTGGACCTGGAGCTCGACAACTGACGGTGCACCAGGCTCCACCCCGCATGGTCCGGAACCCCACCAGGGTTCCGGACCATGCGCATGACACCATGGAGTTCCAGCACAACGGATGAGGGGGGACTCATCGATGCACACCTGGACCCGGACCCGGACCTGGCCCCGGGCCGTCGGAACGGGAGCGGTGCTGATCACCGCGCTGCTCGCCTCCGGCTGTTCGAGCGGCGGGGGCAACACCCTCGGCAGCCCGCAGGCCGACGAGAGCACCCCGCCGCCCACGGCCGACAATGAGGCCGCCGCCGAGATGATGGACCGGCTCGGCTCCTGGTGGGACAAGCCGCTGATCGACTCCGAGGATCTCGCCGACTTCGACATCCCGGAGAGCCCGGGATCCCCCGTGGAGACCCCGGACCGCGACGGGAGCGGAGGCGGAGGCGGGGGCGGGGGCGGTACGACGGAGACCGGCGCCGACATCAACGGGGTGTGGGCCGCCGCCGACAACACGGCCTTCGGCTTCATGTCCACCAGCGAGAGCCCCACCGGGCTCGCCCGCACCGACTACGCCGACCTCAACACCACCGAGGAGTGCTACGGCCTCCTCTTCGACTCTCCCGATCCCGCCTACGACTACTACACGATGATGTCGTGCGGCGAGGAGGGCGACGCCGAACTCGTCTGGGTCGACCTCTCCTTCAACGGCAGCGACAAGGTCACCGCCCAGTGGCGGGACGCGGACCGCAGCGCCGACTACTACTTCTTCAGCTCCTGGGAAGACTTCTGATCCCGCCCCGAACCCAACGGTGGCCGCCCCGGACTCCGGGGCGGCCACCGTCACGACGGGCGGGCGGACAGCCGTCCTACCGCAGGACGAACACCCCGGCCTGACCGGCCAGATCCAGGAAGTACTGCGGCGCGACACCCAGCACCAGCGTCACCACCGCCGCGAGCCCCACCACCGACGAGGTCAGCGGACTCGGGATCACCACCGAAGGACCGTCCGCCTTCGGCTCGCTGAAGAACATCAGCACGATCACCCGCACATAGAAGAACGCCGCGATCGCCGACGCCGCCACACCCGTGATGACCAGCCCCATCGCCCCGGCATCCGCCGCCGCCCGGAACACCGCGAACTTCCCCGCGAACCCGGACGTCAGCGGAATGCCCGCGAAGGCCAGCAGGAACAGCGCGAAGACCCCGGCCAGCAGCGGCGAACGCCGCCCGAGCCCGGCCCACTTCGACAGATGCGTGGCCTCGCCGCCCGCGTCCCGTACCAGCGTGACCACGGCGAACGCGCCCAGCGTCACGAACGAGTACGCCGCCAGGTAGAACAGCACCGAGGACACCCCGGCCTCGCTCACCGCCACCACACCCGCCAGGATGAACCCGGCGTGCGCGATCGACGAGTACGCCAGCAGCCGCTTCACATCGGTCTGGGTGATGGCGATGACCGCACCCGCCACCATCGACGCGATGGCGACCCCCCACAGCACCGGCTCCCAGTCCCACCGGGTGCCGTCCAGCGCCACGTACAGCAGCCGCAGCAGCGCGCCGAACGCCGCCACCTTGGTCGCCGCCGCCATGAAGCCGGTCACCGGGGTCGGGGCGCCCTGGTACACATCGGGGGTCCACATGTGGAACGGCACCGCGCCCACCTTGAACAGCAGGCCCATCACCACCAGCGCTCCGCCGATCAGCAGCAGCGCGTCATTGCCCATCGTCGAGGCGAGCCCCGGATCGATGGCGGCCGGCGCCCCGCTGATCACATCCGCGATCCCGGCGTACGTGACGGTCCCGGCGTACCCGTACAGCAGCGCGATCCCGAACAGCAGGAACGCCGAGGCGAACGCGCCCAGCAGGAAGTACTTGACCGCCGCCTCCTGCGACAGCAGCCGCTTGCGGCGGGCCAGCGCGCACAGCAGATACAGCGGCAGCGACAGCACTTCCAGCGCGATGAACAGCACCAGCAGATCGTTGGCCGCCGGGAAGATCAGCATGCCGCCGACCGCGAACAGCAGCAGCGGGAAGATCTCCGTCGTCATGTGCCCGGCCCGCACCGCCTCCTGCTCGGCCTCGCCGCCCGGCACCGCCGCCGGCTGCGCGGCGAACGAGTCCACCCGCGCCCCGTGCTTGGCGGGTTCGAGCCGCCGCTCGGCGAACAGGAACACCGACAGCAGCCCCACCAGCAGGATCACGCCCTGCAAGAACAACGCGGGGCCGTCCACCGCCAGCGAGCCCATGCCCGCGATCTGCGCCTTGTCCGAGGCGTGCCCGCCGGCCGCGAGTCCCACCACCGCCGCGAAGGCTGCCGCGAACCCCAGGGTGGTGAGCACCAGTTGGGTGCCGTACCGGGCCGACCGGGGCGCGAACGCCTCGATCAGCACCCCGATGACGGCGACCCCGAACACGATCAGGCTCGGCAGCAGCGCCAGCCATTCGATGGAGGGAGCCTGGAGCTGGAGATCATTCATGGGAGGCGGCCTCCGCTTCGGTCACGGTCACTTGCGGCTGCGGATCGGTCTTGTTGACGTCCGACAGCGTGTGCTCAACAGCCGGGTTGACGATGTCGGTGACCGGCTTCGGATACACCCCGAGGAAGATCAGCAGCGCGATCAGCGGGGCCACCACCGCCAGCTCCCGCATCCGCAGATCGGGCAGCTTCTCCAGCCCCGCCTTCACCGGCCCGGTCATGGTCCGCTGGTACAGCACCAGGACGTACAGCGCGGCCAGGACGATGCCGGCGGTGGCGATGATCCCGGCCGCCCGGTACCGGCTGAACGTGCCCACCAGCACCAGGAACTCGCTGACGAACGGGCCGAGCCCCGGCAGCGACAGGGTGGCCAGGCCGCCGATCAGGAAGGTGCCGGCCAGCACCGGCGCGGTCTTCTGCACCCCGCCGTAGTCGGCGATGAGCCGCGACCCGCGCCGCGAGATCAAGAAGCCCGCCACCAGCATGAGCGCGGCGGTCGCGATCCCGTGGTTGATCATGTAGAGCGTGGCGCCTGAGTGGCCCTGGCTGGTCATCACGAAGATGCCCAGCACGATGAAGCCGAAGTGCGAGATCGACGCGTACGCGATCAGCCGCTTCATGTCCCGCTGGCCGAGCGCCAGCAGCGCCCCGTACACGATGGACACCAGTGCCAGGACGATCACCGCCGGCGTCGCCCAGTTGCTCGCCTCGGGGAAGAGCCCCAGACAGAACCGCAGCATCGCGAAGGTGCCGACCTTGTCGACGACCGCCGTGATGAGCACGGCCACCGGCGCGGTCGACTCGCCCATGGCGTTGGGCAGCCAGGTGTGCACCGGCCACAGCGGGGCCTTGATCGCGAAGGCGACGAAGAAGCCCAGGAACAGCCAGCGTTCGGTGCCGGTCCCGAAGGCCAGCTCACCGGCCGCCTTGGCGTCCGCGATCGCCGCCAGCGAGAACGTACCGTTCCCCAGCTGGTCGTTGGTCGCCACCCACAGGCCGACCACCGCCGCCAGCATCACCAGCCCGCCGGCCAGGTTGTACAGCAGGAACTTCACGGCCGCGTACGACCGCTGCCGCGCCTGCCCCTCCTCGTCGCCGGCCCCGGCCCGGTCGCCGAAGCCGCCGATGAGGAAGTACATCGGGATGAGCATCGCTTCGAAGAAGATGTAGAAGAGGAAGATGTCGGTGGCGGCGAAGGACATGATGACCATCGCCTCGACCAGCAGGATCAGCGCGAAGAAGCCCTGGGTGGGCCGCCACCGGCGGCCGGCCGGTGTCTCGCCCTCCCTCGGGTCCGCGTCGTTCCAGCCCGCCCCGATCAGAAACGGCATCAGGATCGCGGTGAGCCCGATCATGGCGACACCGATGCCGTCCACGCCCAGCTCGTAATGGACCCCGAAGTCCCTGATCCAGGTGAGGGATTCGGTCAGCTGAAACCGGTCTGCGCCCGGCGCGGTGTCGAACCGCAGCAGCACCGCCGCCGCGAACGCCACCGTCAGCACCGAGAAGCCCAGCGCCGTCCACTTGGCGAGGGTTCGGCGCGCCGCGGGCACCGCGGCCGTGGCCACCGCACCGATGGCGGGGGCCAGGGCCGTGGCCGTCAGCAGGGGAAATGACATCTCAGACCGCCCTCATCAGCAGGGTCACGGCGATCAGGATCGCCGCACCGCCGAACATCGAGACCGCGTAACTGCGGGCATAGCCGTTCTGGACCCGCCGCAGCCGCCCGGACAGACCGCCGAAGGCGGCGGCCAGCCCGTTGACGACCCCGTCCACCAGCTTGTGATCGACAAACACCAGCCCCCGGGTGAGATGGGTGCCGGGGGTGACGAACGCCGCGTGGTTGAAGTCGTCCTGGAACAGATCGCGGCGCGCCGCCCGGGTGACGAAGCTGCCGCGCGGTGCCACCACCGGCACCGGCCGCCGCCCGTACTGGAGGTAGGCGGCCCCGACCCCGATCACCATCACGGCGGTCGCGGCCAGTGACACGGTGCCGTGCCCGACCGGCGAATCGCCGTGTGCCAGACCGGTGACCGGCTCCAGCCAGTGCGCGAAGGACTCGTTCAGGTTGAACGCGAAGCCCGCCCCGACCGAGCCGATCGCCAGCACGATCATCGGGATCGTCATGGTCAGCGGCGACTCGTGCGGGTGCGGCTGCTTCCCGGCGGCGTCCGGCTGCCAGCGCTTCTCGCCGAAGAACGTCAGCAGCATGATCCGCGTCATGTAGTAGGCGGTGAGCGCCGCGCCGAGCAGCATCACCGAGCCCAGGATCCAGCCCTGGGTACCGCCCTTGGCGAACCCGGCGTAGATGATCTCGTCCTTGGAGAAGAACCCGGACAGATACGGGAAGCCGATGATCGCCAGATAGGCGAGGCCGAAGGTGACGAAGGTGACCGGCAGGTACTTCCGCAGGCCCCCGTACTTGCGCATGTCGACCTCGTCGTTCATGCCGTGCATCACGGACCCGGCGCCGAGGAAGAGACCGGCCTTGAAGAAGCCGTGCGTCACCAGGTGCATGATCGCGAAGGCGTAGCCGATCGGGCCGAGCCCGGCGGCCAGCATCATGTAGCCGATCTGCGACATCGTCGAGCCGGCCAGCGCCTTCTTGATGTCGTCCTTGGCGCAACCGACGATCGCCCCGAAGACGAGCGTGACGGCCCCGACCACGATGACGACGGTCTGGGCGTCGGGCGCCGCGTTGAAGATCGCCCCGGAGCGCACCACCAGGTAGACGCCGGCGGTGACCATGGTCGCCGCGTGGATCAGCGCCGAGACGGGGGTCGGGCCCTCCATGGCGTCACCGAGCCAGGACTGGAGCGGCACCTGCGCCGACTTGCCGCAGGCCGCCAGCAGCAGCATGAGTCCGATGGCGGTGAGGGTGCCCTCGCTCGTGTCGGTCGCGCTGGAGAGCACCGGGCCGAAGGTGAAGGTGCCGAAGGTGGTGAACATCAGCATGATGGCGATCGACAGGCCCACATCGCCGACCCGGTTGACGATGAACGCCTTCTTGGCCGCCGTGGCCGCGCTCGGCCGGTCCTGCCAGAAGCCGATCAGCAGGTACGAGGCCAGGCCCACGCCCTCCCAGCCGGCGTACAGCAGCAGGTAGTTGTCGGCCAGCACCAGCAGCAGCATCGCGGCGAGGAAGAGGTTGAGATAGCCGAAGAACCGCCGCCGGCGTACGTCGTGCTCCATGTAGCCGACGGAGTACACGTGGATCAGCGAGCCGACCCCGGTGATGAGCAGCACGAACGTCATCGACAGCTGGTCGAGCTGGAAGGCCACGTCGGCCTGGAAGCCGGCCACCGGGATCCAGCTGAACAGATGCTGGTGCAGGGTGCGGTCGCCGTCCGCCCTGCCGAGCAGTTCGAAGAACAGCACCGCCGCGAGGACGAAGGACGCGGCGGCCAGGCCCGTACCGAGCCAGTGGCCGATACGGTCCAGCCGCCGGCCGCCCACGAGCAGCACCAGCGCGCCGAGCAGCGGTGCCGCGACGAGCAGTCCGATCAATGACTCCACTGGTATTACCCCTTACAGCTTCATCAGTGAGGCGTCGTCGACCGAGGCCGAGTGGCGGGAGCGGTAGACCATGACGATGATCGCGAGCCCGACCACGACCTCGGCGGCGGCGACGACCATGACGAAGAACGCCAGGATCTGGCCGTCGAGATTGCCGTGCATCCGGGAGAACGCGACCAGCGCGAGGTTGCTGGCGTTCAGCATCAGTTCGATGCACATGAACACGACGATGGCGTTCCGCCGCAGCAGCACCCCGCAGGCGCCGAGGGTGAACAGCAGCGCCGCCAGGTAGAGATAGTTGTCCGGGCTCACTTGCTCTCCTCCCCGGTCTCGTGGTTGTCCTTGGCGCCGTTGACGGCCGCCACGCTCGTGCCGTTGACGCCGCCGTTGACGCCCTGCTGCCGGGGCTGCCCGTGGTACGTGGCGGTCCGCTGCTCCAGCGCGGTCAGATCGCGCAGCGCCTCGCGGTGCACCTCACGGATCTGGCCGCGGCCACGCAGGGTGGCGTTCACGCTCAGCTCGGAGGGGGTGCCGTCGGGCAGCAGCCCGGGGATGTCCACCCCGTTGTGCCGGGCGTACACGCCGGGCGCGGGCAGCGGCGGGACGTGGGTGGCGTTCTTGATCCGGTCCACCGACTGCTCGCGCTGCGTCTTGATGCGTTCGATCCGCTCGCGGTGGGTGAGCATGGTGGCGCCCACGGCGGCGATGGTCAGCAGGATGCCGGTCACCTCGAAGGCCACCACGTAGCGGGTGAACAGCAGCGAGGCCAGGCCCTGGACGTTGCCGCCGGCGTTGGCCTGGCCGAGCCCGGTGAAGGAGCCGCCGGCCGCCTGCCCGATGCCGGCGATCAGCAGGATGCCGAGCCCCAGGCCGAGCCCGGCGGCCAGCCACCGCTGCCCCTTGAGGGTCTCCTTCAAGGAGTCGGCGGCGCTCACCCCGACCAGCATCAGCACGAAGAGGAAGAGCATCATCACGGCGCCGGTGTAGACGACGATCTGCACCACGCCGAGGAAGTAGGCGCCGTTGGCGAGATAGAACAGCGCCAGAATGATCATGGTGCCGGCCAGGCAGAGCGCGGAGTACACCGCGCGCCGCATCAGCACCGTGCCGAGACCGCCGGCCACCGCGATGGGGGCCAGGATCCAGAACTGCACCGCCTCCCCGCTGGAGGTGGAGGTCTCGGCCGCGAGTGTGGTCAGGACGTTCATGCCCGGACCTCCGAGCCGTCCGCCGCGTCCGCCGCCGGGTCGTGCAGCCGGGTGGCCGCCGCCAGCGCGTCGTCCTCGTCGGCCGGGCTGGGGTATCCCTCGCTCGAAGAGCTTGGGGCGTCCTCGCCCTTGGACCGCGCGACCTGCCGTACGGTGCCGGGCGCCGCGGCCTTCACCTCGCCCCGGTAGTACGTCTGCTCGTCCGCGCCCGGGTAGATGGCGTGCGGCGATTCGACCATGCCGTCCTGGAGCCCGGCCAGCAGCTCTTCCTTGGTGAAGATCAGCGAGGCGCGGGTGCGGTCGGCCAGCTCGTACTCGTTCGTCATGGTCAGCGCCCGGGTGGGGCACGCCTCGACGCACAGCCCGCACAGGATGCAGCGCAGATAGTTGATCTGGTAGACCCGGCCGTACCGCTCCCCCGGGGAGTACCGCTCCTCCTCGGTGTTGTCGGCGCCCTCCACATAGATGGCGTCGGCGGGACAGGCCCAGGCGCACAGCTCGCAGCCGATGCACTTCTCCAGACCGTCGGGGTGACGGTTGAGCTGGTGCCGGCCGTGGAAGCGCGGCGCGGTGGGCTTCTTCTCCTCGGGGTACTGCTCGGTGAGGCGCTTCTTGAACATGGCCTTGAAGGTCACGCCGAAGCCGCCCACGGGATTCCGGAACTCAGGCACGGTCGCCCTCCTTTCCTCGGGTTGCCTCGGTATCCGTGCTGTCGGCCGCCGCGACGCCCGCCGTGGGCCCCCGGGAGGGCCGGCGCGGCACCGGTGGCAGGGTCTGCCCGGGCAGCGGCGGTACGGGGAAGCCGCCCGCCATCGGGTCGAACGGCTCCTCGGCGCGGTCGGCTTCCTCCCGCGCGCGCCGTTCGTCGGCCCGGTCGCGGAAGATGTCCACCACGAAGGAGATGAGCAGCAGGCAGATGACGCCGCCGACCACCCACAGCACGATGTCGCGGAAGCCGTAGCCCTCGTTCTGCATGGCGCGGACGGTGGCGACCAGCATCAGCCACACCAGCGCGGCCGGGATGAGGACCTTCCAGCCGACCGTCATGAACTGGTCGTAGCGCACCCGGGGCAGCGAGGCCCGCACCCAGATGAAGAAGAAGATGACGGCCAGCATCTTGAGGGTGAACCACAGCAGCGGCCACCAGCCGGTGTTGGCGCCCTCCCAGAAGCTCAGCGGCGCCGGGGCCCGCCAGCCGCCCAGGAACACGGTGACCATCAGCATGGAGACGGTGACCATGTGGATGTACTCGGACATCATGAAGAACGCGAACTTGATGGACGAGTACTCGGTGAGATACCCGCCGACCAGGTCGCCCTCGGACTCCGGCATGTCCAGCGGCGGCCGGTGCGACTCACCGATCATCGCGATCATGTAGATGAGGAAGGACACCGGCAGCAGCACCATGAACCAGCGGTCGCTCTGCGCCTCCACGATGGCCGAGGTGGACATCGACCCGGAGTAGAGGAAGACCGCGGCGAAGCTGAGGCCCATGGCCACCTCGTACGAGATGATCTGCGCCGTGGCCCGCACCCCGCCCAGCAGCGGGTAGGTGGAGCCGGAGGACCAGCCGGCCAGCACCGTGCCGTACACCGCGATCGCCCCGGTGGCCAGCACGTACAGCAGCGCCACCGGCAGATCGGTGAGCTGCATCGCGGTGCGGGTGCCGAAGATCGACACGGGGTCGTCGGCCGGCCCGAACGGGATCACCGCCACCGCCATGAACGCCGGGATCGTGGCGAGGGCGGGGGCAAGGATGTACAGCACCTTGTCCGAGCCCTTGACGATGATGTCTTCCTTCAGCATCAGTTTGATGCCGTCGGCCAGCGACTGGAGCATGCCCCAGGGGCCGTGCCGGTTGGGGCCGATCCGCAGCTGCATCCAGCCGAGGATCTTGCGCTCGCCGACGATGCAGATCAGCACCGTCAGCATCAGGAACGCGAAGCAGAAGACCGCCTTGAGCAGGATCAGCCAGAAGGGGTCACCGCCGAACACCGACAGATCCGCCTCCTGGGCGAGGGTCGTCGTACGCATCAGGCGTTCACCTCCTCGGCGACGGCCGCGCCGATGGTGACCACCGCGCCGGGCACGGCGCCCAGATCCTGGTACGCGCCGCCGCCGAGCGAGTTGAGCGGCAGCCACACCACCCGGTCGGGCATCTCCTCGGTCACGGTCAGCGGCAGCACCACCGAGCCGGCCGGGCCGGTGACGGCCAGCGGCTCGCCGTCCTTGACGCCCGCCTCGCGGGCGGTGTCCGCGGACAGCCGGGCCACCGAGGCGTGCCGGGTGCCGGCCAGCGCCTCGTCGCCCTGCTGCAACAGGCCCTGGTCGAGCAGCATCCGGTGCCCGGCCAGGACGGCCTCGCCCGGCGCGGGGCTCGGCAGTTCCACGGGGGTGGCGGTCGGGCCCAGCGGCAGGTCGCCGGCCCATGGCTCAAGGCCGTCGATCTCGGCCCGGATGGTGGGCAGGTCGGGCAGCCCGAGGTGGATGTCCATGGCGTCGGCGAGCATGTTGAGCGCGCGCGCGTCGGTCTGGACGAGCCGCCGGGTCATCTGGTCGGGTTTCACGGCGGGCTCGAACGGCCGCGCCCTGCCCTCCCAGTTGAGGAAGGTGCCGCCCTTCTCCACGACGGCCGCCACCGGCAGCACCACGTGGGCGCGGTCGCTGACCTCGGAGGGGCGCAGTTCCAGCGACACCAGGAAGCCGTCGGCGGCGATCCGGTCGAGCGCCCGCCGGGCGAGCGCCGGATCGGGCAGGTCCGCGACCTCGACCCCGCCGACCACCAGGGCGCCGAGTTCGCCGGCCGCCGCGGCCTGGATGATCTGCCCGGTGTCCTTGCCGGCCCGGTCCGGCAGCGCGGCGACGCCCCAGGCGGCGGCGATCTCGCGGCGGGCCCGCGCGTCGTCGGCGGGCCGGCCGCCGGGCAGCAGCCCGGGCAGCGCGCCGGCCTCGATGGCGCCGCGCTCACCGGAGCGGCGCGGCATCCACACCAGGCGGGCCCCGCCGGCCCCGGCCAGCGCCACGGCGGCGGTGAACCCGCCGGTGACCCCGGCCAGCCGCTCGCCGACCACGATCAGCGCGCCCTCGGCGGCCAGCGCCTCGCGCGCCGCGCGGCCGTCCGGGCCGAGCCCCGTACCACTGGCCAACGCCTCAAGCCAGGCGGTCTCGGTCCCGGGCGCGGCCGGCAGCAGCGTGCCGCCGGTCTTCGCCAGGCCCCGGCTGGCGTGCGTGGCCAGCGAGAACACCCGCTGCCCGTGCTTGCGGTGCGCCTTGCGCAGCCGCAGGAAGACGCTGGGCGCCTCCTCCTCCGACTCGAAGCCGACCAGCAGGACGGTGGGCGCCGCCTCCAGGGCGGTGAAGCTCAGCCCCTCGGTGCCGTCCAGGTCGATGCCGTGCCCGGCGACCTGGGAGGCGAGGAACGCCGCCTCCTCGGCGCTGTGCACCCGGGCCCGGAAGTCCACGTCATTCGTGTGGAGCGCGACGCGGGCGAACTTGGCGTACGCGTAGGCGTCCTCGACGGTCAGCCGGCCGCCGGTCAGCACGGCCGCGCCGTGCTCGCGCCGGCCGGCCAGCCCGCGGGCCGCCGCCTCCAGCGCCTCGGGCCAGCTGGTCTGCTCCAGCTCCCCGGTCCCGGCATTGCGCACCAGCGGCATCGTCAGCCGATCGCGCTGCTGCGCGTACCGGAAGCCGAACCGCCCCTTGTCGCAGATCCACTCCTCGTTGACCTCGGGATTCTCCTCGGCCAGCCGGCGCATCACCTTGCCGCGCCGGTGGTCGGTGCGGATCCCGCAGCCGCCGGCGCAGTGCTCGCACACGCCGGGCGAGGACACCAGGTCGAAGGGCCGGGAGCGGAAGCGGTACGCGGCGGAGGTGAGCGCCCCCACCGGACAGATCTGGATGGTGTTGCCGGAGAAGTACGACTCGAAGGGGTCGCCTTCGCCGATCCCGACCTGCTGGAGGGCGCCCCGGTCGACCATCTCGATGATCGGGTCGCCCGCGATCTGGTTGGAGAAGCGGGTGCAGCGCGCGCACAGCACGCACCGTTCGCGGTCGAGCAGCACCTGGCTGGAGATCGGGACGGGCTTCTCGAAGGTCCGCTTGCGGCCCTCGAAGCGGCTCTCCGGGTCGCCGGTGGTCATCGCCTGGTTCTGGAGCGGGCATTCGCCGCCCTTGTCGCAGACCGGGCAGTCCAGCGGGTGGTTGATGAGCAGCAGTTCCATCACGCCGCGCTGCGCCTTCTTGGCGACCGGCGAGGACAGCTGGGTCTTGACGACCATGCCCTCGGTGCAGGTGATGGTGCAGGATGCCATCGGCTTGCGCTGGCCCTCGACCTCGACGATGCACTGCCGGCAGGCGCCGGCCGGGTCGAGCGCCGGATGGTCGCAGAACCGGGGGATCTCGATGCCGAGTTGTTCGGCGGCGCGGATCACCAGGGTGCCCTTGGGCACCGAGATCCCGATGCCGTCGATCGTCAGGGAGACCAGGTCCTCCCCCGCCGGCCGGGCGGCCTGCCCACCACCACCGGTCTTGGCGTCGGTGGTGACCGTCATGCCTTCACCTCCACGGATGCGTTCGAGTCGTCGTCCGCCCAGACGGTGGACTTGGCGGGGTCAAAGGGGCAGCCGCGCCCGGTGACGTGCTGCTCGTACTCCGCGCGGAAGTACTTGAGCGACGAGAAGATGGGCGACGCCGCACCATCCCCGAGGGCACAGAAGGACTTGCCGTTGATGTTGTCGGCGATGTCCGCGAGCTTGTCGAGATCGCCGGGCCTGCCCTTGCCCGCCTCGATGTCGCGCAGCAGTTGCACCAGCCAGTAGGTGCCCTCCCGGCACGGAGTGCACTTGCCGCAGGACTCGTGCGCGTAGAACTCGGTCCAGCGGGTGACGGCCCGCACCACACAGGTCGTCTCGTCGAAACACTGGAGCGCCTTGGTGCCGAGCATCGACCCGGCCGCGCCCACCCCCTCGTAGTCCAGCGGCACATCGAGGTGTTCGTCGGTGAACATGGGGGTGGAGGAGCCGCCCGGGGTCCAGAACTTGAGCCGGTGTCCGGGCCGCATCCCGCCGCTCAGCTCCAGCAGTTCGCGCAGGGTAATGCCCAGCGGCGCCTCGTACTGGCCGGGCCTGGCCACGTGCCCGGAGAGCGAGTAGAGCGTGAAGCCGGGGGACTTCTCGCTCCCCATGGACTTGAACCAGTCCTTGCCGCGGTCCATGATCGCGGGCACCGAGGCGATGGACTCCACGTTGTTGACCACGGTGGGGCTGGCGTACAGGCCCTCGATCGCCGGGAACGGCGGGCGCAGCCTGGGCTGTCCGCGCCGCCCCTCCAGCGAGTCGAGCAGCGCGGTCTCCTCGCCGCAGATGTACGCGCCGGCGCCGGCGTGCACGGTCAGCTCCAGGTCCTTGCCCGGCCCGAGGGCGTCCTTGCCGACCAGCCCGGCCGCGTACGCCTCGGCCACCGCCGCGTGCAGCCGCCGCAGGACGGGCACCACCTCACCGCGCAGGTAGATGAAGGCGTGGGCGGAGCGAATGGCGTAACAGGCGATGATGATCCCCTCGACGAGGGAATGCGGGTTGGCGTACAGCAGCGGGATGTCCTTGCAGGTGCCAGGCTCGGACTCGTCCGCGTTGACCACGAGATAGTGCGGCTTGCCGTCGCCCTGCGGGATGAACTGCCACTTCATGCCGGTGGGGAATCCGGCCCCGCCCCGGCCGCGCAGCCCCGAGTCCTTGACGTAGGCGATGACCTCGTCCGGCTCCATGTCCAGGGCCTTGCGCAGGCCCCGGTATCCGCCGTGCGCCCGGTAGGTGTCCAGCGTCCACGAGTCGGGCTGGTCCCAGAAGGCGGACAGCACGGGCGAGAGCAGCTTTTCGGGGCCACCGCTGCGGGCGGTGTCATTGGTGCTCACGATCATCACTCCCCCTCCTCGGCGGCCGGCCCGGCAGGGTGCTGCGGGTCGGCGGCCGGTGTCTGCGGCGGCTCGCCCGCCGGGGAGGCGCCCCGCTGGGGCACCACCCGGCCGGGGGCGGCCTCGCCCTTGGCCAGTCGCAGCCCGGCCAGCGAGGCGGGGCCCGCGCTGCCGCCGGCGGCGGTGGCGCCCGGCCGCTCGTCGGGGAATCCGGCCAGGGTGCGGGCGGTCTTCTTGAAGTCGCACAGCGGCGCGCCCCGGGTGGGCAGCACCTTGCGGCCGGCCCGCAGATCATCGACGAGCCGTTTGGCGGACTCGATGGTCTGGTTGTCGAAGAACTCCCAGTTGATCATCACCACGGGGGCGAAGTCGCAGGCCGCGTTGCACTCGATGTGCTCCAGGGTGACCTTGCCGTCCTCGGTGGTCTCCCCGTTGCCCAGCTCCAGGTGCTCCTGGAGCGCGGCGAAGATGGCGTCGCCGCCGAGCACCGCGCACAGCGTGTTGGTGCAGACCCCGACCTGGTAGTCGCCGGACGGCTTGCGCCGGTACATGGAGTAAAAGGTGGCCACGGCGGTCACCTCGGCGGTGGTCAGCTCCAGCACATCGGCGCAGAACCCCATGCCGGTGCGGGTGACGTACCCCTCCTCGGACTGCACCAGGTGCAGCAGCGGCAGCAGCGCGGAGCGCGAGTCCGGGTAGCGGCCGATGATCTCGCGCGCGTCGGCGGTCAGCCGCTCCCGTACCTCGTCCGGGTAGGCGGGGGCGGGGAGCTGGGGCATGCCCAGCTGGACGTCCGTCATCGGTCGACTCCTCCCATCACGGGGTCGATGGAGGCCACCGCGACGATGACGTCGGCGACCATGCCGCCCTCGCACATCGCGGCGGTCGCCTGGAGGTTGGTGAAGGACGGGTCGCGGAAGTGGACCCGGTAGGGGCGGGTGCCGCCGTCGCTGACCATGTGCACGCCGAGTTCGCCCTTGGGGGACTCCACGGCCGTGTAGACCTGCCCCGGGGGTACCCGGAAGCCCTCGGTCACCAGCTTGAAGTGGTGGATCAGGGCCTCCATGGAGGTGCCCATGATGGTGCGGATGTGGTCCAGCGAGTTACCGAGCCCGTCCGGTCCGAGGGCGAGCTGCGCGGGCCAGGCGATCTTCTTGTCGCCGACCATCACCGGGCCCGGCTCAAGCCGGTCGATGCACTGCTCCATGATCTTGAGTGACTGGTGCATCTCCTCCAGGCGCAGCAGGAAGCGGCCCATGGAGTCGCAGGTGTCGGTGGTCGGCACCTCGAAGTCGTAACTCTCGTAGCCGCAGTACGGGTCGGACTTGCGCAGGTCGTGCGGCAGCCCGGCGGAGCGCAGGATCGGTCCGGTGGCGCCGAGGGCGAGACAGCCGGCGAGATCGAGGTAACCGACGTCGGTCAGCCGGGCCTTGAAGACGGGGTTGCCGGAGCAGAGCTTGTCGTACTCGGGCAGGTTCTTCTTCATCTTGCGGATGAAGTCCCGCAACTGCTCGATGGCGCCGGGCGGCAGGTCCTGGGCGAGGCCGCCGGGGCGGATGTACGCGCTGTTCATCCGCAGTCCGGTGATCAGCTCGAAGATGTCCAGGCAGTGCTCGCGGTCCCGGAAGCCGTAGATCATCACGGTGGTGGCGCCCAGCTCCATGCCGCCGGTGGCGATGGCCACCAGGTGGGAGGAGAGCCGGTTCAGCTCCATCAGGAGCACCCGGATGACGGTGGCCCGGTCCGGGATGTCGTCCGTGATGCCGAGCAGCTTCTCGACCCCGAGGCAGTAGGCCGCCTCGTTGTAGAAGGGGGTCAGATAATCCATCCGGGTGACGAAGGTGGTGCCCTGCGTCCACGTCCGGTATTCAAGGTTCTTCTCGATACCCGTGTGCAGATAGCCGATTCCGGCCCGCGCCTCGGTGACGGTCTCGCCGTCGATCTCCAGGATCAGCCGCAGCACCCCGTGGGTGGACGGGTGCTGGGGACCCATGTTGACGATGATCTTCTCGTCGTCGGTACGGCGCGCGGCGGCCTCGGCGAGCTCGTCCCAGTCGCCGCCGCTGACGGTGTAGACGGTCCCCTCGGTGGTCTCCCGGGCCCCGGCCGACGCCGTCGCCCGGGGCGGGGTCTGGGTGGTGTGGGATGTGGACATCAGCTGTACGACCTCCGCTGGTCGGGAGCCGGAATCTGGGCGCCCTTGTACTCGACGGGGATGCCGCCGAGCGGGTAGTCCTTGCGCTGCGGGAAGCCCTGCCAGTCATCGGGCATCATGATCCGGGTGAGCGCGGGGTGGCCGTCGAAGACGATGCCGAAGAAGTCGAACGTCTCGCGCTCGTGCCAGTCGTTGGTCGGATAGATGTCGACGAGGGACGGGATGTGCGGGTCGGCGTCGGGGACGGAGACCTCGACCCGGATCAGCCGGGTGTGGGTGATCGACCGCAGGTGGTAGACGGCGTGCAGTTCCCGGTCCGTGTCGGCGGGGTTGTGCACCCCGCTCACGCCCGTGCACAGCTCGAAGCGCAGGGCGGGATCGTCCCGCAGGATCCGCGCCACCTGGGGCAGATACTCCCGCGCGATGTGGAAGGTGAGTTCTCCCCGGTCGACGACGGTCTTCTCGATCGCGGTCCCCGGATCGACGCTCTGCTCCTCCAGGGCCCCTTCCAGTTCGTCGGCGACCTCGTCGAAGTACCCCCCGTACGGCCGGGACGAGGCCCCGGGCATCCGTACGGTGCGCCGCAGTCCGCTGTAACCGGAGGTGTCGCCGCCGTTGTTGGCGCCGAACATCCCGCGCCGCCTGGCGATGGTCTCCCCGGTGTTCCCCCGCGGGGCGGGCACCCCGCCGGCGCGCTCACTGTCGCTCGGCTCGTGCGCGCCGTTCTTCGCGTCGCTCACCGCACACCCCCGTTCGCTTCTCCGCCCGCCAGGCGAAAGTTCGGGATGTATGTCAACTGCGGCCTGGCGGCCTGGCGTGCGTCGCTCACAGGACGCCCCCGTTCGCTTCTCCGCCCGCCAGGCGAAAGTTCGGGATGTATGTCAACTGCGGCCTGGCGGCCTGGCGTGCGTCGCTCACCTCAGCAGCCCCTTCATCTCAATGGTGGGAAGGGCCTTGAGCGCGGCTTCCTCCGCCTCCCGGGCGGCCTGCTCGCGGTTGACGCCGAGCTTCTCCTCACGGATCTTCTGGTGCAGTTTCAAGATCGCGTCCATCAGCATCTCCGGACGCGGCGGGCAGCCCGGCAGGTAGATGTCGACCGGCACCACATGGTCGACGCCCTGCACGATCGCGTAGTTGTTGAACATCCCGCCCGAGGAGGCGCACACCCCCATGGAGATGACCCACTTGGGGTTGGGCATCTGGTCATAGACCTGCCGCAGCACCGGCGCCATCTTCTGGCTGACCCGCCCGGCCACGATCATCAGATCCGCCTGCCGCGGGGAGCCGCGGAAGACCTCCATACCAAAACGGGCCAGGTCATAGCGCCCGGCCCCGGTCGTCATCATCTCGATCGCACAGCAGGCCAGGCCGAACGTGGCCGGAAAGACCGAGGACTTCCGCGACAGTCCGGCCAGCTGCTCAACGGTGCTCAGCAGGAATCCACTGGGAATTTTGTCTTCGAGACCCATAGGAACGCCCTTCCTGGGTTTGTCATGTATCAGGCCCGCACCGGCTTCCGCCGGCTAACTCAGTCCCATTCGAGTCCTCCCCGGCGCCAGTCATAGGCGTAGGCGACACCGATGAGGCCGACGAAGACGGCCATCTGCGCGAGCCCGAACATCCCCAGTGCGTCGAAGTGCACGGCCCAGGGATAGAGAAAGACGATCTCGATGTCGAAAATGATGAAGAGCATCGCCGTCAGGTAGTACTTCACCGGGAAACGGCCACCGCCGGCCGGCTGGGGTGTCGGCTCCACCCCGCACTCGTACGCGGACAGCTTGGCCCGGTTGTAGCGCTTGGGACCGACGATCGATGCGAGCACCAGGGACATCACGACGAAGCCGGCCCCGAGGGCCCCCAGTACGAGGATGGGAACGTACGCGTTCACCGCACCTCGCTCCTTCCAGTCAACGGCGACTGCTAGCGATGAAGATCAGATCTATGTGAGTCAGTTCACAAGGCTGGTGAGCATCCTAAGCCCGCACCCTGTGACCTTCGACACTGGGTCACCGACGAAGTTTGTGATCTCTCCCACCCGACGAAGGCGACGAACCCAAGGTAAGCCACTCCACTGACACTCAACGCGACGAATCCGATACGCCCCGCCAAATCGGGAAGTAACCGGGCCCCGAAACAAGCCGGTGCCTCTACCACTGCCTGTGCCATACAAGCAAATTCGCATCAGGGACAGTCATCTGGTAAATGGCGAGCGGTGCCCGACATATCCCTGACCACCGTCGTCCTGCTCTGCCTCGCCGCCGCGCTCGCCGGCTGGATCGACGCGGTGGTGGGCGGCGGCGGTCTGCTCCTGCTCCCCGCCCTGCTCATCGGCCTCCCGAACCACGCTCCGACGTACGCGCTCGGCACCAACAAGGCGGTGGCGATCACCGGCACGTCGATCGCGGCCGTCACCTATGCCCGCAAAGCTCCGGTGGATCTGCGGCTGGCGGCGCGACTGGCGGCGCGACTGGCGGGCCTTGCGATCCTCTCCGCAACCGGGGGCGCACTGTTCGCATCCGCAGTGAACAAGGACGTCCTGCGCCCGTTGATCATGGTCGTCCTGCTGGGGGTGGCGACGTTCGTTGTCTGGAAACCGAACTTCGGGAGAGTGCCGGCGGCCCGCGAGGCCACCCGCCGACGCCGCTTGTCGGCCCTCGCGGTCGCCGGGGTCGGGGTGGCCTTCTACGACGGCCTGATCGGCCCGGGAACCGGCACCTTTCTGGTCATATCCCTGGTGGCGATCCTCCACATGGACATGCTCGCCGCCTCCGCGACCGCCAAGGTCGTGAACGTCGGCACAAACCTCGGCGCCCTGCTGGGCTTCGCCGCCCAGGGCACCATCCTGTGGAAACTGGCCGCCGTCATGGCCCTGTTCAACATGGCGGGCGGCTGGCTCGGCGCCCACATGGCGCTCCGGAGGGGCAGCGGCTTCATCCGCGCGGTCCTGCTGGTGGTCGTCACGGCACTGGTCGTTCGCCTGGCGTACGACCAGTGGTGGTCGTGACGTACGCCACGGCACGTAACAACTGACGCCGCGACAGATTGCCCGCCGCCCCATCGCATGCTAGCCAAAGGGGCATTCCGGACAACGCCCAGCACAAGAGCCCGCGAACCAACCCGCACCCCGGCACATTCAGGCGGAACAAAAAGGACCAACGGCACATTAAAAACCTCGCGTACGGCACCTGTGTCCCACGCCACAACAATTGAGAACAACCGGACATCACTGGTACGGATGATGTCCATGTCCCCAATCCGTTACCGAGGCCGGCACCGCAAGCCGTCCCGTGCCAGCACTCTGATACGCGGCGGAGTCCTCTCCGGCGTGGTCGGCACCGTCGCCGTCACCGGCGCGGCCACGCCCGCCAACGCCGCCGAGGACCCCGTGGAGACCACCGCCGAACTCCGCGCGCTCAACGAGATCCTTTCCACCGCGGGCACCCAGGCGGCCCAGGCCACCGAGGCGTACGCCGACCTGACCGGCCTGCGCCAGCAGCACCTGCGCGCCGAACAGCGCGCCTTCACCGCCGCGCAGCAGACGGCGGCCGACCTGCGCGCCGAGGAAGAGGCAGCGGCCGAGGCGGCTGCCGAGGCCGAGCGCCAGGCAGCCGAGGAAGCGGCGGCGGCCCGCGAAGCGGAGCAGGCCGCGGCCTCCCGCGCGGCGGAGCGCACCACCCTGTCCACGAACTCGGCGACCACCGAGTCGACCCCCGCACCGGCCCCCGAGGCCGCCGGCGGCAGCGCGGCGGCCGTGGTCGCCTTCGCCCGGTCCCAGCTCGGCGACTCCTACGTCCTCGGCGCCACCGGCCCGAACGCCTGGGACTGCTCCAGCCTCGTCCAGGCGGCCTACGCCTCGGCCGGCGTCTCCCTCCCCCGCACCTCCCAGCCGCAGTCCACCGCCGGCACCCAGGTCTCGCTGAGCAGCCTCCAGCCCGGCGACATCCTCTACTGGGGCAGCGCGGGCAGCGCGTACCACGTGGCCATCTACATCGGCGGCGGACAGTTCATCGGCGCCCAGAACTCCTCGACGGGCGTCGTCCAGCGCGACATGTCCTGGGACACCCCCACCGGCGCGGTCCGCATCCTCTGACAACGCCACACCGCCACACCGCCACGGCGGCTGTCGTGCGTCCCGGCGGGACCCTCGCACCCGCATCGTGCGAGGGTCCCGCCGCACGTCCGCACCCGGCCGGCTCAGCCCAGCGCGACGGCCGTTCCGGTCACCCGGGTACGGGGGTCCCGCGGATCGACCTCGATCAGCAGGTCGCTGGGGCGGCCCATGTCCTCGCCCTGGCGGATCGCGACACTCGCCGGGACCTCCACCAGACCCAGCTCGCGGAGATAGCCACCGAACGCCGCCGCCGCGGCGCCCGTGGCCGGGTCCTCGACCACCCCGCCCACCGGGAAGGGGTTGCGCGCGTGGAACCGTTGCGGCGCTTCGCGCCACACCAGGTCCACCGTGGTCCACTCCTGGCTCCGCATCACCTCGGCCAGCGCGTCGAAGTCGTACGCCAGGTCGGCCAGCCGGGCCCGGGTCGCGGCGGCCAGGATCAGATGGTCGTTGCCGCCGAAGGCCACGCGCGGCGGGAGTTCCGGATCCAGGTCGCCGGCCGACCAGCCCAGCGCCTTCAGGGTCTGTGCCAACTCCCCTTCGCCCACCGGCCGGGAGTGGGTCGGCACACTGGTGAGAGTCGCCCGGACCCGGCCCGCGCCGTCCGCCGCCGTCGCCGTCGCCGTCGCCACCGGGATCACGCCCGCCGCCGTGTCGAGGGTGAGGTCGCCGGGGCCCAGCCGCTCCGCCAGCGCCACGGCCAGCGCCACCGTCGCGTGGCCGCAGAACGCCACCTCCGCCAGCGGGCTGAAGTACCGCACTGCGAAGCGGCGTTCCGCGTCGTTCCGGGCGGTCACGAACACCGTCTCCGAGTACCCCACCTCGGCGGCGATCGCGAGCATCGCCGCCGCGTCGAGTCCGGCGGCGTCCAGGACGACGCCGGCCGGGTTGCCGCCCGCCGGGTCGTGGGTGAAGGCGGCGTAGCGCAACGTTTCGATCGTCATGCCGTCACGCTGTCACCCGCTCCCCCATCGCGTCCAACGATGGATTCCGATCCGCTCCATTGACATCACGCATAGCCTGTACGGGTGGACACCCGCCTCCTGCACACCTTCACCACCCTGGCCCGTACCGGCAGCTTCACCGCCGCCGCCACCGAGCTGCATCTGGCCCAGTCCACGGTCACCGTGCACATCCGCACCCTGGAACGCGAGCTGGCCACCCGGCTCTTCGACCGGCTCCCCACCGGCGCCGTACTCACCGGCTCCGGCCGCCGGCTGCTGGCGCGGGCCGAGGACGTACTGGACGCGGTCGCAAGGCTGCGCGCCGACGACGGCGTGGTGGCCGGCCGGGTGGTCGTCGGCGCCCCGGAGTCGTTGTGCTCGACCCGGCTGCCCCTGGCGATCGCCGCCCTGCGCGGCAGCCACCCCGAGGTGGAGGTCCAGTTGCACGCGGCCGGCACCGCGGCCTGCGTCGAGGGGCTGCTGGCCGGCCGGCTCGACCTCGCGCTGCTGTTCGAGGCCGAGGTCTCCGGTGTCGCGGCCGACCCGGTCGGGCACGAGCCGCTGACCCTCCTCGGCGCCCCCGGCCACCCGCTCGCCGACCGCCCCACCCCCGCGACCTGGGCCGAACTGGCCGCCGAAAGCTTCTTCCTGCTGGAACAGGGCTGCTCCTACAGCGACGACCTGGAACGCCGGCTGCTCGCCGTACCCGGCGCCCGCCCCCGGCTGACGCGTTTCGGCAGTGTCGACGCCACCCGCGCCTGCGTCGCCGCCGGGCTGGGGCTGACACTGCTGCCCCTGAGCACGGTGCGCGATCAGCTCCAGCACGGCCGGCTGGTCCGGATCGACGGCCCGCCGCTCCCCGACGTACCGCTCCAGCTGGCCCGCCACCCCCGCCGCTGGACGACCCCGGCCGCCCATGCCTTCGCGCGGCAACTGCGCGCCACCACCCCCCACAGCACGGCGCGCTGAGCGGCTGCGCCGCGCCGGCCCGGTGCGGCAGCGCGGGGCCCCGACCCGCCCACCGCCGCGCCACTGCCGCCCGCCGTGAAGTGGGCACAGCCCGCGACAGCGAGGGGCACCGGCTGCTCGGCGGTCGCGGGCCGGCGCTCGCACAGCACAGCACAGCACAGCACAAGAGGTCATGCGGCGCGGCTGCGGCTACGCCTTCGGAGCGACCTTCGTCAGCCCGTTGATGACCCGGTCCATGGCGTCGCCACCGGTCGGATCGGTCAGGTTCGCCAGCAGCTTCAGCGTGAACCGCATCAGCACCGGATGGGTCAGCCCGCGATCCGTCGCCAGCTTCATGATCTTCGGGTTGCCGATCAGCTTCACGAACGCCCGGCCGAGCGTGTAGTAGCCGCCGTACGTCTCCTTCAGCGTCTTGGGGTACGCGCGCAGCGTCAGCTCCCGCTGCGCCGGGGACTGCCGGGCCAGCGCCTGGACGATCACCTCGGCGGCGATCTCGCCGGACTCCATGGCGTACGCGATGCCCTCGCCGTTGAACGGGTTCACCAGGCCGCCGGAGTCGCCGACCAGCAGCAGCCCGCGCGAGTAGTGCGGCTGCCGGTTGAACGCCATCGGCAGCGCGGCGCCCCGGATCGGGCCGGTCATGTTGTCGGGGGTGTAGCCCCATTCCTCCGGCATGGACGCGCACCACGCCTTGAGCACCTCACGCCAGTCCAGCTCGCGGAACGCGCTCGAACTGTTGAGGATGCCGAGCCCCACATTGGAGGTGCCGTCGCCCATCCCGAAGATCCAGCCGTAGCCGGGCAGCAGCCGTGGCTCGTCGCCGCGCCGGTCCCACAGCTCCAGCCAGGACTCCAGATAGTCGTCGTCGTGGCGCGGGCTGGTGAAGTACGTGCGCACCGCGACACCCATCGGGCGCTTGTCGTCCCGGTGCAGGCCCATGGCGAGCGAGAGCCGCGAGGAGTTGCCGTCCGCCGCCACCACCACGGGGGCGCGGAAGGTGACCTCGCGCTTCTCCTCGCCGAGCTTCGCGGTGACGCCGACGATCCGCCCGGCCGCCCGGTCGTCCTGGACGGGGCCGGTCACGTTGCAGCGCTCGAAGAGCTGGGCACCGGCCTTCTCCGCCTGCCGGGCGAGCAGTTCGTCGAAGTCCTCGCGGCGCCGTACCAGGCCGTAGTCGGGGTAGGCGGCCAGCTCGGGCCAGTCCAGCTGGAGCCGGTGGCCGCCACCGATGATCCGCAGGCCCTTGTTGCGCAGCCAGCCGGCTTCCTCGGAGACATCGATGCCCATGCCGACGAGCTGCTTGGTGGCGCGCGGGGTCAGGCCGTCACCGCACACCTTCTCCCTCGGGAAGGCGGTCTTCTCCAGCAGCAGGACGTCGAGCCCGGCCTGGGCGAGGTGGTACGCGGTCGTGGAGCCGGCCGGTCCGGCCCCGACGACGATCACATCAGCGGAGTGTTCGGAAGCGCTTGCATCGATGTCAGCCACGGTCGGCTCTCCCCATCGGTCCGGGTTCGGCGGCTACGAGTCTATGAGCGGATCTGGGTTTGTGCAGGTCAGACGGATGAAGCGGGTCGAGTGGAGCAGGCGGGCTTGGTGCCCCGGTGCAGGGCCACGATGCCACCGGTGAGATCGCGCCAGGCCACCCGCTGCCAGCCGGCCCGCTGGAGCAGCGCGGCGAGGCCGGGCTGATCGGGCCAGGCGCGGATGGATTCGGCGAGATAGACGTACGCGTCGGGGCTGGACGACACCTTTTCTGCCACGGGAGGCAACCCCCGCATCAAGTACTCCGTGTAAAGGGTGCGGAACGGCCGCCACGTGGGGTGGCTGAACTCGCACACCACCACCCGGCCGCCCGGCCGGGTGACCCGCAGCAGCTCGCGCAGTGCCGCGTCCGTGTCCTGGACGTTGCGCAGTCCGAAGGAGATGGTCACCTTGTCGAACGTGTCGTTCTGGAACGGCAGCCCGGTGGCGTCCCCTGCGGTGAACGGCAGCCAGGGCTCGCGCCGCTTCCCCTCGTTCAGCATCCCGATGCTGAAGTCACAGGGCACGGTGTACGCCCCGGCCGCGGCGAACGGCAGCGAGGAGGTGCCGGTCCCGGCGGCGAGGTCGAGCACGCGCTCGCCCGGGCGGGCGTCGACCGCGCGGGCGACGGCCTTGCGCCAGCGGCGGTTCTGGCCGAGGGCCAGCACATCATTGGTGAGGTCGTACTTCGCGGCCACCGCGTCGAACATCGCGGCGACTTCACTGGGCTGCTTGTCCAACGTGGCACGGGTCACGGTCCCATTGTCGCGGGTCGCGGTCCGGGGTGGCGGGCAGGGTCCCCCGGGTGGCGGCCGGAGTGGCGGCCGGAGTGATCAACGTGTTGTAGCGTCATCGCCGATGCCTTCCGTAGACCGAACCATCCGCCAAGCGGGGCGCGCCGTCCTCCGGCGCCGCCGGCTCCAGCGGCGGCGACGTACGGTCGCCCTGTTCGCCGCCGCGGGACTTGTCCTGCTGCTCATGCTGGGGATGGGCGTCCGCGTCTTCCTGGGCGGCGATCCGGGTACGGACCCCGACCCGGTCGCCGGGGACTCCGTGCCGGGCCCGGAGGGCCGTGCCGAACGGGCCCCGGAACCGGAGCCGGAACCGGACCCCGACCCGGAACCGGAGCCGATCGATATCCCGCCCACCGGCCCGGGCACCTTCCGCACCGCCCCGGCCACCGGCCACCAGGTCGGCGAGGGCACCGTCCGCCGCTACATGGTGCAGATCGAGGACGGTATCGACCTCGACCCGGTGGAGACCGCCGAGGAGATCGAGGCGATCCTGGCCGACCCGCGCGGCTGGACCACCGACGGTGTGAGCGCCTTCCAACTGGCCGAGGAGGGCCCGGTCGACTTCACGGTGAAGGTCGCCACCCCGGGCACGGTGGACGACATCTGCGGAGAGTACGGCCTGGACACCCGCGGCGAGGTCAACTGCCAGGTGGGGGAGACCGTGGTGGTCAACCTCCTGCGCTGGATGGAGGGCTCGCCCCAGTTCCCCGGCCCGGTCACCGAGTACCGCGCGCTGATCATCAACCACGAGGTCGGCCACCGCCTGGGCCACGGCCACGAGGGCTGCTCCGAACCGGGCGCCCTGGCCCCCGCGATGATGCAGCAGATCAAGGGCCTCGACGGCTGCGAGGCCAACGCCTGGCCCTACGACGAGAACGGCCGGTACATCAGCGGCCCCTCCGTCCCCTGACCTGTCTCACAGCTCGACCAGCTCCCGCAGATCGATCTCGATGGGGAAAGGCAGCTCGGTGCTCAGCTTGTCGTGGTGCGTCGGGTGCGTCGGGGCGGGGATGTACTCCCGCTTCTCCTGGTGCAGCCAGTACTCGTGGACGACAGGCAGCCCGTCATCCCCCCGCTTGATGTGCCAGTAGCAGGGCACCCCGGCCGCTGCCAGGAGCCGCGGTTTGACGAATCCGTCCTCCAGCCGCGAACCGGTTGACTCCACCTCAATGGCCAGCTTGAGCGATGCCACCGGGGTGCATTTCGTGGTGAAGACGTCCAGGCCGGTCTTGTCGAAGACGATGACATCCGGCTTCATGAACGTCTCGGCATCGAGCGACACACAGCGTTCCACGTTCGCGCGCAACGGAGTCGTACAGAGGCCCCGCAGGTGCACGTGGAGCTCGTTCCGCACCCGGTCGTGCCACATCGTCATCTGTCCTCGTGGCACGATCTTCCCCTTCAGCAATTCCCAATCGAACGGCAGGTCGAGATCCTCGACCTGTTCGCATGTCCAGTAGCCCGCAGGCGGAGACATCCAGTTGTCCGGAGTGGCTTTGTCCAGTGGCCGCTCGGTCATGAGTACTCCCATGGACGCAAGGATGGTGCAGGGAACGGACCGAAGTCCGACATATGACCGTACCTTCACCCCAAGTGATGAGTGGGGGAATGGCGCGGTTGACCCGTTGACCGCGATACACCGTTCGGGGGATTTACGGCGGATCGAGGGGAAGTGGAGACCGGTATCCCACTAGCGTGGCCTGCCGGTTCCGTATCGCTTTCTTCCTACCCCGAGCAGGTGGATTCATGGGCTCCCACTCCCGCCCCTCCCGCGTCTCCCGTCCCGCGCTGCGGCTCGCCGCCGCCACCGCCGCCGCCACGGGGGCCGTCGTGGCCGCCGCCGGCGGCGCCTCCGCCACGGCCGCCACCGACAACATCGGCGCCGCACTGGCCGGCACCCAGACCGCGCTGACCTACGGTCTGGCCGGCCCGGCGAACCTCCAGCTGAACCCGCTGGCCGGCACCGGGGTCGACCCGCTGACCAACGGAGTGGACACCCAGGTCGCCGACTTCGAGTCGGTCGGCACCTCCACCCTGACCCAGCCGCTCTCCGACGGGGCCTCGACCAACGACCTCCTCGGCGGCCTGACCGCCCCCGTCACCGGCCTCCTCGGCGGCCTGCCGCTCCTGGGCAGCTGACCCGCACGCCGGCCCGCGCGCCGGGCCCTTCCCGTTCACGTACCGCCCTCCCCCGACCGCCGGTTGTGCCGCCGGCCAGGACACCGAACGCCAATCCCGTTACGGTGCGGGGGACAACAGTGATCAGGGGAGGGCTCGGTGCTCGAACAGGCATTGACCGCATTGGCGGCGGCCGGGGGTACGGCGGTGGTCACCGCGGCGGGGACGGACGCGTGGACGGGGCTCCGGCAGTCCGTGGCCGGCTGGTTCGGCCGGGGCGACGAGGAGCGTGAGCGGGTGGAGCTGGCGCGGCTGGACCGGACCGCCACCGCACTGCGCACCGCCGGCCCCGAGGACGCCGACACCCTCAGGACCCACGAGGGCGCCTCCTGGCAGACCCGCTTCGCCATGCTGCTGGAAGAGCTCGACGGACCGGCGCGCGACCGGGCCGCCGAAGAGCTGAGCCGGCTGCTCGCCCGGCACACCCCGGCCGGCGGGGCACAGGCGGGGCCGCACGGAGTGGCGGTGGGCCGCGACTTCACGGTACGGGGCGGTGACGGCTCGATCGTCGCCGGCACGATCCACGGGGATGTGCATCTGAACCCCCCTCCGATGCCCGGTCCGCCGCAGGGCTGAGCGGACCGGCCGGCACAGGCCCAGCACCCCAGCCGCACCGAGATTACGTCGTCCAGGGCGCGCACACCGCGATCGGCTACCTCGGCGACGGCTCGACCTTCACCCAGCACATCCACCAGGCGCCCCCCGAACCGGTCCGCACCCCGCACCCCCGGCCACCCGGCGCTCGCCGGCCGGCATCACTCCGGCTGCGGGGCTACCGGCGGCGGATCCTGCGACTCGCCGCGCCGACCGCCCCACCCGGTGACACCACCGGGCCGGACGGGGCGTACGTACCGCTGCGGCACGCCCGTACCGGCGAGGACCTGCACACGACGCTCGCCGGCGTCGGCCGCTGCGTCGTGACCGGGCCGCCCGGCGCGGGCAAGAGCGCGTTCCTGCGGCAGGAACTGCTGCGCTGGGCCCGACGCGACGCCGGCCGGGCGACCCCGAAGCTGGCCGTGGCCTTCGCGCTGCACCGCCTCACCGGTGGCCGCACCGGCCTGGAGGCGGCGCTCGGGGAGGAGCTGGAGACCCGCCAGGGCCTGCCCGGCGGAGCGGACCTGCTGGCCAGGTCGCTGCGACGCGGTCGTGCCCTGGTTCTGCTCGACGCGCTGGACGAGCTGGTGGATCCGGAGAGCCGGCGCTTCGCGGTGGCCGAGATCCAGGCCCTGGCCGAGCGCTACCCGGACTGCCGCGTCATCGTCACCTGCCGGGACGCCGTCTTCCGGCCGGGGCTGCTCGGACCGGCGTTCACGACCGTCGCTCCGGTGGGCGGATTCGACGATGAGGACGTGGACCGTTTCCTGCGTGCCTGGGGAACGGAGGCACCGCGGATCCGCGCCGAGCTGAACCGGGTCCCCGAGCTGCGCGAGATCGCCCGCCGCCCGCTGATGGCCGGCATGCTGGCCCGCCTCTTCACCGGCGAACAGGACCCGGACCGGGGCACGGAACCCGGGCCGCCCCCGGGCCTGGCCGACCTGTACGAGCGCCGGGCCGACAGCCTGCTGGCCCACGGCCCGGCGACGGTGGCGGCCGAGCGCTTCCGGGCGGACGTCAAACGGCTCGCACTCCGGGCCGTCGCCACCGCCGGATTCCGTCCCGAGAAGAACGGCGCACCGGTCATCGTCCCGCACCCCCAGGCCCTGTCGCTGGCCGCCGACGTGCTGCGACAGGCCGGTCTCCCCGAGCCGGGCCGGCCCGGGGCACAGGCGCTCCTGGACGAGATCGTGGAGCGGCACGGACTGCTGCGCCGGGTGGACGGCGGCACCGGCTTCGCCTTCGACCACCCCACCTGGCGGGAGTTCTTCACCGCCGAAGCGGTACGGGACGGCACCGAAGCGGACCGCGAGCGGCTCTTCGAGGCCGTCCGTACCCGGCCGGACGCCTGGCGGCAGACCTTCCTCTTCTGGTGCGGGCTGACCCACGACGACATCGGCCCCCACGTGGAGGAGCTGGCCCACGACGACCTGCCGCTCGCCCTGGAGTGCCTGGCGGCGGCCCGGGTGTGCGACGAGACCATCGCCACCTGGCACATCATGCGAGCGAACGGGCTGCTGGACGAGCCGGAGGAACGGCTCACCGCCGCCGTCACCACGCTGCTGGCCTCCCCGCGCCCGTCCGGCGCACTGATGCGCGACCACGTGCGCCTCTCCCCGGAGCGGCCCGGCGCGTACGGACGGCTGCGCGCGCTGGCCCGCAGCCGCCACCCGGCGGCGCTGCTGGCGCTGTTGGGCACGCTGCTCCGGGGGAACGCCGATCGCCGGCCGCTGTCCCGGGGCGAGGATCCGGCTCTCGACGTGCTGCTGGAGGAGGGCGACGCCGTCGTGCCCGCACTCGGCCGGATCGCGGCCGGTCAGGACGGGGAACGGCACGGCACGAACCGGTGGATACCAGCGGTGGCGGCCCGGGTGCTGTTCCGCATCGGTACCCCGGCGGCGGCGAAGGCGCTGGCGGACGTGCTGTTCGCCTCGGACGTGCCGCGCTTCTCTCCGCCCAGGGACGAGGCGGCCTGGTATCTCGCCGATCTGCTGCGCGACTCGGGTGTCGAGGCCGCGCTCCGTGATCGCCCCGCCGACAATGGCCTGCCGCACCCGCTGCCCAACTCGTGGATCTGGGTCGCCTACCGTTTTCCCCGGCCGGAAGGCCGCGACGGACTGGCCCAGCTGGTGGAGCATGTCTCGCAGAGACTCGCCAGGCCCCACTACTGGATGCCGCCCGAGCCACTTCGGCTCGACCCGCGCCTGGCCGTGCCGACCCTGCTCCATGAGATCGTGCCGCGCCACCACGACCAGGATGTCTTCCGGCTCGCGGAGCTGATCGGCTGGTCTCCGGCTGACGGTCTTCCCCGGGCCGGCGAACTCCTCCGGACCTGGGTGGAGAGATCCCGCAACACCTTCGGCCGGCTGGACGACGGGCGCCCGGCCGCCGCTCTGCTCGGCGGGCTCGACCCCGAGCCCGCCCGGCGTGTTCTCACCACCACCCACCACATCCACCGCACCCGCAACCATCGCGACCGCCGCTGGCCGGCCGAAGGGGTGGGCAACATCAGCTCCTTCCCGCTGGCGGGTCCCGGTGCGTTGGCCGGCTGGGCGTTGATCGGGGTCGCCTTCTTCGGTCTCGCCCTGGGGGTGTCGGGGCCGGCGATGAACAGCGGTGAAACGGCCCCGACGGCAAGTGGGGCTCTCCAGTTGCTGGCGGCGTTTCTTCTCTTGCTGCCTTTCGCGGTCTCCGCCCCACTGCTGGTCTGGGCTTCCCGGGACAGCCGCCGGGACGGCCCCATGTCCATCCTCAGCTGGGTGATGCTCGTCCAGGTCGGCGGCTGGGTGTCCCCGGTGGCACTCGTCGCCTGGTTCCTGCCCACCCGGCGGGCCCGATCTCTGCCGCTGCTCGCCTGCGCGGTCCTGTGCGCGCCGCTCTCCTGCTCCGTGTACGCCGCGGCCCTCCTTCTGGAGGTCTTCATGGGCCTGGCACTCTGGGCGGCGCTCCCGATCATCGCACCCTGCCTGGCCCTCGTGGCGGCGATGGCGTACCGGGCGGGCCTGCGTCACCACGCGCCGGCCCACACGCTGCGCACGCTGCTCAAGGAGTGAGCGAGCCCCTACCGCGCGTCCAGCAGCTTCAGTTCCGGGTGGGCCGTGCCGCCCTCGATCGCCGTTGACGAGAGGTGCGAGACGACCCGGTCGTCCACCGGGTCGTTCGCCGGGTCGTCGTGCACCACCAGGTGCTCGTACGTCGTCGCCCGCTGCGCCGGGACCCGGCCGGCCGAGCGGATCAGCGAGATCAGCTCCAGCCGGTTGGAGCGGTGCTTGGCACCCGCCGAGGAGACCACGTTCTCCTCCAGCATCACCGAACCCAGGTCGTCCGCCCCGTAGTGCAGCGACAGCTGTCCGACGTCCTTGCCGGTGGTCAGCCACGAGCCCTGGATGTGCGCCACGTTGTCGAGGAACAGCCGGGCGATGGCGATGATCCGCAGATACTCGAAGATGGTGGCCTGGGTGCGGCCCTTCAGATGGTTGTTCTCCGGCTGGTACGTGTACGGGATGAACGCCCGGAAGCCGCCCGTACGGTCCTGGACGTCGCGGATCATCCGCAGATGCTCGATCCGCTCGGCGTTGGTCTCCCCGGTACCCATCAGCATGGTGGACGTCGACTCGACCCCCAGGCCGTGCGCCGTCTCCATGATCTCCAGCCAGCGCTCCCCCGACTCCTTCAGCGGCGCGATCGCCTTCCGCGGGCGCTCCGGCAGCAGTTCGGCGCCGGCCCCCGCGAACGAGTCGAGGCCCGCCGCGTGGATCCGTTGGATCGCCTCCTGCGCGGACACCCCGGAGATCCGCGCCATGTGCTCGATCTCGGAGGCCCCCAGCGAGTGGATCACCAGCTGCGGAAAGGCCGCCTTGATGGCGGAGAAGTGCCGCTCGTAGTACTCGACGCCGTAGTCCGGGTGGTGCCCGCCCTGGAACATGATCTGGGTGCCGCCCAGTTCCACCGTCTCCGCGCAGCGCCGCAGGATGTCGTCCAGGTCCCGGGTCCACACGTCGTCGCTCTTGGGCGCGGCGTAGAAGGCGCAGAACTTGCAGGCCGTCACGCAGGCGTTGGTGTAGTTGATGTTCCGCTCGATGATGTACGTGGCGATGTGCTCGATGCCCGCGTACCGCTTACGGCGCGCCGCGTCCGCCGCGCGCCCCAGGGCGTGCAACGGGGCGCTGCGGTAAAGCTCCAGCGCCTCCTCCGGAGAGATCCGGCCACCGTCGGCGGCTCGGTCGAGCGCGGACTTGAGCGGGGCACTCAGGGCCATGGAGGGCGTCCCTTCGGCGGGCGGAACAGAGCGGATCACTTACCGGAAGCCAGCGTACGCCAGGGGCTAACCGGGGCGATTGAGGACTCCCTGCGCCCCGCTGTCCGGGTGGACGCTGGTATAGCGCAGCACCTGCCCCTCCCCGTCCAGCCGCAGGATCATCTGGAACTCCTCGGTCACACAGGCGCCCAGGGTGGACTCCTCGGTGTCGATCAGCGCGTCGAAGACCGCCTCGTCCTCGGTGACCCCGGTCAGCGTCATCCGGTCCACGCAGGTGGCGATGCCCAGCACATCCTTGGTCGAGGCGTAGCCGATCTCCTCGCCGACCCCGCCCGCCACGAGCGTCAGCGACAGCCGGCCGCCCGGGATGCCGATGTCCAGGTTCAGATCGCCCACCCACTCGCCGAGGAACGCCTCGGGCAGCACGTCGGCGGCGGGTTCCCCGGACTGCGGGCGCTCCTCGGCGCCGGCCGCCGGATCCGGGGTGTCCGGGTCCTGGCGGCTGAGGGCGTACACCCCGGCGCCGGCCCCGGCCAGCGCCAGCACCAAGGCGGCGGCGAGCGCGGCCCGCAGCCCGCGCCGCCGGGCGCGGGGTGGCTCGGCGGGTGGCGGTGGGAGCGGCGGAGGCGGGGGTGACACCGCGGGCAGCGGGATCGCCGGGCCGAACCCCGGCGGGGCAGACGGCGGTACGGGTACGGGCGCCGGCTCCGGTTCCGGCCGCGCCCCCGCGCCCGCGCCCGCGTCCAGGTCGAGGTCCAGCAGTCGCACCGCCCGCCGGCCGATCCCCTCCAGCACCTCGGGCGGCAGCCACCCGGCCCGTACCAGCGGCGCCGCCCCGCCGTCCCCGGCCAGTGCCCGCGCCACCTCCCCGAGCGGGGGCCGCGCCGCCGCGTCCTTGGCCAGCATCGCCGCCACCAGGCCGCGCAGTTCCTGTGGAATCCCGGTCAGCGACGGCGCCTGGTGCACCACCTGGTACAGCAGCTGGGTCACCGACTCCCCCGGGAACGGCGGCCGGCCGGCGGCGGCGAACGCCAGCACGGCGCCCAGCGAGAACACATCGGCGGCGGGCCCCACCCGGCCGGCCTCCCCGAACTCCGCGCCCATCACCTGCTCGGGCGACATGTACGCCGGGGTGCCCAGCGAGACCCCGGTGGCGGTCAGTTCGCCGGCCGCGTCCACCGCCCGCGCGATCCCGAAGTCGATCAGCCGGGGCCCGTCCACCGCCAGCAGCACGTTCGACGGCTTGACGTCCCGGTGCACCAGGCCGTGCCCGTGCACCACCATCAGTGCCTCGGCCAGCCCGGCGCCCAGCGCCCGTACCGTGCGGAGCGGCAGCGGCCCCACCTTGCTGACCGTGCGCCGCAGATCGGGCCCGGCCACATAGCCGGTGGCCACCCACGGCACGGCGGCACCCGGATCGGCGTCCAGCACGGGTGTCGTGTACACACCCGCCCCGCCCACCAGCCGGGCCGCCGCCACCTCCCGCGCGAACCGCGCCCGGAACCGCTCGTCCGCCGCGAACTGCGCGTGCACCACCTTCACCGCGACGGTGCGGCCCCCGGCGCTGCGGCCCAGGTACACCCGGCCCATGCCGCCCCGGTCCAGCCGGCGCAGCAGCCGGTACGCGCCCACGACCGGCGGATCGTCGCTCGCCAGCGGCTCCAACGTCATCTCCTAGGTCAGCCGGGTCGACCGGGCCGGTCGGCCGGATCAGCCGGTCAGCCGGACGGCAGCAGCCGGATACGGTCGGCCCCGGCGAAGCCGATCCGGCGGGCGAACTCCCGGGCCCCGCCCAGCTGCCGCTCGCCGAACCGGAAGTCGAGGGTGGTGAAGTACCGCTCCAGCACGGTGGCGTCGAACGCCTCCCAACGGGCGGCCTGCTCGGCCACCTTGGACACCTCGGCCAGCGACAGATCACGGGATTCCAGGAACGCCCGGTGCACCTCCCGCACCGTCGCCTCCTCCCGGGCCAGATACTCGGGGCGGACCGCCCAGATCGCGAACACGAAGGGCAGCCCGGTCCACTCGTGCCACATCTGCCCCAGGTCATGCACCTCAAGCCCGAGCCGGGGCGCGTCGTGCAGGGCGGCACGCAGCGCGGCGTCGCCGATGAGGACGGCGGCGTCCGCCTCCTGCATCATCAGTCCCAGGTCGGGCGGGCAGGTGTAGTAGTCGGGGGTGACGCCGTACCGCTCGGCGAGCAGCAGCCGGGCCAGCCGTACGGAGGTCCGCGAGGTGGAACCGAGCGCGACGCGTGCCCCGTCGAGGTCTTCCAGCGGCTTCTGGGAGACGATCACGCAGGACATCACGGGGCCGTCGCAGCCCACGGCGATGTCGGGGAGCGCCACCAGCTCGTCGGCGTGCCGCAGGTACTCGACGAGGGTGACCGGGCCGATGTCGAGGTCGCCGGCGACGAGGCGCTCGCTCAGCTTCTCGGGGGTGTCCTTGGTGAGTTCCAGATCCAGCAGGGTGCCCGTCCTGGCCAGGCCCCAGTAGAGGGGGAGACAGTTCAGAAACTGAATGTGCCCGACACGGGGACGGGTCCGGGGGTGTGTACTCACCCCTGTGAGGGTACGCCTGGTGTCATGCGAGCAGGCCGTGAGTTGCGATTCCCCCCGACGGGGGACTTCCATCCTTCCGGTCGTGCACACAGCGTGCTACGCTCGCAGCAAGTTGCAGTTTGGTTTCCCTTGCAGTACGAGCCTGCGGAGCATGTAACCGCAGGCTTTCGTCGTTTTCAGACTTCTTGCAGGTTCTGGAGCAGGGCGACCCTTATAGGCCCAGGGAGGGCTTATGGCTACCGGAACCGTCAAGTGGTTCAACGCCGAGAAGGGCTTCGGCTTCATCGCCCAGGACGGCGGCGGCCCCGATGTCTTCGTGCACTACTCCGCCATCAACGCTGCCGGCTTCCGCTCGCTTGAGGAAAGCCAGCAGGTGACCTTCGACGTCACTCAGGGTCCGAAGGGCCCGCAGGCCGAGAACGTCACCCCGGCCTGATCCGTCGCCCCAGGGCGTCGAATTGAAGTACCCAAGGAGCCCCCGCCAGTGGCGGGGGCTCCTGCCTTTCCCGGAACCCGGGGGACGGTCGCCGGCGTCCTGTCATGCGTGCGACAGATAATGCGCTCCGGGCCCCTCGCGCCGCCGCCAGAAGCGGGCAGCGGGCGGCTGCTGCTCGGCGTGCTCTTCGATGTCCTTTTGGCGCTTGGGGTGGGTCTGGGGGTATCCCAGGGATTGTTCCCCCATACCGACGGCCCGGGAGAATTCCTCGCCGCCGTCGCGGTTACGGCGGCGGCCCTCTCCTTCGTCAATCATGTGCTGCTGGTCCGCCTCTTTCGGGCGAGCGCCGGAAAGCTGCTGAGCGGCCTGCGCGTGGTCCGCGTGACCGACGCCGGCCACCCGCGTTTCCGGCAGGCGGTGCGGCGTTGGCTTGTCGGATACCTTTTCTTCATCCTGATGATGCTGGCAGAGGACGCCGACACGATCGGCGAAGCGGTGGGCCTGCGAACGGTCCGCCGCACAGACCTACGCTCTTAGCTGAATTCCCCCGCCCCGAGCGGCCCGTTCACCGGCGGCGCTCGTACATGGCGTCGATCTCCGCCGGATGGTCGCGCAGGACCGCCGCCCGGCGCAGCGTGCCGGCCGGGGTCAGATAGCCGGAGGCCACCGTGAAGGGGCGGGGCAGCAGCCGGAAGCGCTGGATGCGGCCGGCCTCGTCCACCACCCGCTGGATGTACCCGAGCAGTTCGGGGTCAGCGGCCATCCGCTCGACCGCCGCCGGCCGGCGCCCGGCGGTCCGCAGCCAGTGGGCGAGCCCTTCCGGGTCGAGGGTGAGCAGCGCGGTGAGGTACGGGCGCCCCTCGCCCACCACCACGCAGTGGCCGATCAGCGGATCGGCGCGTACCGCCTGTTCCAGCGGCCCGGGGGCGAAGGGCACGCCGTCCGCCGTGGTGATCAGGTCCTGCTTGCGACCGCCGATCGTCAGATAGCCGTCGTCGTCGAGCACCCCGAGGTCGCCGGTGGGCAGCCAGCCGCCCGGGCCGGTGACGGGCCGGATGCTGCGGGTGCGGGAGTCCCAGTAGCCGCTGCATATCTGGCCGCCGCGCAGCAGGATCTCACCGTCGTCGGCGATCCGGATGGCGGTGCCGGGCAGCGGCCAGCCGACGGTGCCAAGACGTGGGGCGTGCGGCGGGGCGAGGACGGCGGTGGCGGCGGTCTCGGTGAGCCCGTACGCCTCGTGGACGGGGATGCCGGCGCCCTCGTAGAAGGTGGCGAGGGAGTGGCTGAGCGCGGCGCCGCCGCTGATCACGTAGCGGATCTCGCCCCCCAGGGCCTCCCGCACCCGCCGGTAGACGGTCTGTTCGTACAGCGGTCGGCCGGCCCGCAGGCTGAGCCCCGGGCCGTCGCCGACGCCGTGCTGTTCGGCCTGGACGGCGGCGCCGATCCGCCGGGCGAGGGCGGCGCCGCGGTCGAAGGCGGCGACGCGGCCGGCCTCCTCGGCGGCGGCCCGGGTGGTGTGGTGGACCCGCTCCAGCAGGTGGGGGGTGGTGACCAGGAAGGTGGGCCGGAATCCGGCCAGGTCCGGCAGGGCGTCGCCGGGCGCGTGACCGAGGCGGATCCGGGCCCGTACGCAGCCGAGCGCGACGGTACGGCCCAGCGCGTGGGCGAGCGGCAGGGCGAGCAGGGTGGCGGCGGGCCGGTCGGTCATCGAACGGTGGATGGGGTAGAGCAGTTCGATGGCGTTGTCGATCTGGGTGAACAGATGGGCGTGGGTGAGGACGCAGCCCTGCGGGAGGGCGGCGGTGCCCGAGGTGTGGGTGAGGGTGGCGATGTGGCCCGGGGTGAGCTGCCGGCGGCGTTCGGCGACGGCGCTGTGCGGCAGGGCGCGGCCGGCGGCGGAGATCTGGCCGATGGCGCTGGACTCGTTGCCGTGGATGGCGGTGAGCTGCCACAGGTGTTCCAGGTGCGGGAGTTCACCGCGGATGGCGGTGAGGGTACGGGCCTCCTCGACGCCCTCCACGGCGCAGGCGCGGGCGCCGGCGTCCCGCAGAATCCAGCTGACCTGGCGGGCGGTGGCGGTGGGCTGGATGGGCACGGTGATCAGTCCGGCGGCCCAGGCGGCGAAGTCGAGGAGGGTCCACTCGTACCGGGTGCGGGACATGATGGCGAGCCGGTCGCCGGGGGCCAGGCCGTGGGCGATGAGGCCCTTGGCGACGGCGAGCACTTCGTTGGCGAACGCGGCGCAGGTGACGTCGTACCAGCTGCCGTCGCGGTTCTTGCGGCTGAACGCGACGGCGTCGGGGGCCTGCTGGGCGTTGACGAACGGGATGTCGGCGAGGCTGCCCTGTTCGACGGCGGGGACCAGTGCGGGCAGCGATGCCTCGATGACGGTGCCGTGGGCGCGGCGCAGCCGGGGGCGGATGACGGGGGGTGGTGGTGCGTGGGGGTCTTGCGGTGGCGTCATGGGCACTCCCGGCACGGTGCGGCGGTTCTCCGGGATTCTGCCCGCCCGCGCGGCGGCCTGACCGGCTCCTTCACCGGACCGCCACGGCTTTGTCCGGCGGGGTGGCGGTCGTACCGGCACACATCCGCCCAATGACGGGGGAAGGTCGGCGCGATCACGGCTGTACCCTTAAGTCTTTTTTTGCCATGGGCATGATAGCCGGGTGCGACGACGCCGCCCGCCACAACGGGCGGGCGGCGTCGTATCGCGCTCTGCACGACGTACGTGGGTACGTGGGTACGTGAATACGTACAGCCTAGACGGTGGCGACCGCCGGTCCCGACGGCTGCGCCGGGCGGGCCGGGCCGCCGGCCGCGTCGTCGGTGGCCGCCTCGTTGATGTCGAAGCTGGTGGCGTTGTCGTACGCGTCCCGGTCCAGGATGTTCTCCCGGGCGGCGACGATCACCGGGACCACGGACTGACCGGCCACGTTCACGGCGGTGCGGATCATGTCCAGGATCGGGTCGATGGCCAGCAGCAGGCCGACGCCCTCCAGCGGCAGGCCCAGCGTGGACAGCGTCAGCGTGGTCATCACGGTGGCGCCGGTGAGCCCGGCGGTGGCGGCCGAGCCGATCACCGACACGAACGCGATCAGCACATAGTCCTGGATGCCGAGGCTGACGTCGAAGATCTGCGCCACGAAGATCGCGGCCAGCGCCGGGTAGATCGCGGCGCAGCCGTCCATCTTGGTGGTGGCGCCGAACGGCACGGCGAAGGAGGTGTACTCCTTCGGCACACCCAGCCGCTCGGTGACCCGCTGGGTAACCGGCAGGGTGCCCACCGAGGAGCGGGAGACGAAGGCCAGCTGGATGGCGGGCCAGGCGCCGCGGAAGAACTGGATCGGGTTGAGGCCGGCGGTGAAGCGCAGCAGCAGCGGGTAGACGCCGAACAGCACCAGCAGCGAGCCCACGTACACGTCGATGGTGAAGGTGGCGTAGTCGCCGAGCAGGTCCCAGCCGTAGTTGTTGATGGAGCGGCCGATCAGCCCGAGGGTGCCCAGCGGGGCGAGCCGGATGATCCACCACAGGGCCTTCTGGAGCAGCGCGAGCGCGGTCTCTCCGAAGGTGACCAGCGGGGCGGCCTTCTCGCCGAGCTGGAGCGCGGCGATGCCGACGGCGGCGGCCAGGAAGACGATCTGGAGGACCTTCAGCTCGGTGAAGGGGGTGATCACGTCGGTGGGGATGATCCCGGTGAGGAAGTCCAGCCAGGAGCCGGAGTTCTCCGGGGCCGCGCCGTCCGCCGGGGTCAGGCCGGAGCCGGAGCCGGGGTTGGTGAGCAGGCCGATGGTGAGCCCGATGGCCACCGCGATGAGCGAGGTGGCCAGGAACCACAGCAGGGTACGGCCGGCCAGCCGGGCGGCGTTGGAGACCTTGCGGAGGTTGGTGATGGAGACGGCGATGGCGAAGAACACCAGCGGGGCGACGGCCAGCCGCAGCAGTTGGACGAACCGGCCGCCGATCTCGTCCAGGGTGCGGCCCAGCCAGTCCACCTCCCAGTTGCGGGCTATCCAGCCGAGCAGCACACCGGCGGCGAGGCCGATGAGTATCTGGGCCCAGAACGGCGGCAGGGACAGCCGGGATCTGGCGGGGGTCGAGGGGGAGTCCGCGGTGGAGGACGGGGAGGACACGGGCACACTCCGGTCAAAGAATGAATTTTCAGGATGGTTCAGGGCAAGGCAAGGAAGTGCCCTGGGGGCGCACAGCAGGAAGGATCGCCGCGAGGCGGCCGGATGGCCAGAGGTTCAGCGACGGCGACGGAAATGGGTCAGCGACGACAGGCCGCGGTGGGGCGGCGGCACAGATCGATGTGCAGGCGCGCGACAAGCATGACCCCTCGCAGGGGGCGCGGCGCGACTGCTGTGTTCATGTCCATCACGGTAGCACCAGGAAACCGTGACCTGGCTCACATGTGAGAGATCCGGGAACCGCGACCGGCTCAGGCGGAACGGGTGGCATCGTCCGCTTCGTCTTCCATACCCTGGTTGGCGCGGAGTCTGCCCATCGCGCGGTCCACCTTGGGCACCAGTTGCTGCGACATGGCGTCGCGCTGCCCGCGCAGCAGCACAAAGCTGAGCGGGGCCGAGATCACCAGCGACAGCAGCACGATCCACAGCGGGTTGGCCCGCCCGAAGCTCTCCGGGATGACGCCGACGTACGCGAGGACGGCGACCACCGCGAAACAGCCGGCGAAGATCGCCAGCCGCAGACCCGTATAGCGAAGCGTCGCGCTCTTGGTGCTGCTGCTGCTCACGGTGGGGACCCTTTTCCTGCGTTCGCTGGGTTCTGTACGTATGTGCGCCGTATGTGTGCCGTCGGCGGTCAAGTCAAGCACATCGCCGTCCGGGCTAGGTCAGCGGCATCCACATGATGATGTCGTCCCGCAGCTCGCCGCCCCCGACCGCGATCGCGTCCGGGACCCGGCCGACCTCCTTGTAGCCGCAGGCGGCGTAGAACCGCTCAAGGCCCAGGCCGCCCCGGCAGGTGAGCCGGATCGCGCTGATCCCGCCGAAGCCGCGTACCGCCTGCTCCGCCGTGGCCATCAGCTCCCGCCCGGCCCCGCCGCCCTGGGCGGCGGGCCGCACCATCACCGTCTTGAGCCACACCCAGTGGGCCATGAGCGGGTGGCCGGTGTGCGCGATGAACGCGGTGGCCGCGGCCCCGCCCCGCTCGTCCACGCCCAGCAGCAGCCGGGTGGTGCCGACGGCGATGCCCGCCAGATGCCGGTCCAGCTCCGGCAGCACATCCGCCGGGCCGATCCCGGGCGGAAAGCCCACCGCCCCGCCCGCGTTGACCACCTCGGCCCACAGCCCGGCCAGCTCGTCCCGCAACCCGGGGGTGACCTCCGGGTCCAGTACGTACCGCATCACCGTCCGCCCCTCGCCCCTCACACCCGCATCGGCTGCGGCGACTCCCGCCGCCCCGCGTCCGGTCCTTCGTACTCGCGCACGATCTCGTACCGGGTGTTCCGCTCCACCGGGCGGAACCCGGCGTCCCGGATCAGCTCCAGCAGATCCTCCCGGGTCAGCTTGTCCGGGGTGCCGAAGTTGTCCGCGTCGTGGGTGATCTTGTACTCCACCACCGAGCCGTCCATGTCGTCCGCGCCGTGCTGGAGCGCCAGCTGGGCGGTCTGCACCCCGTGCATCACCCAGAAGACCTTCACATGCGGCACGTTGTCGAACAGCAGCCGGGAGACCGCGAAGGTGCGCAGCGCCTCCGCGCCGGTGGCCATCGTCGTACGGGCCTGGAGCCGGTTACGGATCTTGCCGTCCTTCATGTCCACGAAGTCGTGCTGGTAGCGCAGCGGGATGAAGACCTGGAAGCCGCCGGTCTCGTCCTGGAGCTCACGCAGCCGCAGCACATGGTCCACCCGGTGCCGGCGCTCCTCGATGTGCCCGTACAGCATGGTGGACGGGGTCTTCAGCCCCTTCTCGTGGGCGAGGCGGTGGATGCGCGACCAGTCCTCCCAGTGCGTCTTGTGGTCCACGATGTGCTGGCGGACCTCCCAGTCGAAGATCTCCGCGCCGCCACCGGTCAGCGACTCCAGACCGGCATCGATCAGCTCATCAAGGATCTCGGACGCGGAAAGCCCCGAAATGGTCTCGAAGTGATGGATCTCGGTCGCCGTGAACGCCTTGAGCGACACCGTCTCCGGCAGCACCTCCTTCAGCGCCCGCAGCGACCGCGGGTAGTAGCGCCAGGGCAGCGACGGATGCAGGCCATTGACGATGTGCAGCTCGGTGAGCCGTTCACCCTCCATGGCCTTCGCCAGCCGCACCGCCTCCTCGATGCGCATGGTGTACGCGTCCTTCTCCCCCGGCTTGCGCTGGAAGGAGCAGTACGCGCACGAAGCCGTGCACACATTGGTCATGTTGAGGTGGCGATTGACGTTGAAGTGAACGACATCGCCGTTCTTCCGGGTGCGGACCTCGTGCGCCAGATCACCCAGCCACGCGAGATCGTCCGCCTCGTACAGGGCGATGCCGTCCTCGCGCGACAGCCGTTCCCCCGCGCGCACCTTTGCCTCAAGGTCCCGCTTGAGCCCCGCGTCCATCCCTCGCGCCTCCTCGCCTCGACCACCTGAACCGCGCCGCCGGTGCGCACGTACCCACGCACAACACCACCCAATGACCCTACGCCTGACCACCGACAGGCAGTTCCCCGACCCGGTTCTCCCACTTCGTGGACAGCACGATCGTCGTCCGGGTCCGCGACACCCCCTGGGTCACCGAAAGCCGCCGGATGGTGCGCTCCAGACCGTCCACGTCCGGCGCCCGCACCTTCACCATGAACGAGTCGTCGCCCGCGATGAACCAGCAGTCCTCGATCTCCGCCAGCTCCTTGAGCCGCCCCGCCACATCCTCGTGATCCACCGCGTCCGACAGCTGGATCCCGATCAGCGCCGTCACCCCGAGCCCCAGCGAACCCGCGTCCACCGTCGCCCGGTAGCCGGTGATCACCCCCGCCGCCTCAAGCCGGTTGATGCGATCGGTGACACTGGGCCCCGACAGACCCACCAGGCGCCCCAGCTCCGCGTACGAGGCCCGCCCGTTCTCGCGCAGCGCCTGGATGAGCTGTCTGTCCACCGCGTCCATCGTCGTCACAGAGCCTTCCTCATCACCTGGGCCGGTCGATTTGCACAGATGAATCTAAGGCATACGCGCCCGGTGGCCTTAACTGTGCCCGTCCGCCCGGGTGGCCGCCCCCAGCTCGCCATCCCAACGGCGGTACAGGTCGTGCGCCACCCCGGCCGCGTCCAGCACCCGCCCGGCCACGAAGTCCACCAACTGCTGTACGTCACGGGCCCCCGCGTAGAAGGCGGGCGAGGCCGGGGCCACCACGGCGCCCGCCTCGTCCAGCGCGACCAGCTGCCGCAGCGTCGGACCGGTCAGCGGCGACTCGCGCACCGCCACCACCAGCGGGCGGCGCTCCTTCAGCGTCACCGAGGCGGCCCGCTGCAACAGATCCTTCGACAGGCCCAGCGCCACCCCGGCCACCGCCGCCGTGGACGCGGGCACGATCAGCATGCCCTTCGCCGGGTAGGAACCGGAGGAGGGACCCGCACCCAGATCACCGGCGGGCCAGTACCGTACGTCCCCGGTGTCCACCGAGAAGGCCGCCGGCCCACCGTCGGCCCCCCGACCCAGCCAACCCGCCAGATCCGCCCGCCAGTGCGCGTCCCGGAACGGCGCCCCCGTCTCATCCAGAAGGGTGAGCCGCGCGGCCCGGCTGACCACCAGGTCCACGGCCTCCCCGGCGGCGAGCAACGCCCGCAGCACGGCGGCGGCGTACGGGGTGCCCGAGGCCCCCGACACCCCCACGATCCAGGGGCGTCGGCCACTCGTCACGGCGCTGCTCGGCATGCGGTCGAGCGTAACGAACCGGCCCGAAGGAGCTAACAGTCCCCTTACCGGACGGTGACGCCTTCGCCACAGAAGAGTGCCCGCGCGCCCCGTGGACGCCCGGCCCATGGAAACTGGAACCGCACGGCAGGACCCGTCCCCCCACTCGCACCGCCCCAGGAGCCCGACATCGATACCCCGCGCCGCACCGTACTGCGCCGGCTGGCCGCCCTCGGCGGGGTCGCCGCGCTCGCCGTGACCACCAGCGGCTGCTCGCTGATCCAGCAGGCCCAGACCGGGTTGACGGTCAGCGGCGCCGTCGATCAGCTGCTCTCCTGGGAGGGGCTGACCCTCCAGGCCACGCTCGACGCCACCCCCGACGCGATGTACGACTATCTGCTGCGGATGGCGGCGCGGGACGGCGGCCCGGAGCCGTCGATGGACGAGGCGCGGCTGCTGGCCGACCTGGAACTGCTCGCGGTCATCGGCGACCCGGAGCGCGAGATCCGGATGAAGGACCGCAAGAACGCCGACCCGCTGGCCGGCGCCGTCGCCCTGAACTTCGGCGGCCTGGACGCGGTCGGCGTCAAGAACATACTGGGCAGAACCTTCGTACGGGTCTCCGTCGACACCGTCGTCCGCGACATCTACCGGGGCGACGAGGCCGCCAACGCCGAGGCCGCCAACTTCATCCGCGACGCCGGCGCCCTCCCCGACTCCCTGCGGGTGGCGCGCGGCGCGCTGCGCGGCGAGTGGGTGGAGATCGACCCGTACCAGTACGACGGCTACGCCCGCGCCGTCAGCGACCACACCGTGCTCGGCGAACGCCAGGCGCGGCTGTTCGCCGCCGCGATGTCGGACGGCGGCAATACCCTGGACCCGGCCGGGCAGTGGCGGTTCGCCGCCGGTCTCGGCACGGCGCTGCGTTCGGGGGCCTCCCTGGGCCGCGCCGAGCAGGGGCGGGGCGCCGAGCTGGTCGAGGTGCGGCTGCCGGCCGGGGAGGCGCAGCGGGCGCTGTCCCCGCTGCTGACGCTGCTGACCGAGCAGGGCGCGCGGTTCGGGCTGCCGCCCGTCTTCCACCCGCCGGCCGACCCGGACGAGCGGGTCAGCGCCGAGCTGGCGATCCGCAACGGCGTGCTGAGCGAGGTCACCTTCGACCTCGGGCAGTTCGGCGGTGCGGGCGCGGGCGAACTGCCGCTGCGGATGACGCTCACCGGCGGCTCGGCGATCGGCCTGACCCCGCCGCCGGAGAACCGGGACGTGCTGACCCCGCAGGATCTGACGGTGGCGCTCATGTACCTGCGGACGCAGCGCGAGATGCGCGCCGAGAACCCGGAGCGGGCCAACATCCCCGGCCCGCTGCAACCATGACATGACATGACGGAGCACCAGGGAGGGGAAGCCCATGCCGTACGGAGGAACCCGTGGCCGGCGCGCGCTGGCCGCCGGCGCGCTCATGCTGGCCTGGCTGGCGGTGCTGTGGATCCTGGCCGCCGCCGACGGCAGTGACCCGTACTGCCTGCCGTACGACTACGACCCGCCGCTGGTGTGCGAGTACGGCATAGAGCCGCGCGACACCGGGGCCCTGCTGGACATCTACCCGGCGGCGTTCCTGCACTTCGGGTACGAGCATCTGGCGGCCAACAGCTGGCCGCTGGTGATCTTCGGCTTCCTGGCGGCGCTGCGCGGCATCGGCCGGTTCCTCGCCGTCTCCTTCGTCATCGTCACGGTCTCGGGCCTGGGGGTGTGGGTGACGGCGGAGAGCGGATCGATCACGGCCGGCGCCTCGGGGGTGGTCTTCGGGCTGTTCGGCTATCTGCTGGTGCGCGGCTTCGTGGAGCGCAACGCGCTGGACATCACCGTGGGGCTGACCGTCTTCCTGCTGTACGGCTCGCTGTTGTGGGGCGTGCTGCCGACGGCGGCCGGGGTGTCCTGGCAGGGCCATCTGTTCGGGCTGCTGGGCGGCGTGGCGTCGGCGTTCTGGCTGCGCCGGGGCGGCGACCGCGACCGTACGGGCCGACGCCGTACGGTGTGGGACCGGCGCGGCCTGACGGGCCCACCGCCGGGCCACCCGGGGTGACTAGAGTCACGCCATGAGCATCGACATTGTCAATCCCGCGCTGAACGACTACCTGCTCGCGCACGCCACGCCCGCCGACGACGTACTGCGCGAGCTGGCCGAGGAGACCCACCGGCTGCTGCCGCGCAACGCGGGCATGCAGATCAGTCACGACGAGGGCACGTTTCTGACGCTGCTGGTCAAGCTGACCGGCTCGCTGCACGCGGTGGAGGTGGGCACCTTCACCGGCTACTCCTCGATCTGTATCGCCCGCGGCCTGGCGCCCGGCGGGCGACTGGTGGCGTGCGATGTCAGCGAGGAGTGGACGGGGATCGCGCGCCGCTACTGGGAGCGGGCCGGGGTGAGCGACCGCATCGACCTGCGGATCGCGCCGGCCGCCGACACGCTGCGGGCGCTGCCGCGCGAGGAGTATCTGGACTTCGCGTTCATCGACGCCGACAAGGTCGGCTACCCGGTGTACTACGAGGAGTTGCTGGCGCGGCTGCGGCCGGGCGGGGTGATCGCGCTGGACAACGTGCTGCGCGCCGGCCGGGTGGTGGATCCGTCGGCCCGGGACGAGGCGGATGTGGTGATCCGGGAGCTGAACGACGCGATCACCGCCGATGAGCGGGTGGAGAGCGTGCTGCTGCCGTTGCGGGACGGCGTGACGGTGGTCCGCAAGCGCTGACAAGCCGGACATATATGCTGAAGATATGCCGGAGCTTCCCGAGGTCGAGGCACTGCGCGACTTCCTGACCGGCCACCTCGTCGGGCACGAGGTGGCCGGCGCGCTGCCGGTGGCCTTCCACGTACTGAAGACGTACGACCCGCCGCTCACCGCCGTGGCGGGCCGCACGGTGACCGCGGTGCACCGCCACGGCAAATTCCTGGACCTGGTGCTGGACGGATCGGGCGACGAACTCCACCTGATCACCCACCTGGCACGCGCCGGCTGGCTGCGCTGGCAGGAGAAACTGCCGGCCGCCCCACCCCGCCCCGGCAAGGGCCCCCTCGCCCTGCGGGTCACCCTCGCCGATGAGCCCGGCACCGGCTTCGACCTGACGGAGGCCGGCACCCAGAAGCGGCTGGCGGTGTACGTGGTCCGCGACCCCGCCGAGGTCCCCGGCATCGCCCGCCTCGGCGTGGACCCCCTGACGGAAGCCTTCACGGTTGACGCCCTGACCTCGCTGCTGACCGGGGACAACCGCCGGCTGAAGGGCTTCCTGCGCGACCAGTCGACGATCGCCGGAATCGGCAACGCCTACTCCGACGAGATTCTTCATGTCGCGCGCATGTCACCCTTCAAGCCAGCGGGCAACCTCACCGAAGCCGAGACCACCACCCTCCACGACGCGATCCGCACCACCCTGGGCGACGCCATCGCCCGCTCCCGGGGCATCGCGGCCGGCAAGCTCAAGGCGGAGAAGAAAAGCGGACTGCGCGTCCACGGGCGCACCGGCGAACCCTGCCCGGTGTGCGGCGACACCATCCGCGAGGTGTCCTACCGGGACTCCTCGCTCCAGTACTGCCCCAGCTGCCAGACCGGCGGCACACCACTGGCCGACCGCCGCACCTCACGCTTCCTGAAGTGAGGCGTCTTCCTCCTCATCCGCGTCCTCGCCGGCGTCACCAACACCATCACCCTCGCCACCGACATTGACCCCGTGCACCTCGGCGATCTCACCGAGCCCGCCGGCGTACCCGCGGCTGATGGCGTGGAAACCCCAGCCGTCCTCCCCCAGGGTCAGCTCGCCCAGCGTCAGCCCCGTGCAGTGCACCGGGCCGACCGGGAAGCCGTAGCACAGCAGCTCGGTGTCGCCGGCCGGGTCGAGCAGCCGGATGTGCAGCGCCCGCGCCTGCGACAGATCGTGCCCGCGCGCCTCGCCGTCATGGACGGACAGGGCGAACCGTACGGTCATCGCCCGCTCGTCCAGCTCCGGCAGCCGCACCGTGATCCGCGCCTCGCTCGACTCACCCGACTCGTCGGCGGCGAGCTGAACGCTCTCGTCTCCCGGATCGAGGTTGTTGTAGAAGACGAAGTGCTGATCGGAGAGCACCTGCCCGTCCTCGTCGAGGATCAGGGCGGAGGCATCCACCTCGGGCGCGTCCTCCGGCTCGACATCCTCCAACTGCTGCCAGTCCAGCCCGATCATGAAGGTCTCGGCGCCCGGCAGCACATCGTCCAGCAGCAGCCGCTGCCCGGTGGCCAGCGGCAGCCGCCCGCCACCCGGACGCGGGCAGCTCGACAGCAGCACCGCCCGCGGATCCACCCGGGTCGGCTGGTACGCGAGCGCCTCCTCCACCGGCTCGGCCGGCAGGTCCACGGCCAGGATCGCCAGCTCGCGCAGCCGCTCGGCGACCTCCGCCGCGCTGTCGGGCCGGTCGTCGGGGTCCTTGGCCAGCAGCGTCATGATCAGCTCGTCCCACTCCGGGGGCAGCTCGGGGCGCAGCTCGCTGGGGGGCGGCGGATCGGTCTCCATCTGCTGCCGCAGCAGCTGGTAGAGCGAGGCCCCGTGAAACGGCGGCCTGCCGGTCGCCAGCGCGTAGAGGACGCACCCGAAGGCGTACAGATCACTGCGCGCGTCGACCGTCCCGCCCTCGACCTGCTCGGGCGACATGTAAGCGGGAGTACCGATGACCACCCCGGTGGAGGTGAGCCGGGCGTGATCGGTGGACTCGGCGAGCACGGCGGCGATACCGAAGTCGAGGACCCGGGCCAGCCCGTCCGGTTCGACCATCACATTGCCGGGCTTGAGATCGCGGTGCACCACCCCGGCGTCGTGGGCGACGGCCAGCGCGCGGCAGATCTTCTCGCCCCACCGGCCGACCTCGCCCAGCGGCGGGATCTCCTCCGCCAGCACCTGATCGAGCGACCGGCCGGGCAGCCGCTCCATCACCAGATACAGCACGGTGTTGCCGTCGAAATCGGCCTCACCGACATCGTGCACGGTGACGATGTACGGACTGGACAGCCCGGCCAGCAGCTTGGCCTCCCGGGCGAAGCGCTGCCCGGCCTGTGGATCGCGGCCGACCGCCGAGGTGTTCACCACCTTGATGGCGACCTGCCGCTCCAGCCGCATGTCCAACGCTTCCCAGACGGTGCCCATGCCGCCCGCTCCAAGCAGCGGCCCGATCTGGTACCGGTCATCGAGAACCCGGCCCTGCATCTTCTGCACCCCCTGGCACACCGAACTGTTCGCCGCCCCGGGTACGTTAGCCGTTCTGCTGTCTGCCAGCGGAAAGGGCGCCGCTGACGCTAACTTTATGCGGCACAGGCGTCCATGGAGAGGGGACCGGGATGAGTGGCATAGCAGGAGGCACCGGAAACCCGGCACAACCCCCCTGGCCGCCCTACCCCGCACCGCACCAACCACCCGGCGCCGACGGCCGTTCCCCGGGCCCGTTCCTGGTGATCACGGCCCTGATCATCGTGGGCGCGCTGCTCGGCTTCCTCGCCTACCAGTCGGCGGGCGGCAAGCAGGAGCCGGATCGCACCCCGTCCGGCGGCACCCCGGACGCCCCGCTGTACATCCACGCGGTGGATGAAATCCTGGCGAACGAAGGGTGCCCGCGGGCCAAGGACATCGGCCACACGGCGGTCTTCGACCCGGCTGTCGGTTCCTGCCTCCTGCTGGACACCGAGGTCAACACCATGACGGTCCAGGCGCTGCTGGAGGCGAACGCGACATACAGCACGAGCGCCACCTGGATCATCCAACTCAGCTTCACCGAGGAGGACGGCGCCCGCTTCGCCGACCTGACCGAGATCGCGGCGGCCCGGCCCGCCCCGCAGAACCAGCTGGCGATGCTGCTCGACGGCGAACTGCTGGCCGCTCCGACCGTCATGACCCGCATCGAGGGCGGCCAGGTGGAGATCTCCGGATCCTTCACCCGGGACGAGGCGGAGGCACTGGCGGCCCGGCTGGCCCCCTGACCAGCACACCCCGGACCGTACGCACCATCCACCGGGGCCGCCGGAACACATCCAGCGCGGTGAACCGGAGCACCCCCCGCACCCCGGGCGTCGCCATCAGCCGATTGAACCGCACCACATCCCGCTGATGAGCGACCACACCACCGTGCCACCGGCACCCCTCCACCTCCACCACCACACCCGCCGCCGGAAAGAAGAAGTCCACCCGCACCCCGCCCAACCGCACCTGACACTCGGGACGGAGCCCCGCCTCCGCCATCCGCAACCGCGCCACCGTCTCGGCCGGCGACCCCGACTCCCCCCGCGCCAGAGCCAACGCGGCGAGCCCCCGCCGACCGCCGTGCAACCCGGCCAAAGCAGCCGAGACCTGACCGGCGGTAACAGCCCGCCCCCGCAAAGCGGAATCAGCGACCACCAGGCCCTCGTCCCCCACCCCGGCCCGCAGCACATCGGCAACGGTCCGCGCCGGCCCGGTGACCCGTACCCCCCGGTCCATCACCACGATGTCCTCCGCGCCGAGCGGCGCCCGATGCACCCGCATCCCCGCCAACGCACCGCCACCCCCGGTCCGGGTGACCTCCAGGGCATGCCGCAGCACATCGAACCCGAGCAGCGCGGCGGCCGACCGATGGCTGGCCACCACATCGGGCCGCCGCCGCTGCACCGCGTACAACCGCATCCAGAAACTGACCGCACACCCCGGCTCCGCGTACGCCCCCACAGCCACCCGCCGCCACCCCTGCCGCCGCAACACCCGCCGCACCGCCCCGACCGACACCCCGACCCGCACCATCTCCTCGACGAACAGCACTCCCCCATGACGAACCCCCAGTTCCTCCCAAGCGGCATCAAATGAAGTCACACCGAGATCACACACCGTCACCACAGAAGAATCCACCCCTGTGGATAACTGGGAAGGAGAGAAGAGAACGAGCGGAACTGTCAGTGCCTCCCCCTACGGTGCCGCCATGACAGGGGACACGACAGCGGAACCACTGGAGCGATACCGCCGGGAACTGACCGGCTACTGCTACCGGATGCTGGGCTCGGCCTTCGAGGCGGAGGACGCCGTCCAGGAGACCATGATCCGCGCCTGGCGCGGCCTGGACCGCTTCGAGGGCCGGTCCGCGCTGCGCTCCTGGCTGTACCGGATCGCCACCAACGTCTGCCTCACGATGCTGGACGGCAGCAAACGCCGCGCCCGCCCGATGGACCTGACCGCCGCCGGCACCCCCGACCACCTCCCGGGCGCACCGCTCCCCGAAACCGCCTGGATCGAACCCATCCCGGACACCGGACTCGACCCGGCAGAGGTGGCGGAGGCGAGAGAATCCGTCCGCCTGGCCTTCGTGGCCGCCCTCCAGCACCTCCCGCCCCGCCAGCGCGCGGTACTGATCCTGCGCGAGGTCCTCAGCTGGCGGGCCGCGGAAGTCGCGGAGCTGCTGGACACCACGGTCCCCTCGGTCAACAGCGCCCTGCAACGCGCCCGCACCACACTGACGAATATCCAGGGCACGGCCCCGCGAGAACTGGCACCGGCAGAGAGCGATCTCCTGTCCCGCTACCTGACTGCCTTCCAGGCATACGACCTGGACACCCTGACCGCCCTCCTCCACGAGGACGCGACGCTGTCCATGCCCCCGTTCGACCTGTGGCTGCGCGGCACCACCCACATCCGCGCCTGGCTGGAAGGCCACGGCGCCGGCTGCCGCGGCTCCCGCCTGATCCCCACCCGCGCCAACGGCTCCCCGGCCTTCGCCCAATACCGCCCGGGCGGCGAACCCTGGGCGCTCCAGGTCATCGAAACCCGGGACGGCCGGATCACCGGAATCACCTCATTCCTGGAAGTGACCCGCTGGTTCCCCCTGTTCGAGCTGCCCCTCCGGCTCAGCCGAGAGGCTTCACCCACCTGACCCACTGCTCCTCGGGCCCGTACCCACCGGCCTCCCATGCCCGCTGAGCCGTCTCATTGCGCCGCAACACCATCGCATCGGCCCGCCGCCCACCCAACGCCTGGAACCGCCGCTCGGCGGCGGCGAGCAACGCACTCCCCACCCCCTGCCGCCGCGCCCCGGGCGCCACGGCCAGCCGATAAAGGTGACACCGCCACCCATCAAACCCGGCGATCACGGTCCCCACGACCTCCCCACCCCGCTCGGCAACGAGCAACGCCCCCGGATCCCGCTCGATGAGCCGCCTCACCCCGGCTGGATCATCACTGATGCTGACCCCCTCAGCGGCCTCCCGCCAGAACCCGAGCACCCCCTCGACCTCATCCACCCGAGCCGCCCGAACCATCACATCAGCACCCATACCGAAGACCCTACAAGTCCCCCCATCCGGTCACACAACGCATTGTTAGGCTTGTTTACCGGATCCATGACACCGGCACGGGGGAGGGCCGCCAGACATGCCCGAACAGCACGACCTGGTCGTCAGCGCAGAAGACCTGGACCCCATCGCGGACGCGGCCCGCCAACTCCACGACGAGCTGGCCGAGCACGGCCGCATGGCAGAAACGGACGAACGCGCCGCCGGCGAGACGCTGTCCGCCCACCGCTTCGCCACCGGCCGTTCCCTGGGCCTGCTGGCTGACGGCTGGAGCCGCCAGGTCGACGATCTCCTGAACGACTGCGCCCGCATCTCCGGCCACCTGGACCAGACGGTGACCACGCACACCGAGCTGGAGTACCAGATCCAGGCGGACTTCCAGCGGATACAGCAGTCATCATCCGGCTACGCCAGAATCGTCGCCCTGGCCGGCGTTGACGATCCTCAGCCGGCACCGGCTGAGCTCCCACCCACCGAGATTGACATGGGGCGAGCCTGATGCCCAACTGGCCCGGCGCGGGCGCCGATTCCTTCTTCGCCAGCATCAATCCCGTCCCACTCGCAGCAGACGTGACCTACGAGAGCGTCCGCAACGTTGACCTCGACACACTGAGCAATACCGTCAACTCACTCAACGTCCTTGCGGGCAAACTGTCCGAACTGGATCGGGACGCCGGGGCCATGAACGGGATGGCGCAGAGCTCACTGTGGGCAGGCATCAACGCCACGGTTTCCAAGGCACATATTCGCCTGACCGCAGCCAAGTTCACACACGCTCGCGGTCAAGCCGAATCCCTCCACAATATTCTCCGGGCCCTGCTGGTCGACCTGCGGAACTGTCGACAGGAACTACTCGAATTCGAACGGAGCTCCGAGTCGTGGGGTGTCAGCATTTCCCGCGAAGGCGTCATCAGCTCAACCGATCCGCCATTTCTCACCCTCCAGCAAGCAAATGTCAACAGCCTCTTTCTAACCGAAGAAAGCATTCCCCCGGAAAAGTTGACAGCAATGCGCGAGCTGTCCGTCCATATTGACCAGACCATCGCACGGGCAGCCGAGTCGGACCGCATCGCAGCCCGTGCCCTGGCCGAGATCATCGATGAAGGCAACGGCAAGTTCAGCCCCACCGACCTGAACACCATGGAAGACGCGGCCCGGAGTCAGGTCGAGCAGGATGCGGAGACCTACGCAGAACTGGCCGGCAAAGAAAACCGCACCCCGGCCGAGTGGCGAGCCATGGGCGAACTCGCCGCTCGCCACTCGGACGACCCGGCTTTCGCCAATGCCGTGATCGACACCATCGGCATGGAGAACTACCTGGCGCTGGCCCAGGACCTGGACCACTCCGCGACAGAACTCGCGTCGGCGAACGTCGACGTCGATGCCATCAGAACCGGCATGGCCAACACCCTCAACACCGCCATGCAACCCCCCATCGACATCGCCACCAACCCACCGGGATCCGCCGCCTACAACGCCTGGATGCGCACCGATGAAGGCCGTGCCTACAGGGAACGCCTCGACAGCCTCAAAGCAATCGGCCCCGAGCGGATGTACGAGCCTACGGAACCCTTCTGGCTGGACCCCGTGCGGGACGAACGAATCGGCTATGACCTCTTCCTCGACCTCATGGAGAGCGCGGACGAGCCGATGAATGACGTCTTCTACTACGACGTGCTGACAGGCATGGTCGCGACAGAGAAAGCCAACGCCGGAGTCTGGATCGGCGACCGTTATCCTGACACCGAAACCGGCTGGGATCCCAAGAACAACGGCACCGACCGCCTCCTGCTCATGGGGGCGGAGCACAACATCGATGCGACCACCCTCTTCTTCGATCCGGACGAGAACAACAACCTCGAATACTTCATCGGCGACGGCGAAGGAAGCCGGCGGCTCAACTACAACCGCGACGGCATCGAGCTGATCCGTGACATGAACAGCGGCCGCGCTTATGATGCGTCGCCCGGCCTGACTGCGGCCCTGGAGACCGCCGCCACCGGCCGTCCTTCGGGTGGAGCGGCGGGCCCCGACTACGAGGGCCATTCCGAGGCCAACATCCGTATCGCAGAGCGGATCTGGGACACCTATGCCGAAGACCCGAGTCGATCCAGGGGCGGCCGGGCCACTCCGGACATGCGGCCCATGCTTGGCACGATCGCCGCCGACTACATAAGCGATATCTCCCATGCTGCTACCGACATGACCAACGGCAACCCGGAAGCCGTATTTGGAAATCAGACGGCAGCACTCTTGTCAGAGGTCGGCAAGAATATCGACGCTTACCAAAAAATCACCGTCGCCAATGAGTTTGACATGCATGCATCGATGGATGATGCCGTCAGAGATCATGGTCGGGACGAGAGCACTCTCCGTGAGGCCGCAGCAAATATCGCCAATCGAAACGGTCAGATCAGCGGCATCATGACCGATGCATACGCCACCGCTCGATTCGACGAGCAAATCGCTGCCGATGCCGCACACAATGCATCAGTGGATGAGATGGAAGCTGTCGTCTCCTTCTTCCTCGGAGGCGCCGTATATGGATCAATCGATAACGGTGGCGCGGCATCCATGACCGACTCACTCGTACAGGATTCCTCCAGCGGCGTCTTCCAAAAGTTCCGCGTCGACAACTCCATCGAAGCGACCGGGCAGGCGCAAAGAGATTATGACGACGCCCGGAGAGCACATGTGACTTCGGCAACGAGCGCACTGGAAAACGCTCTTGGCCGAGCAGGGATTGAAACCTCGGAGTTTGAAAATTACTCAACGACAGTGACAACTTTGGAGAGAGAGGCGGGTTCAGGATATGACACAGGTTCACATCGAGCCTACCGGCCGTAACCAAGGTCACGTCAGAGCAGCAGAAATGAAGCGAACCAGGGTCGCACTGATTATCGCCGCATGTATTGCCGCAGTGACCGCATGCACCACCACATCGGAGGAACGGGAGAGAACCTACACCATTCCCGGCCGACTGTGTGACATCGATATCGACATCGATCTGTATGATCCATTGTTTCCCCCCGGAGAAACGGTAGAGATCGACGGCGAGGCAAGAGATGGAAGCATGGAAACTCACTGCCGAATAGATGTCGACGGCGAGAAGGCGTTCGCCCTGACATCCACCCATTCCGGCTCTTCACAAGGCGTGGCGGACTATATTTCCGAAAGGGGATATATTCTGGATCTCGCAGAATCGTCAACTGTCGAGAACAGCAAGTACGACATCAGAGTATGGCCGAACATGGCAATCGGCTTTTCTCCTTGCGTGACGTCATATTTTGACGACTCGGGAGTCGGGTACGTCATCAGTATCGACTGGGGGGAGGGTCTTGATCATACTGATGCTCTCAGCGGCGTGATCGAATCCTTCATCGAAGCGCGCGCATCGCTCATCGATCCGACTTTCTGTGAGATTGAGTAACTTCTCCATGGAGTGTAAATCCGACCCAACAGAGTGAGCTGTCGGTCCGTCAGCTGGAACCGCGAGCGTCGACGCCGCGTATCGGCCGGCGCCGGACCCATATCCGGCTGGGGTGGCGCGTACACGTAAGCTCGGTGGGGCTTGGCGTCGTGCTGGGGGCAACGGGACGGGGAGGAACGGGGCATGGAACCGCTGGGGGCGGGCGATCCGCGACAGGTCGGCACGTACAAACTGCTCGGCAAGCTCGGCGAAGGCAGCATGGGCCACGTCTACCTGGCCCGATCCACCCGGGGCCGCACCGTCGCCGTCAAACTGATCCGCCCCGAACTCGCCGGCCACCCCGACTTCCGCCGCCGCTTCCAGGCCGAGATCGAAGCGGCGACCCGCGTCGGCGGACGCTGGATCGCCCCGGTCCTCGACCACGACTCCACCGGCCACGCTCCCTGGGTCGTCACCGACTACATCGCCGGTCCGTCCCTCCACACCGTGGTCACCGCCACCTACGGCCCGCTCCCCGAGCGCAGCCTCCGCCACCTCGCCGGCGGACTCGCCCAGGCCCTGAGCGACATCCACGGCGCCGGACTCATCCACCGCGACCTCAAGCCGTCCAACATCCTCATCACCATCGACGGCCCCCGCGTCATCGACTTCGGCATCGCCCGCGCCGTCGAGCCCGCCGGCACCACCATGACCCACGCCGGCTCCATCGTCGGCTCCCCCGGCTTCATGTCCCCCGAGCAGGCCCGCGCCCTGCCCGTCTCCACCGCAAGCGACATCTTCGCCCTCGGCTCCGTCCTCACCTTCGCCGCCACCGGCCGCAGCCCGTTCGGCTCCCTCGACAGCACGCTGCACACCATGCTGCTGCGCATCGTCCAGGGCGAGGAGGACCTCACCGGCGTCCCGGACAGCATCCGCCCCCTGGTCGAGATATGCCTCTCCCAGAACCCCGCCGGCCGCCCCACCCCCGCGCAGATCGACGAATTCCTCGCCCACTCCCAGCAACCCGACCCCCGCGCCGCCCAGGAACACTGGCTCCCCGCCACCGTCCTGGCCGGCCTCGGCAAGGACGCCATCGCGCTGCTCACCTCCGAGGACGCCGACGACGCCCCCGGGAGCCACCAGCCACCAGCACTCCCCGCCCCACCACCCGGCCCACCGTCCCCCGTACCCGCCCTGTACGGACCGGGTTACGCCCCCACGCCGGCCGTACCCGCGGGCTTCGGCCCGGCCACCGCACCCTTCACCCCGACGCTCCCGCCCGCGAAGAAGCAGACCGCTCCCTGGATCATCGCCACCGCCATCGCCGTCCCCCTCCTGCTCATCGGAGCGATCGTCCTCGCCACCAACCTCGGCGGCGACGACAAGGACGAAACGGCCAAGGACCCCTCACCGGCCCCCACGTCCCCCGAACCCGACCCGACCGCTACCGACGGTGACGGCGTCGGCCGGGAGTACCTGGGCGCCTGGCTCGGTCAACTCAGTCAGGCCAATGACGGCATCGACCCGGAGGACCAGGTCTTCCACCGCGTGGTCATCGCGCAGGACCGCACCAAGACCCTCGCCACCTCCTGGTATCTCACCCCCTACATGCTGTGCCACCGCGTCCAGGAACTGACCACCTCGGCATCCGGCGACATCGAGTTCTCCCGGGGCGAACTGACCGTCTACCCGGAGAACCTCGACGAGAGCGCATGCGACCTCGGCACCCAGACCCTCACCCCGGTCGACACTCCCGAAGAGATCCTGACCTGGACCTCCTCCTCCATGGACCTCGAAATGGAGATGACGCCCAGCCCCGAGGACGACGAGATGGGTCTTCCTCGCCAGATGCGCTACACCTTCTCCTACGACCTGCCCAGCGAATACTTCGAGCTGATGGGCGCGCCCGAGGCCGCCGATGGAGAGCCCTACCAGCTCAACGTTCTCGGCGGCGAGCCCGGCGAGAACGGACTGAGCATCTACGCTCCCGACTACTCCTGCTCCTGGCGGTCCGTCCTGGTCTACGCGGACGCGGGAGCAGTGCTGGTCGGCCCGCTGCTCCCCACCTGGACGACAGATGACAGCTGCGACATCGAGATCCGCTCGTTCATACTCGTCCCCGATGAGGACTCCGAGGAGGGCATCATCATGCGTCCCCTGGACCGCGAGGACGAGTTCACCTTCACCCTCCAACCACACAGCTACTGACCGGTGGCCGCCGCGTAGCGCGGGAAGCGGGCCGTGTCGATCCGGCAGCCCAGCGGTACGGGGAGGGTGATCCCGTCTCCGTACCCGCCGCGTTGGGTGTCCCGGTAACGGCCGCTCTCCGGCGCTCCGTTCAGCGACCACAGGCCGCGCCCCGGGTCCACCAGCGCCAGCAGCCGTACCCTGGCCTCGGCGTACGCGTCCAGCACCGGATCGCCGTCCACCGAACCGTCCGCGCCGCCCGGCAGCACCACCACCGCCAGTTCGACGGCACGCGGATGCAGCAGCGACTCGTCCGAGCCCAGGAACCCCACCGGGCAGACCGCCAGATCCGGCGTCAGATACGCGTCAAGCCCGGCGGCCGGCCGTGCCACCGAAGCCGCCCGCAACGGTACGAGGTCCGGCGCCACCGCCATCCGCAACTGCGCCGCGAACTCCCGCAGTACCCCGTGCCGTTTGCCGCACACCGGCTTCTCCGGATCCGGCGGTACGTCGATCCGCACCCCCGTCACCCGCTCCACCACCCTCGCGGCGGATCGCAGTTGCCCACTGGTGAGCGTGACGGTCCCGGCTCCCCGCCTCACCGCAGACCGCCCGTGATCGTGAACCACACCAGCTTCCCCGGCCCCGGGGTGTGGTGGCACACGCCCCACTCCGAGGCGTAGAGGTCGATGAGAAGCAGGCCCCGGCCGTGCTCGTCCTCTGGCGGAGGAAAGCCGGCCGGGGGCTGCGGCACTCCTGGCGCGGAGTCGTGTACAGACACCCGCACCGCCCCCGCCGGGGTCCACGCCGCGTAGAGCGCGACGGGGCTGGGCCGCACGCTGTTCAACGACGCGACCACCGCATTGGTCACCACCTCGGAGGTCAGCAACGTGGTTTTCTCCACCAGATCGGCCTTCTCGGGGGACGAGTGCGTCACGGCCCCCAAGGCCGTACGGATCGCTTCCCGCGCGCTCCGCACCCAGCGGATATCGGGCGGGAAGGTGAACGAGAAGTCCCCGCCGAGCGGGGGAAGAACAGCGACGGCACACATGACGGACCAGCTCCTCTCGGACGTAACCGGCCACCCACCGTGGCTCGCCGCAACGACCCACTGCTGCGGTGCACTTCGGACTTATGGCGGTCCAGGTTGGTACGTCCACGACGGTAGAGTCTCGCGTGTAGCGTGTGCAACATCATGTGATACCTCCCCTCCATTGAGTGATTTTTTATCGAACGCCCTGACAGGCGATGTCTCATATGAATGGAGTTGAGCCATGGGACTGCGATCAAACCCGAGTCAGCGACAGAGGCGCCTGGGCCAGGAACTTCAGCGGCTACGCGAACCCACCGGGCTTTCCGCAGCTCAGGCAGGCGCGGTCGTCGGACTCGGGCGTGCCCACCTGAGCCATATCGAAGCGGGGCGCACACACATCTCGGGCGAGAAGATCAGAACACTAGCCGCCGCATACGGTTGCACAAGCGGAACTCTGATCGATGAGCTGGTCACGATGGCCGAGTCAACGGGTCGGGGCTGGTGGTCCGAATACAAGCGACTCCTCGGCACCCAGGCACTCGATCTCGCGGAACTGGAGTTCAACGCAGCGGGACTTCGCTCGTTTCAGTGGCTCTACGTGCCGGGGCTTCTCCAGACCCCTGACTACATCCGGGCGCTCTTCCAGAACGGGGACCTCGACCTCTCCGCAGACCTCATCGACCGATTCGTCGACTTCCGGCTGCACCGACAGCAGGTACTCGCCGAGGACCCCGTGCCACAGTTCCACGCCATCATCCACGAATCCGCCTTCCACATGGGTTTTGTGGACAGCAAGATCATGAGCGCTCAGGTCGAGTACCTCATTGAGGTATCGCAGTTCCCCCACATCAACATCCAGGTGATGCCGTTCAACACCCCATCCAACCCAGCCGCCCCAGGAGCACCCTTCACCATCTTCGACGCCAAGGTCCCTGAGCTGCGAACCGTCCACGTTGAGCAGCCGATTACGTCGGGGTTCCTCGGCGACCTGCATCAGATCAGCCAGTTCACGACACACCTCGCGCGGCTGAGTAACGTGTCCTTGGCGCCCCTCGATCCTGAAAGCCCGTACGGCGAGGGCTCATTCGGATTGCTGCAACACCTGCTGTACAGCATGAAAGAGGCGAACCGTGTCGGACCTTGAGTGGCAGAAGTCGAGCTACAGCAGTGGCAACCCCAACCAGGACTGCCTCGAATCCGCTCGCAGCCCGGACGGTCTCCTCCTCTTCCGGGAGAGCGACGACCCCGCCACCGTCCTGGTCACCACGCCGGCCCGTTGGTCGGCCCTCCTGCGGGCCGTCGCCGAGCGGGCCACACACTAGACCTTCACAACGCGTACCGGGCCAACTCAGGCAAGGCTGACTGATCGTTCCGGCCAAAGCTCACCGTTGTCGGTCCGGGACGCTAACGTCATGTGAGGAGGTAATAGACTCACGGCGGTTGTTGAGGGGGCACGATCATGAGCTACGGCGGCGATGGCTACGACGACGAACGCGACCGTGGCGTCCCTTCACAGACCCGCACCCGGCTGCCCGAACAGGACGGTTTCGGCGCCCGGAAGCCCGCCGCCTCGCCGGGCCGCAGCGTGGTCACCATCGTCGGCATCGTCCTCATCCTGATCGCCGCCATCGTCTTCGCCAACCGCGCCGACGACAGCAACGGCGGCGGGGACAGCGGCGGGTCGGGCGACGGCGACCGGCCCGGGGCCAACCCCACCGCCCCCTCCGGTGAACAGCCCGTGGACGGCTTCACCAACGGCATCCCCTCCGGCCACCCGCAGACCGCGCAGGGCGCGGAAAGCGCCGCCACGAACTATGCCGTCGCGCTCGGCGGTGAAGGCATGTTCAACGCGCAACAGCGCGAGCTGATCGTGACCACCATCAGCGCCTCCGCCACCGCAACCGACCTCCTCCAAGCCTTCAACGCCGACTACAGCCCCGCGTTCAACGAACGCGTCGGCCTCGACGCCGACGGCAACGCCCCCGACGGCCTCACCTTCGTCAGCCGCGCCACCCCCATCGGCTCCTATCTGACCGCCTACACCGACGGCACCACCGCCGAGGTGTCCGTGTGGTGCTCAGGACTCTTCGGCCTCGCCGGCTCCGAGTCACTGACCCCCGTCAGAAGCTCCTGGTTCACCATCAACTTCACCCTCACCTGGGAAGCCGGCGACTGGAAGGTCACCGGCACCACCCAGACCGAGGGGCCGACCCCGGTCCCCGGGGACAACCGGGCATCCGGAGCCGATGAGATCGCGGAAGCCGTCGAGGAGTTCGGAGGGTTCACCTATGCGCGCTAGCCTCCGGCCGCGCCTGGCCACACTCACGGCCACCGTAGCCGCCTTTCTCGTCACCAGCCTCGCCTTCGCCACCCGCGCCCGAGCCGACGAGGACGACGAGACAGCCCCGGAGGACGAGGGCAACCCCGACTGCGAACTCATCACCGGCTCCGCCCGCGACTACTGCGAGGGCAACGGCAGTGGCAGCGGCGGAGGCGGCGGCACCAGTCGCCTCGACTCCACCCTCGACCCACTCTCCTCCCTCGCCCAGGGCTGCGCCGACGCCGCCGCCTGGATCGTCGATCAGCTGTCCGCCGCCGTCTCCGGCACCACCAACGTCGACTTCACCAACGGCGCCTTCCTGCGCCAGTACGCCGTCGTCTTCGCCGCCTCCACCGTCCTCACGCTCATCCTCTGGCTGCTGGCCATCGCCAAGCGCGCCATCCGCGGCGTCCCGCTGACCACCGCCATCTCCGAGGCCATCGGCTTCCTCTGGCTCACCGTCATGGCCTCCGCCTTCACCCCCCTCATCCTCTACGTGGTCGTCGCCGCCACCGACGGCGTCACGGACGGCATCGTCACCGGCACAGGGGACAACTCCGACCAGTTCTTCGGCTCGTTCTCCGCCGCCCTCGCCGCCGGCGAGGACATCGGCGGCGGACCGATCATGCTGATCGTCGTCTCCCTCATCTCCATCCTCGCCGCCGGTGTCCTGTGGCTCGAACTCGTCATCCGCGCCGCCCTCCTCTACGTCGGCGCCCTCCTCGGCACCGCCGTCTACGCCGGCCTGGTCGACAAGAACCTGTGGGGCCACGTACGCCGCTGGGCCGGCATCATGATCGCCGTCATCCTCCTCAAGCCGGTCATCGTGATCGTCCTCGGCCTGGCCTCCGCCCTGTCCACCACCGAGGGACCCTCCGCCTTCTCCGCCGTCGTCTCCGGGCTGGCCATCATCCTGCTGGCGATCTTCGCGTCCGCCATGATCTACCGCTTCGTCCCCGGCTTCGGCGACGAGATCGTCAGCCACCGCGCCGCCCGCCAGGACACCTCCAGCCGCGCCGCCAAGGCCGCCATCGCCACCCCCGCCACCGTCCTCCGCCAGGGCATGGGTACGCACGGGGCCCGTGATGCCGCCCCCGCCCAGGCCACCGGCGGCGGGCAAGGCGCCCAGGGCGGCGGCAGCGGCGTCGCCGGCGGGGTCGCCGCGCACGGCAGCCGGGGCGGCGGGGGCGGCAAAAGCGCCGGATCGCCCAGCGGCCCGGCCGCCCCCGGTAACCGAGGAGGAGGCAGCAGCAGGTGACCAGCCCGCCGCACACACTCACCCGCCGCCGTACGTACCTCATCGGCCGCGCCCGCCCCCAGGCCCTCGTCGGCCGCAACCGCGAAACCGGCGAGATCGCCCTGATCGTCGCCGGCGCCTTCCTCGGCATGATGAGCGGCATCCTCATCCCGCAGCTCACCATCCGCATCGTCGGCCTCGCCGGCTTCCCCCTCCTCGCCCTGGCGGCCATCTACATGCCCTACAACGGCCGCACCTTCTACAAGTGGTTCGAAATCAACCGACACTTCCGCCGCACCCAGCGCACCGGCGCCACCTACCGCTCCGCCGCCGCCGAAGCCGGCACCAGCCTCGCCGGCCGCGAGGTCGAGATCGGCGCACCCCCCGGCGTCGGCCGCGTCCAGTGGCTCGCCGCGCCCTTCGGCCCGGACGAGATCGCCGTCCTCCTCCACACCGAGAAACGCACCATCACCGCCGCCATAGAAATCGAGGGCCCCGGCGTCGGCCTGCGCGACAGCGAGGACCAGGAGGCCCTGGTCGAACGATTCGGCACCCTCCTCAAGCACGTCGCCAACGGCGACGGCCACGTCACCCGCCTCCAGATGCTCGCCCGTACCCTCCCGGCCGACCCCGACGCGCACGCCAACGACGTCACCGACCGCGGCGACCCCAACTCCCCCGCCTGGCTCCAGGACTCCTACGAACAGCTCCAGTCGATGGTGTCCACCTCAAGCGAGCAGCACCGCGCCTACCTGGTCGCCTGCATGCACTACTCCCGCGACCTCAGCACCGAGGCACAGACCGTCGCCCGCGCGGACCGCGCCGAACACCCGGGCCGCGGCGGCAGGCGCCGCATGTCCCAGGACGACGCCCTCGCCGTCATCATGGCCCGCGAACTCGCCGACATCTGCGCCCGCCTCACCGAGGCCGACATCCGCGTCCGCCAGCCTCTCGGCGAGGCCCGCCTGGCCTCCCTCATCCACTCCATGTACGACCCGGACCACCCCATCGACCACCTCCAGGCGATGTCCCGCCGCAACGCCTGGCCGGCCGAGCTCGACGCCCGCGAGCCCACCTACCTCCAGGCCAAGACCCGCGAGTCCGACACCCGCGAACCCTGGTGCCACGCCACCGCCTGGATCAAGGAGTGGCCGATGACGCCCGTCGGCGTCAACTTCCTCGCCCCGATCCTCGTCCACACCCCGGACGTGATCCGCACCGTCGCCGTCTGCATGGACCTCGAACCGACCGAGCTGGCCATCGAGCGCATGCTCACCGAGAAGACCAACGACGACGCCGAGGCCGCCCGCGCCGCCAAGATGAACCGCACCGTCGACCCCCGCGACGTCGCCGCCCACAGCCGCGTCGACCAGCGCGGCGACGACCTCGCCTCCGGCGCCGCCGGCGTCAACCTCGTCGGCTACCTCACCGTCTCCTCCCCCAACCCCGAGGCCCTCGCCCGCGACAAGCGCACCATCCGCGCCTCCGCCGGCAAGTCGTACCTCAAGCTGGAATGGTGCGACCGCGAGCACCACCGCGCGTTCGTCAACACCCTCCCCTTCGCCACCGGGATCAGGCGATGATCACCCCCCAGGCGCCCAAGGAGGTGCCGTCATGCCGGCCCGCGACCCGCTGAACCTCATCACCGAAGCGTTCACCAGCCTGCTCTTCGGCCGCACCGAAACCACCCGCCTGCCCGTCCGCACCTCCACCGGACAGGCCCAGGCCGTCTACCTCCCCACCGCCGCCCCCGGCCTCGGCGACTCCGGCGTGATCATCGGCCGCGAGGTCTACTCCGGCAAGGGCTACATCTACGACCCGTTCCAGCTCTACGGCCAGCAACTCCCCGCCCCCCACTGGCTGGTCCTCGGCGAGTCCGGCAACGGCAAGTCCGCCCTGGAGAAGACGTACGTCCTGCGCCAGCTCCGCTTCCGCGACCGCCAGGTCGTCGTCCTCGACGCCCAGGGCGAGGACGGCGTCGGCGAATGGAACCTCGTCGCCCAGCAGCTGGGCATCACCCCCATCCGCCTGGACCCGATGGCCGCCCTCGACGGCACCGTACGGCTCAACCCCCTCGACCCGGCCATCACCACCACCGGACAGCTCGCCCTGCTCCGCACCATCATCGAGGTCGCCCTCGGCCGCGGCCTCGACGAACGCTCCGGCTTCGCGCTGAAAGTCGCCCACGCCTACGTCAACCAGGCCGCCGCCCAGGCCGGAGCCGGCCGCCAGCCCATCCTCACCGACATCGTCGAACGCCTGCGCCACCCACTCCCCGAGTCCGCCGACGCCATGAACGTCGCCCTGGAGGACGTACGCGCCTGGGGCCTGGACGTCGCCCTCGTCCTGGACCGCCTCGTCGACGGCGACCTGCGCGGCATGTTCGACGGCCCGACGACCGTCGGCATCGACCTCGACGCCCCGCTCATCGTCTTCGACCTCTCCCACATCGACCGCAACTCCATAGCGATGCCCATCCTGATGGCCATCGTCGGCGTCTGGCTGGAGCACACCTGGATCCGGCCGGACCGCAAGAAACGCATCTTCCTGGTCGAGGAGGCGTGGCACATCATCAACTCACCCTCCGTCGCCCAGCTCTTCCAGCGGCTGCTGAAGTTCGGCCGCCGCCTCGGCCTGTCCTTCGTCGCCGTCGTCCACCACCTCTCCGACGTCGTGGACGGCGCCGCCGCCAAGGAAGCCTCGGCGATCCTGAAGATGGCCTCCACCAGAACCATCTACGCCCAGAAGTCCGACGAGGCCCGCACCACCGGACAGGTACTCGGCCTGCCCCGCTGGGCCGTCGAGATCATCCCCACCCTCACCCCCGGCATGGCCGTGTGGGACGTCAACGGCAACGTCCAGGTCGTCAAGCACCTGGTCACCGAGTCAGAACGCCCCCTCGTCTTCACCGACCGCGCCATGACCGAGTCCTCCGTCCAGCAGTCCGAGGAACGCGCCGCGCTCGAAGCCGGCCGCACGGACGAGAACGCCAACCCGCTCGGCCTCACCGACCCCTTCGAGGCCGAGACGGAGGAACGGGTCATCTCCTTCGAGAAACGGCAGGGCGTCGGATGAGCACCAGCACCCCACCCCCGCCCCGCCGCGGCGGCGTCCCTGACGCCCTCCTCGTCGGCGGGCTCGGCTTCGTCCTCGGCCTCACCGTCCTCACCTGGGCCGCCACCGGCCTCGCCGGCTGGGTCACCCACGGCGCCTGGCCGGACGGCGTCACCTTCCTGCGCACCGCCACCGCCCTGCGCCACTTCCTCACCCAGCCCGGTGACATCCCCGGCGCCTGGCCCCAGGCCGACCCGGCAACCCTGCCGGCCGCCCCGCTGCTGTGGCTGGTCTTCCTGGTGCTGGTCATCATGCTCTTCGGGGGCGTGCTGTGGATCGCCATCCACGTCTCCCGCTGGCGCGCCCGCCCCGGCCGCGAGCCACAGGTACAGCAGGAGCCGGAGCAGCAACCGGTGTACGAGGCCACCCCGGCCCCAGCCCCAGCCCCAGCCCCGGCTCCGAGCCCGAACCCGGCCACCACCTACGCGTCGCCCCGGCCCCAACAGCCGGTGGCCGCCCCCGATCCGGTGGACCGGGTGGACCCGGTGGATCTGGTGGCAGCCGTCCTGGCCGCCCCCGAGGGCCTCATCGTCATCGACCCCACCGCCCGCCTGTGGACCAGGACCGCCACCCGGCGCGGCAAGCAGGGCCCCGTCCACGTCTACGACCCGGGCCACGCCACGGACGCCCCCGTACGGCTGCGCTGGACGCCCCAGCGCGGGGCCGAGGACATGCCAGGTGCCAGGGCCCGGGCGAAGGCCCTGCTGGGCCCGGTACGCCCCACCGAGCCCATCTTCCAACTCGACGCGGAGACCGCCGAAACGCTGCTGCGCTGCTATCTGCACGCAGCCGCCCTGGCCGGCGAACCGATCCAGAGCGTCCAGCGCTGGACCCAGGGCAAGGCGACGGGCAAGGCCGCCGGCGAACCCGGAAAGATCCTGCGCACCCACCCCCGCGCCGCCGGCGGCGCCGCCATGGAGCTGGAGAGCGCCCTCACCACCATGCCGGAGCGCAGGGACGCCGCCCTGGTCCTCATCGGCCGCGCCCTGGACGGCCTTGACCAGCTGCACATCCGCCAGTCCTGCACCCCGGGCCGGGTGGACACCCTGGCCCTGGACAACCTCGCCAACGAGGGCGGCACCCTCTACATCATCGGCGACCACCCACCCACCGCCCCCTTCCGTGCCGCCCTGCTGGACGCCCTCACCACCGAACAGCCGAAGCTGACGGTCATCGGGAGAGCGTGAGCTCGACCGCCCGGAACCCCGGCATGCGGGGGTCGGGGTGGTCGGTGCCGGTGGGGCGGAAGCCGAGCGACGTGTAGAAGCGTGCGGCCCGGGGGTTGTTCTCGTGGACGCGGAGCCGAAGCTCACAGCCGCCGGCCCAGGCGATGGCCCGCTCCATGAGCGCCTTGGCCAGCCCGGTGCCCCGATGCTCGGGGCGTACGTACACACCCACCACGACGAAATGGCCCGCCCCGGGGGCGGGCTCCGGGAACACGGTCACCATGCCGGCCCAGGATGTGCCCGCCACTTCCGTTTCCGCTCCGGGCTCGCCGATGAAGGTGGTGGCCCGCTCCCCGGCGGCCCGCCGCTCCCATTCCTCCTGGGGAATCTCCAGGGCGGCCTCATAGGTCTGGTAGAACGCGACCTCGGCCAACGGGTCCAGCAACGCGGCCAGCCGCAGCTCCCGCAGCCGCGCCCAGTCCTCGCGGCGGGTCTCCCGGATCGTGTACGTGTCCATAAAACAAGAGTAGGCCCGTTGGGGATCGAAATCCCCAACGGGCCTACTCTGT
>NZ_JCAJZV010000019.1:0-96886 GCF_059510435.1 Streptomyces sp. NTD107 | reverse complement strand
GCGCGATAGTGACGGGCCTGTCATTCAGGCGAAGCCGAGCAGCCCCAGCATGCCGTCTGTGTGGTGAATCTTCCTGATTGACCTTGAACCCACTCATAGAAGGTAAGCGTCTGCCCCGTCGTTACTCTAGGTAGTCGTTGGATCGGGCTCTGCGCCTGTCAACGCAGCCGTGGTCTTTGGAGGAGATACGCGCGTATCTCCTCCAAAGACCATCAAGGGGTAGGCGCCCGCCGCCGCACACACGGCGGGGCCCCGGGGCGATCGCTCGCCCCGGGGCCCCGCCTTCGTCACCGGCCCGTGTTACGCCGCCGGCTCCGGCCGCATCAGCCGTACCAGCAGGTCGTCCAGGCTGATCAGCCCGGACAGCCGGCCCTCGGCGTCCCGCAGCACCGCCAGCGAGGCGCGCCGCTGCCGCAGCTGCTCCACCGCGTGCGAGATGGTGTCCTCCGGCGCCAGCTCCGGCACCGGCCGGGCCAGCTCGCCCGCCGTGACCCGCTGCCCGCGCGCCCGCGCCACGATGGCGTCGCGCGCGTGCACCGAGCCGAGCACCCGCTCCCCGTCGCGTACCAGCAGCCGCGTGTGGTCACTGGACCGGGCGGCGGCCAGGATCGCCTCCGCGTCGGCCGTGGCCGGTACGCCCGCGATCTGGTCGGCCGGCACCTGGATGGCGCCCACCGGCGACAGCGGTTCGGTCAGCGAGCGGGTGATCAGCCCCGAGTCGGCCTCGCTGATCAGGCCGAGCCGCTGGGACTCGCCCACCAGATGGGCCAGCTGCTCCCGGTCGTGGACCGAGGTCAGCTCCTCGCGCGGGGTCACCCGGCACATCCGGACCAGCCCATTGGCGATCTTGTTCATCAGCCAGATGACCGGTCGTACCGCCCCCACCACCGCGCGGAACGGCGGTGCCAGCAGCATCGCCGAGCGCTCCGGGTGGGAGATCGCCCAGGACTTGGGCGCCATCTCGCCGATCACCATGTGGAGGAACACCACCACGACCATCGCGAACAGGAACGCGATGCCGTAGGAGAGCCCGCTGGGCAGCCCCAGCTTCGCCAGCAGCGGGTCGACCTCGTGCGAGATCGCCGGCTTGGAGATGGAGCCGAGGCCCAGGGTGCACGCGGTGATGCCCAACTGGGCGCCGGCCAGCATGAGCGACAGCTCACGCGTGCCGGCCAGCGCCGCCCTGGCGCCGCGCTGCCCGTCGGTGACGGCCTGCTCCAGCCGGTGCCGCTTCGCCGCGACCAGCGCGAACTCGGCGGCCACGAAGAAGCCACTGCCGATCAGCAGCAGCACGGTGATCAGTCCTGCCATGCCCAGGCTCATGAGCGCTGCTCCACCCGTTCACGGGGCGCGCCCACCGGGATGTCGCCGGCCGGGCCCGCCGTGCTCGCCTCGACGCGTTCCAGCCGGATCCGGCCGGGCACCCGGCGGTCCAGGGTCAGCACCTCGATGACGGCGGTGGCGCCGTCCGCCAGGCCGACCTCGATCCGGTCGCCGACGCCGGGGAACCGCCCACAGCGGTTGATGATCAGACCGGCCACGGTCTCGAAGTCCTCTTCCTCCGGCAGTGCGATGCCGGTGGCCTCGGCCGCCTCGTCGACGCGGCGCCCCGCGTCCACCAGCCAGCTCCGGCCGTCGGCGATCGCCGGCACCTCGATGCGGTCGCTCTCGTCGGCGATCTCGCCGACCAGCTCCTCCGCGATGTCCTCCAGCGTGACGATGCCGGCCAGGCCGCCGTACTCGTCGAGCACCACGGCGAACTCCTCGCCCGCCGCCTGCATCTGGTCCACGGCGCCGGGCAGCGGCAGGGTGTCCGGCAGCAGCAGCGCCGGCCGGGCCAGCGGGCCCGCCAGATACTGCGCCAGCTGCTCCGGGGTGGCCCGCATGAGTTCGCGTACGCCGAGCACCCCGGTGATGTCGTCGATCCGCTCGCCGACCACCAGGTAGTGGGAGTGCCCGTGCTCGCCGATCAGCGCGATGACCGACGAGGCCGGCTCGGCCGCCCGTACATAGGCCACGTCCACCCTGGGCACCATCACCTCGGCGAGGGTGCGGTCGGAGAACTCCAGAGCGTGATCGAGCAGCTGCGCGGTGTCGTGCGTCAGCTCGCCGTGCTCGTGGGATTCGTCGATCAGCCGGCCCAGCTCCTCCAGGGTCGCCCCGTGGTGCAGTTCCTCGACCGGTTCGATGCCGACCTTGCGCAGCAGCTTGTTGGCCACCGAGTCGAAGACGTGGACCACCGGGCCCGCGATCTTCAGATAGGCGAGGGTGGAGGAGGCGAGGGATTTGGCGAGCCGCTCGGGCACGGCCAGCGCGAGATTCTTGGGGCCCAGCTCACCCAGGACCATCTGGATGACGGTGGCCAGCACGAACGCCGTCACCAGCGCGATGCCGCCGGCGGCGGCCTCGGGCACGCCGATGCCGCTCAGTACGGGATCGAGCAGGGTGGCGAAGGCCGGCTCGGCCAGGAAGCCGACGATCAGGCCCGTCACGGTGATGCCCAGCTGGGCGCCGGAGAGCATGAACGACAGCCGCTCCTGGACCTTCAGCGCGCGGGCGGCACGTTTGTCACCCGCGTCGGCCTCGCTCTGGAGGGCGAGCCGGTCGGCGGCCACATAGGCGAATTCCTGGGCCACGAAGTATCCGGTGCCGGCGGTCAGCACGAGCACGGCCAGCAGGCCCAGCAGTGCGGCACTCATCTGACACCACCTCGCCGTGTGCCGCGGTGCGTTCCATGCGGACGAGGTGGTCGGGGACTATGCCCAGGAGGGTCCGACGAATTGGCGGACAAGTTATCTCCTTTCGTGGTGGGTGACACCGTTCAGCACGGTTGTGAACGGTCTGGCTGCTTGTTCAACGGGACGCGAGGTGCCGATGTTCCCTTCGGCTGTACCCGAAAACGCCCTCTTGACACCTCGCGTCCCGGCAGGAACGTTCAGGCGGTCAGCCCGGCCATCCAGGCTTCGACCTCGGCGGACGCGCGCGGCAGGCCGGCCGACAGGTTGCGGCTGCCGTCCTCGGTGACCAGCAGGTCGTCCTCGATGCGCACGCCGATGCCCCGGTACTCCTCGGGCACCGTCAGGTCATCGCTCTGGAAGTACAGGCCGGGCTCGACGGTGAGCACCATGCCGGGCTCCAGGGTGCCCTCGACGTACGCCTCGCGGCGCGCGACCGCGCAGTCGTGCACGTCGAGGCCGAGCATGTGGCCGGTGCCGTGCAGGGTCCAGCGGCGCTGGAGACCCAGCTCCAGAACCTTGTCGACCGGGCCCTCCAGCAGCCCCCAGGCCACCAGGTGGCGGGCCAGGACGCGCTGGGCGGCCTCGTGGAAGTCGCGGTACTTGGCGCCGGGCCGCACGGCGGCGATGCCGGCCTCCTGGGCCTCGTACACGGCGTCGTAGATGGTGCGCTGGAGGTCGGTGAACCGGCCGTCGATGGGCAGGGTGCGGGTGACGTCGGCGGTGTAGAGGTTACGGGTCTCCACGCCGGCGTCCAGCAGAAGCAGCTCGCCGGGGCGGACCGGGCCGTCGTTGCGTACCCAGTGCAGGGTGGTGGCGTGCGGTCCGGCCGCGCAGATCGAGCCATATCCGACGTCGTTGCCCTCGACGCGGGCGCGCAGGAAGAAGGTGCCCTCGATGTAGCGCTCGGAGGTGGCGACGGCCTTGTCCAGGACGCGGACGACGTCCTCGAAGCCCCGGGCGGTGGCCTCGCAGGCGTAGGTCAGCTCGGCGATCTCGAAGTCGTCCTTGATCAGCCGCTGCTCGGACAGGACGGTCTTGAGCTCGGCGTCGCGCTCGCCGGTGATTTTGTCGGTGAGCGCCGTCTCGATGGTGGCGTCGTGGCCGCGGACCACCCGTACCGGGCCGGTGGCCTCCTTGAGCAGCCCGGCGACGGTGCGGACGTCGGCGGTGGGGAGCCCGTACAACTGCTCGGCCTCGGTGAGGCTGGTGCGCCGGCCCACCCACAGCTCGCCCTGGCCGCTGAGCCAGAACTCGCCGTTCTCGCGGTCGGAGCGGGGCAGCAGATAGAGGGTGGCCCGGTGTCCCTCGCCGCTCTCAGCGCTCTCGACGGGCTCCAGGACCAGGACGCCGTCCTCGCTCTGGTCGCCGGTGAGATAGACGTACTCGGTGGCGGCGCGGAAGGGGTAGTCCGTGTCGTTGGAGCGGGTCTTGAGGCGGCCGGCCGGGATGACCAGCCGTTCGCCGGGGAAGCGGGCGGAGAGCGCGGCGCGCCGGGCGGCGGTGCGGCCGGCCTGCGGGATGGGGGCCAGGTCGCGCTGCTCGGTGTCGGCCCAGCCGGTCTTCATGTTCTCGGCGAGCTCGTCGGAGACCGTCTTGTTCACGTTGTTCTTGCGCTGCTTGATGGTCTCGGCGGGCTTCTTTCCGTCCGTCGTGCCGTCCGTGGGCTTGGCTTCCTCGGCCACCCTGCTGCCTCCTCGCGTACCCGGCCGGCCCCGGTGGGGACCGGGTTCCATCGTATGTGCGAGTGGGGGATGGCGGACAGAGCCGATCAGGGGCAGACATGTGGGACGGGTTCAGTGGAAGCGGGCGGCGAGCGCGATGACCTCCTCGGTGCCGGTGCCGGTGCCGGTGCCGGTGGCGGTGGCGGCGGGCAGGGCGCGCAGGACGTGGTCGAGCAGCGCCTCGGGGTCGGCGCGTACCTCGGGGGTGGTGGCGCGGGCGGCGGCCTGGAGCCGGGTGAAGGCCCGGTCCATGGGTTCGCCGGTGCGGTGCAGCAGCCCGGCGCTGTACAGCAGGACCGTTTCTCCCCGGGCGATGTCGATCTCGACGCTGGGCGCCTCCCAGCAGGCGAGCATGCCGAGCGGGGCGGAGAGCGTGGTGTCGGCGAATTCGGCCCGGTGCTCTCCGATGACCAGGGGCGGCGGGTGACCGGCGGAGGCGAGGACGAGCTTGCCGGCGGCGGGCTCGGCGTAGCCGAACAGGGCGGTGGCGGAGCGGGCGGGTTCGGTCAGCCGCAGCAGCAGTTCGAGGTCGGAGAGTACGGCGACGGGGTCCTCGCCCTCCATGACGGCGTAGGCGCGCAGCCCGGCGCGGAGCCGGCCCATGGCGGCGACGGTGGCCGGCCCGGTGCCGCCGGTGGAGCCGATGGCCAGGCCCAGGGCGCGGTCGGGCAGGGCGAGCGCGTCGTAGAAGTCGCCGCCGCCGGCCGGGCTGGGGCGGTGCCGTACGGCGAGCGTGACGCCGGGGAGGTAGGGCAGCCGGCTGGGCAGCAGTCCTTCGCGCAGGGTGGCCAGCTCGGTGCGGGCGGCGGCGAGGGTGGCGTGGTGGGCGAGTTGCTGGGCGGCGTGCCGCAGATAGAGGGTCAGGAGGTGCCGTTGGCGCTGGTCGGGCTCGGCGGGCTGGTCGTACAGCCACAGGGCGGCGCCGAGCAGCCGCCGGGCGGGGCTCGCCGCCGGGCCTCCGTCGGGGCCTTCGCCGGGTTCCGCGGTGAGCAGGACGGCGTGGCCGGCGGCGCAGCCGAGCAGCCGGGCGACCTCGCGGTGCCGGGGGTCAAGGGTGTCGTCGGTGGTGAGGTCGCGGTGGGTCAGCTCGGTGGGGGCGCCGCTCTCGCCGGCCTGGGCGGCGTCCAGTAGCCGGGTGTGCGGGGCGGCGGTGCGCGGCACGGTCTCCAGATGGCCGAGTTCGCCGGGGGTGAGGCCGAAGCCGGTGAGCCGGTCGGGGCCGGGCGGGCCGTCCTGGCCGGCGGGGTCATGGGGGCGCAGTGCGATCAAGCCGCGGCGGGCGCCGATGAGCTGCGCGCCGGCGCGCAGCGTCTCGTGCAGGGCGTCACTGAGTGTGCTGGTGCGGGCGAGCCGTCCGGTGAGGTCGTGGAGGGCGGTGAGGTCGCTGATCCAGGAGGCGAGCCGCTCGGGTCCCGCGCCGGGTGGGGCTGGGGTGTCGGTGGGTGGTGGAGTCTGCGGTACGGGGGTGATCGGGGGGTGGATTCCGGCCACATTAGAGGGGACGGATGTGCTCATGGGCGCTCTCTTCCGTCGAGGCGCGACTGCCGCGATCTCATCGCAAACCCCCCTGTTGTGCGTGGCGACCGGGAACGGCACCCGCTGTGGGGGTGCGGGGCAGGGTCTCCGGTGTGCTCTTGGGTCGGGAATGATGATGCCCGTGTGACTGTGGTGTTCTCTGATCGACAGGCCGGGTCCAGAAGAGTTTGGCGCAAAAGGAACGCCGGTGCGTGGGACGCAGGATCGACTGGGAGGGGTCGGCGGCGATCGCGCCGGACGGGCTGGGTACGTACGGGGTAGTGCTCCGGGCCAGTCGTGGCCGGAACGGTTGTGTGGGTTCTGGCGTCCTCACCCATGCGCAAGACGCTACATACGGTGATCTAAGTTCCACGTGAGTGATTGGCCGGAAGACCTCTTCCGGCCCTCAATCAGCCGCGAAGGAAGGGACGAGCGCAGATGCGCGAGATCCTCGGAATGCGACGCACGAACGACGGCGAAGGCGGGGACAGGGACGACAGCGGCGGGGAGCACGGCGGCACACCCCGGCGGGGGCTGCGCGATGCCGCGCTCGGCTACGCCCGGCGCTGCGGCTGGCCGGTGCTGCCCGGCGTCGAGGCGGGCCCGGACGGCCGCTGCGGCTGCCGCACGGCCGGCTGTGTGGTGCCCGGCGCCCACCCGGTCGACCCGGAGCTGCTGGCGGCCACCGGCGACCCGCGGATGGTGGGCTGGTGGTGGGCGGAGCGGCCGTCCGCGCCGATCATCCTGGCCACCGGCCGGGACGGGGCGCCGTGCGCGCTGAGCCTGCCCGCCGCGGCGGCCCCCTGGGCCCAGGCCGAACTGGCGCGCAGGGGAGTGCGTACCGGCCCGGTGCTGGTGACCCCGACCCGGGCCTGCTGGCTGGTGGCGCCGTACGACCCGGCCGAGCTCGGCGAACTGCTCTACGCCCAGGACCTGGTGCCCAGCTCGCTGCGGTTCCACTCCTCGGGCGGCTATGTGCCGCTGCCGCCCTCGCCGCTTGCGGCCGGCCGGGCGGCCTGGCTGCGCGGCCCGTGGCCGGGCCGGGACGGGCGGATCAGGCTGCCGCGCACCGCCGCGCTGCTCGATGTGCTGGTGGAGGCGGCGATCCGCACCCCCGGCGGGGGCTCCCGGCTGGCGTACTGAGCGCGCCGCCGGAAGCGGGCAGCGAAGAACCCGGTCGCTGGCGACGGGGGATGCACCAGCGACCGGGCTCACTTCAGACCGTAACAACTCCTGTGGGAATCGCAAATCCCGCCCGGCCCGTGCGGCGGCGGATCCCGCCATCTGCCAGGGATCCTGTGACCGGAATCACTCCTTTCGGATGACCCTCAGTTCAGGGTGATCTGACGGTTGGTGAGACCGCTGCGCGCCTTGCGCTCGTCGGCCGTCAGCGGGGTGGCGGAGGCCAGTGCCTCGGTCAGCCGCTCGGCGAACGCGGTGGCCGGCTTCTCGCACTCCTCCGCGCCGAACTCGCTGGGCAGGTCCCACACCGGCACGGTCAGGCCGTGCGCCCGGAAGGAGCCCACCAGCCGGGTGTCCGCGCCGAGGGTGGCGGCCCCGGCGGCGTGCAGCCGGGCGAGGGCGTCCAGCAGCTGGTCCTCGGGGTGCGGCATGACCCAGCGCAGGTGGTTCTTGGTGGGGGTGCGGCACCAGTAGGCGGCGTCGACGCCGGTCAGCCGGGTGGTGGGCACGGCGGCGGCGTTGGCCCGCTCCAGCGAGGCGGCGACCTCGCCGGTGGCCGACTCGGCGTCGTCCAGCCAGAACTCGAAGCCGCTGTGCACCTCGGGCACGAACGGCGCGGACACATCCAGCAGGTCCTGGAGCCGCGGCCCGCCGGGCGTGCTGCGGGCGGCGGGCACCGGGCTGCCGGGGGCGGTGGTCAGCGCGCGGGTGAGCACATCGGCCAGGTCGCGGGACAGGTCGCCGGTGGCGGTGTCGTTCTGGAGGCCGAGCAGCACGGTGCCGTCGTCGCGGCGCAGCGCCGGCCAGGCCATCGGCAGCACGGTGGCCAGGGTGAGCGCGGGGACGTCCGCGGGCAGGCCCTCGCGCAGGGTCAGCGGGACGGTGGCGGCGGGCACCAGCTCGCGCAGCGCGACCCAGTCGCACTCGCCGGGCAGTCCCTCGAACGGGCGGCGTACCAGCTCGGTGGCGGCCTGGACGGCGGCACGGCCGTGGCAGGCCTTGTAGCGGCGTCCCGAGCCGCACGGGCACGGCTCGCGCGCGCCGACGACGGGGATCTCGCCATCGGTGAGCTGCGGCGTGGCCGCGGCGCTGGGCTGGGTACGGGGGCGGCGCTTCTTGGCCATGCGGACGGCTCTCCTGCGTGTGTCGCGTACTCCTACGGCTTCGCCGCGAGCTTAGTGGCTCACACAGGCCGTGCCTTCAGCGTGGATCGAGCACCACCCACACCGTGACCGCGCCGGAGGGGTCGGCGTCGTGCACGCCCCAGGCCCGGGAGAGCGAGGTGATGATGGTGAGCCCGCGCCCGCCGCGTGCGGTGACGGACGGGGATCCGGCGCGTGGCCGGGTCGGACCGCCACCGTCCGTGACCGAGATGGTGATCTCACCATCGGCGTCCTGAGCCCAGGAGGCCCGGACGTGGTGGCCGTCGCCCAACGGACGGGCATGTCGATATGAATTACTGAGCAGTTCGGAAAGGATCAGTACGGCATCGTCAATGACCGTTTCCGGTGCGCCATTGTCAAACAATTCCGATCGCATACGCCGCCTGGCCGTCCCGACCCCGCCGGGGCCGTGGAGTACGGACATGGACGACGACGTCGGTACCTGCTGTGTCACCACCAACGCCACCCCCGAGACCTCCTTTGCCCCACGCCATGGAGGGGATGCCCCCGGGACGGAAAGCGGAAACCGGCCATGACACATCTGTTGACGTACTCGTAATGATCGGATACGAAGCGAATGCGCCGGTGCACTCCCTGTCAGGCTCTGGTCAACTCATGCGCGCCAGCTGATCACGCACCGTACGCGGCCGGTTGGTGATGATGGCGTCCACCCCGAGCCGTGCACACAGCTCGACATCCGCCGGCTCGTCCACCGTCCACACATGCACCTGATGCCCGGCGCGGTGCGCCCGCGCCACATAGCCGGGGTCGCGGCGCAGGATCCGGATGCCGGGGCCGGCGATCGCGGCGGCGGCCGGCAGCCGGCCGGTGCGGTTCCTGGGCAGCAGGAACTGCATCAGAAAGACGGTGGGCAGCTGCGGTGCCCGCTTGCGCACCCGGGACAGGGAGCGGGCGGAGAAGCTCATGACGCGTACGTCGCCGGGCAGCGGGTGCGCCGCGAGTACGTCCAGCAGCCGCTCCTCGACCCGCCCGGCCCAGCGGGTGGGGTGCTTGGTCTCGATGGCCAGCCCGATCGGCCGGCCGGCCTCGGCGACCAGCCGCAGCAGGCGCTCCAGGGTGAGCACGGTGGTGCGTTCCGGGTCGGCGGCGTCGGGGGTCTCGGCGCCGCCGGAGGGGGTCATCCAGGAGCCGAAGTCGAGTTCGCCCAGCTGGGCCAGCTCCATGGTGGACACGGCGCCGCGGCCGTTGGAGGTGCGGTTGACCCGCCGGTCGTGCACACACACCAAATGGCCGTCCGCGGTCATCCGGACATCGCATTCGAGGGCGTCCGCGCCGTCCTCGATGGCCTTGCGGTAGGCGGCCAGGGTGTGCTCGGGGGCGTCCTCGGAGGAGCCCCGGTGCGCGATCACCTGAATCCGGTGGGGTGCGGGTTCCATCGGCTCATCCTGTCATGCACCGCGTTTACGTCCCGCTGACAGACACTGGGCAAGACTGCCCGCACTGCCCCGTACCACCCTGCCCGCTCGTGCACCCGAGGAGACAGCTGTGAGCACCGAGAAGGAGGGCCTGGCTCAGCCGGAGGAGCGGCCCATCCCTGCCCCGCCGGCGGTCACGCCCGACGAGCCCCCGTCCGCCGCACCCGCACCGGCGCCCGCCGCAGCCGCACCCGCGCCGCCGGTCGCCGCCGCAGTGCCGCCGGCCCCCGCGCCGCCGCCCGCGCCCGCGGCTGCTCCGGCCGGGCCGCCGGTGGGAGCACCGGCGCCCGCCGCGCCGCCCGCTCCCGCGACGGCGCCGCTGCCGACCCTGGCGGGTGCCGGCGCGGACGCCCCGCCGCCGCCCGCGGCTGCTCCGGCCGGGCCGCCGACCGGCACCTTCGGCGGCCCGGTGGATCCGGTCGGCCCGCCGGCCGCGCCGCCGGACGCCCCGTGGACGGCGTTCGGGGCCACCCCGCCGCCGAAGAAGCGGCGCTCCGGCCTGATCGCGGCCGTGGTCGCCGCCACCCTGCTGGCGGGCGGCGTCGGCGGAGGCGTCGGCTATCTGGTGGCCGACCGCGACTCCTCCACCACCAGCTCCGCGTCGACCGCCCCCGGCACCGGTGACAACACCGTCGCCCGCCCGCCGGAGTCGGTGGCGGGGATAGCGGAAGCGGCGCTGCCCAGCGTGGTGACGATCGAGGCGCAGAGCTCCACCGAGGGCGGCACCGGCACCGGCTTCGTCTACGACGAGGAAGGGCACATCCTCACCAACAACCACGTGGTGGCCACGGCCGCCGACGGCGGCACGCTGACGGTCACCTTCTCGGACGGCGCGAGCTACCAGGCGGAGGTCGTCGGCCGGGCCGAGGGGTACGACGTGGCGGTGCTGCGGCTGCTGGACGCCGGGGACCGGGAGCTGAAGCCGCTGCCGGTGGGCGACTCGGACGCGGTGGCGGTCGGCGACGCGACGATCGCGATCGGCGCCCCGTTCGGCCTGTCCGGCACGGTCACCACCGGCATCGTGAGCGCGAAGAACCGTCCGGTGGCGTCCTCGGACGGCCAGGGCGGCAATGCCTCCTACATGAGCGCGCTACAGACCGACGCCTCGATCAACCCGGGCAACTCCGGCGGCCCGCTGCTGAACGGCGACGGCCAGGTCATCGGCGTCAACTCGGCGATCCAGTCGACCCCCGGCAGTGGCATGGGCGGCGGCCAGGCGGGCAGTATCGGTCTCGGATTCGCGATTCCGATCAACCAGGCCCAGCGGGTCGCCCAGGATCTGATCGACAACGGTCAGCCGGTGTACGCGATCATCGGCGCCTCGGTGGAGATGCGCGGCGACACCCCCGGCGCCAAGATCTCCGACAGCAGTGGCCCTTCGGGTGACAGCGCGATCACCCCGAACGGCCCGGCCGCCGCGGCCGGCCTCCAGGCGGGCGATGTGATCACCCGTTTCGGCGACCGGGTGATCGACGGCGGCCCGACCCTGATCAGCGAGATCTGGACGTACAAGCCGGGTGACACCGTCTCGGTCACCTACCAGCGCAACGGCCAGGAGCGCACCGCCGACATCGTCCTGGGCGAACGGGTGGGCGACGCGTAACACCACCCCACCCACCGCGAGCCGTTACCCTTACTCCTGCCGTCCCGACCGACGGCGCAGGAGACTTGCCCGAGCGGCCTAAGGGAACGGTCTTGAAAACCGTCGTGGCAGCGATGTCACCGTGGGTTCAAATCCCACAGTCTCCGCCAGGGGTACCGCCGGGGCTGGAACGGTCGTTCCAGCCCGGTGGTGCCCCTGACGTGTGCCCGGGAGTGATCGTTTTGGGTAACTGGAATGCTTCATTCCGTAAGTTTTCTGGTCTTTGTGATGCACGATGGGGTCCCGTTGTTCGTTGGGAGGGGCAGAGGGCACACAACGCGCCTTCGCCGCCGACGAGTTGAGAGGACCGGCAGGTCTGTGCACACAGGAGGGGAACCGGTGACCGAAGGATCTCGCGCCCCGTTGGCGGGGGTGGTGCCGCTGCCGGCCGACTTCCGGGCGTTCCACCAGATGTACCGGCCCGCCTATGTGCGCTGGGCCGAGCTGTATCTGGGCACGCGGGCCGACGCCGAGGAGGTGGTGGACGCCGCCTTCGAGCAGCTCGCCGCCGACTGGGGCGAGGCGCTGCGGCTCGACAGCCCCGCCGGGTACGCCTGGGGCATTCTCAGGACCCGCACCCTGGAGGCCGCCGGGGCCCGCGCCGGGCATCCGGTGGGCCTGGAGAGCGCCGCCTTCGAGACCGAGGCGCTGCGGAACGCCGTCGATCCGGTCGGCGAGCTGGCGGAGAGCCTCAGCATCTACCGCGCCATCCGGGAGCTCCCCGAACGGCAGCATGATGTGATCGTCCTGTTGTATTGCCTTGGTTACGGTGTCCGGGAGACGGCCGATGTCCTGGGCATCAGCGAGCCCGGCGTCCGCTCCACCGCCCGCTACGCCCGCCGGCGGCTGAAGGAAGCGCTCGGCCTGGAACAGGAAGGGGGCAGCGGTGACCTCGCCGATTGACCGGATGCTGGCCAAGGCCACGGTCGTCCCCCGCCCGTACACCGAGGCCGAGCTGGACGCCGCCGAACTGCGGCTGGCCGCCCGCATCACCCACCGCATGCTGTTCGGCGCGCTGCACTTCGACGACGAGATCCGCTCGGTACGGGGCGAGGCGCTGCCGCCGCGCCGGGCGCGGATCGACGCCGAGGCCGCCGGGCACCTGGAAGTCCTGTGCCGCACCGTCATCGAACGCGACGGCGCGCTCCAGCACATGTCCGCCTTTCTCGGCCGGCGCATTCCGCATCCGGACGGCGCGCGGGTGCTGGGCTGCGTACTCCAGCTGGCCGGGCGCGAGGACAGCGCGCGCTTTTGGTGGCAGTTCGCCGCCGGTGCCGGGGACGGCGCCGCCGCGTACTGCCTCTATCTGCACCACCTCACCCTCGGCGAGGTGTGGGAGGCGCGGCTGTGGCGCGGCCAGGCCGCCGAGGGCGCGGCCGAGTGCGGCGAGTGCGGCGAGTGTGCGGAGAGCGGCGGCGCCACCACCGATCTGGTGCTGCGGATGCTGGGCCTGCTGCGCGGCAACCGGCACTGTCTGACGGCCGCCGCCAGCGCCGTACTGCGGTACGTGCCCGGCGCCGTGCACTTCGTCGACGAAATCGAACTACCGCTTCCCGCAGTCGATTTCGCCCAGCGAATCGAAGAATTGACCACCTCCGCCTGAGGCGATTCAGCCTTACGTGGCGGCCGAAGACGTTTATCGCGAGATCGTCATTCGTGCGAGCGAATGACGCGGTGGAATGCGAATGCCCGGGTTGGCGCTGGGCAACTCTGGTTTCGCGACGTCGTGCTCAACCACCACTTCGGTTCCACTGGAGGAATTCCATGGCAAGCATCCGCACCGCTCGTGTCATCGCCGTAGCCGCCTCCGTCCCGCTGGCGATCGGTCTGCTCGGTGGCACCGCCCACGCCGTCGTCGGTGACAGTGGCGCCCTGGCGGGCGTCGCCTCGGACGCCACCGCGATCAGCAGCGTCGGCAGCGGCGTCGGCGGCATCAACACCGGCAACTCCGGCACCATCCAGCAGGGTGCCACCGGAACCGGCGCGACCAACCAGAGCAACGCCGCCCAGGTGAAGGACGCGGGCTTCGTGGTCATCGACCAGGACACCACGAACTTCCAGGTGATCTTCTCCCCCCTGTGGTGAACCGTCGGGCCCACTGAGCCGGACCCCGGGACCATCGGTCCTCCGGGGAGCGACATCAGAGGGTGACCGGGCAGGGGCAGGCCGTGCGGCCGTACCGGAAGGTACGGCCGCACGGTCGTTCCCGGGCGTCATCCCGTCATCCCGATCACCAGGGAGATCCCTGATGAATCCCTGATGACCCCTGAGGAGGCACCGTCCGCTCCTCCACCCCAGGGAGGTGTCACCAGCACCACCTCTACTCCCTGGGGGGGATACCCCATCGCGACCTGTGGCCGATCCGGGGAGGGGGTGCCGCCGCCTACGTTGGATTCCATGACCACGCCCAGGACGGCCCAGCCGGGGACGCCACTGACCTTCACCTCCTATGTGCAGGCACGCGGCCCCGTGCTGCTGCGTACGGCCCGCTCGCTGACCGCCAACCCCAGTGACGCCGAGGACCTGCTCCAGACCGCGCTCACCAAGACCTATGTGGCGTGGGAGAACATCGAGGACCACCGCGCCCTGGACGGCTACGTCCGCCGCGCGCTCGTGAACACCCGCACCTCGCAGTGGCGCAAGCGCCGCGTCGACGAGTACGCCGTCGACGAGCTGCCCGAGCCCGACCCGCTGCCGGAGCCCGACCCGGCCGAGCAGCAGGCGATACGCGAGGCCATGTGGCAGGCCGTCCGCAAGCTGCCCGAGCGGCAGCGCGCCATGGTCGTCCTGCGGTACTACGAAGACTTCAGCGAGGCCGCCACCGCCGAACTGCTCGGGGTCTCGGTCGGCACCGTCAAGAGCGCCGTCTCCCGCGCGCTGGCCAAGCTCCGCGAGGACACCGAACTGCTCGCGGTCACCCGCCCCCAGGTACTCGCCGCCTGACCCGGGCCCCGCGTCTGCACCACATGGTGCAGCGGGCCGGGCCGACGACACCGTTCGGTGTACGACCGGATGTCCTCATCGGGACGACGCGGTCGCCGCCGCTCCTCCGTACGTTCTGGATCACCGGAACGACACCGAGGAGAACGGCATGACGACGACACACACGGCCCCGGCCGCGGGGGTACGGGCTCCCCTCACCCTGATCGGCATCGGGGCCCTGGCGATGGCCGCGGTGGAGACGCTCAACCCCCAGTACAGCCTGGTGAGCGAGACCCTCAGCCGCTATGTGCACGGCACCGCCGGCTGGCTGCTCCCGGCCGCGCTGCTGGCCGTCGGCGCCGCCTCCGCGGCCCTCACGGTACGGCTCGGCCCCGGGGCCCGGCGGGCGAGCAGGGCCGCACTCATGGTGTGGACGGCCGGCCTGCTGGTGGCGGCCCTCTTCCCGGCGGACCCGCCCGGCCACTGGAGTCACCCCTCGCTCGCCGAACTCGTCCACGGCAATGCCGCCTTCCTCGCCTTCGCCGCCCTGCCCACCGCCGCCGTGCTGCTCCGCGGAACGCTCGCGGCCCGGCGGCCCGGCCTGCGCACGGCCCTGACCGCCTGTGCGGTGGCCTCCGTCACGACGACGGCGGTCTTCGCGGTCTTTCTGATCGACGTGATGAACGGCGGCCCGTCGCTGGGGATGGGCGGTGCCCCCACGCTCATCGGTCTCGTCGAGCGCCTGGTGCTGGTGGCCGACTTCGGGTGGGTGGCGCTCGCCCTGGCGGCGGCGGGCCCGGGCCACGGGCCGGGGCAGGGGCCGGGGCCGGGGCAGGACCGTCGTGCATGATCGGCCCATGGACCGACCCGCCGCCCCCGCTCCCGCCGGCCCCCGCGCGGTCCGGCCCAGCGACGCGCTCCTGGCGGTCGGCACCGCCGTCGCCGTCCTGGCCGGCACCGCCCGGCTCGGCGCGCGGCTGGACTACGCGGGAGCCGTGCCGCTCGCCCTGTGGCTGGGGCTGCTCCTGCCGGCGCGCCGCCGGTGGCCGCTCACCGTACTGCTGCTGAGCGTGCAGGCCGTCATCGTCCTGCGTACCTCCGGGCTCACCGACGCCGGCTGGGTGTGGCCGGCCTCCGCCGCGTACGCTGTCCTGGCCGCCGACGACCGGCCCGGCCGCCCCGGCCTGCCGTGGGCCGCCGGGATCGGCCTGACCGAACTGGCCTTCGCCGCGACCTGGGAGACCACGGCCGGCGGCGCCACCCCGCGCGAAGCCCTCGGCTCCCTGGGCGCCGAGGCCCTGTGGCTGGCGGTGCTCCTCGCCGCCGCGACCGCCTACCGCGACCGGCTGCGCTGGCGCGCCGAACGGGACGAGCGCCTGCTGCGCGCCGCCCGCGAACGCGAGCTGGAGGCCGGCCGGCGGATCGCCGAGGCCCGGCTGGACATCGCCCGCGAACTGCACGACGTCGTCGGCCACACCCTCACCGTCGTCGGACTCCACCTCCGGGTCGCGGCCGAGGCACTCGACGACTCACCTCGGGAGGCACGGGCCGCGCTCGCCACCGCCCAGCAGGTCCGTACCGAGGCCGTACGGGACCTGCGCGCGCTGGTCCATGTGCTGCGCGCACCGGGCGAGGACCCGCAGGCTCCCGCCGCCGGGGTCCCCGAGGTCGTCTCGCTCGTCGAACGGATGCGATCGGCGGCGCTGGACATCCGGCTGGAGACGTCCGGCGACCTCGGCGCCGTTCCCGCACCGGTCTCCCTCGCCGTCCACCGGATCGTCCAGGAGGCCCTCACCAACACCGTCCGGCACGCGGGCGCGGCACGGGCCGAGGTGACCATCCGGTACGGCGACGGGCGGGTGGAGGTGACCCTCACCGATGACGGTCGGACCCCGGCGCAGGCATCGCAGGCATCGCAGGCATCCGGGGCATCGGGGGTGGCCGGCCACGGGGTGCGCGGCATGAGCGAGCGGGTCCTGGCGCTCGGCGGCGACTTCTTCGCCGGACCGCGCCACGAGAACGACGGATGGGTCGTGCGAGCCGCCATCCCCGTGCCAGGCTTCCGGCCATGACGATCAAGGTGCTCCTCGCCGACGACCAGGCCCTGGTACGGGCCGGGTTCGGCAGCCTCCTCGCCCGCGCCGAGGGCATCGAGGTCGTCGGCGAGGCGGGCACGGGCGACGAGGCGGTCCGTACGGCCCGCGCCGTCCGCCCCGATGTCGTCCTCATGGACATCCGCATGCCCGGCACGGACGGCCTCACCGCCACCCGAACGATCACCGAAGACCCAGGACTGACCGGCTGCCGCGTCATCGTCCTCACCACCTTCGAGACCGACGAGTACGTCTTCGCGGCCCTGCGGGCCGGCGCGAGCGGCTTCCTCACCAAGGAGATCGAACCGGACGACCTGCGCCGGGCCGTCCGTTCGGTGGCGGCCGGCGACGCGCTGCTCTCGCCGAGCGTGACCCGACGGGTGATCGAGCAGTTCGCCCACCGCCCGGCGGCCCCCACCGAGACCGCCGGGCGGCTCGCCGTGCTCACCGCCCGGGAGCTGGAGGTGACCCGCCTGATCGCGACCGGCCTGTCCAACGACCGGATCGCCGCCCAGCTGTTCATCAGCCCGCTCACCGCCAAGACCCACGTCACCCGCGCGATCGCCAAGCTCGGCGTCCGCGACCGCGTCCAACTGGTGATCCTGGCCTACGAGACGGGCCTGGTCCGGCCCGGCGGCTGACGCCCCGGCGAGCAGCGGGCCGGGAGGTGCCGGGAGGTGCCGGGAGGTGGTGACAGACCGCGCCGGCGCTGCCAGACTGCCGAGGCGTCAGATCGTCACTCAAAGTGACCTCGGGAGGCTTCGGTGTTCAGCACGATGCAGGACGTACCCCTCACCGTCGCGCGCATCCTGCGCCACGGCAGCACGATCCACGCGAAGTCGACGGTCACCACCTGGACCGGTGACCCGGCCGCGCCCCACCGCCGTACGTTCGCCGGGATCGGCACGCGGGCCGCCCAGCTCGCGCACGCGCTGCGCGACCTCGGCGTCCGCCCCGGACAGCCGGCCGGCACCCTCATGTGGAACAACGCGGAGCACGTCGAGGCGTACTTCGCGCTCCCCGCCATGGGCGCCGTGCTGCACACCCTCAACCTGCGGCTGCCCGCCCACCAACTGCGCTTCATCATCCAGCACGCCGACGACCGGGTGATCATCGTCAATGGCACGTTGCTGCCGCTGCTCGCCCCGCTGCTGCCCGATCTCGACCGGGTCGAGCACATCGTGGTCAGCGGCCCCGGCGACACCTCGCTGCTGGCCGGCGCCCGGGCCGGTACCCGTATCCACGACTACGAGGAGCTGATCGCCGGCCGCCCCACCACGTACGACTGGCCCGAGCCGGACGAACGCGCCGCCGCCGCCCTGTGCTACACCTCCGGCACCACCGGCGACCCCAAGGGCACCGTCTACTCGCACCGTTCCATCTATCTGCACTCCATGCAGATCAACATGGCCGAGTCCATGGCCTTCACCGCCGGCGACACCACACTCCCGATCGTCCCGATGTTCCACGTGCTGTCCTGGGGCCTGCCGCACGCCGCGCTGCTCTCCGGGGTCAACCTGCTGCTGCCCGACCGGTTTCTGCAACCCGGCCCGCTCGCCGACATGATCGCCGCCGAACGCCCCCGGCACGCCGCCGCCGTCCCCACCCTCTTCCAGGGCCTGCTGCACGAACTCGCCGAACGCCCCCGCGACATCTCCGCCCTCGAAACCGTCACCATCGGCGGCGCCACCTGCCCCGAGTCCCTGATGCGCGCCCTCGACGAGCGGCACGGGGTCCGCGTCGCCCACGCCTGGGGCATGACCGAGACCTCCCCCATGGGCACCACCTCCGGCCCGCCGCCCGGCCTCACCCCCGAGGAGGAATGGCCCTACCGGCTCAGCCAGGGCCGCTTCCCGGCCGGCGTCGAGGCCCGGCTGATCGGCCCGGACGGCGCCGAGATGCCCTGGGACGGTACGGCGGCGGGCGAGCTGGAAGTACGCGGCCCCTGGATCGCCGGCGGCTACTACGGGGGCGCGGGCGCCACCGAACCCGACCGCCCGGCGGACCGGTTCAGCCCGGACGGCTGGCTGCGCACCGGCGATGTCGGCACGATCACGCCCGACGGCTACCTCACCCTGACCGACCGCGCCAAGGATGTGATCAAGTCCGGCGGTGAGTGGATCTCCTCGGTGGCGCTGGAGGGCCTGCTGATGGGCCACCCGGCGGTACGGGAGGCGGCGGTGGTCGCCGTACCCGACGAGCGGTGGGGCGAACGCCCGCTGGCCTGCGTCGTACCCGGCGCCAGGGCCGGCGGAGTGGACTACGCCGGGCTGCGGGACTTCCTCGCCGAACGCGGCATCGCCCGCTGGCAGCTCCCCGAACACTGGACCACCATCGAGGAGGTGCCCAAGACCAGCGTCGGCAAGTACGACAAAAAGGTGCTGCGGGCCCGGCACGCGGCCGGCGAACTCACCGTCACCACCCTCGTACCGGCCCCGCGTCAGTGAGCCCCGATCTTCGTCAGCAGATCCACGATCCTGCCCTGCACCTCGGGATGGGTCGAGCGCTCCGCCAGGAACAGCACCGTCTCGCCCGACGCCAGCTGCGGCAGCCGCTCCGGATCCATCTCGGCCGCCGTGTAGACCACGAACGGGGTACGGCTCAGCAGCCCGTTGATCCGCAGCCAGTCGATGATGCCGGCCCGGCGGCGGCGCACCTGGTTCAGGTCCATCACCACCAGGTTCGGCCGGATCTGGGCCGCCACCTCCATCGCCTCGGCGTCGGAGACGGCGTGCGCCGCCTGCATGCCGCGCCGCTCCAGCGACATGGCCAGCGCCTGGGCGATGGCCGGCTGCTCCTCCACCAGCAGCACGCGCGGCGGATGCTGCTCGCTGTCGCGCGGCGCCAGGGCCTTGAGCAGCACGGCCGGGTCGGCGCCGTACGCGGCCTCCCGGCTGGCCTGGCCCAGGCCGGCCGTGACCAGCACCGGCACCTCGGCGGCCACCGCCGCCTGGCGCAGTGACTGGAGCGCGGTCCGGGTGATCGGACCGGTGAGCGGGTCGACGAACAGCGCGGCCGGGTAGGCGGCGATCTGCGCGTCGACCTCCTCGCGGGAGTGCACCAGCACCGGGCGGTAGCCGCGCTCGGTCAGCGCCTGCTGGGTGGAGACGTCGGGCTCCGGCCACACCAGCAGCCGGCGCGGGTTGTCCAGCGGCTCGGGCGGCAGCTCGTCGTCGGCCGGGGCGGGCACCCGGGCGGCGGCGCCGGGGCGGCCCTCGGTGACCTCCACCGCGCCGCCGGGGCCGTCCAGCGGCTCCGGGCCCTCGGCGGCGCCGGCCGCCGGGGCGCTGATGGCGAACTCCCGGCCGCCACCGGTGACGTTCTGCGCGGCCTGCCGGGCGGCGCCGACCGCGCGCGCCTCGGGCGCCGGGGCCGGCCCGGCGGCGGTGGGCGGTGGCGCGGTCTCCGCCGGCGGGGCGGCGAGCTTACGGCGGCGGCCGGGATGCGCGGCCGTCCCCGGGCCGGTGCCGGTGCCCTGCGGCGGGGTGTGCAACGGAACGCCCTGGCCCAGGGTCTGCACGCTCACGGCCGAACGGGCGTCGGGCTTGCCGCCCCGGTCGCTGCCGGGCATCGGCAGGGCGCGGGGCTGGCGTACCGGCAGGGCGTGCTGCGGCGCGCTGCCGTCCAGGATGGGGCTGGCCGCCACCACCGAGTGCTCGACCGGCTGCGGCTCCGGCTCGGGCTCCGGCACGGGCACCGGCTCGGGTGCGGGCGCCGGGGCCTGCGGTGACTCACCCGGGTTGGCCCGCCGCCGGCGCCCGGTCGGCGCCTCGCCGTCCGTCCCGGTCGACTGCTGCGGAATCTCCGGCTCGACACCGGCGGCCGGCGCCGAGGCCGGAGCCGGCGCCAGCGCGCGCCGCCGCCGGCCACCCAGCGTGCCGCCGCCCTGCGTATCGGTCTCGTCGGCCACCGGCTCGGGACCGGGACCCGCCGTCGGCCCGGGCGGCAGCGCCAGCGCCTCCCCCTGCCGCCGGCGCCGCCCACTGGGCGCCTCGCCGCCGCCACCGTCCGCCGCCGCCTCCGGCTTCCGCTTCCCCTGCGTGCCACGCGCCGGCTGCGCCGGCACCGGCATCACCGTCGTGTCACCACCGGCGTCCCGGCCGGCCCCCACCCCCGTACCCACCGCGAGCGGCGCCCCCGGGTCGCCGCCGGCGACCGGCACCTCCAGCACATACGCGCTGCCGCCCGCCCCCGGCACCTCATGCGTCTGAAGCACCCCGCCGTGCTGCCGCACGATGCCGCGCACGATCGGCTCGTGCACCGCGCCGCCGCCCGGCCGGGGCCCCCGTACCTCGATCCGTACGACATCCCCGCGCTGCGCCGCCGCCACCACGATCGTGGCGTCCCCGCCACCACCCCGGCCGGTGGCGTCCACCCCGGCCACATCGGCGATCAGATGGGCCAGCGCCTGCGCCAGCCGCTCCGGGTCCACCTCGGCGTCGATCGGCGGCGCGTGCACCGCGAACTGCACCCGGCCGGGCCCGATCAGCTCGGTCGCGCCCTCCACCCCGGCCGCCACCACCTCGTCCAGCGACACCTTCTCCAGGGCGAGCTTCTCGCCGCCCTCGTCGAGCCGCTGGTAGCTGAGCACATTGTCGACCAGCGTGGTCATCCGGGCGTAGCCGGCGGCCAGATGGTGCAGCAGCTGATTGGCCTCCGGCCACAGCTGGCCGGCCGGATCGGCGGCGAGTGTGGTGAGTTCGTCGCGCAGCTGCTCCAGCGGGCCGCGCAGGCTCTCACTCAGCACGGACTGGAGCTGTACGTGGCGGGCCGCCAGCGCGTCGTACGGGCGCCGGTCGGTGAAGGTGAGCACCGCGCCCACCAGCTGCTGCCCGTCCCGTACCGGCGCGGTGGTGAGATCCACCGGCACGGCGCGGCCGTCCTTGGTCCACAGCACCCGGCCGCGCACCCGGTGCTTGCGCCCGGAGTGCAGGGTGTCGTGCAGCGGGGTCTCCTCGTACGGCAGCGGGCTGCCGTCCGCGCGCGAGTGCTGGATGAGGGGGTGCAGTTCCTGGCCGCCGAGCTGACTGGCGCGGTGCCCCAGGATCTGGGCGGCGGCGGGGTTGACGAGCACGATGCGGCCGGCCGTGTCCACGCCGACCACGCCCTCGGAGGCGGCGCGCAGGATCATCTCGGTCTGCCGCTGCTGGCGGACGAGTTCGGCCTCGGTGTCCAGGGTGCCGGACAGATCCCGCACCACGAGAACGAGCAGTTCCTCGCCCGAGTAGTCGTCGGCGAAGGCGGCTTCGACGGCCGAGGCGTAGTGCGCGTGCCGGTTGTTGAGCCCGGCGCTGGTCACCTCGACCGGCAACTCGACGCCGTCGGTGCGCCGCGCGACCATGCGGGTCGGCTTGGTGCGGGCGGTGGGGTCCTCTTCGGGGCGGCGCATGGAGCCCGGGATACGGCGCGGATCGAAGTCCGGGACGATGTCGAGCAGCCCGCGCCCGATGAGGGGTGCGCCGGGGACCTCAAGGGTCTCCATGGCGATGGCGTTGGCGTTGACGACGGTGCCGTTGCCGTTGACGAGCAACAGGGCGTCCGGCAGTGCGTCGAGTATGGCGGCGAGGCGAGCAGCGCCTCTCGCTGGCCTGCTGCTCACGACGTCGTTCCTCCCAAGCCCGTGCCAGTCGTCAGGGGGGAGTCTACGGCCAGCGGTCCCCGGCGCGGTGGTGTGTTCGTGGAAGCGCTGTTCAGGAGTGGTCACCGACGCTGGGCAGCGCGGGAACGAGCGCGTCCCAGCGGGCGATCTCGCAGCCGTCCTTCCGGCTGAACTCGGCGGCCACGGGGCGGCCGTCCCACACCCCTTCGACCCGGGCGGTGGCGGGCCCGCCGTAGACGCGGGTGCACATCGTCCCCTCCGCGGTCCCGGCGAACGGCGTCTCGGCCGCCTCGATGGCGGCACACGCGTCGGCGGCCCGCGGATGATCCCCGCCGGCCGGCGCACAGCTGAGCCGGTGCACACCGTCGGCGGCGCCGAGATCGCGGACGGTGATGGTGAGCTCGTGGGCGGCGGGCACGGGGGCCGGCGCGGGCTGGCCGGCACCGGCGAGCGCGGCGAGTACGAGGGCGGCAAGGGAACTGCTGTGCATGGGGGTACGCCTCCGGAACGGGACTACGGCGCGGGACGGTTCCGCCCGCCCCCTGCTAACGCCCGCGCGGCCGGTTCGTTGCGGAACCGATTGGCTGAGCCCGCCACGGCTGTGGCATCATGTGCGACGCACAGTGTGCGAGGAGGCTTCGCCTAGTCTGGTCTATGGCGCCGCACTGCTAATGCGGTTTCGGGCAACCCCCGATCCCGGGTTCAAATCCCGGAGCCTCCGCCACAGCCCCGGTCCCCGGACCGGGGCTTTTGGCGTATCCGCCCAGCTCAGCACGCCTGAACGAACGGATTTCCCCCCCGGCCACAGGTCATGTAATGTTGTTCCCGCAAGCCGGTCCGCAAGACCCGCGAGCGCTCGTAGCTTAACGGATAGAGCATCTGACTACGGATCAGAAGGTTGCAGGTTCGAATCCTGCCGAGCGCACACCATGAGGCCCCGTTCCATCACCGGAACGGGGCTTTTCCGTGCGCCGAGACGGTGACCGACAGCCGCGGTGAGGGCCGTCGTACCCCTCATCCGCGGCTGCGCCCCACGAAGCATCGGCGCGGGTGGCACATCACGCCCGGTGCCGGAGCCAGGGACGCCGCTCCGCAGGACCGCTGTCTCCTCCGCCCAGCTGGCCGGATCGCCCTCTTGTGTGCTGTTCGCGCTGATGTCACACAGTTGAGAGGCGGTGATCGCAGCGAAGGGGGCGTCGGATGTCCGTGGCGGGAGGGGAACCGGGGGTGCCATCACCGTGGGCGGTGGAGCGGTTCGGGCGGTCGGCGGCCCGGCTGGTCGTGGCCCTGCCGGAACGGTTGGCCGCCGCTCATGAGAAGGCCCATGCCACGCATCTCACGGCCGGGCTCAAGAAGCGGGGTCCCTATGGGGTGACCCTCGCGGAAGCCGTGCGCGAGGGGCTGGCGGACATGGCGCGGGAACTCGGCGAGCCCGTGCGGGAAGTACTGGGGTACGAGTACGCGGTGATCAACGACCACGCGCTCTTCTCCTACAGGTACGCGGACCGGCCGAGACCGCTCGACCGGGCTCGACTGCCGGCCAACACCTCACCCCTGCGGCGCAGGCTCTTCTGGGCGCACGGGCCGAATCCCCCCGATGCCCTCTTCGACCTCGATGAGGGTCTGGCGACGGAGGAGTACACGCGGCTGCGGGAAACCTTCGAGGAATTGGGCGCGTCGACGAAACTGGTGTGTGTCTTTTTCACCGCCGACGCGGAGAACGGTATCCATGCCATCCACTGGGGACAGTCGCGCCTTGAGCCCGACCGCACTTTCACCTGGCTGCACAGCGAGCAGCTTCCCGTACGAGGACCTGGCCGTGGAGTTGGCCCGGGACTATGAGGGGGTGCGGTTCGAGGACGTCCACCGGGCGGTGCTGCCTCATCTGCCCGGGGCGGGGGCCCGGGTGCTCGATGTGGGGGCGGGGAGTGGCCGGGATGCCGCCGCGCTGGCCGGGCGGGGGTATCGGGTGGTGGCGGTGGAGCCGAGCGCCGCGTTGCGGGGGATCGGGGAGGAGTTGCATCCGGGTCTCGGCATCCGGTGGGCCGATGCCGCCCTGCCCGAGGTCGCGGGGGTGAACGGGGTCTTCGATCTGGTGCTGCTCTCCGCGGTGTGGATGCACCTCGATGAGAGTGAGCGGCCGGTGGGTATGGCACGGTTGCGGGAGTTGGCCCTCGAGCCGGGCGGGAAGGTGGTCATCACGCTCCGGCACGGGCCGCCGCCCGCGGGTCGGCGGATGTTCGAGGTGTCGGCCGGGGAGACGATCGCTTTGGCGGAGGAGTACGGGTTGGCTCCGGTGCACCGCAGCGGGGGTCAGGACCGGATGGGCAGGGCGCTGGTGCGCTGGGACACCCTGGTGTTCGAGGTGGTTCGGTGAGCGGGTTCTTCGAACTGGAGCGCTCGGTTCGCGCGTGCTTCCGGATGGCCGTGCTGATGGGGGCGAACTCCCGTACGTACAAGTTCGCGTTCGCCGAGTCGTTGCTGGACTTCGCGGGTGCGGGACGGGAGGCGGTGCCGTTGCGTGAGTTCGTGGTGCCGTATGCCATGACGCTCGCCCACCGGGAGGTGTCCGGGGCCGCTCACGCGCCGGCCGGGGTCCGGAAGGGGGCGTCCGACTTTCTGGAGGTGCTGAGCCGGACGGCGGCGGCGTCGGTCGCGCTGGGACATCCCGCCGATGAGCTGTGGGACGCCGCGGTGAAGTCGGTGCCGAACATGGTCATGAAGAAATTCCCCAACGTGGGCGGGGAGACCCTGCCGCACCCGCTGTACGAGGTGGTGGGGCACGGGCGGAACCGGATGGTCGTGCTGACCCCCGGGATGCGGGAGGCCGCCGGGGCCGGGCACATCGCCGGGCTGCGGGCGGAGAACCGGGCGCGGCAGGCCATCGTGGAGGCGTCCTTCGACTCCGGTATCGGCCGGGATCTCATGGCCGGCGGGGTGATCGCGGATCTTGGTACGGGGGTGCTGCGGGACCGGCGGCGCCGACGGTCGGTGGCGCGGGTCGACGACGCCGTACGGGGGTTCCAGCACGGCCGGTGCCTGCTGTGCTGGGAGCCGTTGGCCGACGGGGACGAGGTGGACATCGACCACGTCTTCCCGTTCGCGCTGATGGACCGCCGGCGCAGCGTCGGCCCCTGGCGGGGGCCGGATCTCGATGCGGTGTGGAATCTCGCGCCGGCGCACCGGGTCTGCAACGGCAAGAAGTCGGACCGGATGCCCTCGCCGGCGTTGCTGGAGCGGCTGGCGCTGCGCAACGAGGCGATCATCGGGTCGCCGTACCCGCTCAGCCGGGCCGTCCGGCGGGTGCGGGACAGCTGTGGGGGAACGTGGCCGGAGTTGTTCCTTGCGGTGCTGGGCGCGTACGAATGAGTCGGCTTCTCAGCGCAGGGTTTCGGCCAGGGTGTGCCATTCCTGGAGGGGGATCGTGCCTTCTTCGCGGGTGATCACGTTCAGGGCCACGTGGTCGGCGCCTGCCTCGTGGAAGGTGCGGATCTTGGCCGCGATGTCTTCCGCGGTACCCATGGCGAAGAGCGCGTCGATCAGGGGGTCGGAGCCGCCGTTCTCGAAGTCTGCGTCGGTGAAGCCCAGGCGCTTGAGGTTGGTGGTGTAGTTGGGGAGGGCCAGGTAGCGGGCCAGGAAGGCGCGGGCGGTTTCCTGGGCGCGGGGGTTGTCCTCGTCCAGGATGACCTTCAGGTCGGGGGCCAGAAGGGCGTCCTCGCCGAGGGTTTCGCGGGCCTTCGCCGTGTGGGCGGCCGTGACCAGGTAGGGGTGGGCGCCGGCCGAGGCGGTGCGGGCCAGGGTCAGCATGCGGGGGCCGAGGGCGGCCAGGACGCGGTGGTCCCGGGGGACCGGTGGGGTGGCCTCGTCCAGGGCGGTGAGGAAGTCGCGCATCGAGGCGTAGGGCTTCTCGTAGCGCTCGGTGAGGGATTCGTGGCTGACGCCCAGGCCCAGCAGCAGGCGGTCGTCGAAGGCGGCGTTGACGCGGGTGAAAGCCTGGGCGACGTCGGCGGGCTCGTCGTTCCAGATGCTGAGGATGCCGGTGGCCACGATGATGCGGGAGGTGGCTTCCAGCAGGGGAACGGTGTCCCGGACGCGGGGGCTGCCGCCGAGCCAGATCGCGCCGTAGCCCAGCCGGTCCAGCTCGGTGGCGGCCTCGGTGATCAGGGCGCGGCGTTCGGGGTCCTCCGAGCGCAGCACGGGGGTCCAGATGCCGATCCTGCCGATGTTTTCCTTCAGCTGCTTCAGCGTCATGTGCATCAGGGTGCCATCTTCGGGCTCAGCTGATCGTGATTTCGCCGCCTTCCACGTGCACGTTCAGCGGGGTGAGGGGTTCGGTCGCCGGGCCGGACAGCGGTTCGCCGGTGGCCGCGTCGAAGACGGAGTTGTGGAGGTGGCAGCGCAGCTGGGTGCCCTCCGGGGTGACCTTTCCGCCCATGTGGGTACAGACCGGTACGAAGGCCACGGCTTCCGTTTCCGTGGTGCGGTAGAGCAGGGCGTCGTCCCCGCCGGTGGTCCTGGCGGTGACGGCCTCGCCCACGGGGGCGTCCGACGGCTCCGTGGCGGGGTCGTTGCCGGTCGCCGCGCCGCCGCACGCCGCCAGGCACAGTGCGCCCGCCCCGGCCGCCGCACCGGTCAGGATGGTGCGGCGGCCGGGGTGTGCGAGGGGTCTGTCGCTGGGTCTCATGACCCTAGGAACGAACCACGGTCGCTCAGGGTGCCGTCCACTTCTGGGCGGCGTTGCCGGAGCAGTTCGCGATCTGGAGCTGGGTGCCGTTCGCCGGGTTGGCCCAGGGGACGTCCAGGCACTTGTCGGCCGCGATGTTCACGATGTCCCGCGCCCCGCTGATCGCCCAGCGTTGGGTGGCGTTGCCGGTGCAGTCCCACAGGTGGACCTTGGTGCCGTCGCCGGTCTGGCTGTTCACCAGGCTCAGGCATTTGCCCAGGGCGCGCAGGGTGCCGTCGGAGTGGACGGTCCAGCGCTGGGCGGCGGTGCCGTTGCAGTCGTGGATGGCGATGGGGGTGCCGTTGGCCGTGTTCGCGCCGACGACGTCCACGCACTTGCCGGCCAGGCCGGTGATCTGGCCGGTGCGGCCGTCACCGCCGCCCCCGCCTCCGCCGCCGTCGGTCGAGGTCACCGTCACGTAGTCGATGACCATCTGCTGCGGGAAGGTGGTGCTGCCGTCGGGGTAGCCGGGCCATTCGCCGCCGACCGCGAGGTTGAGGATGATGAAGAACGGCTTGTCGAAGACCCACTGCCGGCCGCCCAGGTCCGCCGGGGTGCGGGTCTGGTAGACGACGCCGTCCACCGACCAGGTGATCCGGTTCGGTGACCAGTCCACCGCGAAGGTGTGGAAGTCGTCCGCGAAGGCCCGTCCGCCGGGCAGGGTGTACGAGGCGCCGATGCCGCCGCCGGCCGAGTAGCCGGGGCCGTGCAGGGTGCCGTGTACGGTGCCGGGTTCGCGGCCGATGTTCTCCATGATGTCGATCTCGCCGCTCTGCGGCCAGCCGACCTGCCCGATGTCACTGCCCAGCATCCAGAACGCTGGCCAGATGCCCTGCCCGCGCGGGATCTTGATGCGGGCCTCGACCTTGCCGTAGGTCGTGGTGAACTTTCCGGCCGTGTTCATCCGGGCCGAGGTGTACTGGCAGGTGCCGTACCAACACTGGTAGTTGGCCGGGTTCTCCTTGCGGGCGGTGATGACCAGATTGCCGTTGCCGTCCAGCCGGGCGTTGTTGTTTCCCGCCGTGTAGTACTGGTGCTCGCGGTTGTTGCCGCTGTTGTCGCCGGTCTCCATCTGCCACTTGGAGGAGTCGACCGCCGAGCCGGCCGGGCCGTTGAAGTCGTCGTGGAAGAGGACCGCCGAGGTGGACATGTCGGAGCCGCTGGTGTCCGGTTCCGCGGTCGCCGTCATCGTGGTCAGCGCGGTCCAGCCCAGGGCCAGGGTCAGCGCGCCGGCCAGTAAGCGGCGCGAGGTACGGGCGCGGGTGGGGGTTCCCAGTCTCATGTGCCCATTCCATCGCTGATGGATGGGCATGACAAGGTGTTGGTATAGACCAGACTTAGGGCGAGGTTAAGCCATCCTCAAGGGACCGGACTGTGCCCTTGGGCGGGGTGTTCGCTAGGGTCAGCGGTCATGGCTCACAACCCCCAAGCACCGCAGAACCCGCAGCAGGATCCGGCGGGCAGCACGCAGATGTTCCGCGCTTTCGTCGACGAGGAGCCGCCGCAGCGGCGCGCTCAGCAGTCGGCCTCATCCGGCCCGCGCGTCGGGCTCATTCTGGGCGTCGTGGTGGGTGTCGTCGTGCTGGTCGGCGTGGCCTGGCTCGCGCTCGGCTGATCCCGTCCGTTGCCCGGACCGGCGCCCCGTCGCCGGTCCGGGTGCCTCACTCTTCAGCGGTCAGGCCGTCGCGCAGCTGGGCGAGCGTGCGCGTCAGCAGCCGGGAGACGTGCATCTGCGAGATGCCGACCTCTTCGCCGATCTGAGACTGCGTCATATTGGCGAAGAAACGCAGCATGATGATCCGCCGCTCCCTGGCCGGGAGCTTCGCCAGCAGCGGCTTGAGTGATTCGCGGTACTCCACGCCCTCCAGCGCGCCGTCCTCGTAGCCGAGCCGGTCCGCCAACGAGCCTTCGCCGCCGTCCTCTTCGGGGGCGGGGGAGTCCAGGGAGCTGGCCGTGTAGGCGTTGCCGACGGCGAGTCCGTCGACCACCTCCTCCTCCGAGACGCCCAGGCAGACGGCGAGTTCGGCGACGGTGGGCGAGCGGTCGAGCCGCTGGGCCAGCTCGTCGCTGGCCTTGGTGAGGGCGAGCCGCAGCTCCTGGAGCCGGCGCGGGACCCGTACCGACCACGAGGTGTCGCGGAAGAAGCGCTTGATCTCCCCGACCACGGTGGGCATGGCGAAGGTCGGGAACTCCACGCCGCGTTCGCAGTCGAAGCGGTCGATCGCCTTGATCAGGCCGATGGTGCCGACCTGGACGATGTCCTCCATCGGCTCGTTGCGGCTGCGGAACCGCGCCGCCGCGTACCGCACCAGCGGCAGGTTCAGCTCGATGAGGGTGTCCCGTACATAGCCGCGCTCGGGGCTGTCCTTCTCCAGGGTGGCGAGGCGCTGGAAGAGGGAGCGGGAGAGCGTACGGGTGTCGAGGCCGTCGGTCGGCGGGACGGCGGGGAGCGGTTCGGGTTCCTGCGGCGTGCCGGCTGTGGTGAGCACCTTGGAGCTGCCCAGTTCTACGGACATGCCACCCCCTTGAGGTCGTGGACGGGTCACGGCGGCGCACTTGGTACGAGAAGTGGCGTCACCCTCGTGGATACCGGAGCTGCCGCCACGGCAAACGCGGTTCTAGCAGAATGTCACATGTCATCAACACGATGTAGCGTCATGTCGATAAAACGGCACAGTGAACCCCGGAGTTCCTGGAGTTGGGTCCCCCGTACGAGTTACGCGTCGATCGGATTTGCGGAACGCAGCCGCGCGAAGCTCCTGGTGAGCAGCCGCGACACATGCATCTGCGAGACGCCCAGCTCCGCGCTGATCTGCGACTGGGTGAGATTGCGGTAGTAGCGCAGCAGCAGGATCCGCTGCTCGCGCTCCGGCAACTGCACCAGCAGATGCCGTACCAGCGCCCGGTGTTCGACCCCCGCCAGCTCCGGGTCCTCGTACCCCAGCCGCTCGATCAGCCCGGCCGACCCGTCGTCGCGCTCCTGGGCCGCCTCCAGCGAGGACACCCGGTACGCGCTGCCCGCCTCCAGCGAGGCCAGTACGTCCTCCTCGGGGATCTGGAGCCGCTCGGCGATCTCCGCGGGGTTCGGATCGCGGCCGAGCGCCACCGTCAGTTCCTCGGTGGCCGACCGCACTTGGGCCCACAGCTCGTGCAGCCGGCGCGGTACGTGGACGGACCGCACGCTGTCCCGGAAGTACCGCCGGATCTCCCCCACGATGGTCGGCATCGCGAACGTCGGGAACTGCACGCCGCGCTCCAGGTCGAAGCGGTCGATCGCGTGGATCAGGCCGATGGTGCCGACCTGGACGATGTCTTCCATCGGCTCGTTGCGGCTGTGGAAGCGCAGCGCCGCGTACCGCACCAGCGGCACATTGGCCTCGATCAGCGCTCCACGGACCCGGGCGTGCTCGGCGGTGCCGGCCTCCAGCCGGTCCAGTTGCTCGAACAGCGCCTGCGTCAGCGCCCGTGCCTGGGCGCCCCGGGTCTGCGTCACCGCCACCTGCGGACCAGCCTTTCACGTTTCAATCAACGGCAAAAGCGGTCATAGCATCACAAGACATGTCCACTGTGTGCAAGCACCGGGCAACTACGTGTTGATCACGCAAGATACGCGGCGCGGGAGGAGAGGTGTAATCTTCAACTGATCAGCGCCCGATCAGCGAGGCCACGAACCGGCCCGCCCCCAGCGCCGCCGCCGACACGGCCTCGATCGTCATCGCCGCGAAGTCCGCCGCCCGGCCCGGCGCCGCGATCACCGCGTACAGCACGAAAACCAGCACGGCGAAGAGCAGCAGCCGTCGGGTGCGTTCAACCGTCACAGCGCAGCGCCGCCTTTCGCCGGGCCCGGGCCGGATATGCCGCGGGCCCGAGCCCCCGGTGAGGGGGTCGGGCCCGGCACAAGCGCGGTAGCGGAGGGATTTGAACCCTCGGTGAAGTTGCCCCCACACTCGCTTTCGAGGCGAGCTCCTTAGGCCGCTCGGACACGCTACCGTCGCGAAGCTTAGCACCCGCCGCCAGGCCGGAAGAATTCGGTGAGGAGCCCCGCGGTCTCCTCCGCGAGCACCCCACCGATCACCTCGGGCCGGTGGTTGAGCCGCCGGTCGCGCAGCACGTCCCACAGCGAGCCGGCCGCCCCCGTCTTCGCCTCCCGGGCCCCGTACACCACCCGGTCCACCCGGGCCAGCACGATCGCCCCCGCGCACATCGTGCACGGCTCCAGGGTGACCACCAGGGTGCAGCCGGTCAGCCGCCAGTCGCCGAGCTGCCCGGCCGCCGCGCGCAGCGCCAGCAGTTCGGCGTGCGCGGTGGGGTCGCCGGTGGCCTCCCGCTCGTTGCAGCCTTCTCCGAGCACGGCACCGCCGGGGCCCAGCACCAGGGCCCCGACGGGTACGTCACCGGCCTCGCCCGCCGCGCCGGCCAGGGTCATGGCCTGCCGCATCGCGGGGATCCAGGGGGCGCGCAACGGGTCCGCGGGTGGCGAGTCGTCCGAGTCGATGGAGTCGTCCGAGTCATCACCCATCCCGCGCGGCACCCCGGGCGGTCACCGGACGGCCTCCAGCACGTCCGCCGCGCCCAGCGTCTCGGCGATCTCGCCGAGCGCGTCATCGGCGGACAGCTTCAGTACGGTCCCGGCGTCGATGCCGAGATCCGCCAGCAGCGCGGCGTCCCCGACCGGCCCGCGCGGGACCTCGTCCGGGTCGGCGGCGCCGTCCTCGTCGTCGTCGTCGTTGTCGTCGGCGGCGTCGGAGCCGGCGGCCCCATCGGCCTCGGCCTCGTCGTCCGCCAGGTCGTCCAGGTCCTCCAGCGCCAGCACGTCGGCTTCCGCCGCCTCCCGGCCCAGCAGTTCGTCCGTCAGCAGGATCTCGCCGTACGCGCTGCGCATGGCCCGTGCGGCGTCCGAGACGAAGACACGCGGGTCGTCCTCGCCGTCGATCCGGACGATGCCGAACCAGACGCCTTCCTGCTCGATGCAGACCAGGACGGTGTCGTCATCGGGAGCTGCCTCCCGGGCCAGATCGGCCAACTCGTCCAGGCTCTCCACATCGTCGAACTCGGTATCACTCGCTTCCCAACCATCATCGGTCCGCGCGAGCAGTGCGGTGAAGTACACCGTGACTCTCCCCACTCGGTTTGGCTCTGCCACTCAGCATCGTGGCAGAAAAGCGTTGCCCTGTCGGGTAACCCGGCAGTTCACCCGCGGAATATTCCGCGTCCGCCCGGCAGCCGGAGTGTCCGGGGCATTCGGTACTGTCGCACTCATGCGGACCCATGTCGTCGACCACCCGCTGGTGGCGCACAAGCTGACCACGCTGCGCGACGAGCGCACCGATTCCCCCACCTTCCGGCGGCTGGCTGACGAGCTGGTCACCCTGCTGGCGTACGAAGCGACCCGTGACGTCCGCACCGAACTCGTGGACATCACCACCCCCGTGGCCGCGACGACGGGGGTGCGTCTTTCACACCCCAAGCCGCTCGTCGTGCCGATCATACGGGCGGGACTCGGGATGCTCGACGGCATGGTGCGGTTGCTGCCGACGGCCGAAGTGGGCTTCCTCGGCATGATCCGGGACGAGGCGACCCTCCAGGCCGCCACGTACGCCTCGCGGATGCCCGAGGACCTGTCCGGGCGCCAGGTGTACGTGCTGGACCCGATGCTGGCCACCGGCGGCACGCTGGTGGCGGCGATCCGGGATCTGATCAAGCGCGGCGCCGATGATGTGACCGCGATCTGTCTGCTGGCCGCGCCGGAGGGCGTGGAGCTCATGGAGCGCGAGCTGGCCGGCGCGCCGGTCACCGTGGTGACGGCGGCGCTGGACGAGCGGCTGAACGAGATGGGGTACATCGTGCCCGGGCTGGGCGACGCCGGCGACCGGCTGTACGGGACGGCCGGTTAGGGACTGTCGTCACAGCGGCGCCGCGGCCGGCCCGGCGGGCGGGCCGGGCGTCGCCCGGCGGGATCGGGCCGCCACCCCCTAACAGCCGGGATCCCGCTCGCCGGTGCCGTTGCCGGGGTTCTGGAGGGCTTCCAGGGCGCGGGCCGCGTCCTGGGGGGCGGCCAGGTTCTTGAAGCCTTCGCCGATCACGAAGTCGACCTCGGGGGCCTCGCGGGCGTCGTCCGCGGCGGCCTGGGCCTGTTCGGCGCCGGCCAGCTGGGCGCCGACCACCGCCAGCGCGCCGGTCTCCTCGGCGTCCCCGGCGCCCATCAGCAGCCCGGGGGCGGCCACCTTGCCGTCCAGCTCCTCGGGGGCGTTCTCCACCTTGCCGATGACGAAGCCGCGTTCGGCGAGTGCGTCGGCGGTCTGCTGGGCGAGGCCGGTGCGGGCGGTCGCGTTGTAGACGTTGACCGTGATGGACCGGGGTTCCGGCAGTTCCGCGAGCGGGCCGGTGGCGCCCTCCGCCTCGGCGTCGGGGCGCTGGGTGGCGCACTCGCGTACGCCGCCGGCCGCCGCCTGGGTGCCGTCGTCCTCGGCTTCCGCGGAGAACACCCGGATGAGCTGGAGCGTGCCGGTGCCGACCAGGCCGAGCACGGCGAGGGTGGACAGGGCCACGGCCACCGTGCGGCGGCGACGGCGTGGGGGGCGCATCCGGGGGTAGCGGTCGCCCGTGATGCGGTTCTTCTTTCCGCCCATGCCGGGAGGCGTCAGCATGCTCATGGACGCAGCGTAGTCATGTGCGACCCCAGGACCTACTAAATGATCAACCGATGGACTGAACCGACCCCGAACGGCCGACGAACACCGATGGTCAGCCCATCTCCAGCACCCGGGCGTGCAGCACCTGGCGCTGCTGGAGCGCGGCCCGCACCGCCCGGTGCAGCCCGTCCTCCAGATAGAGGTCGCCCTGCCACTTCACGACATGGGCGAACAGATCGCCGTAGAAGGTGGAGTCCTCGGCGAGCAGCGTCTCCAGATCCAGCTGGCCCTTGGTGGTGATCAGCTGGTCAAGACGCACGGGGCGCGGGGCGACGTCTGCCCACTGCCGGGTGCTCTCCCGGCCGTGGTCAGGGTACGGCCGGCCGGTTCCAATGCGCTTGAAGATCACACGCAGAGCCTACCGGGCGGGGCGCTCGCTTCGCAGCCGCACGGTTTTTTCCGGCCGGGGGCCGAGGTTCACGGTGCGGTGGTGAGGGCGGCCGGCTGCCAGGCGGAGTGGCCGACGGCCCGCGCGATGACCCCCAGGTTGGCGGCCAGGGCGTCCCGGCTGAGGTTGCCGAGGTCGTCGCAGGCCGCGTGGTAGCAAGGGTCGTACGGTGCTCCCGCCGTGCCGCCCCACCGCTGCGCCTGGGCGGCGGTCTTGACGCCCTCGGCGCCGGTGAAGGTGCCGCCGGCCGCGATGCCCGCCTCGATGAAGGGCCCGTAGTCGCTGCGGCCGTTGAACGGCGTACGTTCGGCGGTCAGCCCCTGCTCGGCGAGGTAGCCGGTGAGGTGGTCGGCGACGGCGGCCGAGCCGGGCGGGCCGCTCACCCCGTCGTGGACGAACAGTCCGTGGTTGGGGGAGCCGATCATGTCGAAGTTCAGGTAGAGGGAGATCGCGTCCCGCTCGGCGTCGTCGAGCCCGGCCACATAGTGCTTCGAGCCGAGCAGGCCGGACTCCTCCGCCGTCCACAGCGCGAAGCGGAGGGTGGCGCCGCCGCCCCGGTAGTGGTCGGCCAGCCGCAGCGCGGTCTCCAGGACGCCGGCCGAGCCGGAGCCGTTGTCGTTGATGCCGGGGCCGTGCGGCACCGAGTCCAGATGGGCGCCGGCCATCACCACCCGGTCCGGGTCGCCGCCCCGGGTCTCGGCGAGGACGTTGAACGTTTCGCGGTCCTCGGCGACCTGTTGGAGTTCGAGGCGGACCCGGGCCCCGTCCCGCGCCGCCAGGGCCAGGCCGTCGGTGCGGGAGATGCCGCCGACCGGGAGCACCCCGCTCGCCGGGTCGCCCAGGGTGCCGCCCAGCGGGCCGCCGTCCGGGGCGCTGTCGTAGATGATCGCGGCCACCGCGCCGGCCGCCGCGGCCGCTTCGGCCTTGGCGGCGAAGGTGCAGTCGCCGCGTTCGATCAGGGCGATCCGGCCCCGGTGGGTGTCGCCCGGGTAGTCGGCGGGTGCGCAGCCGAGCCCGTCCGCGAGGGCGAGCGGGGCGCTCAGGCCGCCGTCCGGGGTGTTGGCGGTGTACGTCATGGCCCGGATCGCGATGGCGCGGCCGTCGTCGGTGGTGAGGTGTTCGGCGGTGGTCTCCCGGTGGGAGAAGGTGAACCGCTGGTAGTCGACCCGGTAGCCGGCGTCCTTCAGCAGCCGGCCGGCGTAGCGGGCGGACCGTTCGTGGCCGGGGCTGCCGGCCGCGCGGTGTCCGTCGGAGGCGTCGGCGATCCGCTGGAAGGCGGCGAGGTGGCGCAGGGCGCCGTCGGCGGTGGTCTCCTCGGCGAGGACCCGGGCGAGGCGTTCGCCCCGGTCCCGGTCGGTGGCGGGGGGCGCGGCGCCGAGCAGGAGCAGCAGCGGGAGGACGGCCAGCCGGGCGATGATCGTACGAGATGGGGTGCGCACGGACGGTGACGGTAGGCGGCCCGGTCCGTACTGTCACGCAGGTCGCCGGTGCGTCCCCGTAGTCGAGATCACATTGACCTATTAGATGTACACGACACATAGTTACCCGCATGGGCGGTGTGATCACGGGGTTCGCGATCATCGCCAGCATCATCGGAACCGGCTATCTCCTGGGACGGCGCGGCTCGCTCGGGGACAACGGGCGCGAGGTCCTCACCAAGCTCGCCTTCTACGTGGCCACCCCCGCGCTGCTGTTCACCACCCTCTCCGGCGCCGATCTGAGCGTCATCTTCTCGACCCCGCTGCTGGTCACCGCCATCTCCACCTTCGCCGTCGCGGCCGTCTTCATCGCGCTCGGCGCCGCCCGCGGCTGGGGGGTGGGCCGCACCACCATCGGCGCGCTGTGCTCCAGCTATGTCAACGCCGGCAACCTCGGCATCCCCATCGCCGTCTACGTACTGAAGGACGCCACCCTGGTGGCGCCGGTCCTGCTCTTCCAGCAGCTCATCGTCATGCCCGTGGCGCTCACCGTGCTCGATCTGTCCGGCGGCGGCGGCGCCGGCACCCCGGTGTGGCGGCGGGTGCTGACCCCGTTCCGGAACCCGGTGGTGATCAGCGCGCTCGCCGGAGTCGCGGTGGCCGCCTCCGGCCGGACGCTGCCGGAGCCGCTGCTGGAGCCGGCCGTACTGATCGGCGGCATGGCGGTGCCGGCCGTGCTGCTGGCGTTCGGGATCTCGCTGCACGGCAGCAGCCTGCCCGGGCGGGGCGAGGACCGCTGGCCGATGCTGCTGTCGGTGGCGCTCAAATCGGTGGGCATGCCGGCTGTCGCCTGGGCGGTGGCCACCGGGATCTTCGGGCTCGGCGCCACCGACGTCTTCCACGTCGTGGTGACCTCGGCGCTGCCGGCCGCCCAGAACCTCTTCACCTACGCGTCCCGCTACCAGGTGGGGATACGGCTGGCCCGGGAATCGATCCTGCTGTCCACGGTGCTGGCGATCCCGGTCCTGGTCGTCGTCGCGGCCCTGCTGGGCTGACCCCGGCGCCGCCAGGATTCACCCGCCGGATTCACCCGCCGGATTCACCTGATCCGGCCAGCGGGACACCACACGGGCGGCGGCGGGACGGCCCGGGCTCAGCGGGCCGCCGCCCGGCGCGGCGCCCCGGCCCGGGCCACTCCGCCGCCGTAACACTGCGGACAGTGCTCACGCCGTACGTCGCGCAGCGAGCGCTCGTCGTAGCGGTAGATCTCGCCCACCGACCCGTCACAACCCTTCGTGGGGCACGGCGCGTTGGCCCGCAGCGCGGACGCCCGCGGGGCGGCGGCCGGCACCCAGTTGCAGGACAGGCACGGGTGCAGAAAGATCTCCCCGCGCACTTCGAGGGCGGTCACCGCCTGCGGGGCGTCGCAACCGGGGCAGGGGTAGGCCATACGCCGGACCGTACCCGGCCATGGCCCCGCCCCTGCCCCGAGTTGGCGCGCATCACCCGTGCACGGGCGTGCGATCCGGCCCGGTCAGCCGGAGATGTTCCACTTCTGCGCCGCGTTGCCGGAGCAGTAGGCGATCTGCACCTGAGTGCCGCTGGTGGAGTCCGCCCACGGCACATCCAGGCACTTGTCCGCCGAGATGTTCACGATGTCGTTGTTCGGACTGATCGCCCAGCGCTGGGTGGCGTTGCCGGTGCACTGCCACATGTGGACCATCGTGCCGTCGCCCGTCTTGGCGTCCACCAGGCTCAGGCAGTTGCCCATGGCGCGCAGCGTACCGTCCGAATAGAACGTCCACTTCTGCGCGTTCGAACCGTTGCAGTCGAAGATGGTGGCCGCCGTGCCGTTGTCGGTACGCGAGTTGGCCACATCCAGACACTTGCCGCCCAGGCCGGTGATCTTCACGCCCGCACGCGTGGGATACGGATTGTTGTTGGCGGGGGCCGGCGGCGGGTCGTTCTTCGGCTCCTCGCCTCCCGAAGGCTTCTGCTCCTCCTTCTGCTCCTCCTTCTCCTCCTTGCCGGCACCGCTGTCAGCGCCCGCCGGGGGCGGATCGGCGGCCGGCGGCGGGGCCGCGGGCAGCTGCTCCTGCCGCTCCTGCTGCCGCTCCTGCGCCTCCTCCTCCGCTTCCGCGTCCTCCTCGGCCTCGATCTCGTCCTCCGCCGGCTCCGACGCCGGCTCGTCGTCCACGACGACCGGCGGCAGATCGATGTCCGGCGGCCGGACCGCGCCGACCGGTGCCGCGTCGCCGCCGCTGGTCACACCGGCGGCCAGCAGCGGCACGGTCAGCACGGCCGCGGCGGTCAGCACCGCGCCGGACACCAGCGCCGTCCACACCCGGCGGCCCGGCAGCAGACCACGAGGGGTACGGGCGGGGGCCCGGGCGAACGTCTCCGAGAACCGCGTCTGCTGCCCGGAGGCCGGCGACGCGGGTGGGGGTGGGTGTTGGGGCATGGAGCTTCTCCTGTCAGAGGGGAAGGTCTTCTTCGCGCAGCGTCATCAGCTGCTGCGCCTCGGGGGTGGTCAGTTCGGAGACGCGCATCGCCTGGCGCTCCGTCATCGCCTGGAACAGCTGGCGCGCGGTACGGCCGTTGCCGAACCGGTCATCGCGCGGAATGGCCTCCACATAGGCCGCCAGCCGGTCCCTGGCGCCGTCACTCAGCTCATAGCGGTGCCGCGCCGCGTGGTGCTCCACGATGCTCACCAGCTCCTGCGAGGAGTAGTCGGCGAACATCAGGGTGCGGGTGAAACGGGAGGAGAGACCCGGGTTGGAGCCGATGAAGCGGTCCATGTCCTGCGGATACCCGGCGGCGATCACCACCACCTCGTCGCGGTGATCCTCCATGAGTTTCACCAGCGTCGCGATCGCCTCCCCGCCGAAGTCGTTGGAGACGCCCGCCGGAACCAGCGCGTACGCCTCATCGATGAACAGTACGCCGCCGCGCGCCCGCAGGAACGCCTCGGTGGTCTTCGGGCCGGTGTGGCCCACGTACTCGCCGACCAGCGCGCTGCGGTCCACCTCCACCAGGTGGCCCTTGCCGAGCAGACCGAGCGCCTTCAGCAGCCTGCCGTACAGCCGGGCCACCGTGGTCTTGCCGGTGCCCGGGTTGCCGGCGAACACCAGATGCCGGGAGAGCGGCGGGGCCGGCAGCCCGGCCTCCTCGCGCATCCGCACCATCTGCATGAGCTTCACCATCGAGCCCACATCGCCCTTGACGCTGCCCAGGCCCACCAACTCGTCCAGCTCTTCGAGCAGTTCCTCCAGGGTCTCCGGCTCGGGCTCGGGTTCGCCGGCGTCCGCCAGCGTCGGCTCCGCCGCCGGATCACCGGCCTCGGCGCCGGCGCCGCCCGCCGGGCCGGCTCCGGTGCTGCCGGGCACCGGCCCGCCGGGGCCGACGCCGGCCGGCCCCTTGCCACCTCCCGGGCCGCCCGCACCGCCCCCGGTCAGCAGCGCCGAGGCCACCCCCACCGACACACAGTGCTCGAACGTCGGCTTCGCGCCCTCCGTCAGCCCCACGTCCTGCTCACAGTCGAAGACCCGGCAGCCCCGGAACACCGGCTCCGCGCCCATCCCGATGTGCAGCGCCGGAAACCGCGACCCGGCCACATCGCAGTGCTCGAAGACGCCGCGCGCCTTCTCCCCGACCAGCACCCCGTTCTTGCCGGCCCGCTCGATCCGCACCCCGCGCACCTGCGGCTCGGTGCCCTCCCACACCACCAGGCCGCTGCCGCCCGCGCCGAACACCCCGCCGCCCTCCATCCGCAGCGTGGCGCCGGAGTCCACGGTCACCCCCGCACTGCCCACCTGGGTGACGGTGGTGGCCAGCAGCGTGACCCTGGCCCCCGCCCCTATCTCCACCCCGCCCTTGTGCTGCCCGGTGATCGAGCACTCCCGCAGCTCGCACTCGCGCGCCGACTGGAGCCGTACCCCGGTCTCGCCGCCCACCACCCGGCTGCCGCGCATCGTCAGCCGGCCCTCGCCGGTGACCTGCACCCCGCACATCGCCGCGCCGTCCAGCACACAGCCGGTCAGCTCGGCGGCGGCCGAGTCGGTGACCGCCAGGGCGTGTTCCGCGCCGCCGGTGACCGTGGTGCTCTGCACCGTGCCGCTGGACCGGTCGGCGAAGTGCAGCGCCGAGTAACCCGTACGCTTCAGCTCCGAGTTGCGCAGCTCGGCGGTGGCGTCCCCCAGCACCAGCAGCCCGTTGGCGGCCGGCCCGGTGATCCGGCAGCCCGCCGCCGCCAGCCGCGCCGCACCGCCCGCCGCCAGCGCGCTGCCGCCCGGATCGGTGATCCGGCAGTCCGTCAGCTCGGCCCGCCCCTCGTGATCCAGCTGCACCCCGGACATCGCCACCGCGTCGATCCGGCAGTCCTCCACCCGGGCATGTGCCGTGTCCTGCACCAGGATTCCGTGCCGGCCCGCCCCCGAAAGCCGGGCATCGCGCACCAGCAGCCGGGAGTTGCCCCGGGCCCGCAGCGCCGAGCCGGACACCTCACTCACCCGCAGCCGCTCCGCGAGCAGTACCGCCGCCCCCGACAGCACCACCCCGATGCCCTCCACCGAGTCGATCACCGAGTCCTCGGCCCGGGCCCGCGCGTCGCCGTCCAGATGCAGCGCCGTGTGGTGCGCGCCGTGCAGCCGGGTGTGCCGCAGCACCAGCACCCCGCCGGCCACCGGATCGTCCAGCTGGGCGCGCAGATCGTCGTCCACGGTCAGCGGCAGCGGGCCGCTGTCCGGATCGGCGGGCATCCCGGGGGAACCCAGCACCTCCACCCGGCCGTGGCTGAGCGCGCAATCCTCCAGGGTCAGCCCGGAGGCGTCCTCCACCCGCACCAGCGGCTGTGCCGGATCGGAGCCGCGCAGCACCAGGCCGCGCAGCACGCAGTCGGCGGCGGCCACCGAGACCGCCGGGCCCTGCGGCGGGCGGATGATCACCGAGCCGGTGCCGGCCAGCGGTTCGAGGGTGACGCGGCGCTCCAGGCGCAGCGCCTCCGGGTACTCGCCGGGCGCGACGGTGATCACCGCGCCGGCCTCGGCGGCGGCCAGCGCGCGGCCGATGGTGCGGTGGGCGCCGCGGCCCTTGGGGGCGACAAGGAGCTTCATCGGTATCAGTCGGTTCCCTCGGTGGTCACGGAGTCTCCGCATTCTCGTCGGTCCCGCCGGTGTCGGCGCTGTCGCCGGTCACGGTGATCCCGCTGACGTCGCCGGCCCCGGTGAACCAGTCGCGGCCGAAGTTCTCCCGCATCCACGGGCCCAGCACCAGGCCGCCGAACGCCTTGTCGCCCAGCTTGCCGAGATAGGGGATGCCGAAGATGTCCAAGGCGCCCTGGCGGTGGTTCCAGCGTCCGCTGGTGTTGCCGATGAACGCGGTACGGCCCGCGCCGATGGACAGGCCGCCCAGGGCGCCGCCGATCGCGGTGCCCGCGCCCTCCAGGAGGGCGTCCAGGCCGCTGAGCTTGTGGAGGTTGCCGTCCGCGTCCTTGACGCCGAAGATCGCGGCGTTGGCGGCGCCGACGATCCAGCCGCCGATGAAGCCGGAGACCATGCCGACGCCCCAGTCGTACGTGCCGGAGCGCCAGCGGGTGACCTTCTCGTTGCCCATGTACTCGCCGGCGGTGTTGTCGTCGTTGGGGCGCCGGAAGCCCGGCTGGCCGGCGTCCCGCTGGCTGAGCGGGACCTTCCAGGAGCCGCCCCGGTTGTCCGCGAAGTGCCCCATCGCGAAGGTGCCCTTGACACCGGCGGCGATGGTCGCGCCGAACGCCGCCTTGGCCACGTCCAGCCAGCTGAACTCGTTGCCGGTGGCGGCGGCGATGATGCCGTTGATGGTCAGGCTGGCCACGAAGTCGATGATCCACTCCTGGGCCATGTCCACGATGAGGGAGCGGGCGGCCTTGCTCATGAACGACGCGTACTGCGACTCGCCGGCACCGACGTTGGGCCGCGTCCACTCCCAGTTGTTGACCTCGCGCCAGGACCGGCTGAAGCCCCGGTACTCGGCCGCGAAGCCGAGGAAGTTGACGTCCCGGCCGATCCGGCTGGTGCTGACCGCGGAACCGGCACCGGCACCGGCGCCGCCGTCCGGGGTGAGGCTGTCGAGCAGGCCGCGGATCCGCCCGCCGAGTTCGGTGTCGCCGGCGGTCATCGACAGCCGGCCGAAGGAGTCGTAGCTGTAGACGTAGCCGCTGATGGTGCGCTCGTTGATGACGGTCTGCACCCCGTCGATGTCCGAGTACCGGCGCCATGCCTTGGTCCACTCGTCGCTCTCCAGCCAGGTGCCGTCGCCCAGCTGGATCTTGCGGCGGATCTCGATGCCGTTGTCGAACTCCTTCCACACCCGCAGATCCTGGGCCGCGCCGCCCAGGGTGGCGCCGGCCGGCGGCTCGGCGAGGTACTCGCGGACCCGCGGCGGGCCGTCGTTGTGCCAGGCGCTGACCGAGCCGTGGTGCGGCTGCTTCGGCAACTCCTGGACGATGAGCGGCGAGTCGCCGGTCCGGTGCAGCATGTCCTCCCAGCGGACGCTGATGTCCTGCTGCCAGTCGGTGTGCCGGCCGCCGTTGCGGTCGATCCACCAGCGCTGCCGGTCGATGGCGTCGTCGCCGAACGGCTGGATGTTGCCGTGCCGGTCGCTCTTGGTCCAGTGCCAGGACACCGAGCCGTCGGTGTCCGTGACCCGCCAGGCGTCCAGGGTGGTGCCGTCCGAGAGCATCCGGTGCTCGCGGATCAGGCCGCCGCCGTTCGGGGCGAAGTCCTGGTACGACTCGCGGTCCCAGTACAGCTTGCCCATCTGGTTCTTGTTGGCGGTGATCCGCGGGCCGGTGGTGACCGTGCCGTCCGCGGCCGTGCTCTGCCAGGTGAGGTTCTTGACGTCTGGGCCGCCCGTGGAGGTGACGGTGATGGCGTTGTCGCCGGAGCCCCAGGTGTCGGAGCGGGCGATGACGTTGCCGTGGATGTCGTACTTCGTCCAGTTGACGGACGTGGAGTGCACGGTGAGGGTGAAGTCCCGGTCGCCGCTGCCCTTGACGACGCCGTCAGCGGTCCGCACCTCGGGGGAGGGCCGGTACTCGATCATCGAGCCGTCCTTGAACCCGATCCGGGCGACCCGGACATCACCGGCGCCGCCCGGCCGGTACGGATTGACGCCGTCGGTCGCCTGATCGGCCCGGAAGTGGTCCTGGAAGGCGATGTCCTGCCGCCGCAGGTTCGTGGGAACGACGAAGTCGCCCGAGTCGAAGGTGCGGAACCCCTGGAGCTTGCCGGTGCCCTCCGACCACGGCAGGTTCTTGCCGTTCAGGGTGGTGCCGGTGGGCATCTTCACATCGCCGACGGTCAGCTCGTTGCCGTTGCCGAGCTTGCGGAACTCGCGCACCAGGTCGCCGGCCTGGCTGATGGACTGGATGGTGCCGTTCATGCTGGTCGCCGAGATGCCCTTGAGGGTGGGCGCGCCGCCGGCGACATCGGTGGTCTTCCACACCGAGACCTGGAAGTGGCTGTCCTTGGCGATGTAGGGGAAGTCGGTCAGGTCGGTGCGGAAGTACGTGCTGGGGGAGAGCACGTTGCGGTAGAACGCCGGCGGGCGCTGCTCGGCGAGCCGCTGGATGGACAGGTCGCCGCCGCCGTTGGGCAGCGCCTTGCCGAGGTCGATCTCCTTGCCGCCCGGCGAGTGCGACATCCAGCTGTTGTCCTTGAAGCCGCCGCCGGGGGTGACGTCGAGCTGGAAGTACCGCCGTACATCGTGCGGGGTGAGCTGGAAGCGGCCGAACTTCTCGTGGACGACGACGGTTTCGCCGGTGCGCGGGTTGATGGCCGTATCCGTCCAGCCCCGGCCGTGGCCCCAGTCGCGGGTGCCGCTCGCGACCGGCCGGAAGTCCTTGTCGTAGCGGTGCCACAGGTCGCCCTTGACGAAGCCCTGGCCGGCCGGCGAGACATTCATGTCGGTGAGGACGCTGCCGCCGTCCGGGTTCGCCCGGAAGTGCCGCACCCGGTGGCTGGTGAGGTCGGAGACGTCGAACCAGCTGCGGGTGGACTCGCCCCAGTGCCGGCTGCCGAAGTTCACCGAGGTGCCGGACGCGTTGAACTCCGTCCAGCGGGGCCGCTGGTGGAGCAGGCCGAAGGTGCCGCCGCTGGAGGAGACGTGCACGTCGAGGACGTTGCCGTTGGCGATCGGGCGGCGGGAGAACACCTCGACGCCGGAGTAGCTGTCGAGCCGGATCACGCCGTGGCCGTGGCCGGTGACGTTGACGTTTCCCGAGTCGTACCAGGGGACGCTCCGGCCGGCCGGGACCTGCACATGGACGTTGTTGTCGCTGTGCACCCGGACCCAGGAGTTCTCCGTCATGTCCGCGTTGAAGCTGACCTTGAAGTGCTGGCCAGGGACCAGCTGCCCGTCCCGGACGATGTTGATCCGTACCTCGGTGAGCTGGCCGTTCTCGTTGTAGATCTTGTACTCGCCGGCGCGCAGCCCCTGGTCCGGGCCGCGCTCGAACCGGTAGCCGCCGCCGTCCACCCGGGTGATCCCGAAACCGCCGGCGGGCTGCGGGTTGAGGTCGCCGTTGAGCAGTGCGTGGGTGTCGGTGCGGATGAAGCGGTGGTCGACGCCGTCCGAGAGCCGGATGGCGTCGAAGGTGGCGCCGCCGTTGCCGGTGACCCGGAAGACGGTGCCGTTCGGGGTGACGGTGGACTGCGCGGTGAGATCCACCCGCCCGTTGAGGTTGTAGAAGGTGATGGTCTTGGCGTCGGCGCTCTCGTAGCGGAAGCCCACCCGGTTGCCGGCGCCGTCGGTGCGCGGGGTGATGCGGACGTCGTCGATCGTGGCGAGGTCCGAGTCCAGCGCGTCGAAGGCGACATGGTTCGTACCGGCGGGGGTGGTGACGTCGTACACCCGCAGGCTGTTGTCGGAGCCGGTCAGCCGCAGCGACGTGAAGTCGAACTCGCCCTTCGCGTTGTACACGGTGAGGTGGGTGTCGGTGCGGCTGAGGAAGCCGTCCTGGCCGTGCCGGCTGAGGGTGAGGCCGTCGACGGGGGTGCCGCCCGCGTTCAGCAGCTGGTTGCCGAGCGGGGCGGTGGGGTCGCCGGCCGGGCGGTGGACGAAGCCGACCGGGTTGCTGTCGGCGCCGCGCAGGGTGATGACGTTGTGGGTGTGGTCGCGGCCGGGGCCCAGCACGAGGTGGTGGTCGCCGTGCTGGACGCGGAACGAGCCGCCCGGCTGCGGGGTGACCGTGGCCTTGCCGACGATGTTGCCACCGGGGTTCATCAGCCCCGGGCTGTCGCCGCCGCGCAGGAAGAAGCCGGCCAGCGGGGTGCCGGGCAGCGGCTGGGCGGTGCTGAGGAACCGGCCGTCGTTGCCGTGGAAGGTGAGCTGGGTGTCGGTACGGGTGAGGAAGCCGCCGCTGTGCCGGCCCAGGTGGAGGCCGTCGATGGGGGTGCCGCCCGCGTTCAGCGGGTGGCCGCCGAGCGAGACGGAGGGGTACGCGTTCGGCGCGGCGGGGTCGATGACCGGGCGGTGCAGGAAGCCGGCCGGGTCGCCGTCCGGGCCGCGCAGGGTGATGACGTTGTGGGTGTGGTCGCGGCCCGGGCCGAGGACGAGGTGGTGGTCGCCGTGCTGGACGCGGAACGAGCCGCCCGGCTGCGGGGTGACGGCGGAGGTGGTGATGACGCCGCCGTTGGCGTCCAGCAGGGCGGGGTGGGTGCCGCCGCGCAGGAAGGTGCCGTTGAGCGCGTCGCCGCGCAGCGCCGGGGCGCTGAGGGTGTGCGCGCCGTCAGCCCCGTGGAAGGTGAGTTGGGTGTCGGTACGGGTGAGGAAGCCGTCGGCGCCGTACCGCACCAGGGTGATGGTGTTGAGGTCCTGGCCCTGCGCGTTGAGCGGATGCCCGCCGGGCGGGGCGTACGGGGGCCGGGTGGGGAGGTGGACGAAGCCGGTGGTGCCGGCGCCGCCCGGGCCGGTGAGGGTGACCACGTTGTGGGTGTGGTCGCCGTTCGGGCTGAGCACCAGGTGCTGCTCGCCGTGGTGGACGCGCAGTGCGCCGCCCGGCTGCGGGGTGAGGCCGAGGCCGGGGCCGGTGACCGGCCGGCCGTCCGTCCCGATCAGGCTCAGCTCACCGGTGTGGGTGGTGCGCAGCGACCGGATGTCGGTGAGCGTGCCGTCCGCGAGGTGGATGTCCTGGTGGCTGAAGGTGTGCGTCCGGTCGTAGAAGACGGTACGGCCGCCGCCGGGCGGGGAGAGCTGGAGGGAGTCGTTGGCCCACCGGGCGTCGCCGACCGTGCCGGGGCGGACGACGCTGGTGGTGCCGTCCGCCGTGTGGACGGTGATCCGGGTGTCCCCGAAGGTGCCGCCGGTGAGGGTGATCTCCCGGTCGTGGACGCGCAGTACGGGGGCGCCGTCGTTGCCGAAGCCGTAGGTGAAGCGGTCGGTCTGCCGCCCGCTGACGGTCAGGTCGAACTGGAAGCCGTCGGCGTCCGCCCGGGTGATGTGCAGGCCGTTCGGCGGGCCGGCCGGGGCGACAGCCACCACCTGTCCCTCGGCGTTGAACCGCAACTGGACCTGGTGCCCGGAGAGTCCGGGAAGCCCGACGGTGCGCGGCTGCGGCACGGTCGGTGCCGGGGTCGGTGTCGCCGGGGTGGGGGTGGGGGTGGCGGTGACGGGATGCATCTCGAAGTCGCCGGTCCGGCCGAGGCCGCCGACCGGGGTCTCGGGGGTGAGCCGGGCCGGGGCGGGGGTGCCGACCGCGGTGGGCCCGCCGATCGGGTCGTGCGTGGTCAGGTTGAAATCCTGCCGCATGATCCGGCCGTCGCCCGCGTCGTACTCGACCCGGACGACGGGGGTGGAGCCGTTGTGGGCCTCGAAGGCGCGCAGCCCCGGGATGTTGTTGGGGTTGGCGGTCACATCGACGCGGAAGTTGACGGTGCTGAGCGGCTCGCGGACGGAGATGGTGACGCCCGGCAGGCCCTCGATGCCCCGGTAGGTGTGGACCGCGGCGGGGGTGGTGGTGGCCGTCCACACCTGAACGGGGGTGTTCTGGTGCGGCATCGGGATCTTCGGCATGTTCAGCGGCGGGAGCAGCCCGATGCTCCGCAGCAGTTCGATGTCCTTGGGGGTGAGCGGCCCGGGGTTGGTGTGGGTGTTGGCCGTGGGCGCGTCGAGGGCGCCGGTGTGGGCGGGCGGCGGGGTGAGGTCCAGGCCGGCGGTATTCACGGTGGGCGCGTCGGCGCGGGCGTTGATGCCGGGGGCGGCGAGCTGGCCGGGGGCGGGGGCCGGGGTCTGGCCGAGCGGGGTGAGATTGAGCTGGGCGCCGCCGGGGGTGATGCCGCCCGGGGTGCCGGCTCCCGGGGTGATGGCCCCGGGGGCGGGGGCGGGGGTGGTGGCGGTGGGTGGGGTGACCTGGCCCACCGCGCCGACGCCGGGGGTGTCGATGCGGCCGAGGGCGGCGGCGTCGGAGAGATTGATGCCCAACTCGGGGATGCTGACGTGGGCGGCGGCCGGGGTGCCGCCGGTCAGGGACGACAGGCTGGTGTTGGCGTGGATGGCGGGAAGGTCGGCGATGCGGGCGTCGAGGCCCGGCACGTTCGTCGGGAGGCTCTGGAAGGACGCGCCGACGTTCTTCAGGGTGGGCGGGGAGACGCCCACGCCGGTGTTTCCGGTGCTGATGTTGCCGAGGCCGGCGACGCCGCCCGGGGTGTCGACGGCACCGGTGACGGGCACGTGGACGCCGTTCAGGCCGATGCCGCCGGGGGTGGTGACGGAGGGGGTGACCGCCCCGATGCCGCCCGCGTGGACGCCGCCGACGCCGGGGGTCGCGTTGGCGACGCCGGGTACGTTGACGGCGCCCACGTTGACGCCGCCGATGCCCGGGGTGGTGTTGGAGATCCCGGGTACGTTGACGGCGCCCACGTTGACCGCGCCGACGCTGGGGGTGGTCGCCGAGAAGTTGGGGACGCCGACCGCGCCGGCGCCGACCGCGCCGACGCTGGGGGTGGTCGCCGAGAAGTTGGGGACGCCGACCGCGCCGGCGCCCACGGCGCCGACGCTCGGGGTGGTCACGGAGAAGTTCGGTACGCCGACCGAGCCCGCGCCGACCGCGCCGACGCTGGGGGTGGTCACGGAGAAGTTCGGCACACCGACCGAGCCCGCGCCGACCGCGCCGACGCTCGGGGTGGTCACGGAGAAGTTGGGGACGCCCACGGTGCCCGCCCCCACCGCCCCGACGTTCGGGGTGACGGTGGAGACGTTCGGCACGGCGACCGCGTTCACCGTCGGGGTGGCGGTGGAGATGGCCGGTACGTTCACGGTGCTGCTGGGCACGGTGATCGTCGGCGCGTTGACGCCGATGGTGGGCACCGGCACGACGCCGCCGCCGGGGGCGGCCACGATGGGGACCATCGGGCCCAGCTGCGGCGGGGCGATCGCCCCGCCGATCGGCACATCGACGATCACGGCGCTCATGTTGGGCCGGATGGGCACGGCGAAGCTGACCCCGCCGAGGCCCTGGTGGGCCAGGCTCAGGTTGATGCTCGGCGGCGAGGAGAACTGCACGCCGTTGCCGAGCCCACCGGGCACCAGCGAGCCGGGGTTGGGCACCGAGACCGGCGGGACGGAGGTCAGGCCACCGGGGTTGAGCGGGGTGGTGCGCAGATTGACGGGCGGTACGCCGCTGAAGCCCAGGTTGTTGAAGCGGACCAGCGCGCCCGCCCCGCCCGGCGGGGCGAAGGCGTGCAGCCCGGCGCCGGCGGCGCCGGAGATCTTGCTGCCCAGACCGGCCACGCCCGCCGCGTCCAGGCCCAGGCGGTGCATGCCGAAGATGCCGCGCTCGATGAAGCCGATCTGGGCGGCCTTGGCCAGCCCGACCAGCCGGATCTCGTGGCCGGCGATGGGCAGGAACAGCCGGATGCCCTGGGCGCCCTTCAGCCCGTTCCACATCATGCCGGGCATGGCCTTGAGACCGTTGATGGCGCTCAGCACCGGCTTGATGATGACGAAGCTCTTGGCGCCGAAGTTGGTGATCACCGCGAAGTTGGCCATGGCGGGGCCGAACTTCAGGAAGTTCAGCCCGTTGCCGATCTTGACGCCGTTGAGGGTGAGGTTCCCCATGGCGGGCGAGAACCGGATGCTGGTGAAGAGGCCGTTGGCGCCCCTGAGCCAGGTGCCGCCGAAGGTGAACGCGCCCTTGCCGCCGGCGCCGAACAGGATCTTGGCGCCGCCCCAGGCGCCCTTCGCCCCGGCCGAGATACCGCCCCACAGTTTGGTGAGGGAAAGGCCCCTGGTGGTGGGGGCGATCACGCCCAGGATTCCCAGGACCAGATCGGTGACACTGCCCTTGCCGTTGGCGAAGTCGACGGCGGTCTTGATGAGCAGCGCGACATTCAGCGCGATGGCGAACAGGGCCAGCGGACCACCCACGATGATCGCCGGGATGATCAGGATGATCGCCAGGATGCCCAGCGCCTTCCAGAACTCATCACACGGGTCGACCGGCGACTTGATGCTGTCCCCGGCCGCCCGGATCGCCCTCGCGGCGACGTTGGCCGCGTCCTCCAGCGTCGATTTGGCGTCCTGGGCCGTGGACTTCAGGTTGTCGCGCTCGGGATCGTCCTCCTCCAGACCGGCCGCCGACTCCAGCGCCCGGTCGGCGCGGCCCTGCTCGGTCCGCATGACCTCGACATACGTCTTGAGCGCCGACTGCACGCTCTCGTGCGCGGACTTGAAGGAGGAGACGTACTTCCGCAGGTCCTTGTCGATGATCTTCCGCAGCGCGTCCGCGGTCTTGCCGACGAACGCCCCGTCGGCGGTGTTCTTGATCTCGGTCAGCCCGTCGTCGATGTCCGACGCGAGCGACACCAGCTTCGCCTGCGAGGTGATCAGGTCGTCCAGAGCACCCGGATCTCCCGGGGTGGGGTCCTTCGAGAACCCGAGAGCGCTCCAGTCGTCGGGACGAGCCATGGGCGGTACTCCTTCTGGGGCCCGGCACACATGAGACGGGGGACGCTCCGGCATCGTCGCACGGCGCGATCCACCCCCTACACCTATCCACTACTACGCGACAGCACCGCGTTCGGTTCAATGGTCGTGTTGAACCTTCCCGGTGCCCGGCGCGTAGAAGGGGCAGCGGACCCACGCGTACCCGGGAGGCCCCGTGCCTGACTTCTCCATCGACTACGGCCAGTTGCAGGTCGTGCAGACCCGGATGCGTACCCTCGCGGACCAGGCCGGGGACGGCGGCGGCGAGGGCGACTTCAAGAACGTGGGGTCGGACTCCGCCGAGGCCAGGCGGGTGCTGGGGAACACCACCCTGGCCGCCGCCTTCAACACCTTCTACCAGCGTTCCAGGAGCCGCACCAAGCAGGCCAAGGACGGGCTGACCGAGCTGGCGGACACCTTCAAGGGGGTCTCGGACTCCTGGTTCGAGTCCGACTCCAAGATGGCCACCGGCGGTGGCGCGGACGCCCAGCGCGGCAAGTTCAACGAGTGGCTGGGCGACAAGGCCGCCTACGAGCGGTGGGAGAGTGACAAGGCGGCCTGGGACAAGATGCTCGAAGACATCGGGGCCACCGACTACTTCGAGGAGAACCCCGACGCGAACATCAACAAGGTGTGCGGAGGCGAGGACGCTCCCGGCTTCTGCGAGGCGTGGCGGGATTACGACAACCCCGCCGATCCGCCGGGCAAGGCGCCGGACAAGCCGGCCGCCACACCGCCGGACACCTTCACGTACAAGGACGAGGACGGCACCATCACGGTCACTCTCCAGTACGACGACGATTACAACATCACCGGCCAGACGTCGGAGATCACCAACAACAACGGCCAGTCGTACAAGACGGAGCAGGTGTACGACGGGCCGGTCCGCGAAAGCACCCACCCGGACGGCGGGTCGATCCGGGACTACACGATGACCACCACCTACGGCGACGGCACCAAGAGTGTCGCCGTGGTGCGGTTCAACGACGACGGCACGGGGACCATGGAAGTCACCACGGACGACGAGGTCAAGAAATACACCCATGCCGGCGGTGAGAAGGACGAATGGGAAGAGGTCAAGTAGCCTCCCCATCCGCCCCATTCGGTAACAAGGAGAAGTGACGCATGGCAGCCAATATCAGCCTTGACTACGACGAGATCGACCGGGTGTGCACCATCCTCGACAACGCCGTCGACGCCACCCTGGTGCCCCGGATGAACGAGGCCAAGAAAGAGGTGGACGACCTCCTGAAGACCGGTCTGGTGCTCGACGCCACCAGCCCCGCCCTCCAGGGGAAGTACGAGACCTTCACCGCCAGCCTGGTGGCCGGCGCCCGGGCCATCGAGGACTACGCCAAGCAGTTCAAGGCGATCAAGGACTCCGTCCAGAAGATGGACCAGGAAATGGCGGACAAGATCAACGCAGGTTGATCCCACACCGTCCCCGCCCCACCGCACAAGGAGCCCCACGTGCCCAATGTCGTTTTTGATTACGACGAAATCGCCGCCACCAAGACCAAGATGGTGGCCAAGCTCAGCGATATCGCCAGCGAGCTGACCAACTTGAAGACACAGGTCGACACCCTGCTCCAGGGCGGTCTGGTCTTCGAGAAGGCCAGCCCCGCCATGCAGGCCGCGTACGAACAGTTCACCAACCAGCTGGAAGCCTCGGCGAAGAACATCGAGGAGTACGCGAAGATGTTCGAAGATTTCGGCATCAGCATGGCGGACTCCGACCAGGACATCGCCAACGACGTCAACAAGGCGGCCGAGGAAGCCAGGAACAACTCCGACGGGTGAGACCGGCCCACGCCACCCAGGCGAACGGCCGCCCCCTTCTCCCCGGGGGCGGCCGTTCTTCCGTTCGGGCCGACGCTCAGCCGTGCCGCGCGTTCAGCGATGCCGTGCGCTCAGCCGTCCAGCACCGTCAGCGGAACCTGCACCGCGATCACCTGCCCGGCGCTGTTCGTCGTCCAGCCCCGGCCCTCCGGCAGCGCGGTCCGCACCTGGTCGCCCGACAGCCTGGCACCGATCAGATCGCCCTCCACCAGCGACTTCGGCCCCAGCAGCAGCCCGGCCCTGGACCGCCGCGCCGCGCCCATCCACCCCAGCGTGCTGATGGAATCCGGCGGCCCGGCCAGCAGCAGCCCCTGCGCCCGGTCCCGGCCGGCCGTCGCCACCGTCCGCAGCACCCGGTCGGCCCGCGAGTTCCCCAGGATGTCCGCGTCGTCCACCACCACGACCACCGGCCGCCCCGCGACCGCCTCCAGCGCGGCCGTCACCTGCTCCGCCTCCGGGTCGTGATCCGCCAGCACCGTGGCCAGTTCGTGCGCCGCCAGCCGCCGCAGCTGCGAGTCACGCGGGGTGATCACCACCAGCGCCGTACCGTTCAGCAGTAGCGACACACTCATCGCCGACAGCGCCGTGGACCGCCCCGAGCGCGGCGGACCCGCCACGATGAAGCTGCCGCCGCCGGAGGTGAAGTCGTAGCCCAGCGGGCCCACCGCGTCACCACCGATGCCCAGCAGCGCCCACAGCGGACGCCGCTCCTCGGGCCGCACCTGCTCCATCGCCTCGGTGAAGCCGATCAGCCCCGGCAACTGCCCGATGGTGAACGGCCGCCGCCCGGCCGGCACCTGAGCGTCCCGCAGCGCCGCACGCTTGCCGATCGCCCGCACCGCGTCCGCCTGGTCACCGGCCACATCGCCGTCGTCCCCGTCGGCCCCGCCGTCCACCGGCAGCAGCCCGATCTGGGTCTCCACCCCGGACGGCGCCATCCAGCCCCGCCCCGGCAGCACCTGCGCCGGCGCCTTCCCGCGCGCCATGCCCGCCAGGTGATAGTCGCTGGGGTCGCTCTGCCGCAGCAGCAGCCGCCGGTCGTTGTGCGCGGCCATCCGGCCGCCCAGCAGCAGCCGTTCCGAGGTGGCGACGACGTGGATGCCCGCCGCCGTGCCCTCCCGCAGCAGCCGGGTGACGTCGGTGAACAGCCGGCCCCCGTCGTAGTCGTCGAGCATGGCGCTCAGCGCGTCCCAGCCGTCGATGAGCAGCAGCAGATGCGCGGGCCGGCTGTCCTTGGGCAGCTTGGCGCGCAGCTCGTTGATCCCCGCGCAGTTGTGCTGGGACACCGCCCGCTGCCGGGCGCCGAGTTCGGCGGTCAGCCGGTGGATCAGCCGCTCCAGCCGCTCGCTGTCGTACCGGTCGACGACCGCCCCGCAGTGCGGCAGCGTCTCCAGTACGGACAGACCGCCGCCCGCCGCGTCGATGCCGTAGATGTGCAGCTCGGCGCTGCTGACGGTCTGGGCGGCCGAGCCGGCGATGGTACGGAGCACCTGGGTGCGGCCCGAGCGCGGCGCGCCGATGACGTACAGATGGCCGAAGGTGGAGAAGTCGATGGTGCCCAGCCGCTGTTCCTGGAAGTCGGGCAGGTCGAGCATGCCGTACGGCACCAGCGGCAGCGCGCCGGGCGCCGGCGCCGGCAGCTCGGCGGGCGGCAGCTGGTCCAGCCGCAGCCGGCCGTCGAGCGCCGGCAGCCAGGGGCTGGGCTGCTCGGTGTAGTCCGGCAGTTGCTCGGCGGCGGCGGAGATGGCCTGCACCAGGGCGAGCAGATCGGTGGGCCGCTCCTCGGGGACGGCCTTGTCCGCGGCGGGCAGGTCGTCGTCCTCGTCGCGCAGTTCGGTGAGCCGGCCCAGGCCGCTCCAGGTGAGTTCGACGCCGCGTACGGTACGGGCCGGGGCGGGCGCGTTCGGGTCGGTTTCGGCCGGGTCGGGCTCACCGCCGGTGCCGCCGCCGGGGTCGGTGTCGGTGCGTTCGGCGCCGACCCAGGCGGTCTGGAACGGGGTGGGGTTGTTGGCGCCGCGCCGCACCAGGGCCCGCCCGGGGTTGCCGGCGGAGATCGCGGCGGCGTCCGGGTTGTTGATGATGTCCTGGCTCTCGGAGCGGTCGGTGACGCGCAGCGCGATGCGCAGATTGGTGTTGGCCTTGATCTCGGTGTTGACCGAGCCGCCGGGCCGCTGGGTCGCCAGGATCAGATGCAGACCGAGTGAACGGCCGCGCTGCGCGAGGGAGATCAGCCCGGGGACGAAGTCCGGCAGCTCCCGTACCAGGGTGGCGAACTCGTCGATCACCAGCAGCAGCCTGGGCAGCGCGGGCAGCCGCGGATTGCGGGCCCGCTTGAGCCGGTACTCGGGGTGGTCCTTGGCCTCCACCTCGGCGAGCAGCTGTTCGCGGCGGCGCAGTTCGGCGTCCAGGGAGGCCAGCGCGCGCTGCACCAGGTGCCCGTCGAGGTCGGTGATCATGCCGAGGGTGTGCGGCAGTTCGGCGCATTCGCGGAAGGCGCTGCCGCCCTTGTAGTCGACCAGTACGAAGGCCAGTTCGTCGGGCCGGTTGACGGCCGCCAGCGAGACGATCATGGTCTGGAGGAGTTCGGACTTGCCGGAGCCGGTGGTGCCGCCGATCAGCCCGTGCGGCCCGTCGCGCACCAGGTCGATGCGGAGCGGCCCCTCGTACCCCTCGCCCAGCACGAAGGAGGTGGAGGCGGGCCGGCGCGACCAGTTGTACGCCAGGGCCTGCGCGCTGGGCGGCTCCTGGCCGATCAGCGGCAGCAGCCGGACATCGGCGGGCAGTCCGGAGTCGGCGTCCACCGTCACATCGCGCACCGGGGCGATGGCACGCGCTACCTCCTCGCACCACTGGGTGGTGACCAGATCGGCGCGGACGCCCTCGACGGTGGGCAGCCCGGAGATCCGTACCTTGAGGGTGTCGCTGGCGTTGCCGTCCGCGTCGGACTCGGCGGTGGTGATGACGGCGGTGCACTCCTCGGGAAGGAGCCGCTCGCGCTCGTCGAGGCAGACGCTGAAGATGCGCACGCTCGGCCCGGTGGTGAGGACCTGCACGATGCCGGGGACATCGCGCAGCCGGCGTGAGCCGTCCAGCACCACCAGGATGTCGGGGAAGTTCATCAGGGTGCGGCCCAGCGCCGAGGACGCGGCGTCGGTACGGGCCTTGATGTCGGCGATCAGCTCATTCACCCGGTGGGCGGTGGACTCGGGGTCGTTGCCCACCGAGATGACCGTGCCGGACGCGGAGGCCGGCCGGTCGGGGCGCAGATGCGGCAGCCACCGTACCCAGCTCCAGGCGTCCGCGTGCTCGTGGCTGGCGAGGACGACGATCCGCAGGTCGCGGGGGCTGTGCAGGACGGCGGACTGGGCCACCGCCCAGCAGGCGAGGCGGCGCGGCCCGGCGCCCGGTCCGGTGATGCCGATGACGCCGAGGTGGGTCAGCTCCACGCTGTAGGGCACATCGGCGAGCCGCCAGTGCACCTTGGTGTGGTTGGCCTCGCGGGCGGAGTCGTTGATCTCCTTGAGCGAGGCGCGGGCGATGGTGCCCACCCGCAGGGAGAGGTGGTCGGGGTCGCGGCGGCGGCGCTCCCACAGCTGGTGGCCGGGGCCGGTGGCGGTGAGGAGGACGGCCGCGGGGTCGGGGAAGGTGTCGTTGCGCAGGCCGCGTTCGGCGACGGTGGCGTGCCGTACTTCGAGTTCGAGGGCGGCGCGGCGCAGCCGGAAGAGCCGCAGCTGCTCCTCGTACTGCTTGCGGCCGGTGCGGCGGCCCATGGCCCAGTTGCCGACGGCCATGATCGGGCTCATGAGGATGAAGACGACGAAGAAGAAGGAGCGGAACAGGCTGACCATGATCAGACCCATGATGAGCGGGGTGATCAGCATCAGGAACGGGAAGGGCCGGGCGCCGCGTTTGGCGGGCGGGCCCTGCATCCGCATCGATTCGGCGTCCAGGTGCGGGGCGATGCGCGGCGGCCGGTTGTACTCGATGGCCAGGCCGTCGGGGGAGGGGTTGACGGCGGCGTCCGGCTCGAAGCGGGGGCTGAGCCGCAGCAGATGGTCGCCGAGCGAGAGGTCGGCGTACGGGGGCCACTCGGCCTCGCCGTCGTCGGGCTCCGGCAGCAGGTGGACGGGCGGCAGCGGGGGCACGGCGGGCAGGCCGTCGGGTCCTGGCGGGATCGGGTCCACCGAGTGGCCGCCGGGGCCGCCGTCCTGGGTGCCGGCCGGCTCCTCGGCGGTGAGCGGCATGCCGGTCTCGGGGTCGACGGGCGGCGGCGGGGTGAGCGAGCGCAGGCCGCAGCGGTCGGGGTCGGCGCCGGCCGGGAGCCGGAAGCTGACGCCGCCGTCGGCGGCGACGGTGATCCAGGTGCCCTGGGCGGGGGCGCCACCGCCGCCGCCGGACAGCCGCAGGGCGCAGCCGCGGTCGGAGCCGATCTCGTAACTGCCGGGGCCCAGCAGCCAGACGTGGCCGGCGTCGGCGCCGCCGACGTGGCGGACTTCGACGAGGGCGACGTCGTGTGCGGCCGGGGTCCAGGAGTGGGTGAGGGAGGGGCGGGCGGCGGGGGCGTCCACGCCGAGGATGGCGCCCTCGCGGATGCCGCTGGCGCTGACGCCGGTGTCGGGGTGCAGCGGCTGGTCGCCCAGGTAGAGCTGTTCGGCGCCGAGGACGGCGCCGAGGTCGGCGACGGTGGCGTCCTCGGGGACGTCCAGCAGGTGGTCGGTGGGCGGGCCGTCGGGGGCGGCGGTGGTGAGCGTCAGTTTCACGGCAGTCCAGCGGCGTCGGGCGCTCGCGCGTCAGCTCAGTGCTGCGGGGAGCGGCTGGTGGTGGAGGTGGTGGGGAGGGAGGTGAGGTCGGCCGCGCCGGCGTCGGCGGCGGCGTCGGAGGGCTCGCCGGCCTCGGCGCCGGCCACGGATTCGAGCGGGGCGGCGGAGCTGCGGCCCAGCGGGGCCTCGGCGGGTGCGGTCTTCCGCATGGTGACGGTGGGGTGGGCGGCGGCGCCGGTGGCGGTGTACGCCTGGGCGTCGTCCCCGGTCTCTTCGAACAGGTCGCCGGTGGTGTGGTTGCCGGTGGGCGGGGCGGGCGGCAGCACCGGGGGGATGTCGGGCAGCACCCGGGCCAGGGCGCGGCCCAGCGCGTCGAAGAACGGCAGCAGCGGGGTGCCGGTCACGTACACCCGGCCGTGCCGGTCGGCGAGCAGCCGCCGTACGTGGCCGCGGCCGGGGCCGGAGACGATGACGCGCGGCGGGGCGGTCCCGGGCGCGGCGTCGGGGGCGGGCGGTGCGGAGAGTTCGGCGGGCAGCGGGTCGGGAAGTTCGGCGGCGATCAGCACCGGACCGAGTCCGAAGCGGGGTTCGGTCTCCTTGGCGGTGCGGTAGGCGTTGCGCACCGGTGGGCCCTGGTAGCCGCGGTGGACGCCCTCGGCGACGGTGACCAGGCCGGCGGGCAGCCGGGTGTCCAGCTGGGCGGCGATCGCCGGCAGCAGGGCGGCGGCGGCGCGCTGGTCGCCCTCGATGGCGAACTGCTGCGGCCCGGTGGCCATGTCGAGGAAGACCGCCCGGCCGCTGCCGTCCTCGGAGACGCCGAGCGAGACGATGACGGGGCGTACCGCGTCGGCCTCGGGGGAGACGGCGGGGAGTTCGGCGCGGTCGATGGTCCAGGTGCCGGGCTCGTGGGCGTCCGAGAGGAGGACGGTCACCTCGTGGTCGTCGACGAGCGCGGCGTACGGGCGGGCCGGGGCGGCCTCCAGGTGGGCGCGGATCAGGGCGCGTTCGGCGTCGCGCCAGGTGAGCGGGGAGCCGAGGTGGTGGATCAGCCGGCGCAGCCGGCGCCGGTGCTGGAACCAGGCCCGGATGGGGGCGGTGAAGGCGTTGCGGGTGACGGCGAGTTCGCGCTTGAGCCGGGCCCAGGCGGCGGACCAGCCGCCGAACCGGAAGGCGATGGCGCGGATGATGAGGAAGACGATGAGCAGCGCGCCGAGGATGCCGAAGATCTTGAAGATCGTGTCGCGGTGCTGACTGAAGAAGACGAAGGGGTCAGTGTTTCTCATGCCGCGCGCATCTCCTGTCGCATCTCCTGCCGCATTGCCCGAAGAGCGTAGTGCGTGCGCGACTTGATGGTGCCCTGCGGGACGCCGATGGCTCGGGCGGCTTCGGCGCGGGACCGGTCGCACAGATGCACCTGTACGAGGACTTCGCGGTGTTCTGGGGTGAGGCGGGCGAGCGCGCCGTGCACCAGGTGCCGGTTGACGACGGTGTCGGCGACATCGGTGTCGGTGCTGCGATGCAGGATGGGGGTGGGGATCACCCCCATGGGGACGGCGCGTTCGCGGCGGTGCGCGTCGACGGCGAGGTTGCGGGCGACGGTGTACAGCCAGGCGACGAGGCGGTCCTCGTCGTGGCGGGCGTCGGTGTCGTCCGGCTCGTCGGGCCTGTCCGCCGCCTCGGCCGCTTCCGTTGCCTCGGCTGTTTCCGCCGGGTCGGCCGCGCCGGGCAGCGCCGACTGCTGGACGGCCAGCCGCCATACGCGGAGCATGGTTTCCTGCACGATGTCCTCAGCGCGGTGGGGGTCACCCAGGGTCAGCCTGTTCACATAGCGCAGCAGCCGGGTGCGGTACCTGGTACTGAGCCGGTGCAGCAATTCACCGGGATCGCGTGGGGCGGTACGCATGGGTCTGCTCCATCCTCAGCGTCTGGGCGTGGAGAGCGTATTCATGATGGGACCCATATTTCTCCAAACTACGGGGAAAATATCAGCCGTACAGCTCAGATGTAGCTCAGATTTTTGTTGACCGATACCTCCACGGTTTGCGCACGGGCGCCCGTCGGGCGCATTCGGGCGCCCATCGGGGCCGCCGCGTCGACGGATGGGGGGAAAGGGCAGGTCACGGGGGCAACGGCGGTGCCCGCTCGGTCGGCTTGCCGGGCCCGTTCCGGCGGTTGTCGGGCCGCCGGGGGGCGCGGCTTTCACCACGCCCCGGGAAACCTCACGCGTGACGGTCGAGCAGAAATGCAAGAAGGTTACGAAATTCCCTCGCGTGGCCGGGGGAGAGCGGTACGGACCGCAGATAGCGGGTGGCGATCGCCAGTTGCCGGTCCGCCTCCGCGAGGGTGGCGGCGCGCCCGCCGGCCGCCTCGATGAGGGCGGCGGCCTCGGCCGGCCCGGTGCCGGCGGCGAGCAGCGTGGCCAGCGCGCGGGAGCGGGCGTGGCCGTGCGGCGCGGTGGAGCCGGCCAGCGCGGTGAGCACGGGCAGGGTCTTCTTGCCCCGGCGCAGATCGCCGTACACCGGCTTTCCGGTACGGGCCGGGTCGCCCCAGATGCCGAGCACGTCGTCGATGGCCTGGAAGGCCACCCCGGCGTGCCGGCCGGCCCGGCGCAGCGCCTCGACGGTACGGGGCGGTGCGCCGCCGAGCACGGCGCCGAGCGCGGTGGCGCAGCCGAACAGCGCGCCGGTCTTGCGGTCCGCCATCTGCCGGTACTCGTGCGGGGTGACGGCGTTCGGCCCGTACCAGGGGCGCTGCTCGAACTGGAGGTCCTCGGCCTGGCCGCGCACCAGGTCCTTGAGTGCGGTGATGAGGTGCCGGACGGCGGTGCCGGCGTGCGGGTTGCCGGAGTCGGCGAGGGTTTCCAGGGCGAGGGTGTAGAGCGCGTCGCCGGTGAGGACGGCCGGGCCGGTACCGAACGCCTTCCACACGGTGGGGCGCTGCCGGCGGCGTTCGTCGCCGTCCATGATGTCGTCGTGGACGAGGGAGAAGGTGTGCACCAGCTCCACGGCCACGGCGCCGGGTACGGCGGTGGCCGGGTCGGCGCCGACGGCTTCGGCGGCGAGCAGGGTGAGGGCGGGGCGCAAGCCCTTGCCGCCGCTGGTGTGGGTGGCCATCTCCCGCAGCCAGGGGTGGAGTTGGTGCACCGCCCGGTCCAGGGCGGGGGCGGTACGGGCGCGGGCGCGGGCGAGGGCGTCGGCGGGGCCGGTGGTGGCCGGCCCGGTGGTGGGGGTGAGTTCCCGGATCATGTGGCGGCCCCGGCTCGGGTGGGGGTGGGGGTGGGGGTGGAAGGCGGGGTGGGAAGTTCGGCGAGCGCCTTGTCGGTCATGTCGGCGGCGTGATGCAGTCCGATCCGCCGGAAGAGGGCGCGCAGCTCGTGCAGTTCGGCGGCGGTCTCGGCCGGGTCGCGCTGCCCGAGCCGGTGCAGGGTCTTGGCCAGCCCGAGCCGGCACAGCGCCTGGCCGCGCGCCTCGTCGATGGCGCGGAACTCGGCGAGCGTCTCCTCGTACCCCCGCTTGGCCTGCCGGTAACGGCGGGCGCGGAAGAGGATGTTGGCGCGCATCTTGTGGTTGTAGGCGAGCGCGGAGGTGAGGTTCATCCGGCGGCAGGTGCGTTCGGCCCGCTCCAGGATGGCCAGCGCGCGGTCGGCGTCGCCGTCGCGGACCGAGATGATGTCGGCGATGCCGCGCTGGGCCCAGGCCCAGCCGCGCCGGTCGTCGGCGCCGCGGGCGATGTCGGCGGCCTCCTCGAAGAGGGCGAGCGCGCGGTCGAAGTCGCCGGTGTTGCGGTGGATCTGGGCGATCCCCTCCAGCGCCCAGACCGTGTGCCGGGCTTCGCCGCGCTTGCGGGCCTCGGCGAGGAGTTGTTCGTGCAGCCGGCCAACGGCCTGATAGTCGCCTTGTATGCGACCGGTTTCGGCCAGGCCGGCGAGTGAGTAGCCGCGGGCGACGACATCGTCGCCGCGCTTGCCGAGGTCGGCGGCGAGGGTGAGCAGCCGGCGGGCGAGCGGGAGCGCGCCGCGCTGGCGGGCGAGGGTGCCGCCGCTCCACACCGCCCAGGCCATGGCGCCGAGGTCACCGGCCTCGCGGGCGGCGCGGTAGCTGGCCTTCCAGGCGGCGTCCGCCTCCGCGACCTGCCCGAGCCGGCGCCGCGCCTCGGCGACGGCGAGCCCGGCACGGGCCACTTCGCGCAGATCTCCGCTTGCTTCGGCGGCGCGCTGCTGCTCGGTGGCCTCGCGCAGCACATCGGTGAGGGAGGAGTTGACCGACAGGGTGTTGAGCGCGCCCTGATATTCGGGCGCGAACGCTTTGGCGTACATGCAGGCCGACTATACACCAGGTGTATACTCAGTATGTATAGCCGTTGTGGTGCTCTGATACGTCAGACGCGCCGGAGCCGGGATCGGCTCCGGCGCGTCGGCCGGATCACGGGTTCAGCACCGCAACTTCACCGAAGCTGCCCGATCACCACCTGGGCCTGATGACGCAGCGCCGCCCGCGCGCCGTCCGAAACGGAGCGCTTCGACGCCCGGTCCAGCTGCCGTACGAACGACTCCAGGGCAGCCACCGTGGCGCGTGCGTCGCCGTGCCGCTCCCACTGGACCCTGGCCACGGTGAGCGGCACCGTCAGCAGCGCGCCGGTCAGCCGGTCGACGTCCCCGGCGCGTACGAACCCGTCGAGCGACGCCGCGAGCGCCGCCACCCCGCCCGGCGTGTAGTAGTCCGGCACCGGGACATCCGCCCAGTCGGTGTCGGAGGCGAAGTAGAAGCCGGGGTGGGAGGGCTGGTTGTAGGTGGTCTGCTGCCGCGCCACCTCCACCCGGTACTGCGGGTCGTGCATGAGTGTGTACAGCTTGCGGTCGGTGACCTCCGTACTCGTGTAGATCCGGATCGCCGAACTGTCGGCCGTCCGTACCAGCAACTCCTCGCGCCAGTCGCCGAAGATGTCGGCGACCAGGGACGGGGTGCCCTTGGTGTGGTTGTTGGTCAGCGTCCCGGTGGCGGTGAGCAGCCGGCCGCGCTGCCAGTCCTCGATGGTGGGCGTGACATCGATCGCGCCGTCCACGATCTGTGTCGTCATGTCGGCGGACCAGCGGATGCTCATATTGGTGCCCGGGGTGCGCGAGCCGAGCGACTGCCCGGTGGCGCTCCACAGTCCGACACCGGAACCCCACGTCTCCAGACCGGGGAGGCTCGGGTCGATGTCGCCGATCATGCCGCGCCCGGTGTCCACCCCGCTGTAACCGCCGTACAGCACCTCGCCGGTGGCGGCGTCGCGCAGGGCGTAACCGTACGGGGCCCACGGGCCGCCCTCGTGCACGGTGTAGATCTCCAGGCCGGGGCGGGACGGGTCGATGTCCGCGACGTGCATCGCGTCGCCGTGGCCGAGCTTCACGTACTCGCCGGGGACGTTGGACTGCGGCGGACCGAAGTCGTACGAGCTGTAGAGCAGGCTGCCGTCGTGGTCGAGGGTGGCCGAACCGTAGACGATCTCCTGCTTGCCGTCGCCGTCCACATCCGCGACGGAGAGGGAATGGAAGCCCTGGGTGGTGAGGGTGCCGTACTCGGGGTCGGTGCCCTCCACGCCGTGCGGGCTGTCGTTGAAGGGGTTGGACATCGGGGCCCAGCCGCTGTCCACGTACCAGTCCTCGGTGAGCCTGCGGCCGTCCCAGCGATAGGCGACGAGGGTGGTGCGGGTGTAGTACCCGCGGGCGAACACGGCGGACGGATGCTGCCCGTCGAGATAGGCCACCCCGCTGAGGAAGCGGTCGACGCGGTTCCCCGGCTCGATGCGGTTCATGGCGTAGTCGCCCCACATGAGCCCGTCGTCGTGGCGCCCCGGCTTGTACGGGATGGTCTGCAACTCGGCGCCGGTCAGCCCGTCGAAGACGGTCAGATACTCCGGCCCGTCCACGATGAACCCCTCGAAGGTACGCAGCCGGTTGTTGCCGCTGCGGGAGGGCGCGTACACATCGATGAAGTAGTCGGACAGCGCGGTGGCATCGGCGGCGGACAGCGGGTACGCGTACCGGTTGTCGATGCCGAGCGCCTCCTCGACGGTGGCCGGCCAGTTGCCGGCGACGACCTCCGGGTGCTCGTGCCAGCCCGCGAAGATGCCGGCGAGGTGCGCGGCGTAGTCGTCGGCGCTGAGCCGGTAGTCGTCACCGTGCCCGTACCCGGCGCGTACGTCGGCGCGCGGCATGGTGATGTACTGGGTCGAGGCGGGCCGGCCGTCCTTCCCGTACCGGGTGATCCTGGTGCCGGGCGCGGTCTTGAACATCATCTCGGCGCGGCCGTCGCCGTCGAAGTCGTAGACCAGGAACTGGGTGTAGTGCGCCCCGGCCCGGATGTTGACGCCGAGATCGATGCGGTGCAGCAGGGTGCCGTCGAAGCGGTAGGTGTCGATGTAGACATTGCCGGTGTAGCCGACCTGGGAGACATCCTTGGAGTTGGACGGGTCCCACTTCACGATGAACTCGTACTGGCCGTCGCCGTCCACGTCGCCGACGCTCATGTCGTTGGCGCGGTACGTGTACGCCTCGCCGGCCGGGGTCACGCCGTCGGCGGGTTTGCGGAGCGGGAGGTCGTAGTAGCCGTCGGACCAGGGGGAGACGGCGTCGCTGAGATCGACCTGGGTGCCGCCGACGAGGGCGGCCACCCGGTAGGCGGCGCCGTCCCGCCCGTCGGGATCGAGGAAGTTCGTGCTGTCGGTGACCGTGGCGATGGCCTTCCCGTCCCGGTACACCCGGAAGTCCGCCCCGGTCATGCCGCCTTCGCCGGCCCCGGTGACCTCGTGGCCGAGCAGCCGCCAGCTGAGGAACACCCCCTCGTCGGTGGCGACGGCCACCAGGCCCCGGTCCAGCTCCTCCAGTTGCGGGCCGGAGGGCGAGGGCGGCGCGGCCGGCGCGGTCGGTGTGGCCTGCGCCGGGGCGGCGCCGACCGCGCCGACCAGCAGCCCGCCGACGAGGGCCGCCGCCAGGGCGGCGGCGCGCGTTCTTCCGTACGGTCTCATGGGAACGTCCTTCCACGACCGATTGAATCGACTCAATAAACGGCCGCGACGCTACGGCGCCCCCTTCACACCGTCAACCCTTCGCACACAGAAGGCCAGAACCTCAACCAAAGGCGCGCAGCGGATCCACCCCCTGCGTCCACCACACCCCCAGCCGCTGGCGCACCACCAGCCACCCGCCGTCCGGGTCCCGGCGGAACTCCCACTCGTACGGACCCCCCATGGCGTACGGGTCCTGGCCGGCACCGGCACCGGCGCCACCCACGGCGACGAACCACATGTACCCCGTCCCCGTGGCCCGGTCCCCCGCCACCTCGACCCGCATGTTGAGGATGTGATGCTGCATCGCCACGTACGGCGCCTCCGCCGCCTCCACCCGCGCCCGGATCGCGTCGCGCCCGTGAATCTCCCCCCACGGCCCGAACTCCAGCACCGCCTCCGGCGCCCAACAGGCCGTCCACGCCGCCCAGTCCTTACGATCCAGCGCCCACCACCCCCGCATCATCAGCGCCCGCACATCCTCCTTGTCCTCAAGAACCCGCAGCCGGTGATCAAGATCGGTCACTGAACACTCCCCACCGGCCGCACGACGATCTCATTGACATCAACCTCCGGCGGCTGGGCGACGGCGTACCCGATCGCGTCCGCGACGGCCGAAGCCGGCAACGCCACCGCCCGGTACGCCCTCATGGCCGCCCGGGCCACCGGATCGGAAATGCCGTCCGCCAGCTCCGACTCGGTCACCCCCGGCGAGACCAGCGTGACCCGGACGCTCCCGGCGGACTCCTGACGCAGCCCCTCGGAGATCGCCCGGACCGCGAACTTGGTCGCGCAGTACACGGCGGCCGTCGGTGACACCTCGTACGCGCCGACCGAGGCTACGTTCACCACATGCCCGCCACCGCCCTGCTCCCGCATCACCGGCAACACGGCGGCGATACCGTGCAGCACGCCGCGCACATTCACATCGATCATGCGATCCCACTCATCGGTGCGCAGCGCGTCGAGCGGCGAAAGCGGCATCACCCCGGCGTTGTTGACCAGCACATCCACCCGTCCGAACCGCTCCCGGCCGGCGGCCACGAACGCCCGCACACTGCCGGCATCCGTCACATCGAGCGGCACGAACGCGGCGGATCCGCCGGCCGCCGAGATCTCGCCGGCCAGCGCGGCAAGCCGGTCGCGACGCCGCGCACCGAGAAACACCCGATGCCCATCACCGGCGAGCCGCCGGGCGGTCGCCTCCCCGATCCCGCTGCTGGCCCCGGTGACGAGTACCACCTTGGTCCCCTCCGACATGGAAACTCCCTTCGCAGTCACTCAACCGAGCCTGACCCCACCGCCGCAGGCCGGCCAGGACGGGCGCCGACCGGGTACCGCACACCCAGGCGGGATCCATCGGACCGGCCCTAGCCTGGACCGCATGACCGACAACCACCTGGGAGAGTTCCTGCGCGCACGCCGCGCCGGCCTGCGACCGCAGGACGTCGGCATGATGAGTTACGGCCCACGCAGAGTCCCCGGACTGCGCCGCGAGGAGGTCGCCGTGCTGGCCGGGATGAACGCGGACTACTACACCCGGCTGGAACAGGGCCGCGAACGCCACCCCTCCACCCAGGTACTCGACGCCCTCGCCCGCGCCCTGCGCCTGGACCCCGACGCCCACACCCACCTGCACCGACTGGCCGGCACCACCCCGGCCCACCGGTTCCCCCGCACCACGGACCGGGTCAGCCCGGCCCTGCGCCAACTGATGGACGGCTCCCCGGGCACCCCGGCATTCGTCATCAACCGCACCCTGGACGTACTGGCGGCCAACGCCCTGGCCCGGGCCCTGCACTCACCGTTCGGGCAACTCGACAACCTGGCCCGCATGACCTTCCTCGACCCGGCCGGCCGGACGTTCTACACCGACTGGGCCACCACGGCCCGCACCACGGTGGCCCACCTGCGCCAGGCGGCAGGACTGGACCCGGACGACCCCCGGCTGCCCGAACTGGTCGGCACCCTCACCGAACACAGCCCGGACTTCAGCCGCCTGTGGCACACCCACGAGGTAGCGGGCAAGACCCAGGCCGGCAAACACCTCCACCACCCGGACGTCGGCCCCCTGACCCTGACCTACCAAGCCTTCGACATCCGCGCCGCCCCCGGCCAGCAACTCATCACCTACCACCCCGAACCCACCACCCCCACGGCCGAGGCCCTCACCCTCCTCGGCACCCTCCACGCGACCTCGCTCAGCTGAGCGGGGCCGTGTGTGCCGAGGCGGTTGTTCGCTCCCACGCGGCCAGTCCCGACCGGGCACAACCCCGCCACGTTTGCGGGTGACCGACCCGCCGGCGGGGGCGGGGTGCGGCGCGCGGCAGCGGTGGCCGCACACCGGATGTGATTCCGTCGCCAGGACCCAGTGATCACAGACGAAGGACCGATTCGATCAGCGGGCAGGTATGTCTGTCAGTGTCCGGTCGGTATCGATCGGGGACAGTCACATCCTCCAGTGTCGCCGCAGGCCCCAGGTGCGTCTGAACGGCACCGCCGGGACGGCTTTCGACCGACCTGGCTGCCCTGGTTCAAACGGCAAGGCTCTTCACGTACTCCTCGAAGGGCACCGCGTGTTCCAGGGCGATCCGCTTCCATGCGCGATAGGGCGCCACATCGCCCTCGTACGTTTCGCGGTTGAGCTGTGTGCCATCCGGGCGGAAGGTGAGGTGAGCGATGCGCCTGTCGTCGAACAACCACCAGTCCTGGCCGGAAAGCGGCAATCCGTAGTCCTCGGCCGTCACATCCAGCACCCGGATATCCTCGCCGGCTGCGATGTTGCCGGGGATGCCCCAGGCGAACTGATACCGCTGGTAGTCGGTGAGCGGCTGACGTACAACACGGACTCGGCCGATACGTCTGCCCGATGCGATGAACTCACGTACCCGCTCGTGCCATCGCGCATTGTGCCCGGCCGGCTTGCCCTCATCCCGGAGGAAACGGGCGACGTTCTCCTGCTCCCGGGGCATGGTGTACGTGGGCTGCGCCTCGAACCGCCACGCCTCGTGCTCGAAGGCATCGAAGTAACTGCGCCAGTCGTCACTGTCCAAGAGCACGGACGGCCTCCCTCTGAACATCCTCGGGGATTTATACCAGCCCCTCGCCATCAGCCGCCCTGGTTCGACAAACGCTCGGGCAGCCGCGCACGTCGCGTCGACGGTACTTCGGCGATATTCGCGTTGTGGGGCAGAGCCGGAGTGTCCGGCGTGCCCGGTCTCATTCCGGAGAGGAAGGGGCCGCCATGGCGCGGTCCAGGATGGTGGAGAGGGCGTGCGGGTGGTCGGTTGAGGTCCATGCGGTCAGGGCCGCTTCGGTGCAGGCCAGGGCGGCGGCGATGATCGCGTGGGGGCGGGGGTCGGAGGTGTCGGCCGGGTCGGCTCCGAGGCGGCGGGCGATTTCGGGGCGGAGGAGTTCCTGCCAGCGGGTGTTCTTCTCCCGGTGCCGGGCGGCCAGCGACGGGGTGTTCACGATCAGGCGGGTGAGGCGCCGGGTGCGTTCGTCGTGGGCCTCGTACCGCTCGATCAGGACGTCGAGCGCGCGCCGCATGGCGGCCCAGGGCGCCTCGTCGGTGGGGCGGGCGGCGAGGGCGTCGCGCAGGCGTTCGCCGGCGTCGAGTGTTTCGCCGAAGAGGGCTTCTTCCTTGGAGGAGAAGTACCGGAAGAACGTGCTGCGGGAGATCTCGGCGGTGGCGCAGATGTCCTCGACCGTCGTTTCCTCGTAGCCGCGTTCGAGGACCAGGTCCTGGACGGCGGTCGCCACCTCGGCGCGCATGGCCTGCCGCGCTCGTGCCCGTGCGCCGCGCGCTGCCTGGTGGGAACTCATGGCGGAAGGGTACTCCAGTCCATTGGTGGTACTGTGTCTCACAAGTGAGATTGAGTCCCATGAAGGGTGAGGGCAATGAGCGAGAGCAAGGTGGTCGTCGTCACGGGCGCGAGCGACGGCATCGGGGCAGCCGCCGCGCGGCGGCTGCGCGCGGACGGGCACACCGTCGCCATCGTGGGCCGCTCGCCCGAGAAGACCCGCGCCGTGGCGGCGGAACTCAAAGTCGACAGCTACCTGGCCGACTTCACCCGCCTCGACGAGGTCGAGCGCCTCGCCGGCCAACTCCGCACCGCGTACCCCCGGATCGATGTGCTCGCCAACAACGCCGGCGGCGTGTTCGGCACCCGCACGAAGACCGTGGACGGCTTCGAGAAGACGTTCCAGGTGAACCACCTCGCGCCGTTCCTGCTCACCCGGCTGCTCCTGGACACGCTCATCGCCTCGCGCGCGTCCGTGTTGCAGACCTCCAGCACGGTGCGGTTCGCCAAGGAGATCCACCTGGACGACCTCGACCACGACGCCAACTACGACCCGGTGCACGCGTACGGGGCGTCGAAGCTGGAGAACATCCTGTTCACGACCGAACTTCACCGGCGCTACCACACCGCCGGCCTCTCGGCCGCCTCCTTCTACCCGGGCAATGTCTCCACGAACTTCGCCTCCGACACCACCAGCCCGATCATGCGGTTCGTCCGCTTCTTCGGTACGAAGCCGGTGATCCGGAACGTCCTGCTGTCCACGCCCGACCAGGGCGCCGACCAGATCGTGTGGCTCGCCGAAGGCAGCCCCGGAACCGACTGGGAGTCGGGCGCCTACTACTACAAGCGCAAGGCGTGTGCCCCGCGCAACGCGCAGGCCCTCGATCCCGGCCTCGCCCGCGGCCTGTGGGAACGCTCGGAGGAACTGCTCACCGGACGACTGTGAGCACCGCACGGCCACCGAAGTGTGGCGGGCGTCACAGCTGACGCATGTCACGGACGCGGGTGCTGCTTCCATCTCGTGGGCGTCAACGGACGGTGGGACGGAAGGCAGAAGTCATGAAGCATGTCGTGGTGCTGGGCGCCGGGTACGCGGGAATGTCCGCCGCGGTGCAGCTCGCCGCCCGGGGCGGGGAAGAGCTGCGGGTCACCGTCGTCAACGCGCGGGAGCGGTTCACCGAGCGGCTTCGGCTCCATCAGACCGGGACCGGCCAGCCGCTCGCCGAGCTGCGCATCCCGGAGCTGCTGGCGGGCACGGGCGCCGGGTTCGTACAGGGCTGGGTGACCGCCGTGGACGCCGACGCGCGGACCGTGCGGATCGATGACGACCGCGTCCTGTCGTACGACATCCTCGTGTACGCGCTGGGCAGCGTGGCCGACGCGGTGACGGTGCCCGGCGTCGAGGATCACGCGTACACCCTCAACACCGTCCAGGACGCCGAAGCGCTGGCCGCCCGGCTCGACCGGCTCGACCGGCAGCGGCACCGGGCGGCGCGACCCGGCGACGGCGGCACCGTCGTGGTGGCCGGGAGCGGCCTGACCGGGGTCGAGTCGGCCGCCGAGATCGCCGAGCGGCATCCGCGCCTGAAGGTGGTGCTGCTGGGGCGGGACGAGCCGGGCGCCGACCTGAACCCCAGGGCCCGCGCGCACCTGCTCGCCGCCCTGGACCGGCTGGGGGTGGTGGTGCGCCCCGGGACGGAGATCAGCAAGGTGGTGCCGGGCGCCGTCGAGTTGGCGGGCGGGGAACATCTCCCCGTCGACGCCGTCCTGTGGGCAAGTGGTACGCGGGTCCCGGCACTTGCCGGGGCGGCCGGGCCGGCCGTGGACGAGCGGGGGCGGATCGTCACCGATGCCGCGCTGCGCTCGGTGTCGCACCCCGAGGTGTACGCGGTGGGCGACGCCGCCGCGATCCGGCAGGGGTACGGGCTGCTGCACGGCACCTGCCAGAGCGGCATGCCCACCGGGGTGCACGCGGCGCTGTCGATCCTGCGCGAGCTGAAGGGCCGGCGCCCCAAGCCGTTCCGGTTCGGCTACTACCACACGCCGGTGAGCCTGGGACGGGGCGACGCCGTGGTGCAGTTCACCCGCCCCGACGGCAGCCCGCGCCGCCTCTGTCTGACAGGTTGGTTCGCGGCACGCTACAAGGAGACGGTGACTGCCGCACCCTGGCCGACGTTCGGCCGTATGAAGAAGATGCCCGCCTCCGGCGCGTTCTGGCCGCGTGGTGGCCGTTTCACGAAGGTGGTCCGATGAGCGGCGATCAGCACCAGGTGTTCGAGCGGTACCGCAAGCTGCTGTTCTCGGTGGCCTACCGGGTGCTGGGCAGCGCCGCCGATGCCGAGGACGTGGTGCAGGACGCCTGGCTCAAGTGGTCGGCCGCCGACCGCTCCCAGGTGGCCGATCCGAAGGCGTACCTGGCGCGGATCGTCACCAACCTCGCCCTGGAGCGGCTGCGTTCCACCCGGCATCAGCGGGAGACGTACGTCGGGCCCTGGCTGCCCGAGCCGGTCCTCACCACCTCCGACACGGCCGATGTCGTGCTCGACGCGGAGTCCGTCTCGATGGCCGTGCTCGTGGTGCTGGAGACGCTGAGCCCGCTGGAGCGCGCCGTGTTCGTCCTGCGCGAGGTCTTCGACTTCTCGCACGCCGAGATCGCGACGGCGGTGGAGCGGTCGGAGGCCGCGGTGCGGCAGGCCGCGCACCGGGCGCGGGAGCATGTACGGGCCCGGCGGCCCCGGTTCGCCGCCGACCGGTCGCGGCAGCGGGAGGTCACCGAGCGGTTCTTCGCAGCCGCCACCGGCGGGGACGTCAACGCGCTGATGGAACTGCTGTCCCCGGACGTCACGTTGTGGACGGACGGCGGCGGCAAGGTCCGGCAGGCGCTGCGGCCGGTGGTGGGTGCGCGGAAGGTGGCCACCTGGTTCGCGGCGATCACCCAGGTTTCCTACGAAGGTGTCGCGCCCGGCGAGATGAGCGCCGCCCTGGTGGGGATCAACGGCGGCCCCGGGGTGGTGTTCAGCGGCGCCGGCCGGGTGATGGCCACGCTCACCTTCGACTTCGACCCGGACGGGCGGATCACCGCGATCCACAACGTCGCCAACCCCGACAAGCTGCGCGCCGTCGCCGAGGGCACCCCGCGCGATCTCGGCCCGCGGCACTGATCCGGCGCTACGGTGCCCCCCCGTACCGGCGTCGGTCGGACCGTGATGACCGTCGCCGTGGGGAGGGCGTGGAACGGGGCCAGTTGGGCCGGGGTGGCGGCGGTGTCGGGGCCCGGGCGGTGACCGGGGGCTCGCCCAGCCTGCTGCTGTCCGCCAGGATGTACACCTCCGTGGAGCCGTCGACGCGCACCATGGTGGCGGACATGAGCCGCAGGATCACCCTGCCCGCTCGGTGACCGGGCCGAGGGCGGCGGCACGGTCCTCCGCCGCGTCCAGGACCCGGCGGATGTGGGAGAGGAGGACGGCCTGTTCCCCCGCGCTCAGCGGGGCGAGGAAGACCTTGTTCATCCGGGCGGTGCGCACGGTCAGCCGGCTGTGCGTCCGTTCGCCCTCCCCGGTGAGGCGGAGCAGCGAGCGCCGGCGGTCGTCCGGGTCGCGGACCTTGTCCAGCAGGCCGCGCCGGGTGAGGCGACTGACAACCTCGGCGATGGTGGAACGGTCCAGCCCCACCCGCTCCCCCACGGTCCGCTGGTCCAGGCCGGGTTCGGCCATGAGGCAGTTGAGAACGCCGAACTGCGGGGAGGTGATCTCCTCGGAGACCATCGTCGTCCACAGCAGATGGTGTGCCTGCTGGAGGCGCCGGGCCAGATGCCCGGGATGGGTGGTCAGATCCACCGCGGCCATGGCGTGCCTCCCGCTCATTCGTTGGCGCACTTGAACGGCCTTGAACGATACCCCCGGCCCCTCGGCGCCCGGTATTGACGCAGGAGGGTGCCGCTGTCAGCATGAGCGGTCGAAGGAAATGCTCAGTGCACTGACTAATTTCCCCGGCCCCCGCGCGATACGGAGATCCCCGCATGGACAAAGTGGTCGCCACCGCCGCCGAGGCGGTGGCCGATGTCCGGGACGGCGCCTCGCTCGCGGTCGGCGGCTTCGGCCTGTGCGGGGTGCCGAACGTCCTCATCCAGGCCCTGTACGAGCGGGGCGTGACGGACCTGCGCGTGGTGTCCAACAACTGCGGGGCGCTGGACTCCGGTCTGGCCGTGCTACTGGCGGCCCACCGCATCAGCCGCGTCACCGGCTCATACATCGGCGCCAACAAGGAGTTCGCCCGCCAGTACCTCGCCGGGGAACTGGAGGTGGAGCTGATCCCGCAGGGCACGCTCGCCGAGCGGCTGCGGGCCGGCGGCTGCGGCATACCCGGCTTCTACACCCCGGCGGGCGTCGGCACCCAGGTCGCCGAGGGCGGCCTGCCGTGGCGCTACGACGGACAGGGCGGCGTCGCCGTCGCCTCCCCACCCAAGGAGATACGGACGTTCGACGAGGCCGAGTACGTCCTGGAGCACGCCATCCGCGCCGACTTCGCGCTGGTCCGCGCCGCCCGGGGCGACCGGCACGGAAACCTCGTCTTCCACCGGTCGAGCCGGAACTTCAACCCGCTGGCGGCGATGGCCGGGCGGACCGCCGTCGCCGAGGTCGAGGAACTGGTGGAGCCGGGCGACATCGACCCGGACACCGTGCAACTGCCCGGCATCTTCGTCCAGCGGGTACTGGCCCTCACCCCGGAACAGGCCCGCGACAAGGGAATCGAACGGCGTACCACCGCCACCCCGGCGGCCCGGAAGGCGGCGGGCACCCGATGACCTGGACCCGGGAGCAGATGGCCGCGCGAGCCGCACGGGAGCTGCGGGACGGCCAGTACGTCAATCTCGGCATCGGACTCCCCACGCTGATCCCCGGCCATCTCCCCGAGGACGTCGAGGTCGTCCTCCACTCGGAGAACGGCGTCCTGGGCACCGGCCCCTACCCGGACGAGGACCGGATCGACCCCGACCTGATCAACGCCGGCAAGGAGACCGTGACCCTCCTCCCCGGCGCGTCCTGTTGTGACTCCGCGCTCTCCTTCGGGATGATCCGCGGCGGCCACATCGATGTCGCCGTCCTCGGCGCCCTCCAGGTCTCGGCCCGCGGCGATCTCGCCAACTGGGCCGTCCCCGGGAAGCTGATCACCGGCATCGGCGGCGCGATGGACCTGATCCACGGCGCCAGGACCGTCATCGTGACGATGACGCACACCGCCAAGGACGGCAGCCCGAAGATCGTGGAGGAGTGCACCCTGCCGCTGACCGGGCGGCGCTGCGTCAACCGGATCATCACCGAACTCGGCGTTCTGGACGTCACGGCGGCGGGGCTGACGCTCGTCGAGACCGCCCCGGAGGTGGACGTCGGGGAGATCCTGGCCAGAACCGCCGCCGCTGTCCACGTCCCCGCCGGCCACGAGCGGTGACCCGACCCGGAGGATTCCGATGGCACTCACCCAGTCCGACATCGACGCCGAGATCGCCGGCCTCCAGCACGCCTACGACGCCGAACTGGCCGCCGGCACCGCCCCACGCCACCACCCCGCCCGCGATTACCCCCCGTACCGCGGCACCCTGCTGCGCCACCCCCGCCAGCCGCTGGTCACCGTCAACGGCGGTGACCCGGAGGCGGTGGAACTGGCCGGGCCGGTCTTCGGCCCGACCGATGTCACCGAGACCGACAACGACCTCACCCGCCGGCACCCGGGCGAGCCCCTGGGGGAACGGATCACCGTCTCCGGGCGCCTGCTGGACCGCGCCGGACGGCCGGTGCGCGGCCAGCTCATCGAGCTGTGGCAGGCCAACGCCGCCGGCCGTTACGCCCATCAGGGCGACCGGCACCCGGCCCCGCTCGACCCGAACTTCACCGGCGCCGGCCGCACCCTCACCGACGACGACGGCCACTACACCTTCACCACCATCAAGCCCGGCGCCTATCCCTGGCGCAACCACAGCAACGCCTGGCGCCCGGCGCACCTCCACTTCTCCGTGTTCGGCACGGCGTTCACCCAACGCCTGGTGACACAGATGTACTTCCCCAACGACCCGCTGCTCGGGTACGACCCGATCCTGCGATCGGTCACCGACCGGGCCGCCCGCGACCGGCTGATCGCCGTCTACGACCACGGCCGCTCCCGGCCCGGACGGTCACTCGGCTACCGATGGGACATCGTCCTCGACGGCCCAGCCGCCACCTGGGCCGAGGAGGGCCGCTGATGTCCGCGCCCCGGCCCCCGCTGCCCACTCCTTCGCACACCGTCGGGCCGTTCTACGGGTACGCCCTGCCGTTCCCCGGCGGCGAACGGATCGCCCCGCCCGGCCACCCGGACCAGATCACCCTGCACGGCCAGGTGTTCGACGGCGCGGGCGTCCCGGTCCCGGACGCGATCCTGGAGTTCTGGCAGGCCGCACCGGACGGCTCGCGCACCGGCGCTCCGGGCTCCCTGCGCCGCGACGGCGTCGGCTTCACGGGATTCGGCCGGGTCGCCACCGACGCCGAAGGCCACTACGCCCTGTTCACCCTGGAACCCGGGAACAGCGGGCCGCCCTACCTCAGCGTCTGTGTCTTCGCCCGCGGTCTGCTCCACCACCTCTTCACCCGGGCGTATCTGCGCGACGGCAGCGATCCACTGCTCGACTCGCTCGCCGCGGAGCGCCGGGCCACCCTCCTCGCCCAGCCGGAGCGGCTGCGCGTCCACCGTTTCGACATCCGCCTCCAGGGGGAAGGCGAAACGGTCTTCCTGGAGTTCCCGTGACCGCCCCGGGGTCCGACGGCGGCCTGCTCGCCCCCGGACGGGCCGGCTCCCCGGCCGAGGCCGCGACCGGGGACCCGGCGGTGCTGCGGGCCCTGCTCGACGCGGAGTCCGCGCTCATCCGCGCCCAGGCGGCCCTGGGACAGGCCCCGGCCGAGGCGGCCCGCGCCGTCACCGCGGTGGCCGACGACGCGGGCGGCTTCGACATCCGCGCGCTGGCCCTGGCCGCCCGCTCGGGCGGCAACCCCGTCATCCCGCTGGTCGCCGAACTGACCGCCAAGGTCCCCGCACCGTACCGGCCCTACGTCCACCGGGGCGCGACCAGCCAGGACATCCTGGACACGGCCCTGATGCTGGTCGCCATCCGCGCGCTGGATCCGGCGCTGGCCGACCTCGCCCGCACGGAACGCGCGCTGGCCACGCTGGCCACCCGGCACCGGGACACCGTGCTGCCCGGCCGCACCCTCACCCAGCACGCGGTGCCCACCACCTTCGGCCTGAAGGCGGCCGGCTGGCGGTCACTGGTCCTGGACGCGCGTGATCGCGTTCTGCGGGTACGGGCGTCCCTGCCCGTCCAGCTCGGCGGCGCGGCGGGGACGCTGGCCGGGTACGAGGCGTACGGCGGCACCGGCACCGGGATACCACTGCTCGCCGCCTACGCCCAGGAGACCGGGCTGGTACGGCCGGTGCTGCCCTGGCACACGCTGCGCACCCCGGTCGCCGACCTCGCGGGCGTCCTGGCGTTCACCGCCGGGGCGCTGGGCAAGACGGCCGCCGATGTCCTCAGCCTCGCCCGCACCGAGATCGCCGAAATCGCGGAAGGGGCAGCGGGCACGGCCGGCGCCTCCTCCGCGATGCCGCACAAGACGAATCCGGTCCGTGCCACGCTCATCGCCGCGGCGGCGCGGCGCGCCCCGTACCTCGCCGCCGGCCTCCACGCCTCGATGGCGGCCGAGGACGAACGCCCGGCCGGCGCCTGGCACGCCGAGTGGGAGCCGCTGCGGGACCTGCTCCGGCTCGTCGGCGGCGCGGCCCGGGACGCCGCCGACCTCACCGGGGGACTGCGGATCGACGCCGGCGCCATGCGGGAACACCTGCGGCTGACCGGCGGGCTGATCGTCTCCGAACGGCTGGCCGCCGCCCTCGCCCCGGCGCTGGGACGGGCCGGGGCGGCGGACCTCATCCGCGAACTCGCCCTGCGCAGCCGCACCGAGCGGCGCGCCCTGTCCGACCTGCTCGCCGAGGAGCCCCGACTCCGGGGCGCGGGAATCGACGCCGCCGCCCTCGCCGCCCTCACCGACCCCACCCACTACCTCGGCGCGGCCCGGACCCTCACCGACCGTGCCCTGGAGCGCCGCTGACCCTTCGCCGGGAGACCTCACCATGCATGTGCCGCACCACCGCGCCGAGGGCCCGACCACCGCGCCCCCGCTGCTGCTCGGCCCCTCGCTCGGCACCTCCACCGCGCTGTGGGACGGGGTGGCACCCGAACTCTCCGTCACCCACCGGGTCATCCGCTGGGACCTGCCCGGGCACGGCGGTTCACCCGCCGGCCTGATCGGCCCCGGCGCCACGGTCGGCCGGCTGGCCGGACTCGTACTCGACCTCGCCGACTCCCTGGGCATCGGCCGCTTCGCCTACGCCGGGGTCTCCCTCGGCGGGGCGGTCGGGCTGCATCTCGCCGCCCACCACCCCGAGCGGGTGACTTCCCTCGCGGTGATCTGCTCCTCCGCGCACTTCGGGAACGCCGCGATGTGGCGGGAGCGGGCCGCCCTGGTACGCCGCGAAGGGCTCGGCGCGCTCGCCGACACCGCCGACTCCCGCTGGTTCACGGCGGGCTTCACCGTACCCGAGCTGGTGGCCGACCACCGTGCCGCCGACCCGGGGGCGTACGCCGCCTGCTGTGACGCGCTGGCCGCCTTCGACCTCACCGGGCGGCTCTCCGCCATCACCGCGCCCACCCTGCTCATCGCGGGCCGCGAGGACCCCGCGACACCCCCCGCCCAGCTGCGGGAGATCGCCGACGCCGTCCCGCAGGCCACCCTCACCGAGCTGCCCGGCGCCTCCCATCTGGCCCCGGCCCAGCGGCCCGGGGCCGTACTGGCGGCCCTGCGCGCCCACCTCACCGGGGACGACGGGGCGCGGCGGGGCATGGCGGTACGGCGACAGGTGCTCGGTGACGCGCACGTGGACCGCGCCCAGGCGGCGCAGACCGCGTTCACGGCGCCCTTCCAGGACCTCATCTCCCGTTACGCGTGGGGGGAGATCTGGACCGATCCGACCCTCTCGCGCCGCGAGCGGAGCATGGTGACGCTCACCGCCCTGGTGGCCCATCAGCACCACGAGGAACTGGCGCTGCATGTGCGGGCCGCCCTCCGCAACGGGCTGAGCCCGGAGGAGATCCGGGCGGTGCTGCTCCAGACCGCCGTCTACTGCGGTGTCCCGGCGGCGAACTCCGCGTTCGCGGTGGCGCGGCGGGTCCTGGCGGAGGAGGACGAGACGGGAGACGGGGCCGTGGCGTGAGCGCGGCGGTCACCGCGAGCGGGAGCGGCCGTGCCGCGCGGCGCGCTGGGCCGCCATCAGGACCGGGGCGTTGACCGCGCCGTGGCCGGCATAGCCGCCCACCCGCTGCACCACCTCGAAGAAGACCCGCGAGCCGAGCACTTCGGTGTACAGATGGAAGAACTCGCCCCGCTCGTCGCGGTCGTAGAGCACCCGGCAGGCGCGCATGGCGGCCAGCGTCTCCGGCTCCAGCTCCGGGCCCAGCCGGGCGTCGAGATCCTCGTAGTAGTTGTCCGAGACGGCGAGCAGCGGTGCGCCGCGCTCCAGCATCGCGCGGGCGCAGCCGAAGATGTCGTCGGTGGCGAAGGCGATGTGCTGCGGGTCGGGGACCCCGGGCACCCAGTCGCCCCGGCGCAGCACCGTCCCGTCCAGGACGATACGGACCCGCCGGGCCGGATCGCAGACCGCGCGGCTGCGCACCAGGCCGAACGGGGCCGCGTACTCGGCGTCGTGCTGGGGGTCCAGGCCCAGCAGCGAGCGGTAGAAGAGGGTGGCCTCGTCGAAGGAGTCGAAGGGCTGCGCCAGCGCGATGTGGTCGATCCGGGTCAGGCCGGCCGGCGCGGTGTGCCCGGTGCCGGTGAGGATGAAGTCGGCGAGCCAGCTGGTACGGTCCCCGGCGCCGGTGCGGCAGAAGAACACCGAGGTGGCGTCGGGGGCGGCGACCGCGGTCAGCTCCGCCTCGGCCGGTCCCGGGGTACGGGGCAGCGGGGGCGCCAGCAGTGCCCCGGCGCGCTGGGCGGAGCGGGTGGGGTCGGCGGTTTCGACCGCCAGCGCGCTGACCGCCGTACGGTCCCCCGGGCCGTGGTGGAGCAGGACGCGGGCGGCGTCCTGCTGCCACAGTTCCACCGGTTTGGAGCGGTGCTGTCCGAGGTGGGCGAAGCCCATGGCGGCGAGGGCCCGGGAGATCTCCGGGGCGGAGTCCCGGGTGACGGAGAGTTCGGCGAAGGCGTATCCGGCGAGTTCCGGCGCCGGTGGCGGGGCAGGCGCCGGTACCGGGCGCGGTCCCGGTGGGCGCGGCGCCAGTTGTTCCTCCAGGGCGATCAGCGAACGCATCGCGTCGATCGCCGCCCGGTCCGGGGCCGACTGGCGGAACACGTCGTTGAAGACCTCCAGGGACAGCGGCCCGGTGTAGCCGGCACGGAGCACATGACCGGTGAACGCGGGCAGGTCGAAGCTCCCCTGGCCGGGGAAGAGCCGGTAGTGCCTGCTCCACTGGAGCACGCCCATGTCCAGCCGGGGCGCGTCGGCCAGTTGCAGGAAGAACAGCTTCTCGGCCGGGAAGTCCGCGACACCCGCGATGTCCCCGCCCCGGGACAGTACGTGGAAGCTGTCCAGGCACAGGCCGAGCGCCGGGTGGTCGGCGCGCCGGACGATGGCGGCGGCGTGCTCCCAGGTGTGGACGAAACGGCCCCAGGCCAGCGCCTCGTAGGCCACCCGGAGGCCGTGCTCCCGCGCTCGCCGCGCCAGGGCGCGCAGTTGCCCGGCGGCGAGGTCGTCGTCGTCCACCGCGTCCGGCGAGACCGACGAGCACACCAGCACGGTGTCCGTACCCAGCCGGCGCATCACGTCGAACTTGCGCTCGGCGCGCCGCAGATTGCGCCGGAAGTGCTCCGGGCCGACCGCCTCGAAGTCCCGGAACGGCTGGTACAGATCGATGGAAAGGCCGCGTTCCTCGCAGTGGCTCCGGACCCGTTCGGGGGCCCAGGGCGAGGCGATGAGGTCGTTCTCGAAGATCTCGACCCCGTCGAATCCGGCGGCTGCCGCCGCGTCCAGCTTGTCCTCCAGCGTGCCGGACAGGCACACCGTGGCGATGGACCTGCGCATCTTCGCCGCCCTTCTCACTCGGCCGACGCGCGTACGGCGTCGTAGAGTTCACGCCGTTCGCCGGAGAGCGTGCGGGTGAAGTACTCCTCGGCCCGCCGGGAGAAGGCCGCCCGGTCCACGTCCTCGACCACGGTCGGGGTGCCCCGCTCCGCCCACTCGTCCAGGATGTCGGCCTCGTCGCTCTCGACGCACGCGCGGTTGGCGGTCCTGGCGTCGGCGAGCGCCGTGCGCAGCGCCTCCTGCTGTCCGGCGGAGAGTTCCTGCCAGCGGTTCTCGTTGATGACGATCAGCTGGGAGCCGGTCTGGTGGCCGGAGAGGCTGACATGGCTCTGCACCTCGTCGAGGCTCAGCTCCGAGATGGTGGGGATGGGGTTCTCCTGGCCGTCGACGATGCCCTGTTGCAGGCTCAGATAGACCTCCTCGAAGGCGACGGCGGTGGCGTTCGCCCCCAGCGCCCTGGCGTTCTCCAGATAGACCGCGGAGTCGGGGAAGCGGATCCGCAGGCCGGAGAGGTCGCCCGGCTCCCTGATGGCCCGGTTGGCGGAGAAGTGCCGCATGCCGAAGTACCACACGTCGAGCACCCGGGCGCCGGTCGCCTCGGCGAAGTCCTCCTTCAGCGCCTCGCCGGTGGGGCTGTCGAAGAACGCGAAGAGGTGGTCGGGACCGTCGAAGGCGTACGCCATGTCGAAGACGCCGACCGGGTCGTACGCCTGGGCGAGGGCCGAGGAGCCCTGCACATCCATGTCGATGTCGCCCTCCATCAGGGAGGTGAACCGGGAGGAGTCGTCGCCCAGCTCGCTGTTGGGGAAGGTCTGGATGTCGAGGCCGAGTTCCTGGCCGTTGACATCGTCGGCCACCGCCTGGATGCCGCACCGGGTGTGCGGGTGGTGGGTGGTGTAGCTGTTGGTGAAGGACAGCGTGACGGTGTCGCCGGCGGTGCCGCCGCCACCGGCCGCGACGCAGCCGGCGGCCAGGACGGTGGTGGCGGCCAGGACGGCCGTGATCCGGATGCGGTGTGCGGTGCTCTGCACGGGGGTTCCTCTCGGCGTTGAGTGGATGGGGTGGTCAGAAACCGAGCAGTCCGGGCAGGAAGGTGGCGGTGGCCGGGAAGAAGGTCACCAGCGCCAGCACGGCGCCCAGCGGGATCAGGAACGGAGCCGTGCCGCGGAACACCTCGTGCACCGGCATGCCGGAGACGGGGCTCATGACGAAGAGCACCGCGCCGATCGGCGGCGTCAGCAGGCCGATCATCAGATTGACGATGGTGATGACGCCGAAGTGCAGCGGGTCGATGCCGAACTCCGTGGCGATCGGGAGCAGGATCGGGACCGTGATCACCAGGACGGAGATGCCCTCCAGGATGGCTCCGAGGAAGATCAGCAGCAGGTTGACCAGGAGCAGGAAGACGATCGGGCTGTCGGTCAGGCCCCGCATCAGCTCGGCGACCGTGCTGGGGACGCGCTCGCGGGCGAGGATCCAGCCCAGCAGCCCGGAGGCGCCGATGATCAGCATGATCGAGGCCGTGGTCGACGCCGTTTCGCGGGCTATTCGGCCCAGATCGCGCAGCCGCAGCGTTCCGTAGGAGAAGCCCAGGAGCAACACGTAGGCGGCGGCAGCGGCGGCAGCCTCGGTGGGGGTGAACAGTCCGCCCAGGATGCCGCCGAGGATGATCACCGGAGCGCCCAGCGGCCCGATGACCCGTACCGATGCCTGCCGCAGCCGGCCCCAGTCGAACGGCTGGCCCTGGAGATCCGGCCGGCCGCGGGTCCAGACGAAGACGGCGATCGCCAGTCCGCCGGCCATCAGGAAGGCGGGCACGACGGACGCGGCGAACAGCGCCCCCGTCGACACGGCGGCGATGCCCGCGTAGACCACCGCCGGAATGCTCGGCGGCATGACCGGGCCGATCAGGCTGGACGCGGCGGAGATGCCCACGGCGAAGCGCTTGGGGTAGCCCCGGCGGACCATCGCGGGGATCTCGACCTTGCCGAGCCCGGCGGCGTCGGCGAGTGCGGACCCGCTCATCCACGAGAAGCCGACGCTGACACCGATGTTGATGTATCCGAGGCTGCCTTTGACCCGGCCGATCAGCGCCAGGGCGAAGTCGAAGAGCCGGTCGGCGATACGGGCGTGGTTCGCGACCACCCCGACCAGGATGAACAGCGGCACCGCCAGCAGCGGGAAACTGTCGATGGACCCGGTGACCTGGCGCACGCTCAGGCCGAGCGAGTTGCCGTTGAGCGTCAGATAGGTGAGCGAGGGGCCGAGCAGGGCGAAGGCGACGGGAACGCGCAGCGCGAGCAGCCCGAGGATCGCCAGGGCGAGCAGCAGCATGTTCATGCGGAGGGCCTTTCCGTGTCCGTTCCGCCCGCTGTCCCGGCGTGGGGCCCGGCGTCCGGCCCGCTGTCACCGTCGGTTTCCGGCTCCGGCCAGAAGACCGCCACCACCGAGCGCACGGCGGTCAGCAGCAGCCCGGCCAGGGGGATGACATAGAGCCACTGGAGTGGCATGCCCATGGCCGAAGACACCTGTGTCGAGCCGGATGTCACCAGGGCGTACGCCTCGTAGGCGAGATTGAGGCAGATGATGGCGACCATGGTGTTGGCGAAGACGACCACCAGCCGCAGGAGCCGGCCCCGGACGACGGTGTCGATCACCTTGAGCGTCACATGGCCGTCCCTGGCCATCAGATGACCCGACATGGCGAAGGTCATCCACACCAGGCTGTACCGGGCCAGTTCACCGGTCCACACCCACCCGCCACCGGGCAGATACCGCTGAACGGCCTGGGTCAGCACCAGGACGAAGATCACGGCGAGCAGCAGGCCGCCGAGGACGGCCTCCGCCGTCGACAGCCCCCGGATCACGGCGGGCCGCCGGCGGCCCGCCGGGGGGATGGGGTCAGCCATCGGAGCCCACCTGCCAACCGCTCAGGTCGATCCAGGACTTCCCGGGTGCCGTCCGCGCCCGCGCGAAGGCATCGGCGGCGCCGGCCGGGGCGGCGGCGGCGTTCAGGACCCGGGTGGGGTCCAGGCTGCCGTCCGCGACGGCCGCGACCGTCTCGGCGAAATCGCGCGGATGGTCGTAGATGAGGGAGCCCCGGACCACCAGTTGGCGCCGGGTCAGCTCCATCGTGGACAGCGGCACCGGCTGCGTGTCCATGCCGATCATCACGATGGTGCCGCCCGTACCGGCCGCCCGTACCGATGTCTCCCAGGCCGCCGGGCTGCCCACCGTGTCGAACACCACCGGAACGTCCCGCGCCACGGCGGCGTCGATCGGCTCGGCGCCGATGCTCCCGGCGAGGGCGGCCCTGCCCTCGTGCGGCTCGGTGACCCGCACCCGTACCCCGGCCGCGAGCAGCGCCTGACACAGGAAGAGGCCCTGCGAGCCCGCGCCGACGACCAGGCAGGTGTCACCGTGGCCCACGCCCGAGCGGCGCAGCGCGGAGCGGGCCACCGTCAGCGGCTCGACGCACACCAGGGCCTGATCGGAGACGGACGCCGGAACCGGCCAGGCGAAGCGGGCCGGCACCACCACCCGTTCCCTGAGCAGTCCTGGGATGTTGATGCCCACGCTCCGCCGCCGACCGCACGCCGAGGTGTGTCCCGCCCGGCACGCCGGGCAGTCGGCGCAGCCGAAGTTCGGCTCGATCACCACCCGCTGACCGGGCTGCCGGCCGGTGACGCCGGGACCGACGGCGGTGATCACACCGCCGCCCTCGTGTCCCATGACCCAGGGCAGGTACGGCGTGGCCCGGTGTCCGTCGTGGAGGCTCAGATCGGAACCGCACAGTCCCACGGCCCGGACCGTCACCAGGACTTCGCCCGGGCCGGGTTCGGGTTCCGGCCAGTCACCGACGGCCTCGACTTGTCGAGGCCGCGTCAAGACGAGAGCCTTCATCGGCCAGTTCCTCTCACCTCGGGGGAGCCCGCCACACGGCCGGAACGTGTCGATGACGATAAATGCGCCTCAATCAAGCGGCAAGCGGTTGCCAAAAGTTGCCATCGGGCGCAGGATCCAGCAGAAAACCCGACCAGGCCGGGAGCGGCGATGGCACGGCGGAACAGCAGACAACCGACGATCTACGACGTGGCACGGGAAGCGGGCGTCGCCACCTCCACCGTGTCCCGGGCGATGTCCTCTCCCGGCCGGGTGAACGCCCGGACGCGCGAGCACATCCTCGCGACCGCACAACGGCTGGGCTACCGGACCAACCCGCTGGCGCGGGCGCTGCCCTCGGGACGCACGGACACCGTGGCGCTGTGCGTCTCCGACATCACCAATCCGCACTTCTTCGGCGTCATCCGGGGCGCGGAGGCGCAGACCCGCGCGGCGGGCTGCACCCTGATCGTCGGGGACACCGAGGAATCACCCGATCTGGAGGTCCGCAACGTCGAACGGCTCGGCTCCTCCGTGGACGGATTCGTCATCGCCGCGTCCCGGATGCCGGACGACCGCATCCAGGACCTGGCGGCCAACCACCGGCTGACCCTGGTCAACCGGCAGGTGGAGGGCGTGACCAGTGTCATCGTCGACCACGACGACGGCACCCGGCAGATCGTCGAGCACCTGGCCTCGCTCGGCCACACCTCCGTCGTCTACCTCGCCGGACCCCGCCGGTCGTGGCTGGCCGCCCAGCGCTGGCGGGTGGTGGACTCCGCCGCCCGGGAGCTGGGGATGTCGGCGGCCCGGCTCGGCCCGTTCCCGCCCGCGGTGCTCGGCGGCCCCGCCGCGGCGGACGCCGCCCTGGCGGCCGGCGCCACCGCGGCCATCGCCCACAACGACCTGCTCGCGATCGGGATGCTGCGCCGGTACGCGGAGCGGGGCGTACGGGTGCCGGCGGACATCAGCGTGGTGGGCTACGACGACATCTTCGGCGCGGACTTCTGCTCGCCCACCCTCACCACCCTGGGTGGCCCCTTCAGCGAGGCCGGCCGGCTGGCCGTCGATCTGCTGCTCGGCATGCGCGACATGGCCTGGTCGTCCGGTCCCACCCCCCAGGTGGTGCTGCCCTCCCACCTGATCGTCCGCGCCTCCACAGGACCGGCCCGCCGCGATCCCACGGCGTGGGCGAAGGGCTGACGGTGTGAAGGGGGCGCCGCAGCGCGGCCGGGCCGGCCCCGTACGGGCTCGAACTGGCCGCCCCGCCCGGCGTCGTACGGGTTGAGACCGGCGCGGGTACGTTCTCCGGCGGCGACTCCGCCGCGACCGCGCCCGGCAACCCGGGCCCGGGTCACCCCGACGCGGAGCGGATCATCCTGGTGAGCAGCCTGCCCCGGTGTCCGACGCGGCACAGGCCCTGGTCAGGGAGGTACGGACGGTGGCGGGCCCGGACGGCTCCCGTCCCCCGGTGGGCGGCTCGGCCGCGGCCCTGATCGCCGTCACCACCTTCATCCCGCTGTTCCTGTTCGCCGGCAGCATCGCCCGGCCCGGGGCGCGGAAGCCTGATGGGGGGAACGGACACCGGTCAGACCGTGATGACCGTCGCCGTGGGGAGGGCGTGGAACGGGGCCAGTTGGGCCGGGGTGGCGGCGGTGTCGGTGACCAGGGTCCAGGGGCGGCGCAGCGGTGTCGGGGCCCAGGCGGTGAACGGGGACTCGCCCAGCTTGCTGCTGTCCGCGAGGATGTACACCTCCGTGGAGCGTTCCGCCATCAGCTCCTTGAGCGCCGTCTGCTGGAAGCTCGCCTCGCAGATGCCGCGTTCGGCGTCGATGCCGTCCGCGCCGAGGAACACCTTGTCGGCGCTCAGCCGGGACAGCGCCAGTTCGGTCAGCGGTCCCACGTACGCCTGGCTGACCTGCCGCAACTGGCCACCGAGCGAGATGACGTCCAAGCCGGGGGAGTCGTTCAGCTCGGCGAGGGCGGTGAGGGAGTTGGTGACGACGGTGAGTTCGGTGTGGGCGCGCAGCAGGCGGGCGAGGCGCCCGGTGGTGGTGCCGGCGTCCAGGATCACCGTGTCGCCGGGCGCGATGCGGCCCGCAGCCCAGGCGGCGATGCGTTCCTTCTGGGCGACGGCGAGCCCGGTGCGCTGCCCGAGCGACTGCTCCGGTACGTGCTCGGCGGTGATCGCGCCCCCGTAGGTGCGGGCGATGGTGCCGCGTTCGGTGAGCAGTGCCAGATCGCGGCGGATGGTAGAGGGGGTGACGCCGAGGGTGCGGGCCAGTTCCTCCACGGTGACGGTGCCGTCGGCGGAGACCGTACGGACGATCAGCTCGCGGCGTTCACCGGCCCGGGGGCGGGGGTTCGGCGGCATGGGTGTTCGACCGTCCCTTCAGCTCAGTGCGGCTCAGCCGGCGGGGGTGGGGGTGGGCGCCGCCGGTGCGAGGCGGGCGGCCTGCCGCAGGGCCTCGACGATGCTGCCCGCGTCGGCGGTGCCGGTGCCGGCGATGTCGAATGCGGTGCCATGGTCCACGGAGGTGCGGATCACCGGAAGGCCGACGGTGATGTTGACCCCGGCCTCCAGGCCGAGGATCTTGACCGGACCGTGCCCCTGATCGTGATACATCGCCACCACCAGGTCGTAGTCGCCGCGTCCGGCGACAAAGAATACCGTGTCGGCCGGCAGCGGCCCCCTGGCGTCGATGCCGTCCGCGCGCAGCGCCTCGATCGCCGGAACGATCTTCTCCTCCTCCTCGCCGCGCCCGAACAGGCCGTTCTCGCCGGCGTGCGGGTTGATGCCGCACACCGCGATCCGGGGCTCGGGCACGCCGGAGTCGACGATGGTGCGGTGGCCGCGCCGCACGGTGCGCTCCACCAGGCCGGGGTCGATGCGCTCGATGGCGTCGATCAGCCCGATGTGGGTGGTGACATGGATGACCTTCACCTTCTCGGTGGCGAGCATCATGGACACCTCCTCGACCCCGGTGAGGTGCGCGAGCAGTTCGGTGTGGCCGGGGAAACGGTGACCGGCGGCGTGCAGGGCCTCCTTGTTGAGGGGCGCGGTGCAGATCGCCTGGACCTCGCCGGCGACGGCGAGCGCGGCGGCGCGTTCGACGTACCGGTACGCGGCCTCGCCGGCGATCGGGGACAGCGCGCCGAAGGGGAGGTCGGCGGGGAGGAGTCCGAGGTCGATGACGTCGATGACGCCGGGGGAGGGGTCGGCGTCGGCGGGGGAGCCGACCGTGCGGATGGTGACGGCGTCCGGCTCCAGGCCGCAGATGCGGGCGGCGTGGACGAGCCGGGCGGCGTCGCCGATGACGACGGGGCGGCACAGGGTGTGGATCTCGGGCTCGGTCAGTCCGCGCACGATGACTTCGGGGCCGATGCCGGCGCCGTCGCCCATGGTGACGGCGACGAGGGGGAGGCGGGTCTGGGTGCTCATGGGGTTTCCTCCAGGAGGCGGGCGAGGGTGTCCGGGGTGCCGAAGGCGCCGGCCTTGGTGATGACGTGGCGGGGGTTCGGGCCGCCGGTGGTGGCGAGGACGACGGAGGGGGCGGGTTCGGCGAGCAGTTCGAGGGCGTGCACGCCGGAGTGGGTGAGTACGGCGCGCGCTGTTTCGCCGCCGGTGAGCAGGAGCCGCCCGGCGTGGGCGGCGGCGGGGGCGGCGATCCGGCCGAGCCGGTCGACGAGTTCGCGGGCGAGGGTGGGGTCGATGGGGCCGTCCGGAGTGATCCGGAGCAGGGTGTCGCCGGTACGGAGGAGGTCGCGGAGCCGCTCGGCGTGCGCGGCGGGCGGGGTGTTGAGGATGGTGCCGACGGGGAGGGCGAGGGTGTGCGGGAGGCGGCGGGCGAGGGCGTCCGCCTGCCGCCCGGAGACGGCGCTGGCGCTGCCGACGACGGCCAGCACCGGGCCCTCGGGGGTACGGGGCGGGGCGGGCGGTTCGGTGCCGCCGGACCATGCCGCCGCCAGCGCGTGCGCCAGTCCGGCGGCGCCCGCCCACAGCGCGGGGCGGGGCAGCGCGAGCCCGGCATCGGCGACGGCGCGCAGATCGGCGTCCGTTACGGCGTCGCACACCGCCACCCGCCCGCTCGAACCGCACTCGGACAGGCGCGCGATCAGCTGCGCGCGCGGTCCGCGCACCACCGCCAGCGGCACGGGCGCGGTCGGCACCGGCGCCAGCGCGGCGGCGATCGTACGGGGCGGGGTGGCGGTACGTTCCGCGCGCCAGGCGTCGGTGGTGTGCAGCGGGACGCCGTCCACCCGCACCACGCCGTCCACGACGGTGCGGCCGGTGGCGGGTGAGGCGGGCGCGCAGATGAGCACCGGGCCGCTCCCGTACCGGCGGACCGCCTCCAGTTCGGCGGCCACCGGGCCGCGCAGCGTGGAGTCGAGCTTCTTGAAGACCAGCCGCCCGTCCCCGTACCGGCGCAGCGCCCGGGCCACCCGCCGCCCGGCCGTGCCGGGGTCGGCGTAGCGGCTGTCGGTGTCGGTCACCAGCACGTCGGCGTCCCGGCCGTCGGTGTCCGCGCCATCCGCGCGCAGCACCATCTTGCTGCGCATTCCGCGCAACGCAAACCCGATGCCACTGTCCGCCGCGCCACTGAGATCGTCAGCAACCAGCAACGCCCTGCGATATTGCATAGTCGTCACCGTACCGAGTCTTGCGTGTTGCGCGCAATCGTGTCACCGTTTCGCTCGCAATACGCAAAGTGCGTGCGAGGGAGAACCGACGATGAAGACGGTCGACACAGAACCACGGGACAGACCCCAACGCCCGGAACCGGCAGCGGAGGACGACCCGTACCGGCTCTCCCCCGGCGACGTCCAGGCCCCGCCCACCGACCTGCGCGGCACCCTGCGCCGCCTCGGCCCCGGCATGATCCTCTCCGCCGCCGTCGTCGGCTCCGGCGAGCTCATCACCACCACCGCCCTCGGCGCCCAGGCCGGGTTCGCGCTGCTCTGGCTCGTCATCATCAGCGCGCTGGTCAAGGTCTGGGTCCAGATCGAACTCGCCCGCTGGACCATCCTCACCGGCCGCACCGCCCTCGCCGGCTACGCCCAGGTCGGCCCGCGCATCGGCCGCGTCGGAGCCATCAACTGGCTCTGGATCCTCATGGACTTCGCCAAGATGCTGCAACGCGGCGGCATCATCGGCGGCACCGCCGCGGCGTTCAGCATCCTGCTCCCCATCGGCGGCGACGCGCTCGGCACCACCTCCCTCACCATCTGGACCGTCCTCGTCGTCGCGGCGGCCGTGGGCCTCATGTACTCGGGGCGGTACGGACACGTCGAGCGCGCCGCGTTCATCGCCGTGGTGATCTTCACCCTCATCACGGTCGGCCTCGCGCTCTCCCTCCCCGGCAGCGACTTCGCCTACGGCGGCGCCGACCTGCTCTCCGGCCTGTCCTTCGCCATCCCGGCCGGCTCGCTCGGCTTCGCCGTCGCCATGTTCGGCATCACCGGCGTCGGCGCGGACGAGATGACGACGTACACGTACTGGTGCCTGGAGAAGGGGTACGCGCGCTGGACCGGCCCCGACGACGGCACGGAGGAGCGGGCGCGCCGCGCCGAGGGCTGGATCCGGGTGATGCGCATCGACGCGCTCATCGCGTGGGCGGTGTGCACCGTGTGCACGCTGTCCTTCTACATCATCGGCGCCGCCATCCTGCACCCCCAGAACCTCGTGCCCAAGGGCAACGAGATGATCACCACCCTTTCCCGGCTTTACACGGATACGCTCGGCGAGTGGTCGCACTACATCTTCCTCATCGGTGCGATCGCGGTGCTGTTCTCCACCCTCATCGGCTCCACCGCGAGCGTGCCCCGGCTGTGGACCAACACCCTCGGGCTGCTCGGCGTCATCGACTGGAGCGACCCGAAAGTACGGCTGCGCACCATCCGTATCCTGACGGTCGCCCTGCCACCGCTGTGGGGCGCCTCGTACCTGTGGATCCAGTCGCCCGTGCTGATGGTGCAGATCGGCGGCATCGCCGGCGGGGTGTTCCTGGTGGCCGTCGTCATCGCGGCCTGGAGCCTGCGGCGGCAGGACGTCCCGGACCGCTTCCGGCGCGGCAAGGTGACCACCACCGCGCTCGTACTGAGCAGCGCGTCGATCGGCGCGCTCGGCGTCTACACCATCTGCGAGGTCTTCGGCCTCAGCATCGGAGGCTGACCCGGCATGTCCATCGGGGTACTGATCACCACACCCAGCTTCGGCCAGCACGCACGGCTGCCCTGGACCACGCTGACCGAGGCCGGGGTGACCACCCACACCCCGCCGTACGCCCACCCGCTGACCGAGGAACAGCTGGCTGAGCAACTGCGCGCCACCGGCGCGCGCGGGCTGATCACCGGCCTCGACCCGGTGACGGACGCGGTGCTGGCCGCCGCCCCCGAGCTGCGGGTGGTCGCCAAGCACGGGGTGGGGACGGACAACATCGACCTCGCGGCGGCGCACGCCAGGGGCGTACGCGTCGTCAACGCGCCCGGTACGAATACGGGGGCCGTCGCCGACCTCACCTTCGCCCTGCTGCTCGCCACCGTGCGGCAGCTCGTCCCCGGCCACACCTCGGTGGTCGGCGGCGGCTGGGGACGGTACTTCGGCCCCGAACTGGCCGGCCGCACCCTCGGCATCATCGGCTACGGACGCATCGGGCGTGCCGTCGCCCGCCGGGCGCGCGGCTTCGACATGCGGGTGGTGGCGTACGACCCGTACCTGCCCATGGACGACGAGACCATGACCACCGACCTGCCGGGACTGCTCGCGGCGGCCGACATCGTGACGTTGCACGTACCGATGCCGGCCGACGGCCGCCCCATCCTCGACCGCGCGGCGCTCACGGCGCTGCGCCCCGGCGCGTACGTCATCAACACGGCGCGCGGCGGGCTCATCGACGAACCGGCGCTCGCCGAACTGCTGCACAGCGGCCACCTGGCCGGCGCCGGCCTCGACGTGTACACCACCGAGCCGCCCGGCCCGGCCGGCAACCCGCTCATCGGCGCGCCCAACACCGTCCTCACCCCGCACTGCGGCGCCTACAGTCACCAGGCCAACGAGGCGATGGGCACCACGGTGGCCACCGATGTCGTGCGGGTGCTGCGCGGCGAAGAACCCCTGAACCGGGTCACGTAAGCACGTTTTCGTAGAGGTAAAGGAGAACCGTCCATGCCAGCGGAACTGGTGCTCGGCACCATGACCTTCGGCGACACCGTCGACGCGGCCGGCGCCGCCGCCATGCTCGACCTCGCCGAAGAGGCCGGCATCACCATGCTGGACACCGCCAACGTCTACGCGGGCGGCGCCTGCGAGGAGATCCTCGGCGAGTTGCTGGCGGGCGAGGCCGGCGGGCGGCGCGACCGGTTCCGGATCGCGTCCAAGGCCGGCATGCCGCACGAGGACGCGGCCGGAGCCGCCCCGCTGTCGGCGGGCGCGCTGCGCCGCAGCGTCGAGGGCAGCCTGCGCCGGCTGCGCACCGGCCACCTCGACCTCTTCTATCTGCACCAGCCCGACCGCGCCACCGAGATCGGCGAGACCCTCGACGCCCTCGCCGAACTCGCCGCCGAGGGCCTCATCCGCGAGGTCGGCGTCTCCAACTACCCCGCGTGGCGCATCGCCGAACTGCGGGCGGAGGCGGCCCGGCGCGGCGCCCCGGTGCCGGGCGTCTCGCAGTCGCTGTACAACCTGATCGCGCGGCGGATCGAGGAGGAGTACGCGGAGTACGCGGCGTCGGCCGGGATCTCCACCATCGTCTACAACCCGCTGGGCGGTGGGCTGCTGACCGGCCGCCACCGGTTCGAGGAGCCGCCCGAGCACGGGCGGTTCGGCGACTCGCGGCTGGCGGCGATGTACCGGGAACGGTACTGGGACCGGCAGCTGTTCGCCGCCGTCACGGAACTGACCGTCATCGCGGACGGGCTCGGCGTACCGCTCCCCGAACTGGCGCTGCGCTGGCTGATGGACCGGCCGCTGGTGAACGGCGTACTCGTCGGCTCCTCCACGCTCGGCCACCTGCGCACCAACATCACGGCGGCCGGGCGCGGCCCGCTGCCGCCCGAGGTGACCGACCGGATCGACGCCGTAGGACAGACCCTGCGCGGCCCATCCCCCGCGTACCACCGCTGAAAGGAACACCTGATGACCGCTGAGAACGGCGCGAAGAGCTCCGCAGAGAACTTCGCGCAGCGCATACGAGCCCGGAGCGAGCCGATGACCGGCTACTGGGTGGTGCTGGACAACCCCGTCGGCACCGAGCGGATCGCCGGACAGGGCTGGGACTACGTGTGCGTGGACGCGCAGCACGGGCTGCTCGACTACAAGGGCATCCTCGGCGCGCTGACCGCGATCGACGCGCGCGGGGTGTCGGCCGGGATGGTACGGGTGCCGGCCAACGACGTCTTCTGGATCGGCCAGTCGCTGGACGCGGGGGCGCGCGGCGTCATCGTGCCGATGGTCAACACCGCCGAGCAGGCGGCGGCGGCCGTCGCCGCCTGCCGGTACCCGCCGCACGGGGTGCGCTCGTACGGGCCGATGCGGTCGATGCTGCGGATCGGCCCGGCGCCGGCGGTCGCCGACCGCGAGGTCGCCTGCGTCGTGATGATCGAGACCCGGGAGGCGCTGGCCAACGTCGCGGAGATCTGCGCGACGGACGGCGTCGACGCGGTCTACATCGGCCCCTCCGATCTGACGATCGCGCTGGGCGGGGCGACCTCCACCGACCCGGCGGTGAGCGAGGAATTCGAAGCCGCGCTGCGCGTGGTCGCGGACGCGGCCCGGGCGGCGGACATCGGCGCCGGCATCCACACCCCGACGGGCGAGGCGGCGGCCCGGCGGCTGTCGGAAGGATTCACCTTCGCGACGGTTGCGTGCGACCTGAACCACCTGGAGCAGGCCGCCGCTGCCCACTTGGCCTCCGCCCGGGGTCAATGGGGTTGATGGACTGTCAGTGGCGGGCGGTAGGTTCTGAGTTGTCAGATGAACCATCCGCTTGACCGAAGGACAGTTCGTGAAGGCAAAGACTCTGGGCCTCGCCGTGCTCACCGGCACGGCGGCGCTCGCTCTCCTGGCTCCGACCGCCGTGGCGGCCCCGGTGTCTGGGAGGTGGTCGACACCTCCTGGACCAGCCGGGAGAGCACCCGCTACGACGACGCGGTGACCACCGTCTCGGGCGACATCCTGGCCGCCACCCAGCACCAGCCGATCGCCTGCTGGAACGGCAGCGACTGGACCGAGATCCCGGCCCCGCCCATACCCAAGAGCGCCGGCAATGATGTGAGCGCGATGGGCGGGGTGTCCTGCACCGACTTCTACGTCTTCGACCGGCAGCGGGACGCCCCGCTGCGCTGGCAGTGGAACGGCACCTCTTGGTACGGCACCCCCACCGGCATGCAGTACGAGACCTCGACCGTCCTCACCTTCGCCAGGAACGACATATGGACCTTCGGCCGGATCGACAACGGGGCGGCCCAGCGCTTCAACGGCACGAGCTGGAGCCGGGTGACCACCCCGGACATCAGGATCACCACCGCCACCGGCACCTCGGGGAATGATCTGTGGATCTTCGGACCGAAGCGCGGTGAATACACACCGTCCGCGTTCCACTTCGACGGCCGCACCTGGACGGAGGCCGCCGTCCCGGCCTCGTACAAGGGCAACGCCCACGAAGCGGTGACGCCGGCGTCCGACGACATCCACCTCTTCAGCACCGCCGCCCAGGACGGCTATCTGCACTGGGACGGCCGGTCCTGGAGCCACCGGCAGACCGGCTTCACCGGCTACGTCCACGGTGTGGGCGTCTCACAGGGCACCGTGTGGGTGGGCCTCTCCAGGAGCTTCATCCGGCTGGACGCCGGCGTCTGGACGGCGGCGCGGTTCCCGGCGGTGGATGACCAGTACGGACTGACCATCCGCGACCTGGCCACCGACCCCCGCACGGACACCGTTTACGGCGTGGGCCACACCGGCTACGCGGAGGGCGTCACCACCTCCGCGATCATCAAGAACGACCCGCTGAACTGACCCGCCCGCGCACCACCCCTGACGTCCGGCCCACCGGGGGGCGGGCCGGACGTCAGGGGGACGGCGCGACCGAGAACATGTACAGCCCGGCATCCCCGACGACGGCCAGCTCACGCCCGGAGGGTGAGAACGCGGCATTAAGGAGGGTGGAGTTCGTCCGGACCCAGCAGATCGGCCGCAGGTCCGGGAGCGAGAACAGGCCGATGAGCGCCGGATCGGCGATCACGGCCAGATGCCTCTCACCGGCGACCACGCGGTAGACCTGATCGATCGGTGATTCCGCCCCGCCGGGGTCGCGGTGGCTGCTCCAGTGCTGTGCCGGCGTCTCGGGCCCCGCACCGGTCAGGTCCCAAAGGGTGAGGGCCGTCCGGCCCTTGTGACGGGTGGCGGCGATGAGACGGTCCCCGGCGGGGGTGAAGCACAGATCCGACGCCCGCCAACGTTCCCCGGTCAGCCGCATCCTGCGTTCACCGCCACCCGGGGTGACGACCCGCAGGGGTTCCCCCTCGCGGGCCACGGCGTAGGTGCGGTCATCCGGCGCGAACTCCAGCACCACGTCATACGCCGATTCGCCCTCCCGCAACTCTCCGGCGTCCCGCAGCGCCGCGTCACTGCGCCGGGGCGGGTTCCGGCGGAGGTAGTCGTTCGGGTCGGTCGGGCCCAGCGTTCCCGTGCCTGGATCAATGGGATCAATGGCCCACGAGTCGTCCGGACCCCTCTTCACGCCCAGATCCTCTCCGTCGGGACTCCAGATCACGGAGTTGAGTGGGCAGAGGGCCGCTCTGACTCGCAGGTTACGACGGGCGTTTTGCTGCTCGATCTACTGCTTCACGATCCTCAGCGGGGCACCGCCGCAGAACCCGGCGAAGTAGGAGCCGGACCCGAACCCGCCGTGGATGGTGAAGCGGTTGACGCGGTCGGTGAGCTCCTGGCGCAGGTAGCGGGAGGAGACGCCCTTGAGCTGTTGACCAGGGCCAATAGGGGTGACTTTTGGCGGGTAGCGCACCAGCAGGTGTACGTGATCCTCTTCGCCGTTGAACTCGATCAGGTCCGCGCCGAAGTCGGTGCAGACGTTCCGCACCATCTCTTCGCAGCGCGTCGGCATGGCGTCGTTGAAGACTTCATGCCGGTACCTGGTGACGGATATCAAAGCGCGTGCAAGTGGTGGACGGCGTGACGGCCCCGACAGCTATCGGAATTTTGTTCCCAGTGCGGTGATATGCACTGGGCGAGTATGGTGAGGGAGTTCGGCCGAAAGGGGGGGGGGTGGGCTGGGTGATCCGTGCGTACAAGTTCCTGATGCGGCCCACAGTCCGCCAGACGCAGGCGCTGGGCGAGATGCTGCGTGATCACTGCTCGCTCTACAACGGTGCGTTGCAGGAACGCCGGGACGCCTGGCGGCACGTCTCCAGGACGAGCGTGAAGTACGGGCAGCAGTCCGGCCAGCTCAAGGAGATCCGGGCGTTCGACCCGGAGAGGCAGGGCCGCTGGTCCTTCTCCAGCCAGCAGGCGACGTTGCGCCGGCTGGACAAGGCGTTCGCCGCGTTCTTCCGCCGAATCAAAGCAGGAGACAAGCCCGGCTACCCGCGCTTCCGTGGGGTGAACTGGTTCGACACGGTCGACTTCCCCAGGGACGGTGACGGCTGCCGCTGGGACTCCACCCCTCACGACCCGGTCACCCGCGTCCGCTTCCAGGGTGTCGGGCATGTGAAGGTCAACCAGCACCGCCCGGTGACCGGCAAGGTCAAGACGGTCTCGGTCAGGCGCGAGGGCCGCAAGTGGTTCCTCGTCCTCACCGCCGAACAGCCCCAGCCCGAGCCGCTGCCCGCGACCGGCTCAACAGTCGGCATCGACCTCGGCCTTGCCTCGTTCCTCACCACCTCCCACGGTGTACATGTCGCCAATCCGCGCCACGCGCGCAAGGCCGCCGCCCGGCTGGAGGCCGCGCAGCGGGCGCTGTCCCGCTTTCCGCGCCGCAAGGCGAGGGACCGCACCGGCAACCACTGGCGCGCCGTGGACAAGGTCGCGGCCCTGCATGGCAAGGTCCGCCGCCAACGCCTTGACCACGCGCACAAGACCGCGCTCGACCTGGTCCGCGCACACGACGTCATCGCGCACGAAGACCTCAAGATCCGCACCATGAGCGAGGCTCCCGCGCCGAAGCCCGACCCCGGGAAGCCGGGCGGTTTCCTGCCCAACGGGGCCGCCGCGAAGGCCGGGCTGAACCGTTCGATCGCCGATGCCGGTTGGGGGGTGTTCCTGACGATCCTGAACGCCAAGGCTGAAAGCGCCGGGCGGGAAGTGATCGCCGTGGACCCCCGCAACACCTCCCGCACGTGCCCCGAATGCGGGCACACCGCCAAGGAGAACCGGCCCGCACAGGAAAAGTTCCACTGCCGCTCGTGCGGCCACCGGGCACACGCCGACGTCGTCGGAGCGACCAACGTTCTACGGGCCGGGCTGGTCCGTCGCAACGCCAACCCGGCGTAGCGAGAAGCCCCCCGTTCACGGGGCGGAGGAGTCACGTTGACCAGGCCGCGCAGCATGCCGAGCGCCAGCGGCCAGCGGCCGATCCGGTCCAGCAGCGGGAGGAGTTCGGCCCGGTCACCCCGCCCGAGGAGGGCGACGGCCTCGGCGTCGCTCATCGCGTCCACCCGGATCTCGGTGCCCTCGACCAGTCCGGGGCGGCGGGCGGTGACCAGGACCGTCAGCCGGTCGGCCTCGGCCAGGAACGGCCGTACGTCATCCGCGTGCCAGGCGTCGTCCACGACCAGCAGCAGCGGCTGTCCGGCCCGTTCCGCCGCCGAGCGGAAGGCGGCGCCCGCCGCGTGGACATCCGCGTACGTCTCCGCCCGGCCGCCGGTGAGCAGCGCGGTGAGGCCGGCCAGGGCGGTGACGAGGCGTTCCGTGCCGGGGCGCTGGCCCAGTTCCGCCCACAGCACCCCGCCCTCGAAGCCGCGTGCCGCCCAGCCGGCCAGGGCCGTCTTGCCGTAGCCGCCCCCGCCGGCCAGCACCACTCTCGCGCCCGGGCGCAGCGCCCGGGTGATCGACCGGCCGAGGCCGTCCCGTACGACAAAGCGGGTGGGGGCGGCCGGGGCCATTCTCGGGGGCGGGGGAACGGCCGGTGCGGGCGTGTGCACGTTGATGGTGTTCGCCTGGAGGACGTTCTCCGCCCGGCCGCCCGTGAACTCGTTGTGTCCCCCGTGTTCCCCCTGCATGCGCCCCAGTTTCGGTCACGGCCCGGCGTCGGAACAAGCGCCCAGCGCCTGGTTGATGCCCGTCGCCCAGCTGTGGGCGGCGGTGCTCAGCCGGGGGCGGGGGACGAGGGGCATGATGTGGCTGTTGAACTGCACCAGCATCAGTTCGTCGCCGGTACGGACCGGGCCGCCGCCCCGTGCCACCCGGGGCCAGCACAGCGCCTCGCCCGGCCCGAGGCCGGTGAGCGCGACATCCTCGCCGGGCAGCGCGCGCGGGCCCTCGGCCGTGAGCCGGTAGCGGCCGGGCGGCGGCACGTCCGCCGTGCCGAGTCCGGCCGCGCGCCGGGCGTGCACCAGGATCTGGCTGAGCGGCGGGACCGGGCCGTGCGCCGTACGGGTGGCGGGCAGTTCCGGCAGCAGCTGGGCCAGGATGTGCAGCCCGAGCGCGGGCAGCAGGCCGGCGGCCTGTTCGGCTGCGTGGGTGAGGGCGACCGCCGTCTGGAAGCGCGGGTTGATCTCGACGGCGAGTACCGAGCCGCCGTCGGCGATCAGGTCGAGCCCGAACACGCCCCGGTAGCCGCGCCCGCGCAGCACCTGCCCGACCCGGTACGCGGCCTCGCGGGCCGCCGCGTACACGCCGGGCGGCAGGTCGGCGGGGCCGGTCAGCTGGCTGCCGCAGCCGGTGCCCCAGTGCGGGGTCAGCCCGGGCAGCCCCACCAGCTGGTGGGAGACGGCGGACACCACCGTACGGTCGCCGCCGGCGCAGCCGGTGACGGTGAGTGGCAGGCCGGGCACCAGGCGGCTGAGCTTGAGCCGGTGGCCTTCCCACACGCACAGCGCGCGGGTCAGTTCGGGGTGGCTGGTGACGCGGACGGTGCCGCGCCCGCGCAGGGTGTTCTCGCGGCGCTGGAGGACGGCGTGTTCCCAGTGGGAGGGCCAGTAGGCGGCGGTGCCCCGGCGGCCGGTGGCGGGGATGAGGACGTGTTCGGGGACGGGGACGCCGGCCTCGGCGAGCAGGGGCAGGGCGTCGATCTTGTCGTCGGCCGTCGCCGTGATGCCGGGGGCGGGGGCCAGCAGGTGGTAGCCGTGGGCGCGGGCCCAGTGGGCGGCGCGGGGGTCGTGTTCGGGGGCGAAGGCGACGGCCACCCGGCGGCGCGGGTCGGCGGGGTTGGCGGTGCCGGGGTCGGGGGCGGTGCCGGGTGTCGTGCTCGCCGCGGTGGCCTGTCGGGGCAGGGCCGTGTGTCGCAGCCAGCCACGGGCGGCCGGTCCGCAGGTGTGGGCGAGGAAGGGTGACCGGTCCAGCCAGACCGCCTCGTCGATCAACTGTTCCAGTAGGGCGAGTCCCGCGTCGGCCGGTACTCCTTCCAGCACGGTCTCACCCCGCCTCTTCCTCGTCGGCCCGCTCGGTAGCCGGACGAATGTAGGCCCGTTCCGGCTGCCGTCCACCCCGGTCCCGAAACTTTCCTCCTCAAACACCTCGTTCGAGTGACATGCCCAGCGATTACCCGGGGTGACTGGATCTCACTCCTCGTTTTTCCTTTGACGCGCCCCCGCCTCGTGCTAGCCTCGGGAGCTAGTTGCAGTTGTGGTTCCCAGACTTGAAGTGCTCCTGCTTACTCTCCGGAGTCGGTTAGGAGCTTTTTTGTTTTTCCGGTTTTCCTCCGGTGGGGCAATCATCGCGGCGACACGGTTCCCGCAGGGTGCGGGGGCCGGTACTGCCCCGAAGGAGATATGACATGGCCAGTGGCACCGTTAAGTGGTTCAACTCGGAAAAGGGTTTCGGCTTCATCGAGCAGGAGGGTGGCGGCCCCGACGTCTTCGCCCACTACTCGAACATCGCCACCCAGGGCTTCCGTGAGCTCCAGGAAGGTCAGAAGGTGACCTTCGACGTCGTGCAGGGCCAGAAGGGCCCGCAGGCGGAGAACATCGTCCCCGCCTGACGCACCCCGTCACGGCACGGCACGATACGAAGCTCACGCTGAGTAAAGTGTGACG
>NZ_JCAJZV010000018.1:0-98182 GCF_059510435.1 Streptomyces sp. NTD107 | reverse complement strand
GCCTCCGTTTTCCACTTCCGTACTGTGCGGGGTCGGGTCCTACTGGCCCGCGCCCCACTCGCTCCAGTTCATGTTCCAGCCGCTGAGGCCGTTGTCCGGGGCGAGGATGTCGTCGTTGGAGTTGATGACCTCGACCACGTCGCCGACCAGCGAGTTGTCGAAGAACCAGGCGCCGTCGGTGGAGGAGTCGCCCGCGCCCTGGGTGTCCCGCAGGCCGATGCAGCCGTGGCTGGCGCGGCCGTTGCCGAAGATGTCGCCGCCCCAGTAGTTGCCGTGGATGAAGGTGCCGGACTGGCTCAGCCGCATGGCGTGCGGGACGTCCGGGATGTCGTAGTCACCGTCGAAGCCGACGGTGGCGCCGTCCATCCGGGTCGTCTTGAGCTTCTCGGAGATCACCATCTTGCCGTTCCAGGTGGTCATGCCGGGCGCGCCGGTGGTGACGGCGATGGTCTTGAGCGTTGCACCGTCCCGCACCACCTCCATGCTCAGCGTGGCGTCGTCGACGGTGGTGATCTGGCTGCGCCCGATGGCGAAGGTCACGTCCTGGCTGGCGGTCCCGTACACGCCCTCGGAGCCCTCGACGCCGCGCAGCCGGAACTGCACGCCGACCTCGGTGCCGGGCTGCCAGTACTCGGCGGGGCGGAAGTCCACCCGGTGGCTGCCGAACCAGTGCGGCTCGACCTCGACGGCCGGCTCGGTGGTGATCCTGATGGCGTCGGCGACCGCGGCGGTGTTGGCGATCGGCGAGTCGAAGGTCACCGAGAGGATCATGCCGACGCCGTACTCGGAGCCATCGGCGACGTTCCAGTTGGTGGAGAAGGTGGTGCCGGCCGCCACGGTGGTGAAGGTGGAGGTCTCGTCGGCGCTCTTGCCTTCCTTGTCCTCGGCGGTGGCGGTCACCGTGTACGAGACGCCGTTGGCGAGGTGGTCCAGCGCCTGCCAGCCGGAGTTGTCGTCCTTGAGTTCGCCGTCGACCTCGGCGCCCTCGGCGTCGGTGACGGTGACCCCGGTCAGGGTGCCGTGCTCGACGGCCACCGCGATCTCGCCGGTGGTCGGCACGTCGGTGGCGCCGTCCTCGGGGGTGATGGCCAGGGATATGACGTTCTCCGTGCCGCCCCCGCTCTTGCCGTCGTCGGATCCGTTGTTCTCGGCCGCGCTGCTGCCGCTGCACGCCGATACCGCCAGCAGCACCACACCGAGCAGCGCCGCGACCCCGCTGGATGCAAATCTGCCACCCGGCCGCTTACGCACCATGCCTGCGTTCTCCCTCACTCAACCCACACACCCCAGGGATACCCAGCCCAATGGAAATCCCCTCTCCGGCCAGGTAATCACACTGTGCGGACGGGAACCGCCGTGGATTGTCACCGTTCCGTCGCAGTTCGGCGCCCCGATGTCAACAGTCCTGATGGCCGCCATGGCAAAATGCGCTAATCCGGTCAAAGGGGACTCGTTTTCGGCGGGTTCACCCGCCACCGGAACACCGTCAGCAAACAGCAATCCCAAGCGACTTCAGGAGGCCCGGACGTGTCCCGGACACCCCAGGACGAACGGCGCACCCAGATCTGGCCCGGACGCCCCCAGCCGCTCGGCGCCCGCTTCCACACCGGGCCCGGCGGCACCGAGGGCACCAACTTCGCCCTGTGGGCGGGCGGCGCCGAGGGTGTCGAGGTCTGCCTCTTCGACGATCCGGGCGGTGGCGGCGGCGGTGGCGACGGGGGCGGCGACGGGGGAAGGGTCGAACACGAGACCCGCTACCCCCTCGAAGAGGTCACCCACGAGATCTGGCACGGCTTCCTCCCCGGAGTACGGCCCGGCACCCGGTACGGCTACCGCGTGCACGGCGCCTGGGACCCCGCCACCGGCGCCCGCTGGAACCCCGCCAAACTGCTGCTCGACCCGTACGCCCGCGCCATCGACGGCGAGTTCGCCGCACTGCCCCCCGAGGTGTACGGCCACACCCGCGACTGGCCCCGCCAGGACGCCGCCGACACCGTGCGCGACGACCGCGACTCCGCCCCGTACGTACCCAAGGGCGTGATCACGGACGACCGCGACACCCCGTGGAACGACCCCTGGGCGGAGGACCGCCGCCCCAAAACCCCCTGGGCCGACTCCGTCATCTACGAACTCCACGTCCGCGGCTTCACCATGCGCCACCCCGGCATCCCCCCGCACCTGCGCGGCACCTACGCCGGACTCGCCCACCCCGCCGCCATCGACCACCTCACCTCCCTCGGCGTCACCGCCGTCGAACTGCTGCCCGTCCACCAGTTCGCCCACGAGGACCACCTGCTGCGCCGCGGCCTGCGCGACTACTGGGGCTACAACTCCATCGGCTACTTCGCCCCGCACGCCGGGTACGCCGCCACCGGCACCCGCGGCCAGCAGATCGGCGAGTTCAAGGCCATGGTCGCCGCCCTGCACGCCGCAGGCATCGAAGTCATCCTCGACGTCGTCTACAACCACACCGCCGAGGCCGACGAACGCGGCCCCACCCTCTCGCTGCGCGGCATCGCCAACCCCGGCTACTACCGGCTCGCCGACAACCCCCGCCACTACACCGACTACACCGGCTGCGGCAACACCCTGCACGTCGTCCAGCCCCAGGTGCTGCGGCTCATCACCGACTCCCTGCGCTACTGGGTGCAGGAGATGGGCGTCGACGGCTTCCGCTTCGACCTCGCCGCCGCCCTCGCCCGCTCCATGCACGACGTGGACATGCTCTCCCCGTTCCTCGCCGTCATCGCCCAGGACCCGGTACTGCGCCGCGTCAAACTCATCGCCGAACCCTGGGACATCGGCAGCGGCGGCTACCAGGTCGGCGCCTTCCCACCGCTGTGGACCGAATGGAACGACCGCTACCGCGACACCGTGCGCGACTACTGGCGCGGCGCGCTGCCCGACGTGACCGGCCTCGGCTCCCGGCTGGCCGGCTCCAGCGACCTGTACGCCTGGGGCGGCCGGCACCCGTACGCCTCCGTCAACTTCGTCACCGCGCACGACGGCTTCACGCTGCGCGACCTCGTCTCCTACGACCGCAAGCACAACGAGGCCAACGGCGAGGACAACCGCGACGGCACCGACGACAACCGCTCCTGGAACTGCGGGACGGAGGGCGAGACCGAGGACAAGGAGATCACCGCGCTGCGCCGCCGGCAACTGCGCAATCTGCTCAGCACCGTACTGCTGTCCACCGGCGTGCCCATGCTGGTGGCCGGCGACGAGATGGGCCGCACCCAGCGCGGCAACAACAACGCCTACTGCCAGGACAACGAACTGAGCTGGATCGACTGGAGCCTGTCCCGCGACCCGGCGTGGCGCCCGCTGCTCGACCTCACCCGGCGGCTGATCCAACTGCGCCGCACCCACCCCGTACTGCGCCGCCGTGCCTTCTTCTCCGGACGGCGGCACGGGCCGGGCGGGATGCGCGACCTGGGCTGGTTCACGGCGGACGGCGCCGAGATGACCGAGGAGGACTGGCACCGGCCCAGCCGGACGCTGGGGATGTTCCTGTCCGGGCGCGACATCCCGCAGCGCGACGCGCAGGGCCGGCCGGTGACCGACGACAGCTTCCTGGTACTGCTGCACGCCGGCGCCGAGCCCGCCCGCTTCCCGCTGCCCGGGCCGCCCTGGGCGACGTCGTACGAACTCCTCGTCGACACCGCGCGCGAGGAGCAGAGCACCCCGCCCGGCAGCCACCACGACGGCGGCGCCGAACTGCCGCTGCCGGCCCGCTCCGTACTGCTGTTGCGCGCACTGCCGCCGGGCGCCGACACGCCCCCGATCGGGTGATATTGCCCGGGGTGGGGCGGCGCCGGGACCAGGGTGTGCGGCATGTTCATCAAGCGAATCACCCGCCGGGCGGCGGCCGTTGCGCTGCCGCTCGCCCTGCTGTTCACCACGGCAGGCGTCGCCACCGGCACCACCGGCACCGCGACCGCCGCCGTCGCCTGCCCGGTGGTGGAGGACAAGCTGTACGCCGCCGCCGTCGAGGGCGTGGACCTGGACCGGATCAGCCCCGCCCCGGTCTACCGCGACAACTGCCGCCAGCTGTACCGCGCCGAGACCCGGGCGCCGGAGATCATCTTCGAGGAGGGCTTCCAGCCCCGGGACGTGGTGGACGGGCAGTACGACCTGGAGGCGTACGTCCTCAAGAACCAGCCCTCGCCGTTCGTCTCCACCACCTACGACCACGACCTGTACAAGGACTGGCGCAAGGCCGCCTACAACTACTACATCGACGCCCCGAACGGCATCGATGTGAACGAGACCATCGGCGACACCCACCGCTGGGCCGACCAGGTCGAGGTCGCCTTCCCCGGCGGCATCGACTCCGTCTTCATCGTCGGCGCCTGCCCCGTCGACCAGGCCACCCACACCGAGATCATGTCGCGGTGCGTGGACAACCCGTACTACGAGCCCTGGCGTAACTGATCACGCGGCGGGACCACTTGCGCGTGCTTGTGCCGGTTCTGACAGCAACCTGAGCGGCCCGCCTGCAAGATCCTGCCGCCACCACCCCTCCCCACGCCGCACACCGCGTCCGTACCGTCCGGAGTACCGAACAGGGCGGGCGAGTCGAACCGGACGAGCCGGCGAAGACGCGGGGAGGGGTGGTGTGGTGGCCGTGCGGTTCCAACTGCTCGGGCCGCTCAGTATCACCGACGGCACCGACACCGTCGTCCTGGGACCCTCCAAGCCCACCAACCTGCTGGCCGCCCTGCTGCTGCGCTCCAACACCATCGTCTCGGCCGGCTACCTCCAGCAGATGATCTGGGGCGACGACCAGCCGGCCACCGCCAAGGCGGCCCTCCAGACCTGCGTGCTGCGGCTGCGCCGGCTCTTCGAACGCCAGCACGTGCTGGACACCCCGATCGAGGCCGCCCCCGGCGGCTACCGGATCACCGCCGACGAACGCACGCTGGATCTCATCGAGTTCCGCTCCCGGGTACGCCACGCCGCGGCGCTGGCCGACGACCCGGCCGCCGAACTCACCACGCTGCGACACGCGCTGACCCTGTGGCAGGGCGCCCTGCTGGCCAACGTCCGCTCCGAGACCATGCACCGGGACGAGGTGCCGCGCCTGGTGGAGGAGCGGCTGCGCATCGTGGAGCGGGTGTGCGACCTGGAGCTGACGCTGGGCAACTGCGGCGCGGCACTGGTCGAGCTGTGGAGCGCCACCAGGGCCCATCCCAGTCACGGCCGGTTCCGGGAGCAGCTGATCGAGGCGCTGTACCGCACCGGGCGGCAGTCGGAGGCGCTGAGCGAATACCGGGGCTTCAAGGCGTATCTGCGCGACGAGCTGGGCGTCGATCCGTCTCCGGCGTTGCAGAAGCTGGAGCTGGCGATCCTGCGCGGCGAGAGCATCGGCGGGCCGGTGCCGGTGCCGGTGCCGGTGCCCGTGCCCGTGCTTGTGCCGGCGGTCCCGGTGCCGGACGCCGATTCCGTCCCGGCGGCGCTGCCCCCGGCGCAGCTGCCCGCCGCGCTGCCGGCGCCGCCCGTGCTGCCCACGCCGGTCGCGCCGGTCGCGCCGGTCGCCGGGCCCGCCGCCGCCCCGCCCACCTGGACCCCGGTGCCGTCCTTCACCGGCCGGACGGCCGAGGTCGGCGCCCTGGTGGCACGGCTCACCGCACACCCCGGCACCGAACTCATCTGCGGCGCCCCCGGCATCGGCAAGACCGCCCTGGCCCGGCACGTCGCCGATCTCGTACGCGACCACTTCCCCGGCGGCTGCCGGCTGATCGACATGGCCGCCCCCGACCCCGGTCACGACGCCGGCCACAACCCGCCCGAACCGGTGGACGCCGACCCCGGTACCCTGCTCGTCCTCGACGACGTCAGCGACGCCGACCGGGTCCGCCCGCTGCTCTCCGCCCGGCGCGGCGCCGCCACCCTCATCACCAGCCGGCGCGGCCTCGGCGCCCTCATCGCCACCCACGGCGGCCGGGTCACCCGCCTCGACATCTTCACCCGCGCCGAAGCCCACGACCTGCTGCGCGCCGCGCTCGGTACGGAACGGGTCGCCGCCGAACCCGGCGCCGCCGCCGAACTCGCCCTGCTGTGCGGCCGGCACCCGCTCGCCCTGCGCATCGCCGCCGCCCGGCTGCTCACCCGCCCCACGCTGCGGCTCGCCGACGCCGTCAGCTGGCTCACCGACGACCCGCTCGATCCGCTGGCCCGGCTCACGCTGCCCGACGACCCGCGGCTGTCCGTACCGCGCGTGCTGGAGGGGGCGCTGGAGCGGCTGGCGGCGCCGCTGCCCGAGGTGTTCGCGGCGCTGGGGCGCCTGGGCCACGACCGGTTCCACCCCGCCGACGCTGCCGGTGCCGTGGCGGGCGTGGCGGGCCTGGCGGGCGGCCCGGCCGGGATGACCGTCTCCGAGACCGAGACCGCCCTGGAGCGGCTGGCCGACGCCGGCCTGCTGGAGGACGGGCCACCCGGCCCGTACCGCATGCATCCGCTGCTGCGGGGCTACGCCCGAACCCGTGACCCGGACCCAGATCTCGACCTAGACCTTGACCTAGACCGACAGAAGGTGTGAGACAGGCATGGCCGCAGCGTTCGACAACCTCGCCGGCACCCGCCCGCGCATCCGGCGCGATGTGCTGTACACCCAGACCCCGGGCGGGGTGCTGTTCCACAACGCCGACGGCGGCTTCCATCTGGCCGGGCGCACCGCGTACCGGTTCGCCACGCTGATCGTGCCGCACCTGGACGGCGGGACGCCGCTGCGCGAGATCTGCGCCGGGATGGGTGACGCGCAGCGCGACATGGTCGCCTCGCTCGTCGGCTCGCTGTACGAACGGGACTTCGCGCGTGACGCCAAGGAACCGGCGCCGGGCGACGCGCAGGCGCTGCCGGCCGACGTCGCGGAGCGGTTCGCCGCGCAGATCGCCTATGTCGACCACTACGCGGACGACGCGCGGCGCCGCTTCGCGCGGTTCCGCGCCACCCGGGTGCTGGTGCTGGGCACCGGCGAGACCGCCGAGTGGGCGCAGCTGAGCCTGATCCGCAACGGGGCCGCCGCCGTCGCCGCCGAGCGGGTCACCGCGCGGGTACGGGCCGAGGCGGCCGGCTTCCCGGCGGTCGAGGTGCGCGAGAGCACGGAGTGGGCCGGCGCCGATGTGGTGCTGGTGACCGGCGCCGACGCGCTGATCCGCACCCACGCGATGCTGGCCGCCGGGCTGCCGCAGGGGCAACTGGTCATCCCGGTGTGGACCTTCGGCGAGCGGGTCATCACCGGGCCGCGCGCGGCGGCGGGCGGCGGCGGGTGCGTGTCCTGCGCGCTGCTGCGGCTGGGCGCCTCGGTGGACGCCTCCGCCGCCGCCGAGCGGTGGCGCGAGATCGCCTCCGGCGCGGTGGCCGAGCCGGGCGCGCCGGGCGGCGGGCCGCTGAGCGGACCGATCGCGGCGATGACCGGCAATCTGCTGGGGTACGAGGTGTTCCGGGCGGCGACCGGCGCGCTGCCGGCCGAGACGGACGGTCAGATCCTCATCCAGGACCTGGAGTCGCTGGACGTGGTCGCCGAGCCGCTGCGCCCGCATCCGCGCTGCCAGCTGTGCGGGGCCGGCGCCCCCGCCCCGGACACGGACGGGCTGCCGGACGCCCTGACGGTGTCCCGCACCGCGACGGTGGCCTCGGCGCGCGACGCCGAGGAACTGGTGGACCGGCTCAACGGCCTGGCCACCGCGCTGGTCCGGCCGAACGCCGGGGTCTTCGCCCGCTACGACGACGAGTCGCTGACCCAGCTGCCGCTCAAGGTGGCCCGGGTGGAACTGCCGCTGGGCGCGGCGGGCGGCGGCCGGCGCACCATCGCCGCCTTCGACGTGCACCATCTGGCCGGCGCCCGGCTGCGGGCACTGCGAACGGCGGCCGCCGTGTATGTGGAGCGGGTCGTGCCTGCCCCGCTGCTGCCCGGCGGCCCCGGGGAGCTGCCCGTACTGCTGGCCGGCGGCGAGCGCGCCGAGGTCGCGGCGTGGAGCGCGGTCACCTCGCTGCTGACCAAGGAGCGGGCCGCCGTACCCGCCGCGGCGCTGCGCCCGTACGGCCCGCACAACGGTGACCGGCGGCGGCTCGCCGGGGCGGGGGGCACCGGCGCGGGGGAGAGCGCGGCCGAGGCGGCCGGCCACGCGCTGCTGTCGGCGCTGGCGCTGGACGCGCTGACCCGCGCGGTGCGCGGTACGACGCGGGTCCGGCCGGTGGCGGCGGAGGGTGAGGAGGATCCGGAGCTGACGTTCCTGCACACCTCGGCCCAGCGCCTGGAACTGGCGGCGGAACTGCTGGACCTGGGCGAGGCGGAACGTTCCGGCGCCCATGTGGTGCTGGCCCGCGCGGCCGACGGCCGCTGGGCGATCGGCGCCGACCTCAGCCGCCGGGCGGCGGCGGTCACCGCGCTGCGCGACCTGCTGGGGCAGGCGCAACTGCCGGACGCCGACCCGGGCGATGCGCTGCTCCCCGATCTGGCGCCCGGCACCATCGCCACCACCGACGGCCCCGCCCCGGCCGGCCCCGACACCACCCCCGGGGCGATCCTGGACCGCTTGCGCGCGGCGGGCCGTGACGCCCTGTACGCGGACACCACACCCACCGACCTGCGCACGGGCGGCCTGTACACCGCCCGCGTCCTGCTGCCGGAGGCCGACACCGATGCGCGTCACTGACGTGAAGTCCGATGCCGGGCGCCGGGCGCCCGGCGGGCCGCCCCCGGCCGGCCCGCTCCGCCCGCCCCGGGCCGCCACGGCGCGGATCGCGCCCCGTACCGCCCTGGAGGTGACCCATGCCGGCCGCTGAACTCGCCACGCTGATCCGGCGGGCACGGCCCGGCACGGACGTGGCGGCGCTGGGTGTGCGTGACGCCTTCGCCGACACCGCTCCGCTCGCCGCCGGGCAGGACGTTCCGGTACGGATCTACGGCCGTTACGCGATCGTCGGCCCGCTGCCCTCTCCCGACCACGCCCCCGGCCGGCCGCGCCCGTGCGCCCGCTGCCTGGAACGCCGCTGGCAGTCCGTCAGGTCGGTGGCCCTGCGCGACGCCCTCGAACTGAGCCCCGCCGCCGGGGCGACCCGCGCCGCCGGGGCATACCCCTACGCCACCCCCTTCGCCGCCGACGCCGTCACCGCGCTCATCGCCGCCCGCGAGGCGGCAGCCGGACCGTACGCCGCCGTCCACCTCGTCGACCTCCAGACCCTCGGCGTACGCCGCTACCCCCTGCTGCCCGATCCCGAGTGCCCCGCCTGCGGCCGTACCGAGCCCGACACGGCCGAGGCCGCCACGCTCACGCTGCGTCCCGCGCCCAAGCACAAGCCGGGCACCTTCCGGGTCCGCGACATCGACTCCTACGAACTCCCCACCGACGCCTACGCCAACCCGGTGTGCGGCGCGCTCGGTTCCACCGTCGTGTACGACGTGTCCTCCACCTCGACCTCCGCCACCATCGGCTGCTTCTCGATGCGGTCGGGCGAGTATCTGCGCGAGACGTTCTGGGGCGGCCACGCCGACACCTTTGCGAACAGCGTTCGCATCGGGATTCTGGAGGGCCTGGAACGGTACGCCGGCATGCGCGCCCGCGGCCGTACCGCCGCCGTGCACGACAGCCTGGACGGGCTGCGCGCCCGCTCCGTACCCGCCCTCGATCCGCGCACCTGCGGCCTGTACTCCGACGCCTTCCACGCCGCCAACCCGCACATCCCGCCGTTCACCCCCGACCGGGTCATCCCCTGGGTCTGGGGCCACTCGCTGCGCGAGGGCCGCCCGCTGCTGGTGCCGGAAGTGCTGACGTACTACCACGCGCCGGGCCTGGAGAACCGTTTCGTCCAGGAGTCCTCCAACGGCTGCGCCTCCGGCGGCTCACTCGAAGAAGCCATCTACTTCGGGCTCATGGAGGTCATCGAGCGCGACGCGTTCCTGCTCTCCTGGTACGGCCGCGCCGCGCTCCCCGAACTCGACCCGTACAGCAGCACCCGCCCCGCCACCCGCCACATGGTGGACCGGCTGGCGATGTACGGGTACGAGGCGCGGTTCTTCGACACCCGGGTGAGTTTCCCGATCCCCGTCATCACCGCGGTCGCCGCCCGCCCCGACGGCGGCATGGGCCGGATGTGCTTCGGCGCCGGCGCCGGCCTGGACCCCGAATCGGCCCTCGCCTCCGCGCTGTGCGAGATCGCCACCGACGCCGTCAACCTTCCCGGGCGCACCGAGCGCGACGAGGCCCGGCTGCGCGCCATGGCCGCCGACTTCGACCTGGTGCAAGCCCTGCACGACCACCCCCTGGTGTACGGCGTCCCGGAGATGGGCGAACACGCCGGCTTCCTGCTGGACGGCCCGCGCGGACGGCGGCATCCGCTGGGCGAGCGGTTCGGGTTGGACGGTGTGGTCCCGGCCACCCCCGCGGTTTCCGCCGACATCCGCGAGGACCTGACCGTCTGCGTGAACGCCGTCACCGACGCCGGATTCGAGGTGATCGTCGTCGACCAGACCATGCCCGAACAGCGCGACCTGGGCCTGACCACGGTCTCCGTACTCGTTCCCGGGCTGCTGCCCATCGACTTCGGCTGGGCGCGGCAGCGCGCGCTGGGCATGCCCCGGCTGCGCACCGCGCTGCGCGAGGCGGGGCTGCGCGCCACCGACCTGACGCCCGCCGAGTTCAACCCCGCCCCCCACCCCTTCCCCTGATCGGAGCAGACCCATGGGGTTCGCCCATGACTACGCGGACGCGATCATGTCGCGCGGCCGGGTCCCGATGGAGCCGGTGAATTTCGTACCCGACTGGAGCGACGGGCCGCGCAAGACCAAGTTCTATCCGGGCACGGAGATCGTGCCGCTGCCGGCGGACGACGGCGTGCCGGACGACGCGACGCTGGCGAGCGGCCTGTTCGGGGACGGCGAGGCGGCCGGTGGCTTCACCCTGCCGGCGCTCTCCGGGCTGCTGCGGGACTCGTACGGGCTGACCGGCCGGCGCCTCGGCGTCCAGGCGAACACCGATCTGAGCGCGCTGCCCAGCTACCCGATGGCCAACTGGTCGCGCGGCACGGCCTCCGGGGGCGGCCTGTACCCGGTCGCCGTCTACTGGGCCTCGGGGGCCGGCGGGCCCGGGCTGCCGGGGCTGCACTACTACTCGGCGCGGCACCACGGCATGCGGCGGCTGCTGACGGGCGATGTGACCGGGGAGATCCGGGCGGCGCTGGGGGAGGGCGCGCCGGGGCCCGAGCGGACCGACCAGTACCTGGTGCTCGGCATCAAGTACTGGCAGAACTCCTTCAAGTACAACAGCTTCTCCTTCCACGCGGTGAGCATGGATCTGGGGGCGCTGCTCGGTACGTGGCGCACGTGGGCGCGGGCGCGCGGCCTGGAGATCGAGCCGGCGCTGTGGTTCGACGAGGCGCGGCTGCAACGGCTGCTGGGGGTGGACCCGGAGGCGGAGGGCGTCTTCGCGGTGGTGCCGCTGTCGTGGGCGGGCGGCGCCGCCACGGGCGCGCCTGCCGCGCCCGCGCCGCCCGTAGCGGTGCGGCACCGGGACGCCGAACGCTCCCGTACGGTGCTGACCTTCGACACACTCAAGGAGATGCAGCGGACGACGGCGGCCGGGGCAGGTGACCGGCCGGCGCCGGGCGCGCTGGCCCCGGCGGCGGCGCGCCCGGCGGCGGCGGAGACCGCGGCGTACGAGCTGCCGGAGGCGGCGCCGCTGACCATGAACGTACGGCGCGCGCTGCGCTCCCGGCGCAGCAGCTTCGGCCGCTTCGCCGCTCAGCGCCCGCTCAGCGCCGCCCAGCTGACCGCCGCGCTGGCCGCCGCCCACGCGGGCGCGGCGCTCGGCGGCGACACGGCCCGGGCGGGCGGCGGGCCAGGACTGGCCACGCTGTACGCGTTCGTCAGCCACGTGGACGGCGTACCGCCGGGCGCGTACGCCTACGACCCGGAGCGCGGCGCGCTGCGTCTGGTGAGCGCCGGGCCGCCCGGTCCCTTCCTTCAGAAGAACTACTTCCTGTCCAACTACAACCTGGAGCAGGCGGGCGTGGTCCTGGTGCCCACGCTGCGCACCCACGCCGTCCTGGACGCGGTCGGCGACCGTGGCTACCGCGTGGTGAACGCCACGGTGGGCGCCATCGCCCAGGCCACCTACACCGCCGCGGCGGCGCTGGGCATCGGCTGCGGGGTGGCGCTGGGCTTCGACAACATCTCCTACCGCGAGGAACTCGACCTGCTGGCCACGGACGAGGCCCCGCTGCTGATCATGCTCCTCGGCCACGAACGCCCCTCACCCGCCGACTTCCGCTACGAAATCGCCTGACGGCGCAAAGGAGACCACCCCCGTGCGGAGCCATCCCCACCCCCCGCCACCCCCGGCCGGCGAAGACCCTCGGGCGACGACGCCGCGCGGCCACGCCCCCGGAACCCCCCGGGACCGCACCGGCCGCCGGGCGGCCGACCCCGGCGCGGCCCGGCGGTCCCCCGCAGGCGCCGGAGCGGCGCGGGGCGCGGGTGGTGCCGGTCCGCCGGGAGCGGTGCAGGGGAGCAGGCCCGCTGCGGGGCGGACGTTCGAGGCTCCGGCCGGCTCGCGGGCGACGGGTCGCCGATGGGGCGTCGCGCCGCGCGGGCCCGGGGCCGGACCCGGCCGGGACCGCACCGGGCGCCGGGTGCCCGACCCCGGCGCGGCCCGGCGGTCCCCCGCACGCGCCGTCACCGGGTCGTGGCGCGCGGCCGGTTGGTCGCAGGCACCGTGTGTCGGCCCCGGTGGCCGGCACTCCGGCCCGGTGTCCGAAGGCGCGGGCGGCATGCGACGCCATGGCGGCCGGCCCGCCACCGGCCGGCCCGGGCGGGCGTTCGACGCGTCGGCCGGCCGGCGGCCGGTACCGGCACCGCAGGCCGCTCGCCGGGGTCACCTGTCGCACGCGCTCGATGTCACCCACGCCCCGGAACGGTCCGGCAGCCGGGGTCCGCTGCCGGGCGCCGCCCGGACTGCGGGACACCGCCGTGGCGGGCGTCGCGGCCCGCTGTCGGCGCGCGGGCCGTTCGGGTCCGGGAGGGGATGTCGCGGCCCGGCCCGGCCGGGCGCTCCGCGCGCCATCGGCCGGTACGGACCGGGAAGCCGCGGCCGGCTGCCGCGCACACGCCCGGAGCGGGTGGTCGCCTCGCCGGGGCGGTATGCGCCGGCCGGGTCTGCCGGTCCGCCCGGCATCGAGGCACCGGCGCCCTCGGCCGCCACCGGCCTCCGGCGTGGCGTTGGCGCGGTCGGGGGGTGTGGGCGATGAGCGGGCTCGGACGGCATTTCATGCTGCGGGTCGGGGGGTTGCCCGTCGAGGCGCTGGAGGGGCTGCGCTGTCCCGCGTCGCGGGGGTGGGCGGACGAGGTGCTGGAGCGCACCGGGCGACTCGGCGCCGAGGGGGAGCGGATCGGGGATCTGCTGCACGATCTCGTCGCGCTGACCGGCGAGGACGACAGCGGCACCCGCCGGGATCTGCTGCGGTTGCGGCGTGAGGTGTTCAACAACCGGCTGCCGCGCGCCGCCGAAGCCGGCCTCGCGCTGGTCGAACGGCTCGACCCGGTCACCGGCGCCGCGCTCGGCGGCTGGCTCACCGAACGCCGCGCGCTGGCCGCGCGGATCGACGACGGCGCCGCCCTGCTCGCCGCCGAGACCGGCGACGCCCGCGCCGCGCTGCGCGAACTCGCCGCGCGGGAGCGGCTGCGCTCCGGGCTGCTGCTCGCCTCGCCCGCGCTCGACGGTCAGCTCGACGGCTATCTGCGTGCCCCGAAGGACGACAAGCGGTCGCGGAAGATCGAGCGTTCGCTGCTCGCCTACGTGTACCGGACCGCCGCCAAGACCAGCCCGTTCGCCACGTTCACCGGGGTGGCACTCGGCGAGTTCACCGCCGATCCCGACCCCGAACCCGCCCCCGACGCCCACGTCGCCAGCGCCGCCGCCCCGGACCGTAGCCTCGACGCCGCCGGCCCCTGGCACAGCCACCCGCGCCTCAACGTCCTCGCCCTCGGCCGGATCGCCGAGGCCATCACCGCCGACCCCGCCCGCCGCGCCGATCTCCCGGTCGCCCTCGCCTCCGGCTGGGGCCGCGAGGAGGACCGGGTGCGGTACGTACGGCGCTGGGTGACCGCCGGCGACGACGACACCGCCGTCACCTTCGACACCGTCAAGGACCGGCTGTTCTTCCTGCGCCGCAGCGGCGCCCTGGAGCGGATGCTCGGCCTCTTCGAGCGCCGCCCCGAACTGCGCTACGGAGAACTCGCCGCCTGGCTCACCGAGGTGAGCGGCGCCGAACCCACCGAGGTGGACCGCTACCTGTCCGCCCTCCTCGACGTCGGCATGGTGCAGATCCCGGCCCTGCGCACCCAGGTCCACGACACCGATCCGCTGCGCGCCTTCCAGGAGTCCCTGCGTACGCTGCGCCGCCCCTGGGCCGACCGGGTCGCCGCCGCCCTCGACGAGCCCGCCGCCGCCCTGGACCGCTACCCGGCGGCCGGACCCGCCGAGCGCCGTACCCTGCTGGACCGACTGCGCGCCCAGCTCGCCGCCGTCCAGAGCGACCTCGGGGCCACCACGCCCCGGGTGCCCCGCACACTGCTGTACGAGGACGCCCTGGCCCCCGCCGTACGCACCCCGCGCGCCGCCTGGGAGCGGCCGGTCGCCACCGGCCTGCGCGCCGTGGAACGCGTGCTGCCCGCCTTCGATCTGACCCTGCCGCAGCGCATCACCTTCCAGGGCTTCTTCCTGGCCCGCTACGGCCGCGGCGGGCGCTGCGACGATCTGCTGAAGCTGGTCCACGACTTCCACGAGGACTTCTTCGACCAGTACCTCTCCTTCACCGCCCGCCGCACGCCCTTCGACGCCGCCGGGCGCTACGTCCCGGAGCCCAACTGGCTCGGACTGCCCGCCCTCACCGCCCTGGACACCGCCCGCCGCGCCTTCGCGGACGGCATGCGCGAGCGCTGGGAGCGCTGGGAGGGCGGTCAGCGCGCCGATACCCACCCCGACGACGATCTGCTCCTCGACGAGGCGCTCCTGGACCAGGTGGCCGGCGCCCTCGCCCCCGCCGCGCCCACCCGGCCACTGCACAGCCACCACATCCAGCTCGCCGGCCGCCTCGCCGTTCTCAACCGCTCCTACGGCGGGCTGTCGTTCCCGTTCAGCCGCTTCACCCACGCCCTGGGCCCCGACACCACCGCCGCGCTGCGCGACCGCAACCGCGCCCTCCAGCCGCCCGGCGCGGTCTTCGCGGAGGTCACCGGCGGCCCGGTCACCTCCAACCTCAATCTGCACGCCCGGCTCACCGACCACGAGATCGTCTGCCCGGGCGAGACCAGCGGCGTACCCGAGGAGCAGCGGCTCCATCTCGACGATCTGTATCTGGAGCACGACCCGGCCGCCGACCGGCTCACGCTGCGCTCCGCGCGCCTGGGCGGCACCGAGGTCATCCCGGTCTACCTGGGGTACCTCGTCCCGCTCGCGCTCCCGGAGATCCCGCGCACCCTGCTGCTGCTGTCCCCCAGCTCCATGGCCCCGGTCGATGTGTGGGGCGGGGTTCCGGAGTCGGCGCCGGACGAGGGCGTCACGCACCGCCCCCGGGTGCGGCACGGCGAGCTGGTGCTGGCCCGGCGCAGCTGGAGCGCGCCCGCCTCCGTACTGCCGCTGCGCGCCCCGGGGATGGCCGAGCCGGAGTGGTTCCTTGGCTGGCACCGCTGGCGGCGCCGGCACCGGCTGCCCGCGCGGGTGTTCGTCACCGTCGCCGACAGCGGGGCGCGCGGCGCCACCGGCGCCAAGCCGCAGTTCGTCGACTTCGACAGCCCGCTGTCGCTGGCCGCCTTCGAGGCGCTGCTGAAGTCGCCGGCCGCCCGGGCCGTCTTCCGTGAGGCGCTGCCCGGCGAGCACTCGCTGCACACCCGTACCGAACGCGGCACCCATGTCGCCGAGCTGTCCGTGGAGACCTTCTGATGCCGCAGCCCATGACCACCACGGCGCCCGGCGCCTGGCAGGCCACCCACATCCACTACGCCGCCAACCCGCGCCCGCTGCTGCTGCACTGCGTCCGTCCGCTGGTCGCCGAACTGGAGGCGGACGGGCTGCTGGCGGGCTGGTTCTTCATCAACTACTGGCTGGAGGGGCCGCATGTGCGGCTGCGCCTGAAGCCGGTGAGCGCCGCCGCCGAGCCGGAGGTACGCCGCCGCACCGGCGCGGCGATCGACGCGTTTCTCGCCGAGCGCCCGGCGCTGTACGAGGTGGACGCCGGCTTCCTGAAGGACTTCTACAACCAGCTCTTCGAGATCGAGTTCCGCGAGGACGAGCGTGGCGCGTACCTGAACGCGGAGGGCCAGATGAATCTGCGGCCCAACAACAGCCACGCGCCGATGCCGTACGAGCCGGAGTACGGCAAGTACGGCGGCCCGGCGGGAATCGAGCTGGCGGAGTGGCACTTCCGGCACTCCAGCGAGCTGGTCATCGACGCCTTCCGCACCAAGAATCTGCATCTGCGTACCGTGCTGCTGGGTACGTCGGCGCAGCTGATGATGGTGATGTCGGCGGCCTTCGTGCCCGGCGAGCGCGAGCTGGCCGACTATCTGGACAGCTACTACACCTTCTGGCACCGGGCGTTCCCCGGCACCGGGTTCATCGGCTCCACCGAGTACGAGCGCAAGACCGCCGAGGTCGGCCCGGAGCTGGCGCGGTGGTACGCGCGGATCCGGGCGGCGATCGCCGCCGGGGAGCCGCGGCGGCTGCCCGGGTTCCTGGCCGGCTGGGCCACGCACTGCGTGGAGCTGCGGGAGCGGGCGCACGCGCTGGCGGTGGCGGGGCAGCTGGTGTTCCGGTCCTGGGACGGGGACCGCGACGAGTGCGTCACCGATCCGGACGAGGCGCTGGTCCGGCTCCTCTCCCCGTACATGCACATGACCAACAACCGGCTGCATGTCACCATCCAGGACGAGGCGTATCTCTCCCACGTCCTGGGCCGCGCGCTGCGCGAGTGGGTGATGACCCCGTGACGGGCGCCGCCGCGATGGCCGACTACCGGCCGGCGCTGCGCGCGGGGGTGCTGCTGAGCGAGCCGCTGCTGTACGGGCCCCGCACCGTGCATCTGGTCCACCACCCGGGCAGCGGCCAGTCGTTCGAGATCGGGGTCCGCGAACACTTCCTGCTGGTCCGGATGGACGGTCACCGCACCCTCACCGAACTGGGTACGGCGTACGCGGAGCAGTACGGGCGGCGGCTCGGCGACGCCAACTGGCGGCAGCTGCTCGCCCTGCTCGGCACCAAGGGGCTGCTGGCGGACTCCCCGGAGCCGGCCGCCGACGCCGACGCCGCCGACCCGATCGCCGGCCCCGCCACCGACGCCGCCCCGCCGCCGGAGCGCCCCGCCAACCGCCTGCTGCGCGGCACCCTCCCCCTGGTCGCCGACGCCGGCGCCACCGCCACCCGCCTGCACCGAGCCGTACGCCCGCTCCTGACGCCCCGCCGCATGGCACCGCTGCTGGCGCTGATCGCCGCCATGGAGATCACCCTCGCGCTGCACGCGGGCCAACTGCTCGACGGCGCCGTCACCGTCCTCACCCACCCCGTGCTGCTCGCCGGCGTCTTCGCCCTGCTGTGGCTGAGCACCGCCGCGCACGAACTCGCCCACGGCGTCGCCGCCCGGCACTACGGCGGCACGGTCAGCGAGATCGGCTTGCGCTGGCGGCTACCGATGGTGATCATGTATTGCACGGTCGACAACTACCGCTATCTGGCGACGCGTTGGCGCCGTATCCACATCGCGGCGGCCGGGGCCGTGATGAACGCCCTGCTCCTGCTGCCCTTCTTCGGCTGGTGGCTGCTCGCCCCGGACGGCGCCACCAGGGACGCCCTCGCCGGGCTGCTCCTCCTCGGCTCCCTCCACGCCTTCACCATGCTCATCCCGCTCCCCCCACTGGACGGCTACACCATCGTCTGCCAAGCGGTCGGCGCCACCGGCCTCGCCGCCGCCAGCCGCACCTACCTCGCCGCCGCGGCGCGCCGCGACCGTACGGCGCTGGCCGCCTACCCGCGCCGCGCCCGCCGGGTGTACGCCGGGTACGCCGCCACCGCCGTGCTCACCGTCCTCGCCGTGCTCACCGTCCTCGCCGTCCTCGCGCACACCCTGCTCACCCGCTGAACCGCTGAACCGCTGAACCGCCAGAAGGAGATCCCCCCGTGCCCACCCCCGACCCGGCCGTCGAACTTCTCGACATCCACAAGAGCTACGGCGCCAAGCGCGCCGTGGACGGTATCTCCTTCACCATCGCCCAGGGTGAGTTCTTCGGACTGCTCGGCCCCAACGGCGCCGGCAAGACCACCCTCATCGAGATCATGGAGGGCCTGCGCCAGGCCGACGACGGCACCGTCACCGTCCTCGGCCACCGCCCCTGGCCGCGCGACACCGCGCTGCTGCCCAGGATCGGCCTCCAGACCCAGAGTTCGGCGTTCTTCGTCCGGCTCACCGCGCACGAGCACCTGCGCACCGTCGCCGCCCTCTACCGCGCCGACCGGGCGGCCGTGGACCGTACCCTGGCCCGGGTCGGGCTCACCGAGCAGGCGGACGTACGCGTCGAGGACCTCTCCGGCGGCCAGCGGCAGCGCCTCGCCATCGCCTCCGCCCTCGTCCACGACCCCGAACTGATCTTCCTGGACGAGCCCACCGCCGCCCTCGACCCCCAGGCCCGCCGCGAACTGTGGCAGGTGCTGCGCGAACTCAAGGGCGCCGGCCGCACCATCGTCTACACCACCCACCACCTCGACGAGGCCGAAGCGCTGTGCGACCGGGTCGCCATCGTCGTGGACGGCAAGGTCACCGCGCTGGACACCCCCAACCGGCTGATCGCCGCCGGCTCCGCCGCCACCCGCCTCGTCGTCCCCGCCGACCGGCTCACCCTCGACGCCGCCCGCGCTCTGCCCGGCGTCATCGCGGCGTCGCTGGACGGCGACGCCGTGATCCTGGAGACCGCCGACGCCGGCCCGCTGCTCGCCGCCGTGGAGAAGGCCGCCGGCGGCCTGCACGGCGTCCAGACCCGCACCGCCACCCTGGAGGACGTCTACCTCCAGCTCACCCACCAGCCCTGAAACCGGCCCGGAAGCGACGGAGTACGACCACACATGAGCGCCTACGCGGCCCTGAGCGAGGCCGGCTACCGGGCCTACACCCGCGACAAGACCACCCTCTTCTTCACCTTCGCCTTCCCGCTGCTCTTCCTGGTGGTCTTCGGGCTGATCTTCAGCGGCCAGACGGTGGAGGAGAGCGGCCGTCCCTACATCGCGTACATCGCCCCCGGCGTGCTGTCCTGGGGCGTGGCCAACGCCGCCGTGTTCGGCGTCGGCTTCGTGCTGATGCAGTGGCGGCGTGATGACCTGCTGCGCGTCATCCGGATGACCCCGACCCCGCTGACCACGGTGCTCGGCTCGCGCTATGTGCTGTCGATCGGCATCGGCCTCGTCCAGGCGGTGCTCTTCGTCGCCGTCGCGCTGCTGCCCGCCTTCGGCCTCGAACTGGCCGCCGGCTGGCCGCTGGCCGTCCCGGTGCTGGTGCTGGGGGTCACGGCGTTCCTGGCGCTGGGCGCGATCGTCGGCAGCTACGCCCGCACCCCCGAGGCGGTGGCGGCGGTCGCCAACTGCCTGATGGTGCCGATGGCGTTCCTGTCCGGCTCGTTCTTCCCGCTGGACGCCATGCCGTCCTGGATGCAGACCCTGTCGTGGATCTTCCCGCTGAAGTATCTGAACAACGGCGTCTCCGCCGCCCTCACCGGCTCCGGCTCCGGCGCCGACATCGCGGTGGGCGCGGCCGGGCTGGCGCTGTTCGCCGTGGTCTTCGGCGCGCTGGCGCTGAAGACCTTCCGCTGGAGCGACCGCACCTGAGAAGGGGCCACCCCACGTCATGCGTAACCCCACCGCCACCCCCCTGGAAGCGGCCCGCGCACAACTGGCGGACGCCCTGGGCACCACCGTGGTCCCGCTGGGCGCCACCGACGCGCTCCAGTCCGCCGGGTCCGACCCGTACGCCGACGACCGCCCCGCCGCCACCGTGCACCTCAGCTCCCGCGCCGTGCTGCTCGGCCCGTGGGGGAGCGGCGGTACGGGTACGGGTACGGGGACGGGTACGGACGCGGGCTGCGGGCACTGTCTCGCCATGCGCTGGCAGCGGCTGCGCACCCGCTCCGAACGGGAGGCGCTGGAGCTGGGCTTCGCCCCGGACGGCGGCACCGCCTGGCCGGTCCTGACCGACTACGCGCTGGACGCCATCCGGGCCACCCGCACCGCGCTGGCCACCCGCGCCGTGCCGCCCGGCGAACCCGCCCGCGTCACCCGGATCGACCTGTCCACCCTGGCCCTGGCCACCTTCCCGCTGCTGCCGGACCCGCTGTGCCCGCACTGCGTACGCCGTACCCAGGAGTCGGCGGAGCGCGCCCGCATGGTGCTGACCCCCTCACCCAGGACGGCCGGGCACCGTACCCGCCCGCTCGCCTCCTACCCGCTGCCCGAAACCGCCCTCGCCAACCCGGTGTGCGGCGCGCTCGGCTCGCGCACCGAACTCAACCCGGTGTCCACCACCACCGCCCCGGTCTCCGGCAGCCACTTCGTACGCGGCTACGCCGGGCTCAACGACGTGACCTGGAGCGGCCAGGCGTCCCGCTACGACACCAGCCGCCGGCTCGCCTTCCTGGAGGGTCTGGAACGCTACGCCGGCACCCACTCGCGGCGCGGCACCGAGCCGGTCCGCGCCTCGTACCACGCCCTGCTGCGCACCCACGGCGCGGCGGCGGTGCTCAACCCGGCGGAGTGCGGCTTCTACCCGGAGGCCACCTACCGGGCGGACCCGCTGCTGTCCCCCTTCGACCCGGACCGCGAACTGCCCTGGCTGTGGGGCCACTCGCTGCGCGCGGACCGCCCGATCCTGGTGCCGGCCCGGCTGGCCCACTACGGCGCGGGCGAACGTTCCGACAACTTCGTCTTCGAATGCTCCAACGGCTGCGCCACCGGCGGCACCCTGGCGGAGGCGATCCTGTTCGGGCTGCTGGAGCTGATCGAACGCGACGCGTTCCTGGTCGCCTGGTACGGGCGGACCCGCCCCACCCGGATCGACCTCGACAGCTGCCGCGACCCGGCGGTCCGCACCGCCCTGGACCGGGCGGCGCTGCTCGGCTACGAGGTGCGGGCCTTCGACACCCGCGCGGATCTGCCGATGCCGGTGATCACCGGCGTTGCGGTACGGCGCGACGGCGGCCCCGGCTATCTGTCCTTCGGCGCGGCGGCCGGTCTGGACGCGGAGTCGGCGGTGGACGGCGCGCTGTCCGAGGTGCTCACCTACATCCCGCACCTGCCCTACCAGGTCGGCGAGCGCATCCCCGAACTGAAGGCGATGGCCCAGGACTACAGCAAGGTGGAACACCTCAAGGACCACGCCCAGCTGTACGGCCTGCCGGAGATGGCCCGGCACGCGGAGAACTTCCTCGCCCCGTCCCCGGCCGTACCGCTGCACGAGGTGTTCGCCGACTGGGAGGCGGCCCGGCCCCGTACCGGCGATCTCCTGGACGACCTGCACGCGGTGCGCGACGCGCTCACGGCCGCCGGACACGATGTGATCGCGGTCGACCAGACCACCCCGGAACAGCGCGGGATCGGCCTGCACACGGTGGCCGCCATCGTCCCCGGACTGCTGCCGCTGGACTTCGGCCACCGCCGCCAGCGCGCCCCCCTGATGCCCCGCCTGCACCGGCTGGCCGCGACCCGGGACCTCAACCCGGCCCCGCACCCCTTCCCGTGACGGTCAGTGCGGGCGGGCGGGGCGGGCGGGGCGGGCGACGGTGATGATCTCGGTGCTGTCGTCCGCCGCCGGGGAGCCGTCCCACTCGCCGTGCTGGGTGACGATCTCCAGGCCGGCCCCGGTGAGGAAGCCGGCCAGCTCCGGGCGGTCCAGGAAGCGCAGGGTGCTGTGACTCAGTTCGGGCGGGCCGCCGTCGGTGGTGTAGGCGGTGGTGAAGCTGACGGTGCCGCCGCCGACCGCCGTCACCCGGTGCTCGGAGCGGACCCGCTCGCCGCCCGGCCCGGTCACCTCGCGCGCGTACGCGGCGGACCAGCGTTCCCAGGCGCGGTCCGCCGGGTTGCGGGTGTCGAACGCGAAGCGGCCGTCCGGGCGCAGCGCGGCGCGGATCGCCGCCAGGTTCGTGCGCAGGTCGTCATCGGTCACGAACACCTGGAAGGCGTGGCCGGACATCACCACCAGATCGAACTCCGCCACCCAGCCCACCGGGGGGAGGACGCCGTGCACCCACTCGATGTCGGTACGCCGCCGGGCCACCTCCAGCATCCCGGCGGCCGGATCGAGCCCGGTGAGCCGCCCGGTGTGTCCGGCCTCCCGGGCCCGGTGCAGCAGCATCCCGGTGCCGCAGCCCACATCCAGGACGCTGTCGGCCGCCATTACCATCGGGAAGTAGTACCCGAAGTCGCCGCGCGGATCCCACGGGCAGAACAGGTCGTACAGCGCGGCGAGGCTCGTGTCCTCGAACTGTCGGTCGGCCATCGGGGAAGTCTCGCAGCCCCTCCGTCCCGAGGGCCAACATTTTTCTCCGCGGAGGTCCGGCGTGGGCAGAGGAACATCGGGCGTACTACGGGGCGAGGACGGCAGGTTCGAGCTGGCGGACGGCGTGGTGACCTTCCAGGACCCGGACGGTGCCGTCGCGCTGCCGGTGGCCCGGCTGACCGGGGTCACACTGCTGCGCGAAGCGGGCCGGCTGGGGATCCGGCTGGACCTGACCCGGGGGGCGCACACCGTCTCGTACACCGTACGCAGTGCGGACGCGCCCGACGTGCGTGCCTTTCACGCCCTGCTCGTCCAAGCGATGGAACCGCCGGCACCGACCGGGCGAGGGCTCGCCGCCCCGCCGCCGGTCCCCGAGGCGGCCCCCGAGGCGGCCCCCCGGCCCGACCGGGCCCGGTGCGGGCCGTGGCGCGCCCTGGGCTGGGCGGTGTCCGGCTATGCGCTGCTGGTCACGCTGTCCGCCCTGCTGCTCACCGATCCCCGGCCCGGGCTCGGCGAACTGGCCGTCCCGCACGGTGTGCTCCTGGCCGGCCTGCTCCTCCTCGCGGCGGCCCGCTTCGTCGCGCTGACGCCGCTGATCCTCGCGCTGCGCGGGGCGCCGGCCCGAGCCACCGTCGTCGACAACCACATCACCAAGGACGGGGTGTATCCCTGGTACCGGTTCACCACCGCGGACGGCGCGGTGCACACCGCGAAGTCCGCCCGCCGGCTCTACGCCACCCACGAGAGCGGCGTGGTACGGGTCCGGTACGACCCGCGCCGGCCGAGCCGGGTGGCGGCCGGTCTCCCCGTGCTGGACCTGACCGGCGGGCTGCTGGTCGGTCTGCTCGGCGCCTTCCTCGTCGTCGGGGCGCTGGAACGGCTGTTCACCGCCCTGACGTAGCCGGTGTCCCGGCACGCGTACGGCCGCCGCCGGGGAGCGGAAAGCGCGTCCCGGCGACGGCCGTTGTCCTGGGGTTGCCCGGAATCAGGCGGAGCAGGAGGTGGTGCTCGTGGTGCTGGAGCAGGTGGAGGTGGAGGAGGAGGAGGTGGAACCGGCCAGCACGACCTCGGCCTCGTCCGAGTAGTCCGAGATCTCGAAGGTCTCCGACTCCAGCTCCAGGATCTCGTCGGCGAGGGTGGCCAGCTCGGGCTTCTTCGACATGGGAATCTCCTTTGCGGAAAGCGGGATTCGGCCCCGGAGCACCACCGCGAGCGGCGTACCCTGGGGCACCCGCTCATTCCAGCCGCACCCGCTGGCAGATGGGCCCGCCAACCGCTGTCAGTACGCTGACACCTTCTGTCGGCGGCCTGACCGGCCGCTGCGGCACCGCACCGCGATGATCGATGCCCCGCTGAGTGAGGAGGGAGCCGCCGTGGCCGTACCGCCCGTACCGCCCGTACCACCCGACGTGCTCCGCCCCGCCCTGGAGCTGTATCTCGACCTGCACTCCCACCCCGAACTCTCCGGCGCGGAGCACCACACCGCCGCCCGCTTCGCCGACTGGCTGGCGCAGGACGGCTACGCGGTCACCCGGGGCATCGGCGGCCACGGAGTGGCCGGCGTACTGCGCCGCGGCGAAGGACCCGTCGTCGTGCTGCGCGCCGAGCTCGACGCGCTGCCGGTGACCGAGGACACCGGGCTGAAGTACGCCAGTACGGTCCCCGGCGTGATGCACGCCTGCGGGCACGATCTGCACCTGGCGGCGCTGGCCGGCGCCGCCCGTACCCTGGCCCGCTCCGCGGACTGGCACGGCGGCACCGCCGTGATCGTCGGACAGCCCGCCGAGGAAACCCTCAGCGGCGCCCGCGCCATGCTGGCCGACGGCCTGTACGAGCTGATCGGCGGCCCGCCCGACGCCGTACTGGCCCAGCACGGTGCGCCGTTCCCCGCCGGGTACCTCGCGCACGCCGCGCCCGGGGCGCCCGTGCTGGCGGGCAGCGTCACCCTGGACGCAGTGCTGCACGGCAGCGGCGGCCACGCCGGTACGCCGCAGCTGACGGTGGATCCGGTGGTGATGGCCGCCGCCGCGGTGCTCCGGTTGCAGGGCGTGGTGGCACGGGAGATCGCTCCGGCCGATCAGGCGGTGCTCACCGTCGGACGGCTGCGGGCCGGGGACCGTGCCAATGTGGTGCCGGACCACGCCGAACTGGGGATCAGCCTGCGGGCGTTCAGCGAGCCGACGCTGGAGCGGATGACGGCGGCGGTACGGCGGATCGTGCGCGCCGAGAGCGCGGCGTCCGGGGCGGACCGCCCACCTGAGTTCACCGAGACCTCACGGTCACCGGTGCTGGCCCCCGACGCGGGGCTGACCGCGGCGCTGCGCGCCGCACACGGGGAGTTGTTCGGAAAGTCCAGGGTGTCCGGCCTGCCGCCGGGGACCGCCACCGAGGACTTTCCCTGGTTCGGCCCCGCGGGTGCGGGCGCCGGACTGCACGGGGGACGGGGCATCCGGAGCGCGTACTGGATGCTGGGCACGGTCGGCGCCGCCACCTGGCGCGCCGCCCATGCCCCGGCCGGCCCGGAGGACCAGCCCTCCGTGCTGCCGCCCAACCACTCGCCGCGGTTCGCCCCGGACGTCCGTACCGCCCTGCCGACCGGCATCGAGGCGATGACCGGGGCGTTCCGGTGTGCTCTGCGGCACTCCCGGGAGACGGTCGGAGGCATCGAAGAGCATGTTCCGTGAGCATGAGTACGAACAGCGCCGGAAGCACGGGCGCGCACGGCCCGTGGACATCATCGCCGTGCGCCGCGACGACCGGGCACCCGGTGGTGAGACGACCGCCCTGCGGCTGCTGTGGCTGCTGCCCGCGCAACTGTCGTGTCAGGCGGTGCGGGTGGAGCCGGACCGGGTACGGCTGCGGTTCGACACGGACGCGGCGGCGGCGCGGGAGGCGGTGCGGCGGGCACTGGCGGACACGGCGCTGCGCGGCTGGGCCCAGGAGTAGCCGAGAAGAATCCGAACACCACACCTAGATCCAGCCGCGTTCGCGGGCCAGCAGAGCGGCCTGCGCGCGGCTGGTGGCGCCGAGCCGGCGCATCACGTCGGCGATGTAGCGGCGGTAGGTCCGTACCGACACACCGAGCCCCCGCGCCCCGGCCTCGTCCTTGCCGACGGTGCACATGAGCTGGAGCACCCGCAGCTCGCCCTCCGACAGCGGCGCGGCGTCGTCGCCGGGCCGCTCCAGGCGGACCGCGATGTCCTCGGCCCGCTCCCAGGTCTTCTCGAACAGTCCGACCAGGTTGGCGACCAGCGTGGTGCCCCGGGTGAGCAGCGCGCCCCGGATGGAGTCCCACGGGTCGAGCGGCATCAGCGCGGAGTGGCCGTCGAAGACCAGCACATGCTCGGTGACCGACTCCGCCACCCGGATCCGGGCGCCGCGCGAGACCAGCTTGCTGAGCATGGCGGCGGTCGGCTGGTGGTCCAGCGCGGCGGCCGGGACGACGGCGCGGATGCGTACCCCGCGGCGCAGGGCGCGCAGGGCCAGCGGCTCGCAGTAGGCGATGCGTTCGGCGGGCACCTCGCCCATCGGCTCGGCGTACAGCACCTCGGCGCGGCTGAAGAACGCCAGATCGTCGATCCGGTCCCTGATCTGCGGCCAGCCGTCCAACTGCTCGATGCCGCGCGGAGCGTTGGGCTTGATGGTGGTCTCCGCGCGTAGTGTGGCAAGAATGTGCTGGTTCTGGGTGAGCCGCTGCACCTCCTGGTACAGCTCGCGCAACCGGAGTTCGGCGAGCCGGGCGACGGCGGTCTCCGGGGTGGCGGGGGTGATCCGGCCCGGGGCCGTCCCGGGTCTCAGCAGGCCGAGGCCGGCGAGCCGGTCGAGGGTGGCGCGTACGGTCTCCTCGCCGAGGTCGAACAGCCGGTGCAGATGCCCGGGATGGGTGTCCGGATTGCGGAGGAAATGCCGGTACACGGTCTCATCCGCTGCGGAGATTCCGAAGACCGCCATCTCATGGGCATGCACAACTGAACCTCCTGGTGTGGGGGACATGAGGAGACCTGGTCTCAGGGTAAAGGCGCAAAGTGTGACGGTGGTCGTTCAAGACCAAGAAAACTCCTGCCCGTTGGGGGCACCCGATGAACGCTTGGCGAATGGCCGGTAGCTGCCTGAACTGGCATTTAGGTTAGCCTTGCCAAAGTTTGCGGGCGTGGTGGCCGGGCGGCGTGGCTCCGGCTGCCCCACGGCACTCGTCACCCCCATCCCACCCCGCCGGTCGCACCGACCCGGGTCGCTCCGCTCCACGAGGCCGCACCACCGCCACCGCCACCGGTACCCACCCCGCCCCGCCGGCCGCTCAACCGGCTGCCCCCACCACCCGGACACGCCGAGCGACCCGGCGGGGATTCCCGCCGGGTTCGGCGCACGCCCGATTCGCACCGCGCGGGCACGGTTCCGCCCCCGGCCCCGCCCAGCCGTAACGGCAGGGCCGGGGCGGGGGCCGGCGCCGGCCCCGGCTCAGCCGCGGAACGCGTCCCGCGCGTCCTTGAGCCGGTCCCGCATCGACCGTCCCCCCTCGCTGCCCTTGGCCCGCTTCGCCCGCTGGTCGGCGACCTTGTCCCGGGCCCGCCCCAGCGTTTCCTTGGCCTTGCCGCTCGCCTGCTGCGCCTTGGCCCTGGCCTTCTCCCTGTTCGCGTCCGACTTCTCGCTCACGGTGCCGCACCTCCTGTGCTGCTCCTGTGCTGCTCGGTCAGGGGACTTTCTCCCGGTTGACCGCGATCGCCCGGGTTTAAACCCCACCGGGTCCCGGGGTACTCGCAGCCGCGCCCCCCGAGGGCCGAGGAGGAGGAGACAGACCCATGATTGCGATGCTGCTGGTACTGCTGCTCGCCGCGATCCTGTTCGTGATCGGCTTCGCCGCCAAGGTCCTGTGGTGGATCGCGGTGCTGGTGCTGATCGTCTGGGTCGCGGGTTTCGTCGTTCGCCCGCTGACCGGCCACGGCCGCCGCGGTCGCTGGTACCGCTGGTGATGAACACCTTCTCCCCGCCCTCGCGCGCCCGCCGCGCGAGGACGTTCTCGGCACCCCGCTGACACCGGGGAAGCGCACCGCCGGCGACGCCGCGGAAAAAGTTCCGGCACAGCTGTGACACGGACCGGGGGTCGAGGCGTCTACCGGGGCGTGCAGGAATCAACGGCGGTGAACGAGCGGGAACGAGCCACGGCCGCGAGCGCTCTCGACGAGTTCCAGGGCTTCGCACGGGCCGTGATGCCGAGACTCTTCCGCTCCGCCCTGCTGATGAGCGGCGACTGGCATCTCGCCGAAGATCTCGTACAGACCGCGCTCGGCAAGATCTTCTCCTCCTGGTCCCGGGCACGGCGCGCGGACAGCCCGGAGGCGTACGCGCACACCGTGCTCATGCGCACCTACATCTCCCACCGCCGGCTGCGCCGCTCCTCCGAGCGCCCCGTGGCCGAGCTTCCCGAACCCTGCGGCTCCCCGGGCCCGGACAGCGCGCTGCGGGTCACCCTGCTCGCGGCCCTGGCCCAACTGCCGGTACGCGACCGCGCCGTTGTCGTCCTGCGCTACTGGGAGGACCACAGCGTGGAGGAGACCGCGGCCGTGCTGGGCATGAGCCGGGGCTCCGTACGCAACCGCAGCAGCAGGGGGCTGGCCGCGCTGCGCCGGACGATCGGCGACGGCCGGGACGCGTTCGCCCTGCACTGACTCCAGCACCCCCACCCGAACCCGGACCCCACCACACCAGAAAGGACGGTGCACCCGTGCGGCGCGACAGGACCACCTCGCACGACGACGATCTGCGGTACGGCCCCGAGCTGTCCCGCACGCTCGACACCGCGCTGAACGATCTCCCGCTGCGCACCGAGTACCTGCTGGCGGGCGCGGTGGCACGGGGCACCCGCGCCCGCCGCCGCAGGCGAGTGGCGCTGTGGAGCGCGGCGGGCGCGGTGACGGCCGCGCTGACCGCGACCACGCTGCTGTTCGTCCTGCCGGGCGGTCAGGGCGCGGCCCCGGCCCCGGCCGTCGCCCTGCCCGATTTCTCCGCGCCCGGCGGCGCGCCCGCCCCGGCGGGCAAGGAACCCCTGACGGGCGCCGCCACGGTCGCGCTGCTGATCGAACTGCTGCCGGACAGCCCCTCGGTGACGGGCACCGACGCGCGGGACATCGATCCGGCGAGCCCGGCCCCGCAGACCTACGGCCAGGTCATGCCGGCGGACGGCGGTGAGATCGCGGTATGGGTGATGGGCGCCTTCGTCCAGGACCCGGGAGCGGACCGCTGGGGCAGTGCCCCGTACGGCGATCCGGCGGACAAGCCGGAACCGGGCGCGGCGGCCGACCCGCCGGCGCCGCGGAGCGCCTGGCGCCACCCCTCCTGCGAGGAGGGGGACGACGGCTGCCGGACGGAGAGGCTGGCGGACGGTTCGGCGCTGCTCACCCAGGAGCGGGCCGTCGGCTCCGGCACCGAGCTGACGGCCGACGTACTGCGCCCGGACGGCACGCGGGTGATCGTGATCGCGACCGGGACCGGGTACGCGGCGGCCGAGGTACGCGCCCTCGCGACGAGTCCGCGCTGGCAGTGGTGGGTCGATCCGGACGTGAACGACGCCGCGCGGCGAGCCGGTTCGCCATGAGGTACCCCGGCCCGCGGGAGCGGGCCCCGCCCCAACCCGCGCTCGCACCCCGGTACCGCCGACGTACCTCCTCTCAGCCGAATGGGAAGAACACACCACCATGTCTCGTGCAGTGCAGCGCCTGTCCGCTCTCCTGGCCACCGTGCCGCTCCTCCTGGCCGCCGCGGCCACCGGTGCCGCCGCCACCAGCGCCGCGACGGACGGGCCCAGGACGACCGCCGAGGAACCCCCGCCCGTCACCGAGATCCCGGTGATCACCAACGCCAACGACCGGGCGATGCCGCTGGACGGTTACCTGCTGAACCCGGCCCAGCGGGCGACCGTCGACGCCGCGTACGACCGGCTGGCGTCCGGCTGCATGGCGCGGTTCTCCTTCGACTACAGCGTCCCGAGGTTCCCCGAGCCCAGCCTTCCCGACTCCCCGACCACCCGGACCGACGGCCGCTTCGGACTCCAGAGCGCCGAGCACGCGGCGCAGTGGGGCTATCACTGGGCGGGCGGCTTCCCCGAGTGGGAGCCCTCCCCGCAGCCGACGGGCGAGATGCTGACGGCCCTGACCGGATCGGACGGCCCGGGCCAGAAGCTCGGCCCGGGCGGTCAGATCATCAACGGCGAGGTCGTGCCGTACTACGGCTGCACCGGAGAGGCGCGGACGGGGCTCACCGGCTCGCCCGAGGGGTGGGTGGGCGACCCGTATCTGTCCGAGGACCTCAAGTTCGACACGCTGTTCGCGGCCCGGAACGACGCGCGCACCCGCGCGGTGTTCGACCTCTGGTCGGCGTGCATGCGGGACAAGGGCTTCGACTACCCCGACCCGCTGGCGGCGGCCGCGGACGGGCGGTGGGGCGAGACCCAGCTGCCCACCGCGTACGAGATCCAGGTCGCCGTGGCCGACCAGGAGTGCCGGGCGGCCCACAACGTGGTGGGCGTGTGGTTCGCGGTCGACCACGCCTACCAGGAGCGGGCCGTCCAGCGGTACGCCGAGGGCCTGAGCGAGGCGAAGGCGCAGCTGGACGCCATGATCGCCGCCGCTGAGCGGGTGGTGGCCGCCCCGTAGCCGGGGGCTTCTCCTCCGGCCCCCGAGCGCGCGGGTTCCCCCGTCCTTCCCCCCTGTCCCGGGGGAACCCGCCGCGCGACCGGCGACCGGCGACCGGCGACCGGCGACCGGCTGTCGGCTGTCGGCCGCCCAGGAGCTAGCACTCGATGATGTTCACCGCGAGCCCGCCGCGGGCCGTTTCCTTGTACTTGATGCTCATGTCGGCCCCCGTCTCCTTCATGGTCTTGATCGCCTTGTCCAGCGAGACATGGTGCCGCCCGTCCCCGCGCAGCGCCATCCGGGCCGCCGTGATCGCCTTCACCGCCGCCATGCCGTTCCGCTCGATGCACGGGATCTGCACCAGGCCGCCGACCGGGTCGCAGGTCAGGCCCAGGTTGTGCTCGATGCCGATCTCCGCCGCGTTCTCCACCTGCTCCGGGGTGCCGCCCAGCACCTCCGCGAGCCCGCCCGCCGCCATCGAGCATGCCGAGCCGACCTCGCCCTGGCAGCCGACCTCGGCGCCGGAGATCGAGGCGTTCTCCTTGAACAGCATCCCGATCGCGCTCGCCGCCAGCAGAAAGCGCACCACTCCGTCCTCGTTCGCGCCCGGCACGAAGTCCAGGTAGTAGCGCAGTACCGCCGGGATGATGCCGGCCGCGCCGTTGGTGGGGGCGGTCACCACCCGGCCGCCGGCCGCGTTCTCCTCGTTGACGGCCATCGCGTACAGCGTCACCCACTCCATGGCGGACTCCGCCCGGGCGCCCTCGCCGCGCAGCCTGCGCGCCGCACTCGCCGCCCGCCGCCTGACCTTCAGACCGCCCGGCAGGATGCCTTCCCGCTCCATGCCGCGCGCGATGCAGGCATCCATCACCCCCCAGATCCGCAGCAGCTCGGCCCGGATCTCGCCCTCCTGCCGCCACGCCCGCTCGTTCTCCAGCATCAGCGAGGAGACCGAGAGCCCGGTCTGCCGGGTCAGCCGCAGCAACTCGTCCCCGGTGCGGAACGGATGGCGCAGCACCGTGTCGTCCAGCCGGATCCGGTCCGCGCCCACCGCGTCCTCGTCGACGACGAAGCCGCCGCCCACCGAGTAGTACGTCTTCTCCAGCAGGACGGAGCCGGCGGCGTCCAGCGCCGCCAGCCGCATGCCGTTGGCGTGGTACGGCAGCGACGTCCGCCGGTGCAGCACCAGATCGGTGTCCGGGTCGAAGGCGATGACATGGGTGTCCCCTATGTCGGCGCCCAGCAGCCGCAGCCGGCGCTCGGCGCGGATCGCCGCCACCCGCACGTCGGCCCCGGACACGTCGACCGTGTCGGGCGCGTACCCCTCAAGACCGAGCAGTACGGCCTTGGGTGTGCCGTGCCCGTGCCCCGTGGCGCCGAGCGAGCCGAACAGCTCGGCCCGTACCGCGTGGGTGGGCGCCAGCGCGCCCTCCTTCTTCAGCCGGTGCGCGAACATCCGCGCCGCCCGCATCGGGCCGACCGTGTGCGAGCTGGAGGGCCCGATGCCGATGGAGAACAGATCGAAGGCGGACAGTGCCATGGGGGTCCACTCCTTACCGGGGGACGAGAACGGCGGGGCGCGCACCCGCGCGGGCGGCGCGCCCCACCACAGGGGCCTAACGGCCGGGGTAGAGCGGATGACGGTCGGCGAGCGCCGTCACCCGGGAGGCCAGCTTCTCGGCGGTGCCCGCGTCGTACCCGGGCAGCAGCGCCAGGGCGATGATGTCGGCGACCTCGCGGAAGTCCTCGTCGCCGAAGCCACGGGTGGCCAGCGCCGGGGTGCCGATGCGCAGCCCGGAGGTCACCATCGGCGGGCGCGGGTCATTGGGGATGGCGTTGCGGTTGACGGTGATGCCGATGGCGTGCAGCCGGTCCTCCGCCTGCTGCCCGTCCAGCTCCGCGTCGCGCAGATCGACCAGCACCAGATGGACGTCGGTGCCGCCGGTCAGCACGGACACGCCCGCGCCGGCCACGTCCGCCCGTACCAGCCGCTCGGCCAGCAGCCGGGCGCCGGCGACCGTACGCCGCTGCCGCTCCGCGAACTCCTCGCCCGCCGCGATCTTGAACGCCACCGCCTTGGCGGCGATCACATGCTCCAGCGGGCCGCCCTGCTGCCCGGGGAACACCGCGGAGTTGATCTTCTTGGCGTGCTCCTGACGCGACAGGATCACCCCGCCGCGCGGACCGCCCAGCGTCTTGTGCGTGGTCGTGGTCACGACATCCGCGTACGGTACGGGGCTGGGGTGCAGCCCGGCGGCCACCAGGCCCGCGAAGTGCGCCATGTCCACCATCAGCAGCGCGCCGACCTCGTCCGCGATGCGGCGGAACGCGGCGAAGTCCAGCTGCCGGGGGTACGCCGACCAGCCGGCGATGATCAGCCGGGGCCGGTGCTCGGCGGCGAGCGCCGCGACCTCGGCCATGTCCACCAGGCCGGTGTCGTCCGCCACGTGGTAGGGCACGACGTGGTAGAGCCGTCCGGAGAAGTTGATCTTCATCCCGTGGGTGAGATGCCCGCCGTGCGCCAGGTCGAGACCCATGATGGTGTCGCCGGGCTTGAGCAGCGCGGCCATCGCGGCGGCGTTCGCCGAGGCCCCCGAGTGCGGCTGCACATTCGCCGCTTCCGCCCCGAACAGCGCCTTGACGCGCTCCCGGGCCAGGTCCTCGATGACATCGACATGCTCACAACCGCCGTAGTAGCGGCGCCCGGGATATCCCTCGGCGTACTTGTTGGTGAGCACGGAGCCCTGCGCCTCCAGCGCCGCCACCGGCGCGAAGTTCTCCGAGGCGATCATCTCCAGGGTGGACTGCTGGCGGCGCAGCTCCGCGTCGACGGCGGCGGCGACCTCCGGGTCCACCTCGTGCAGGGACTGGTTCAGTACGGACGAAGACATGGCGGCGGTCCCCCTCAGCCCTGGGTGAAGGCGGTGTAGCCGTCGGCGTCCAGCAGATCGCCGGGCAGTTCGCCGTCGATGCGGACCTTGAACAGCCAGCCGCCCTCGAAGGGCTCGGAGTTCACCAGCGCCGGCTCCTCCACCACCGCGTCGTTGATCTCGGTGACCTCACCGGTGACCGGGGAGTACAGATCGCTGACCGACTTGGTGGACTCCAGCTCGCCGCAGGTCTCGCCGGCGGTGACCGAGGTGCCCGCCTGGGGCAGCTCGACGTAGACGACATCGCCCAGCGCGTCGGCGGCGAAGGCGGTGATGCCGACCGTGGCGACACCGTCCTCGACGGCCGACAGCCACTCGTGTTCCTTGCTGTAGCGCAGCTCGACAGGGTTGCTCATGGGATCGATTCTCCTCGATGGTGACAATGCGGGAGGAAAGCGGGGATGAAGAGAGAAAGGACGAGGGGGCGGCAGCCGGCCGGCCGGCGCCGCGCGCCGCTACTTCTCGCGCCGGTAGAACGGCAGCGCCACCACGGCGAACGGCTCCCGGCCGCCCCTGATGTCCACCGCGACCCCCTCCGTACCGGGCGCGGCGTGCGCGGCGTCAACGTACGCCATGGCGATCGGGGTGCCCAGGGTGGGGGAGGGGGCGCCGGAGGTGACCTCGCCGATCACCGTGCCCGCCGCGTCCAGCACCGGATACCCGGCCCGCGGCACCCGGCGGCCCGCGCCGACCAGCCCGACCAGGCGGCGCGGCGGCGCGCTCGCCGCCCGCTCGGCCGCCGCCTCCAGCGGCGCGCGGCCCACGAAGTCGCCGTCCTTGTCGAACTTCACCACCCGGCCGAGCCCCGCGTCGAAGGGCGTGGTGGCGGCCGTCAGCTCATGCCCGTACAGCGGCATCCCGGCTTCGAGCCGCAGCGTGTCGCGGCAGGACAGGCCGCACGGCACCAGCCCGTACACCTCGCCGGCCGCCGTCAGCGCGCGCCACAGCGGCTCGGCGTCGCCCGGCGCGACGAACAGCTCGAAGCCGTCCTCGCCGGTGTACCCGGTGCGGGCGATCAGCGCGGGCCGGCCGGCCACAGTGCCCGGCAGCCCCGCGTAGTACTTCAGCCCGGCCAGATCGGCGTCGGTGAGCGCGCCGAGGATCGCGGGCGCGCTCGGCCCCTGGACGGCGATCAGCGCGTACGCGTCCCGGTCGTCGCGCACTCCGGCCTCGAAGCCCGCGCCGCGCGCGGTCAGGGCGTCCAGCACCAGCTGCGCGTTGGCGGCGTTGGCGACGACCAGGTAGTGCTCGTCCGCCAGCCGGTAGACGATCAGATCATCGAGGATGCCGCCCTCGGCGTCGCAGATCATGGTGTACCGGGCGCGGCCCACCGCCAGCGCGGACAGCTTGCCGACCAGGGCGTGGTCCAGCAGCTCCCCGGCCTGCGGCCCGGTGATCGCGATCTCGCCCATGTGGGACAGGTCGAACAGACCGGCGGCGGTACGTACCGCCTGGTGCTCGGCGCGCTCGCTGCCGTACCGCAGCGGCATCTGCCAGCCGGCGAAGTCGGTCATGGTGGCGCCCAGCTCGCGGTGAACGGCGTCGAGCGCGGTGATACGGGACGTCATGAGGTGGCTCCAGAGGGTACGGGCGGCGGGCGGTGCGCGGACGCGCGGATACGGCTCGCCCTCCCCATCTGTCATCGGCACCTGAGAGGTTCGCCTTGCGGCTTGCACCGTGGGTGGGGCCCGTTCGGCCGGGCCCGCTTTTCAGATTTGCCTTCCGCGCGCGGTATCGGGGCCTGAGAGATTCAAGGGAGGACTTGCTCCTTCGGCGCCCCGGCGCTGGACCGGGGACTCTCCCGCGCGTGGTCGAACGGCCATTGTTCGATTGTCCTGCGGTTGTTGTGCGGCTCATCATCGCATGACGGCCCGGGCTGAGCCATTAGGGTGCCCTACAGACCGGATCAGATGGTGGTGGGACGAGATGAACGAGCGTTGGCAGGACCCCGGGCACGGCGGCGCCGGCGGCGGCGCGGATGGCGGCGCGGGCGGGGGATGGCCCGGCAATGAGCTGGAGGAGGCGCTGGCGGCGTCCGTCGGCGTGCCGGACGCCGCGCCCCGGCTGCTCCAGGTGCTGGGCCGCAGCCCGGTGTGGGTGCCGCTGCCCGAGGGCGGCGGCCCGGCCAGCCGCACCCTGGACCTGCCGACCATCGACCTGAACGGCGCGGTGTACGTCCCGGTCTTCAGCTCCGCCGAACAGTTCCAGCTGGTGGTGGGCAGCCATATGTCCTTCACCGTCGCCCCGGTCAAGGAGTTCGCCCGCGGACTGCCGCCCCAGGCCGGGCTGGCCGTCAACCCCGGCGGCACCGTCGGCCTCCCCGTGCCGCCGGAGGGCGTCGCCCAGCTGTGCCGCGACACCCCGGGGGAGCGCGCCCCCGGCATGCCCACGGGTGCGCGGATGCGGCTGTTCGAGCCCGACTGGCAGCAGGAGCCCGTCGACTTCCTGGCGGCGGCGGCCGGCGAGCTGTCCCAGCTGCCGTACGTCCGCACCGCGCGGCGCGGCCTGGCCAGCGCGGAGGGCGGCGCCCCGGCGCTGTTCATCGGCGTGGAGCTGGACGAGCTGGCCGAGGAGTACCGGCTGGGCAGCCATGACGCGCTCGGCCGGGCGCTGGCGCGCTGCGCCGTGCCGTGGCCGGTGCAGCTGGTGCTGCTGGACGCGGTGACCGACCCCGTCGTGGACTGGCTGCGGCACAGCGTGCAGCCGTTCTACCGGCGGGACGCATGAGCGAAGCCCAGGGGGCGATCGAGGAACTGCTGCCCCGGGTGACGGCCGGCCGCCCGGACATCTACGAGACGCTGCTCGGCGCGCTGGCCGGCGGCGAGGTGTGGATGCTGCTGTGGCACGGCCGGCCCGGCGACCCGGACGCCCAGTACGGCAGCGTCGAGGTCACCGGGCACGGCTACGCGCCGGCCGTCACCTCGCCCGCCGAGCTGGCCGCCAGCGGCTGGCCGCGCGACCACGAGGTGATCGGCGGCCGGGATATCGCCGCCGCCCTCTACCCCGACCACTGGGGCCTGTGGCTCAACCCCCACACCCCGGGCGGCGGCCTGGGCATCCCCTGGCCCGACCTGCGGCGGATCGCGGGCGGCCTGGACCGGCTGCCGGCCGGTCCGCTGGTGATCACCGAGCCCACCGCGCCGGCCGAGCCGTTCTACCGGCGGCTGACGGCCGAGGCGCGCCGTACCCCGGTGCTGCGCAGCCTGCGGCGCGGCTGGGTACGGCCGGCGGTGGGCACCGCTTATCTGGTGATCGGCCTGGAGGTGGACGATCCGGGGGAGCCGGCCGCCGAGACGGTGCGGCAGATGATGGCGCGGGCCATCGAGGCGGTCCCGGACGGGCTGGTGGTGGCCACGGTGGCGATGGCGGACGCGTACGACCCGGTCGCCATGTGGCTGCGGGCGCGGGCCCGCCCCTTCTACACGGCGTCCTGAGCGCTGCTGCCGCCACCGGGCACCGGCGTGGCGGGCGCGGGCTCCCCGGCATGCCCGGCGAGCGGGAGCTGCCAGTAACTCACATCACGCCAGGCGCCCATCTTGTAGCCGTTCTCCCGGAACGTCCCCACCTGCCGGAACCCCAGCGAACGGTGCAGCCCCTCGCTCCCGGGATTGGGCACGACGACCCCGGCGATCACACTGTGGAACCCCTGCTCGGTCAGCAGCGCGAACAGCCGCCGGTACAGCGCCTTCCCCAGCCCCCGGCCCTGGTGCTCGGCCCCCAGATACACGGCGCACTCCACGGTCCAGGCATAGGCGGCGCGCGGTTTCCACGGGGAGGCGTAACTGACCCCGGCGACCTCACCGGCCACCTCGGCGACCAGCCACGGATGGGCACGGTGCCCGCGCTCCCACTGCTCCAGCCACTCCTCGGGCTTCTGCGGCTCGGTGCGGAAATTGGCGGGGGATGACGCGATGGAGTGGTTCACGATCGCGCACACGGCCGGCAGATCCCCGGCGCGCGCGAACCGGATGACGGGGTCGTTCATGGGCACCACTGTCCCACCCCCCGGCTCCCCCTGCGGGCCCGGGGCGCCGGGGGTACCGTGAGGAGAAAGCCGCATATTCGGATGAAAGTGGACGATTCATGTATGCCGTGAAGAGCACACTGCCCGAGCCCGCCCTCAAGGTCGTCTCCGACGCCCTCCAGGGGGCGCTGGCGGACATCATCGATCTGTCCCTGGTGGCCAAGCAGGTCCACTGGAACGTGATCGGCCCCCGCTTCCGCACCGTGCACCTCCAGCTCGACGACGTGGTGGAAACCGCCCGCTCGCACTCCGACATCGTGGCCGAACGCGCCTCCGCCCTCGGCATCAGCCCCGACGGCCGCGCCGCCACCGTGGCCGGCAGCACCGGCATCGCCACCGTCCCCGAAGGCTGGCTCCCCGACACCGAGGCGGTCGCCATCCTCACCCAGGCCCTGGGCACCTGCATCGTCCGCATGCGCGACCGCATGGTCGCGGTCGGCGAGGTCGACCGGGTCACCGAGGACAACCTCATCCAGCTCGTCAAGGACCTGGAAAAACATCACTGGATGTTCCAGGCCGAGAACGGCAGCTGAGGCGCCGGGACCGCCTTGTTGAAAGGTGCGAGAGCGGGGTGGGGGGCTCTTGCGCACGGGGGTGATGCGACGTACCACTGAGGGGGAGGCTACTGCGTCGTCGCATGCGAACGGGGGTCAGATGTGGCCACTCCACTGAGCGCTGACAAGGTGTTGTCCGCGCTGAAGGCCGAAGGCGTCAAGGTCGTCGAGTACAAGTCCTGGCGCACGCACAACCGGAACAGCGTCGGGGCCTGGGGACCGGTGAACGGTGTGATGATCCATCACACCGTCACCACCGGAACCGATGCCTCGGTCGAGCTGTGTTACGCGGGCCGGTCCGATCTGCCCGGGCCGCTGTGCCACGGGGTGATCGACAAGGCCGGCACCGTCCACCTGGTCGGGCACGGCCGCGCCAATCACGCCGGCAAGGGCGACAGCGCCGTACTCAGCGCCGTCATCGCCGAGAAGGCCCTGCCGCCCGACACCAAGGCCGACACCGACGGCAATCCGCACTTCTACGGGTTCGAGTGCGTCAACCTCGGCGACGGCAAGGACCCGTGGCCGGCCGCCCAGGTGGAGGCCGCGGTACGGGCCGCCGCCGCGCTGTGCCGCGCACACGGCTGGGGCAAGTCCGGGGACACCTCGGTGATCGGCCATCTCGAATGGCAGCCGGGCAAGATCGACCCCTACGGGCCCGGCGTCTCCATGAGCGACATCCGCAAGCGGGTCGCCGCCCGTCTGAAGCAGTCGGCCGGCTGGAGCCCCGGCGGCACGGGCAGCCCCAGCAGCCCCGAGGAGGACGAGATGCCCAAGCGGTCGTTATTCGAGACCCGCTCCTACACCCGTACCGTTCAGCCCGACACCTGGACCACCCTCAACTTCAACCGCTCCTACGACGGCAAGAAGTGGGTGGACAAGGACCCCGAGCCCTCCGTGCTCCTCGGCCCCTGCTACTACACCGCCTCCGTCGCGGTGACGGTGGCCGGGCTGGTCAAGGGCCAGGAGTTCAAGGTGCGGGTGGCCCGCTACCGGCTCCAGGACGGGAAGTACGTACGCGCCTCGGCCATGCCCACCGACTCCCCGGTGAACGACGGCGGCAAGGGCCACTTCGTCTACACCTGGACCGGCCATGTGCCGGCCACCGACAAGGGCCGGCTGCGGGTGGAGGTCCAGCACCACGGCTCAGGACCGGTCACCGTGGAGTGGGCGCGCGCCGAGGCGCTGTACTGGCCGGCCTGACCCCCCGGGGGGCGGCGAAGTGGGACGTCAGGCCGCCGCGCGTATCGCGGCCAGCCACACCCGGCGCAGCCGCGCCAGCTCGGCGGCCTCCCGCTCCCCCCACGGCCGGTTGCCGTGCGCGCGGACGTAACGCCGGATGGCCTCATTCGCCACTGCCGCTTCATCGGCACCGGTGGTCGTGGTGGTCGGGGCGTGATCGCACGTGATGATCATGCCCCCAGGGTAGAGGGCGGCACTGACAGTGCCGACCGGGTTTACGGCCGCTCGCGCGCTTCCTCCCGGGCCAGCTCCGCCCAGATGTCGCCGCAGCGGACCGCGAAATTCTGCACCTCGGGCGCTTCTTCCCAGGCAGCGGGTTCGGTGATGGGTTCGCCGCGCAGAAACCGGCCCAGTGAGATCAGCGCCAGCTCCCAGCCGGTGCCCAGCCCGAAGAGACCAGTCTCATAGTCGTTCAGCACCGGATCGAGCCGCCGGCCCTCCATCTCGATCAGATCGGGGATCGGCGCCTGCTCCAACTCCAGCGCCGTCTCCTCCCGCGAGACATCGGCCAGCCGCAGCACCACCTCGCTGCTCGGCCCGGTGCCGAAGTTCCAGCTCACCGCCAGCAGATTGGGTGCCTCGCAGCGCAGGATCTCCCCGCTCGCGTTGCCCTCGATACGGAAACTGCCGCCCAGCTCCAGCTCACCGCCCACCGGCAGGAACCACTGGGCCAGCAGCTCGGGGACGGTCACCGCGTCCCACACATCCACCAGCCGGGCCGGGTAGTGGCGGCGGATCAGCAGGGTGCGGGCCACACCCTCGGGGACGGGACGCCGCCCCACCTCGCGATAGGTGTCATCGATCCAGCTGGTGATCTCGGTCTTCTCGGTCATGGTGGGGCTCTCCCCTGTCACGGCAGGACCTTGCGGATACGATCCTCACCCGCCGCCCGCGCTCACGCCTGCCGAACCAGCTCCATATAGCGGTCCCAGTCCCAGTACTGCCCCGGACACTCCCGGACCACCTCGGGCACCTCGTTGTGTCCCACGATGTGCTCACGGTCCACCGGAATGCCGTACCGCCGGCAGATCCCCGCCACCAGAGCGGCCGAGGACTCGTACAGCGCGTCCGTCAGATAGGACGGATCCGCCACCCAGCCCTCGTGCTCGATGCCGATGCTGCGCTCGTTGAACCCCCGGTGACCGGCGTGGAAGGCGACATCCAGCTCACGGGCCAGCTGCGCCACATGGCCGTCCTCCGAACGCACCACATAGTGGGTTGCCGCCCCGTGCCCCGGGTCCTGGAAGACCCGCAGCGTGATGTCGTACGTCGCTTCCGGCACATGGATGACGACCCGGTCGATGGAGTAGTCGCGCGGCCGGCTGGCCCGCCGGTAGTTCGCGCTCGACGCCGGTATCCACTCGGCGCCCTCGTGGTCCACCTCACCCGGGGTACGGGGCTCCTCGACCCCCGGCAGCCGCCACCACCAGCGTCCCAGGGTCTCCCGGGCCGCCAGCGCCCCGGCTCCCACGGCGACGGCACCGCCCCCCAGCACCAGGGCGCGCCGCCCCAGCCGCCGCTGCTCCCGTTGCCGCTTCGGCCCCACGTGATCGCCCATGTCATCCTCCGAGGGAAAAGAACGTGACTGTCCGCCATCCGGTTCCATCGGCCGCCCCACCGGGGACGGCTCGTAGAATCGGCCCCACCATGCCGTACTTCGACCACGCCGCCACCACGCCGATGCTCCCCGAGGCCATCGCGGCGATGACCGCGCAGCTGGCCGTCACCGGCAACGCCTCCGCCCTGCACGCCGCCGGACGCCGGGCGCGGCGCGCGGTGGAGGAGGGCCGGGAGACGCTGGCCGCGGCGCTGGGGGCGCGGCCCAGCGAGGTGGTCTTCACCTCGGGCGGCACCGAGGCCGACAACCTCGCGGTCAAGGGCCTGTACTGGGCCCGCCGGGACGCCGACCCGCGCCGGGTACGGGTGCTGGCGAGCCCGGTCGAGCACCACGCGGTGCTGGATGTCGTCCAGTGGCTGGCCGACCACGAGGGGGCGGTGGTGGAGTGGCTGCCGGTGGACGCGGTGGGCCGGGTACGTCCCGGCGTGCTGCGGGAGGCCATCGAGCGCGATCCGGCGGATGTGGCGCTGGTCACCGTGATGTGGGCCAACAACGAGATCGGTACGGTCCTCCCGGTGGCGGAACTGGCGGCGGTCGCCGCGGAGTACGGCATCCCGATGCACGCGGACGCGGTGCAGGCGGTGGGCCAGCTGGAGGTGGACTTCGCCGCCTCCGGGCTGGCGGCGCTGTCCGTGTCCGGGCACAAGATCGGCGGTCCTTACGGCATCGGGGCGCTGCTGCTGGGGCGTCAGTGGACGCCGGTGCCGGTGCTGCACGGCGGCGGCCAGGAGCGCGAGGTCCGCTCGGGCACGCTGGACGTGCCGGCGGTGGCCGGCTTCGCGGCGGCGGCCGGGCTGGCCACGGCGCGCCGGGCCGACTTCGCCCGGGAGATCGGCGGGCTGCGCGACGAACTGATCGCGGCGGTGCGGGAGCGGGTGCCGGACGTGGTGCTGGGCGGTGACCCGGACCCGGCCGGGCGGCTGCCCGGCAACGCGCACTTCGCCTTCCCCGGGTGCGAGGGGGACTCGCTGCTGCTGCTGCTGGACGCGCTGGGCATCGAGTGCTCCACCGGCTCCGCCTGCACGGCCGGGATCGCGCAGCCCAGCCACGTACTGCTGGCCATCGGCGCCGACCCCGAACTGGCGCGCGGCACCCTGCGCTTCTCGCTCGGCCACACCACGACCAGGGCGGACATCGAGGCGGTGGCGGAGGCCATCGCCCCGGCGGTGGCCCGCGCCCGTACGGCGGGCCTCAGCTAGTGTCCTGAGTCGGAAGTTCCTGGCCAGATCTCCGCCCTGGTTCGCACCGCAGGATCCAGTGGCTGCCAGGAACATCGCTGGCGCCGGCCTTCCGTGGTCGCCAACGGCCCATCGGCCATCCGCGAGGAACCACCCAAGAATCTTTGACTCAGGACAAAGGGCCTGTCTGAGGGATAGCGCCGGTTGAGCCCGCGGCGTCTGGTGCAGCGGGCACCTCCCGGCCATGGGCTATCCCCTGCTCGAAGAGCTTGGGGAGGGGCTACTTGGGCGTCTCGACAGCTCTGCTTCCCAGGTCTCTCAACAGAGCAGAGACGGAGCGAAGCGGAGTGCGGCGAGGTTCCCCCAGGCCCTTGGGGGCCTGGGAGGTGCCCCCGGTTCCAGGCGGTGCGGGCCAGGCGGGACCATCGGACAGGCCCCAGGCCCGGCACGGCCGGGCGGATCGGCCCCACCGCCGGGGGCCCCGATGGCCGGCGCCCCCGGCGTCGATGCTGTGTGGCGCCGGTGTTTCCCCGGTCGGCGGTGCTGTCCTCGCCGGTACGTCCGGCATCGGCCGGTCCCGGCGCCGGACGCCCTGCGGTGGCTGGTCTTGGCGTCGATGCTGTGTGGTGCCGGTGTTTCCCCGGTCGGCGGTGCTGTCCTTGCCGGTACGTCCGGCATCGGCCGGTCCCGGCGCCGGACGCCCTGCGGTGGCTGGTCTTGGCGTTGATGCTGTGTGGTGCCGGTGTTTCCCCGGTCGGCGGTGCTGTCCTCGCCGGTATGCCCGGCATCGGCCGGGCCCGGCGCCGGGCGGGGGCTTCGGCCCTGGGCCCTCGGCCCGCGGCGCCGGGACCGGCCGGTCGGCGGGGCCCCGGGGCGTCGACCCTCGCGACGACCCCCTGATCCCATGCCCCGCGTCCCCGTCGCACGGTTCCGGTGTGGCGAGAGCCGGGATCCGTGCGGTGCCCCGCTCCCGCACGGCACCCGCGCCGGTCCCGGCCCCGTGCGGGGCCGTTGGCACGTGGCCCCGCCACCGGGGTCATGTGGTGGGCGGCCGTTCCCGGCCCGTACGGTCGTCGCTCCCGACGGCCGCCCGGCCGCCCGGCCGCCCGGCCGCCCGGCCGCCCGGTCGCCCGGCCCTGCCGGAGCCGGGACCGCACCCCGTAGGGTGGTGGTGCTATGAATGAGTTCCCCGGTGCTCCCTCCGGTCCCCGTACGGGACCGCGTCTTCGTGTTCTCGCCGCGATGTCCGGCGGCGTCGATTCCGCCGTCGCCGCCGCCCGTGCCGTGGAGGCCGGGCATGAGGTGACCGGCGTCCATCTGGCGCTGTCCGCCAATCCGCAGTCCTTCCGCACCGGCGCGCGCGGCTGTTGCACCATCGAGGACTCCCGCGACGCCCGCCGGGCCGCCGATGTCATCGGCATCCCCTTCTATGTGTGGGATCTCGCCGAGCGGTTCCGCCAGGACGTGGTCGAGGACTTCATCGCCGAGTACCGGGCCGGCCGTACCCCCAATCCGTGTCTGCGCTGCAACGAGAAGATCAAGTTCGCCGCGTTGCTGGACAAGGCGCTGGCGCTGGGCTTCGACGCCGTGTGCACCGGCCACTACGCCACCGTGGTGACCGCCCCGGACGGCAGTCGCCAGCTGCACCGGGCCACCGATCTCGCCAAGGACCAGAGCTATGTGCTGGGTGTCCTGGACGAGCGGCAGCTGGCCCACGCGCTGTTTCCGCTGGGCGACACCCGTACCACCAAGGACGAGATCCGGGCCGAGGCCGAGCGCCGTGGGCTGGCGGTGGCGAAGAAGCCGGACAGCCACGACATCTGTTTCATCGCGGACGGCGACACCCAGGGCTTCCTGGCCGGCCATCTGGGCGCCGCCGAGGGCGACATCCTCGACGAGGGCGGCCGGCGGGTGGGCACCCACCAGGGTGCCCACGGGTTCACCATCGGCCAGCGCAAGGGCCTGCGCATCGGCCACCCGGCCGCCGACGGCAAGCCCCGCTACGTACTGGACATCTCGCCGGTGGACAACACCGTCACGGTGGGTCCCGCCGAGGCGCTGGACATCGGGGCGCTGACCGCGATCCGCCCCCGCTGGTGCGGCGCCGCCCCCACCGGCCCCGGCGACTACACCGCCCAGCTGCGCGCCCACGGCGGCGAGACCCCGGTGACCGCCGAGCCGGAGGGCGCGGACCGGCTGCGGGTCCGGTTCGCCGAGCCGGTGCGCGGGGTGGCGCCCGGCCAGGCGATCGTGCTGTACGACGGCTCGCGGGTGGTCGGCTCGGCGACCATCGCCGCCACCGAGCGCGCGGTCACCTCGGTCCCCTCGGTCACCGCGGCTTCCCCGGCTTCCCCGGCCTCCGCGCCCGCCCCGGTCACTTCGGCCGGTGGCTGAGCAGATCCCCCGGCTGGCACTCCAGCACCTCGCACAGGCGGGTCAGGGTGGAGAACCTGATGGCCTTGGCCCGCCCGTTCTTGAGCACGGACAGATTGACGTTGGTCACGCCCACCTGGTCGGCCAGCTCGGTCAGGGTCATGCGCCGCTCGGCCAGCAGCCGGTCCAGATGGACCTCGATGCCGTGCAACTCCGTGTCGCCCACCGGCATCACACCACCCCCTCCAGGTCCTCCCGCATATCCGTGGCCAGTTGGATCAGCCGGCCGAAGGTCAGCAGGCCCAGGCCGGTGAAGATGGGCCACCAGCGGACCTGCTGCGGGTCGATCAGCTGCGCGTAGCCCCAGTAGTCGGTCGCGTAGGAGATCAGTGTGCCGTAGACGAAGCCCTGGAGCAGGTGCAGCGCCACCGAGCCGGCCGCCAGGTACCAGCCGAGCACGGTCAGCCCGCGCACCGTACGGCCGGTGAACGGGCCGTACTTGCGCGCCCGGCGGATCAGCAGCCAGGCCATCACCAGGGCGCCGACGTGCCACAGCAGGGAGGCCTGGGTGGCGAGGATGTTCAGCGCCCGCTGGCCGGCGCTGCCCTCGAAGCAGTAGGTGGGGCTGACCGTGACGCTGACGCCGGGTGCCGCGCCGAACGCGTTCTCCGTCCAGGTGCCGCCGCCGTTGGTGACCGGGTCGGCGACGCACACGTCGGAGGGCAGATAGAAGCCGACCCCGTCGACGAAGATCGCCAGCAGGCCCCACAGCGTCAGCACCACGACGCCCAGGGTGCAGACGGCCGTGACCGCCAGCTCGATCGGCTCCAGCGGATCCTTCGGCGGCCGGCCGGGGCGAGCCGGCCGGCTCTCGCCGGATCTCATCAATGACTTCAAGGCAGCCTTCACGAGGCACCCCCCTTATCGTTTATCGATGCTATCGATTAACGATAAGCCTCTGGTCTCCGGTTGGCAATCACCGGAACGGAGGACCTCGCCGACGCCACCTCGCCCACCGCCACATCCACCACCAGCAACCCCGGCTCCGCTCCCAGCCGCCCCCGTACCTCGCCCAGCGGCGAGACCACCATGCTGTGCCCGATCCCGGTCGGCGCCGACGTGGCCGGCTCCTCACCCACCGCCGCCGGATCCGCCTGCCCCGCCGCCACCACCCAGCAGGTGGAATCCAGTGCCCGGGCCCGTACCAGCAGCTCCCACTGCTCCCGCTTCCCCGCCCCCGCGCCCCACGACGCCGGCACCACGATCACCTGCGCCCCCAGCGCCGCCAGCCGCCCGAACAACTCCGGGAACCGCACGTCGTAGCAGGTCGCGAAGCCGAACGTCACCCCGTCCGCCTCGGCCGTGACCGGCCCGTCGCCGGGCGCCACCGTCCGCGACTCCGCGAAGCCGAACGCGTCGTACAGATGCACCTTGTCGTACCAGGAGTCCACCCCCCGCCCCGTGATCAGCAGCGTGTTGCGCACCCGCCCGTCCGCCGCCGGCGTGAACATCCCCGCCACCACCAGCAGCCCGTGCCGCGCCGCGATCTCCCGCACCCCCGCCGCCCACGGCCCGTCCAGCGGCTGCGCCACCGGCCGCAGCGGAATCCCGAACCGCGCCATCGCCGCCTCCGGGAACACCAGCACCGACGCGCCCCGCTCCGCCGCCCGCTCCGCGACCCGGGCCAGCTCCGCCAGATTCGCCTCCGGGGACACCCCGGACAGCACCTGCCCCACCGCGATCCGCACTGTCCCCGTACCGTCCGTACCCGCCATGCCGCCGCCTCCCGCTGCCGAACCGTTCCTGCCCGTACGAGACCATGCTCGTATGGCAACGCATGTGATCACAGGCGCCGGCTCCGGAATCGGTACCGCCGTCGCCGAACGCCTCGCCGAACGCGGCGACGAACTGTGGCTGTGGGCCCGCGACGCCGGCCGCGCCGCCCAGCTCCGCGACCGCTTCCCCGGCGCCCGCACCCTCGTCGGCGACCTCGCCGACCCCGCCCGGCTCTCCTGGGCGCTCGGCCACCAGACCCTCCCCGACCGCGTCGACTCCCTCCTGCACATCGCCGGCGTCGTCGACCTCGGCGGCATCGGCGACCTCACCCCCAAGGTCTGGCAGGCCACCCTCGCCGCCAACCTCGTCGCCCCCGCCGAACTCACCCGCCTCCTGCTGCCGCAGCTGCGCGCCGCCCAGGGCCATGTGCTGTTCGTCAACTCCGGTGCCGGACTGCGCGCCCACCCCCAGTGGGGCGCCTACGCCGCCAGCAAGCACGGCCTCAAGGCCCTCGCCGACGCGCTGCGCGCCGAGGAGGCCGGCCACGGGGTACGCGTCACCACCGTCTACCCCGGCCGCACCGCCACCCCCATGCAGGCCAAGGTGCACCAGCAGGAGGGCAAGGAGTACGACCCGGACCGCTGGATGACCCCCGAATCGGTGGCCACCACCCTCCTCACCGCACTCGACCTGCCGCGCGGCACCGAGATCACCGACCTCTCCGTACGCCCCACCGGCTGAGCGGACCCGCGCCGCCGAACTCGTAGGCTGCCGGGGTGAACGACACGGCGAACCACGACGCGGCCAGCGACCCGCGACACCCCTGGGGCCCGGCCGCGGCCACCGGAATCGGCTCCATGCCGGGCGTGGACATCAGGGAGTCGGTGCGCACCGTCACCGGCTCCCTGGAGTCCCTGCCGCACCTGCCCGAACTCCCCGCCCGCGGCCCGGGCGCCGACATGATCGGCCGCACCGCCGGACTGCTGGCCGAGCTGTACGTCCATCTGGAGCCCAGCGGCTGGCGGATCAGCGACCGCCCCGGACGCGACACCCGACGCGCCCACGCCTGGCTGCGCGAAGACCTCGACACCCTCGAAGAGTTCACCCAGGGCCACACCGGCGCGCTGAAGATCTCCGCCGTCGGCCCCTGGACCCTGGCCGCCGCCCTGGAACGCCGCACCGGCGAGGCCATGCTCGGCGACCCCGGCGCCTGCCGCGACCTCGCCGCCTCCCTCGCCGAGGGGCTGCGCGCCCACCTCGCCGACGTACGCCGCCGCGTCCCCGGCGCCCGCCCCGTGCTCCAGCTCGACGAACCCTCCCTCACCGCCGTCCTGCACGGCGCCGTCCCCACCGCCAGCGGCTACCGCACCCACCGCGCCGTGGACCGCGCCGTCGCCGAAGGCGCGCTGCGCGACCTCATCGCCGTCGGCCACGCCGCCGGCGCCCCCGTCGTCGTGCACTCCTGCGCCCCCGGCGTCCCCGTCCCGCTGCTGCGCCGGGCCGGCGCCGACGCCGTCTCCCTCGACTTCTCCCTCCTCACCGAGCGTGAGGACGAGGCGATCGGCGAGGCGGCGGAGGGCGGCACCGCGCTGTTCCTCGGCGTCGTACCCGGCACCGGCGAGCACGCGGCGGAATTGTCGGACCCGGCCGGTACGGTCAGTGGAGTCAGGTCGCTGTGGCGCAGGCTGGGGCTGGCACCGGGGCTGCTCACCGAGTCCGTGGTGATCACCCCGGCCTGCGGACTCGCGGGTGCCTCCCCGGCGTACGCCCGGGCGGCGCTGGCGTGTTGCGTCCGGGCGGCGAGATCCCTCGCGGACAACCCTGAGTGAGGACGGAGACAAGACGGTGTCGATCGAAGCGCGGTCAGCAGTGCCCGCCGAGGCACGGGAGCGGCACGCCCGGCTCGCTGAGCGGGTCGAGGAGCACCGCTTCCGCTACTACGTGAAGACAGCGGTGATCAGCGACGCCGAGTTCGACGCGCTGCTGCGCGAACTCCAGGCGCTGGAGGAGGCGCACCCCGAGCTGCGCACCCCCGACTCGCCCACCCAGCAGGTGGCCGGGTCGTACGAGACGGAGTTCACCTCCGTCGAGCACGCCGAACGCATGCTCTCGCTCGACAACGCCTTCGACGACGCCGAACTGTCCGCCTGGGCCGACCGGATCGCCGACGAGCTGGACGGCATCCCGTACCACTTCCTGTGCGAGCTCAAGGTGGACGGCCTCGCGGTCAATCTCACCTACGAGCACGGCCGGCTCACCCGCGCCGCCACCCGCGGGGACGGCCGTACCGGGGAGGACATCACCCCCAACGTGCGTACCATCGAGGAGATCCCGGCCCGGCTGAGCGGGGAGCGGATCCCCGCGCTGGTGGAGATCCGCGGCGAGGTGTTCTTCCCCATGGAGCGCTTCGAGGAGCTGAACGCCCGGCTGGTGGACGCCGGGGAGAAACCGTTCGCCAACCCGCGCAACGCGGCGGCCGGTTCGCTGCGCCAGAAGGATCCCAAGGTCACCGCGTCCCGCCCGCTGCGGATGGTGGTGCACGGCATCGGCGCCCGCGAGGGCTTCGGCATCGACCGGCTCTCGCACGCCTACGAGCTGCTGCACGAGTGGGGGCTGCCCACCGCCCGGGCCGCCAAGGTGGTCACCTCCCTGGACGGGGTGCGCGAGTTCATCGCCTACTACGGGGAGCACCGGCACGCCGTCGAGCACGAGATCGACGGCGTGGTGGTCAAGCTGGACGAGCTGCCGCTCCAGGGGCGGCTCGGCTCGACCTCGCGGGCGCCGCGCTGGGCGATCGCCTGGAAGTACCCGCCGGAGGAGGTCAACACCAAACTGGTGGACATCCGGGTCGGGGTCGGGCGCACCGGCCGGGTCACCCCGTACGCCGTCGTCGAGCCGGTCACGGTGGCCGGCTCCGAGGTGGAGTTCGCCACCCTGCACAACCAGCAGGTGGTCAAGGCCAAGGGCGTGCTGATCGGGGACACCGTCGCGCTGCGCAAGGCCGGCGATGTCATCCCGGAGATCCTGGGCCCGGTGGCGGACCTGCGGGACGGCAGCGAGCGGGAGTTCGTGATGCCCGCCGAGTGCCCCGAGTGCGGTACGGCGCTGCGGCCGATGAAGGAGGGGGACATCGATCTGCGCTGCCCCAACGCGCGCTCGTGCCCCGCGCAGCTGCGCGAACGGCTGTACTACCTGGCCGGCCGCAAGTGTCTGGACATCGACCACTTCGGGTACGTGGCCGCCACCGCGCTCACCCAGCCGCTCCAGCCGGCCACCCCGCCGCTGCGGGACGAGGGCGGCCTGTTCGACCTGCGGGTCGAGGAGCTGCTGCCGATCACCTCCTACGTACTGGACCAGGACACCGGGCTGCCCAAACGCGATCCGGAGACCGGCGAGCCGAAGATCGTGACCTTCTTCGCCAACCAGCAGGGCGAGCCCAAGAAGAACACCCTGGCCATGCTGGAGGCCATCGAGGCGGCCAAGCGACAGCCGCTGGCCAGGATTCTCACCGGGCTCTCCATCCGGCATGTGGGCCCGGTCGCGGCACAGGCGCTGGCCCGGGAATTCCGGTCGCTGGACCGCATCATGACGGCCGGGGAGGAGGAGTTGGCGGCCACCGAGGGGGTGGGCCCGACGATCGCGGCCTCGCTCTCGGACTGGTTCGCCGTCGACTGGCACCGCGAGATCGTCGAGCGCTGGCGGGCCGCCGGGGTGCGGATGGAGGACGAGGGCGCCGGTGAGGAGGCCGGGCCGCGCCCGCTGGAGGGGGTCACCGTGGTGGTGACGGGGACGCTTGGGTCCCACACCCGTGACGGTGCGAAGGAGGCGCTCCAGAGCCGGGGCGCGAAAGTGACCGGATCTGTCTCCAAGAAGACCGGTTTTGTGGTGGTGGGGGAGAGCCCTGGCTCCAAGTACGACAAGGCCGTGCAGCTGAAAGTGCCGGTGCTGGACGAGGCCGGCTTCGCCGTACTGCTGGAGCAGGGCGCCGACGCCGCTCGCGAAGTCGCCCTGAGCGCAGGGGAAGAGGCGGAAACCGGCACCGAAGCGACTGGGGCGGCCGAAGCGGCCGAGGTGACGGGAGAGAAGGGGAAAGAGCGGGCGGAAGGGGAGAAATAACGCCGCCGCAACGGAAGATGACGCGTGGGTGGCGCGGGACAGCGGCATATACCAGGGAATGGGGCAACTGCCCGCCCGGTGTGAAGAAAACGCCCGACTTTCCGCCACCCCGCGTCCGCGGAGCCGGACCGCGGCCTAGTGTGGGGGGTGTGCCTGCCCTGGCGCGGGCAAGCAAGCCGTGAGAGGGACCCGCATGCAGTCAGCCCCCACGGGAAGACCGACCCAGCGGCGCGGCTGCGCGTGGCTGGCCCGGTACACCCGGCCCGCCGTCCTCACCGCCGCCGCGATCGCCCTGATCATCGGCGTCTGCCGCGTGGTCACCGAGGGACACGCCCTGTTCCCCGGCGCCCGCGCCGGATTAGGCTTCGCCCTGCTCACCGGAGCCGTCGTCACCCACCTCGTCGCCGTACGCGGCGACCGCTGGTGGGGCAGCTCCGGATCCGGCGCCGCCCTGGCGCTGGCCATGCTGCTCCAGTACGGCTGGGTCCCGGCCCTGCTGATCAGCCTCTCCGTGGTCACACTCGTGGGCGCCGCCCGCCGCGACCGCAGACAACAGGCCCTGGTGCACGGGGCCATCGACATCCTGGGCGTCGGCGCCGCCGGGGTGACCCTGGCCGCCTTCGGGGTACGCCCCAGCGTCGCCCACCCCTGGCATCCGGACGACTGGACGCCGGCCGTTCTCGTCCAACTGCTGCTGGGCGCCGTCGCCTACCTGGTGGTCTCCCGCACCCTGCACTGGCTGTGCGACACCCCGTCCGCCGCGCTGCCCGCCGCCGGCTCCGCGGTGACCGCCACCGCCCTGCTGCGGCAGGGGATGATAGCGCTGGCTCTGCTCTGCTTCGCCCCGCTCGTCGTCGTGGTCGCCGCCGAAGTGCCCGTCCTGCTGCCCCTGTTCGCCGTCCCGCTGATCGCCCTGGACCGCACCCTGTGGCTGGCCAACGCCCGCGCGGAGGAGCAACTGCTCGACCCGCTCACCGGGCTGCCCAACCGGCAGTGGCTGCTGGACCGCACCCGCACCACCCTGGAGGAGGACGACCGAACCCAGAGTCAGAGCCAGAGCCAGAGCCAGAGCCAGAGCCAGAACCCGGACCCGGACCCGGCCGCCGGGGCCACCCGCTGCGCCCTGATCCTGATCGACCTCGACAGCTTCCGCGACGTCAACGACACCCTCGGCCATCTCACCGGCGACCGGCTGCTGCTCCAGATAGCCGACCGGATCCGCACCGGGCTCCCCCCGGACGCCGCCGCCGCCCGGCTCGGCGGCGACGAGTTCGCCGTCCTGCTGCCCTCCGTCGCCTCCGCCGACGCCGCCCAGCGCGTCGCCCGCGCCCTCATCGACTCCCTCAGCGCCCCCCTCGGACTCGACGGCCTCACCCTGGTCATGGAGGCCAGCGCCGGCGTCGCCATCGCCCCCGACCACGCCCGCGAGGCCGAAGACCTGCTGCGCCGTGCCGACGTCGCCATGTACGGCGCCAAGCGGGACCGCAGCGGCGTCCAGGTGTACGAGGCCAGCCGCGACGACCACACCCCCGACCGGCTCGGGCTGCTCGGCGACCTGCGGCACGCCCTGGACCGCGGCGAGGTCGAACTGCACTACCAGCCCAAGGTCCGCTTCGACGGCGCCGTCGCCGGCCTGGAGGCCCTCATCCGCTGGGCACACCCCGAGCGCGGCCGGGTCCCCCCGGACGAGTTCATCGCCATCGCCGAATCCTCCGGACTGATGCCCCAGCTCACCGAGTACGTCCTGGAGACCGCGCTGCGCCAGGTGGCGCGCTGGCGCGCCGCCGGGCTGAGTGTCCCGGTCGCCGTCAACGTCTCGCCGCGCGACGTGTACACCGAGGGCTTCACCCAGTCCGTCGCCACCCGGCTCGCCCGCCACCGGGTGCCGGCCGGCTCGCTCCAGCTGGAGATCACCGAACACGTCATGCTGGAGGACCCGCAGCACGCCGCCGACACCCTGGCCGATCTCACCCGGCACGGCGTGAAGATCTCCCTGGACGACTTCGGCACCGGCTACTCCTCGCTGTCCTATCTGCGGACCCTGCCGGTCAGCGAACTCAAGATCGACCGCTCCTTCGTCGCCGGCCTCGCCGCCGACCCGCAGAACGCCGAGATCGTCCGCTGCACCATCGAACTCGCCCACTCGCTCGGCCTGGTGGTGGTCGCCGAGGGCGTCGAGGACGACGAGACCTGGGAACGGCTGCGCGACATGGGCTGCGACGCCGTGCAGGGCTGGCTGGTCTCCGCCGCGCTGCCGCCCGCCGAGGCCACCGCCTGGCTGCGCGGCCGGGACAGCGACCCGCCGCCCGCCGAGGCGGCCGGCGGCATCGAGCCCGCAGGCGCCACCGGCGCGGCCGGGGCCACCGGGGCCGGCGAACTCCCGCAGAACCACCAGCCGGTGCGCTGACCACCGGGCCGGGCCCGTACCGTACGAGGCCGGGTGCGGCCGTACGCGGCGGCCCGGCCCGTACCCCCATCCGTAACGCGCGCGCGGCGGCTCCCCGCAGACCCATAGGATTGAGGCGCAAACCAGCCCTCGACCAACAATGAGGATCGCCGCATGCCAGGCATCACGCGCGAGGAGGTCGCCCACCTCGCCCGGCTGGCACGTCTGGAGCTGACGGACGAAGAGCTCGACCACTTCGCCGGGCAGCTCGACGACATCATCGGCGCGGTCGCCCGCGTCTCCGATGTCGCCGACCAGGACGTGCCCCCGACCTCCCACCCGCTGCCGCTGACCAACGTCATGCGGCCGGACGAGGTACGGCCCTCGCTCACCCCGCAGCAGGCGCTCTCCGGCGCGCCCGCCGCCGCCCAGCAGCGCTTCAAGGTGCCGCAGATCCTCGGGGAGGAGGCATGACCGACGTGATCCACCGCACCGCCGCCGAGATCGCCGCGCAGATCGCCGACGGCTCCGTCACCGCCACCGAGGTCACCGAGGCGCACCTCGCCCGGATCGACGCCGTCGACGAGAAGGTGCACGCCTTCCTGCACGTGGACCGCGACGGCGCCCTCGCCCAGGCCCGCGCCGTCGACCGGGCCCGCGCCGCCGGCGAACAGCTCGGCCCGCTGGCCGGCGTCCCGCTCGCGCTCAAGGACATCTTCACCACCGAGGGCGTCCCCACCACCTGCGGCTCGAAGATCCTCGAAGGCTGGATCCCGCCGTACGACGCCACCGTCACCCGCCGGCTCAAGGCCGCCGGGGTGGTGATCCTCGGCAAGACCAACATGGACGAGTTCGCCATGGGCTCCTCCACCGAGACGAGCGCCTACGGCCCCACCGGCAACCCCTGGGACCTCACCCGGATCCCCGGTGGCTCCGGCGGCGGCTCGGCCGCCGCGATCGCCTCCTACCAGGCGCCGCTGGCCATCGGCACCGACACCGGCGGCTCCATCCGGCAGCCCGCCGCCGTCACCGGCACGGTCGGCGTCAAGCCCACCTACGGCGGGGTCTCCCGCTACGGCATGATCGCCTTCTCCTCCTCCCTCGACCAGGGCGGCCCCTGCGCCCGTACGGTCCTGGACGCGGCGCTGCTGCACGAGGCGATCGCCGGCCACGACCCGCTGGACTCCACCTCCATCGACGCGCCGGTGCCCTCGGTCGTCGCGGCGGCGCGCAACGGCTCGGTGGCCGGGCTGCGGGTCGGCGTGGTCAAGGAGTTCCGCGGCGAGGGCTACCAGAGCGGCGTCATGGCGCGCTTCGACGAAGCCGTGGAGCTGCTGCGCGAGCTGGGCGCCGAGGTCGTCGAGGTGTCCTGCCCGTCCTTCGACAAGGCGCTCGCGGCCTACTACCTCATCGCACCCTCCGAGTGCTCCTCCAACCTGGCCCGCTTCGACGCCATGCGTTACGGGCTGCGGGTCGGCGACACCGGCGGGCACTCCGCCGAGGAGGTCACCTCCCTCACCCGCGGCGCCGGCTTCGGCGACGAGGTGAAGCGGCGCATCATGCTCGGTACGTACGCCCTGTCGTCCGGCTACTACGACGCCTACTACGGCAGCGCGCAGAAGGTCCGTACCCTGATCACCCGCGACTTCGAGCGGGCGTTCGGCGACGTGGACGTGCTGATCTCGCCGACCACCCCGACCACGGCGTTCGCCATCGGCGAGCGCGTGGACGACCCGATGGCCATGTACCTGGCCGACCTGTGCACCATCCCCACCAACCTGGCCGGCAACGCCGCCATGTCGCTGCCCTGCGGCCTCGCCGACGAGGACGGTCTGCCGGTGGGGTTGCAGATCATCGCCCCCGCGATGGCCGATGACCGGCTGTACCGCGTGGGAGCGGCGGTCGAGGCCGGCTTCCAGGCACGCTGGGGACACCCGTTGCTGGAGGAGGCACCCGCGCTATGAGCAAGAAGCCCAAGTCCAAGGCCAGTACCTATCTGTCGCTCGGCGCCACGCTGTTCGGCGCGTACGGCGTGGCCAAGCAGCTGCGCGCCGCCCGTGCGGAGCGTGACCCGCTGGAGCTGGCCGACGCGATCATCTCGGCCGCCGGCCTCGTCACCGGCATCGCCCTGCTGAGCCGCGAGCTGCGCCGCATCAACCGGGAGGCGGACCTCGACCTCGCCCTCCCCGAGCCGACTGACCGCGCGTGAGAGGTACCACCCCGTGACCATGACCGACGACCTGGTGTCGTACGAGGACGCCCTCGCGTCCTACGACCCCGTCATGGGCCTTGAGGTCCATGTCGAACTCGGCACCGCGACGAAGATGTTCTGCGGCTGCGCGACCACTTTGGGCGCGGAGCCGAACTCCCAGACCTGTCCCACCTGTCTGGGGCTGCCCGGCGCGCTGCCGGTGGTCAACGCGGTGGGCGTGGAGTCCGCCGTGCGGATCGGGCTCGCGCTGAACTGCGAGATCGCCGAGTGGTGCCGGTTCGCCCGGAAGAACTACTTCTATCCGGACATGCCGAAGAACTTCCAGACCTCGCAGTACGACGAGCCGATCGCGTTCAACGGCTATCTGGACGTGCAGCTGGACGACGGCACGATCTTCCGGGTGGAGATCGAGCGCGCCCACATGGAGGAGGACACCGGCAAGTCCACCCACATCGGCGGGGCGACCGGCCGGATTCACGGCGCGTCGCACTCGCTGCTGGACTACAACCGGGCCGGCATCCCGCTGATCGAGATCGTCACCAAGCCGATCACCGGGGCGGGGGAGCGGGCGCCGGAGGTGGCGAAGGCGTACGTGGCCGAGCTGCGCGAGCTGATCAAGGCGCTGGGCGTCTCCGAGGCCCGCATGGAGATGGGCCAGATGCGGTGCGACGTGAATGTGTCGCTGCGCCCGCACGGGCGGGAGAAGTTCGGCACCCGCAGCGAGACGAAGAACGTCAACTCGCTGCGGAGCGTCGAGCGCTCGGTGCGGTTCGAGATCCAGCGGCACGCGGCGGTGCTGAACGGCGGCGGCACCATCGTCCAGGAGACCCGGCACTTCCACGAGGAGAACGGGTCCACCACCTCCGGGCGGGTGAAGGAGGAGGCGGAGGACTACCGCTACTTCCCCGAGCCGGACCTGGTGCCGGTCGCCCCGGCCAAGGAGTGGGTGGAGCAGCTGCGCGCCGAGCTTCCGGAGCTGCCGCGGGCGCGGCGCAACCGGCTGCGGGAGGAATGGGGCATCTCGGAGCACGAGATGCAGTCCGTCCTGAACGCGGGCGCCATCGATCTGATCACCGCCACCATCGAGGCGGGCGCGGATCAGGCGGCGGCGCGCAAGTGGTGGATGGGCGAGCTGGCGCGGCGGGCGAACGAGGCGGGCAGCGAGCTGGCGGCGCTGCCGGTGACGCCGGCGCAGATCGCCCGGGTCGCGGCGCTGGTGGCCGAGGGGTCGCTGAACGACAAGCTGGCCCGGCAGGTCATCGAGGGCGTGCTGGCGGGCGAGGGCTCCCCTGACGAGGTCGTCGAGGCGCGCGGGCTGAAGATCGTCAAGGACGAGGGCGCGCTGGGCGCGGCCGTCGACGAGGCGATCGCGGCCAACCCGGGCGTGGCCGACAAGGTACGCGGCGGCAAGGTCGCGGCGGTCGGCGCGCTGGTCGGCGCGGTGATGAAGGCGACCCGCGGTCAGGCGGACGCGGCCCGGGCGCGCGAGCTGATCCTGGAACGCCTGGGCGTCCAGGGCTGACACGCGACCGCGTACGCCGTACGCCGTACGCGCCCGGTGGGGGCGGCACCGTCCGAACGGACGGCGCCGCCCCCACCGCCATGTCCGTCAAAGCCGGGCCGCCCCACGAGGCCACGACCGGCACCACGACGGCACGAGCGCCTTCCGGCACACGCATCGCGTACACCGCACGCAGTCCGATCCCCCCACACCACCACCTCCGAGCCGCCCGACCTGCGGAGTAGCGACTGCGCTCGCTGTACGCCGTTTTCCCCCGCGCCGTACCCCGCGCTGTGTCGCCCCGTGCGCCCCGCAGGCCACCACCTCCGAGCCGCCCGACTTGCGGAGTAGCGACTGCGTTCGCTGTACGCCGTTTTCCCCCGCGCCGTACCCCGCGCTGCGTCGCCCCGTGCGCCCCGCAGGCCACCACCTCCGAGCCGCCCGTTCTGCGGAGTGCCGATTGCGTTCGTTGTACGCAGTGGGGTCCCCGGCGTCGTACGCGGGGCGTTGCCGCCCCGCGTTGCCGCCCGGCGGTCGCGGTCCGCGTCGTGGGTCGCCGTGGTGGGTGATCGGGTGCGTCGCTCGTGTCGCGGGTTACTCCCGGGTGTGGACCGTGCCGCGCCCTTGGCCGAGCAGCCCCGCGCCGTCCCGTCGTTCGGCTAAGGACCCCGGAGGGCCGGGCTAAGGCACCCGGGGGTGGGGAACGCGGCGTTCTCCCGATGCGCCCGTACCCCGGCGCCGCGCACAGTGGTGGCGTCGGATCAATGACGCGCACTCATGGGAGAGACGCCTTGTCACTGGAGTACGAACTGCACAAGCAGCGGGCCGCCGAACTGGAGCGGGCCGCCGCCGAGCGGCGCCGCGCCAAGCGGGCCGCCGCCGCGAAGCAGCCGCCCGCCGCCCCCGCCGGAAAGCCGGCCGCGCGCGGGGGATGGTCGACGGCGGCGTGAACCGCACCCCCCACCCGATATCCGGTGTCCTGGTTCGCGCCGACCGTGCCATGCTCGGCAGCGTGGAGAGCCATCGGGTCAGCCCCGTGTTCATCGGCCGGGACACCGAACGCGCCGCCCTGGTCGCGGCGCTGGAGCGCGCCCGCGCCGGGGAGCCACAAGCCGTCGTCATCGGCGGCGAGGCCGGGGTGGGCAAGACCCGGCTGCTGGAGGAGTTCCTGACTGCCGCCCGGGACGGCGGCGCGGTCACCGCGGTCGGCGGCTGCGTCGAGCTGGGCGCGGACGGCCTGCCGTTCGCCCCCGTCTCCGCGCTGCTGCGCGCCCTGCACCGCCACCTCGGCGACGAGCTGATCGCCGCCGCCGGCGGCCAGGAGGCCGAGCTGGCCCGGCTGCTGCCCGAACTGGGCGAGGCGGGCCCCGCGACGGGCGGCGGCGAGCCGGACCGGGCCCGGCTGTTCGAGCTGACCGCCCGGCTGCTGGAGCGGCTGGCCTCGGCCGGCCGCCCGCTGATCATCGCGGTGGAGGATCTGCACTGGTCGGACCGGTCCACCCGGGAGCTGCTCGGCTATCTCTTCCGCTCGCTCCAGCGTTCCCAGCTGATGGTGCTGGCCACCTACCGCACCGACGACATCCACCGCCGCCACCCACTGCGACCCTTCCTCGCCGGGCTCGACCGGCTGCGTACCGTACGGCGGCTGGATCTGGCACGGTTCACGCAGGACGAGGTGGCCGCCCAGATGACGGCGATCACCGGGGCCGTACCGGACGCCGCGCTGGCCCGCTCCGTCTTCGAGCGGTCCGAGGGCAACCCGTTCTTCGTGGAGGAGCTGACCGCCGACGGCGGCGCCGCCCGCGCCGCCCTGAGCCCCACGCTGCGCGATCTGCTGCTGGTGCGGATGGAGACCATGCCGGAGCAGGTCCAGGAGACGCTGCGGATGGTGGCGGCCGGCGGCTCCTTCGTGGAGCACGCCCTGCTCGCCGAGGCCGCCGACTGCGCCGAGGCCGACCTGCTGGCGGCGCTGCGTACCGCGGTCGGCGCCCATCTGCTGGTCCCCACGGACTGCGGCGGCTACGCGTTCCGGCACGCACTGATGCGCGAGGCGGTGCTGGACGACCTGCTCCCCGGCGAACGCGCCCAGCTGAACCTCCGCTACGCGCGCGCCCTGGAACGGGCGGCCCTCGCCGTACCCGAGGATCAGCGCGCCGCCCGGCTCGCGGGGTACTGGTATCACGCTGGCGAGCGGGAGAAGGCGCTGCCCGCCGTCCTGGACGCCGCCGTCCACGCCCGCCGCCGCTACGCCTACGCCGAGCAGCTGCGGCTGCTGGAGCGCGCCCTGGAGCTGTGGGACGCGGTGCCGCCGGGGGTACGGGCCGGGCTGCGGCCCGTCGACTACGTCTGGGCCTATCCGCCCGCCGGCGCCGGCCCCGCCGGAAGCCTGGACTTCGTGGATCTGCTGGCCGAGGCGACCATGGCGAGCCTGCTCGCCGAGCGGTTCGACCGCGCGCTGACCATCAGCCGGCGCGCGCTGCGCACGCTGGAGGAGCACCGCGATCCGCTGCGCGCCGCCTGGTTCTGGCTTCAGCGCTCCCGGATGATCAACGGCCCCGCGCGCAGCGACGGCCGCGCCGAACTGCTCCGGGCACAGGAGCTGGTACGCGGCCTGCCGCCGTCCGTCGTGCACGCCCAGGTGCTGGCGCAGGTCGCCGCCCGGCAGTCGGCGGGGGAGCCGGTCGGGCCGCAGATGTTCGAAACGGCCGAGCGGGCGCTGTCACTGGCCCGGTTGGTGGACGCGGAGTCCACCGAGCTGTACGCCCGCTTCACGCTGGCCTGTCTGCGCACCGAGGCCGGGGAGGTGGAGGACGGCATCGCGGAGATGACGGCGGTGCTGGACCGGGTGCTGGAACGCGGCGAGGTGAGCGTGCTGGGCCGCTGCCTGGTCAATTTCGCGGTCACCGTGGCGGAGATCGGCCGGCTCGACCTGGCCCTGGAGATGACGGACCGGGGGCTGCTGCTGGCCGACCGCTTCGGGCTCGCCGACACCAAGAGCTGGCTGTACAACAACCGGGCCATGGTGCTGCTGCTCCGGGGCCGCTGGGCGGAAACCGGCGAGGCACTGAAGGAGGCCATGGACCGGGCCCGTACCGACACCCCCCGCTCCGCCGCCATGGTGATGTCCGCCCAGCAGGCGCTGCTGCGCGGCGAGGTGCGCGCCGCCCGTGCCGGGCTGGCCGCCGTGCACGCCGGCTTCCACACCCCGGAGCTGCGCCGTGACTTCCTGATCGGGCTGAACCGGCTGGAGCTGGAGCTGGCCGTGCGGGACGGTGACATCCGGCTGGCCAGGGAGCTGTTCCGAGTGGCCATGGCGGGCGGTCCGCCGCCGTTCAACGCCAGCTATCTGTGGGCGATGCTGCACGCGGCGGCCCGCGCCGAGTCCGACACCCGGGGGCTGCCGGAGGCGGACAGCGGTCGTACGGAGGCGGTTCAGGCGATCCGTGAGGCCATGGCACGGGTACCCCGGTATTTTCCGCTGTGGGAGGGCCTGGGCGCGTTGGTCGACGCCGAGTTGTTGCGCGCGGAGCGACGGGACACGGCCGCCCGCTGGGGCGAGGTGGTCGCGGTCCTCGAACCGCTGGGGCTGCCGTACCACCTGGCCGACGCCCGGGTCTGCTGGGCGGAGGCGCTGCTGGCGCAGGACGGAACGGCGGGGGAGGGACGGGAGCGGGCGGTCCGCTTGCTGCGGCGGGCGCGTACGGTGGCGGCCGAGCTGGGCGCGGCGCCGCTGGTCGCCCGGATCGATCAGCTCGCCGCGCGCAGCCGGGTGGCGCTGGAGCAGCGGCTCACGCCGCCGCCGGCGCTGCCCGCGCCCGCCCCTGCCCCCGAGCCGGCCCACGCCGCCCGGGATCCCTTCGGGCTCACGCCGCGCGAGTGGGACGTCCTGGAGCTGGTGGCCGAGGGCCGCAGCAATCGGCAGATCGCCGAGCGGCTGTTCATCTCGCCCAAGACGGCGAGCGTCCATGTCTCCAACATCCTGGCCAAACTGTCGGTCACCAGCCGTGGCGAGGCCGCGGCGCTGGCGCACCGGCTCAGACTGGTGGCGCCGGGGACGGCGACGGCGACAGGAACGGCTACGACGCCGGCGACCGCACCGGCCCCGGGACGCTGACCGTGACCCGGCCCGAGTCCAGATCGATCGGGCCGGTGCCGCCCGGGGCGTTGCTGCCCTCGTCGACCCGGTCGAACTCCAGCCGCCACGCCTCTTCCTCGGTGTGGTAGCCGCCGGGCCGGAACAGCGCGTCCATCAGACTGAACGGATTGGGCATCCCCGCCTCCAGGGTCGAGATCCGATCCTCGTCTCATGAGATAAGACGATTCACGGTGGTCCGGGGGTTCCCCACAGGGGGGGCCTTATCCCCCGCCCAGCTCCCAAGGCCCCGCCCCGACTCCGGCTAAGGCCCCCGCCACCTGCCGGAATGCGCACGCTGCCCGATGCGCCCGCCCCACCTGCCCGAGGAATGTGGAGGCATCAGGAACCACAGGAACCACAGCAGAGGCAGCGACCCCATGTACCCGGACCTCAACCTCATCAAGGACCGCATCGACACCCTGCACCGCGAAGCACGCCACGAACGCCTGCTGCGCGAGGTCCGCACCGCCCGGCGCGGCGCCCGCACCACGGAAGCCGCCGAGGAACCCGAGGAAACGGAGGAACCGCTCGTACGGGTGCCTCGCCCCCACCGCTGGTTCCGGGCCCGCGCATGACCCCCGCTCCCGCCCCCGCCGCCCCCGCCCCCGCCCCGAAAACCCCCGGGAGGTTGTCAGACGGATGTGCGATGCTGCGAAACATGCAGATCAGAACGGTCAGCCCGGTGTTCGTCGGCCGCGACGAGGAGAGCGCCGCCCTGGACCGCGCGCTCCACGAGGCCGCCGAGGGCGACCCACGGGTGGTGCTCATCGGCGGCGAGGCAGGCGTCGGCAAGACCCGGCTGCTGGAGGAAGCGCTCGAACGCGCCCAGCGCGCCGGGGCACTCACCGCCGTCGGAGCCTGCGTGGAGGCCGGCGCCGACGGGCTGCCGTTCGCCCCCGTCTCCACCCTGCTGCGCAGCCTCCACCGGCGGCTCGGCGACGAGATGACCGAGGCCGCCGCAGGATGGGGCGGCGGCGAGCTGGCCCTGCTGCTGCCCGAGCTGAGCAGGCCCGGCGGTCCGCCCTCCCCGGCGGCCGGCAACGGCGAAGGCCGCAGCCGGCTCTTCGAGCTGACCGCCCGGCTGCTGGAGACCCTGGCCCAGCGCCGCACCCTGGTGCTGGCGATCGAGGATCTGCACTGGTCGGACCGGTCCACCCGGGAACTGCTCGGCTATCTCTTCCGCTCCCTGCCGCGCGCCCGCGTGGTGCTGCTGATGACCTACCGTTCCGACGACATCCACCGCCGCCACCCGCTGCGCCCCTTCCTCGCGGAGCTGGACCGGCTGCGCATCGTGGAGCGGATCGAGCTGGAGCGCTTCACCCTGGAGGAAGTCGGCCGCCAGCTGGCCGGCATCCGCGGCAGCGAGCCGCGCGCCCGCCTCGTCGAGCAGGTCTACGCCCGCTCGGACGGCAACGCCTTCTTCGTCGAGGAACTGGCCGGCTGCCTCAAGGAGGGCGACAGCGCCGGGATGATCAGCGACTCGGTACGCGATCTGCTCCTGGTACGGGTCGAGGCGCTGCCGGAGACCGCCCAGCGAGTGATCCGGATCGCCGCCAAGGGCGGATCCCGGGTGGAACACGCCCTGCTGCGCGCCGTCGTGCCCTTCGGCGAGGACGAGCTGATCGAGGCACTGCGCACCGCGGTCGGCGCCAATCTGCTGCGCGCCGACGAGGACGACACCTACCACTTCCGGCACGCCCTGGTACGGGAGGCGGTCGTCGACGACCTGCTGCCCGGCGAGCGGTCCCGGCTCTCCAGGCGCTACGCCGAGGCCCTGGAGGCGGACCCCTCCCTGGTGTGCTCCGACGAACTCCCCGCCCGGCTCGCCGGGTTCTGGCACCAGGCCAACGACCCAGGCAAGGCGCTGCCGGCCGCGCTGCGCGCGGCGGACGAGGCCCGCAGCCGGCACGCGTACGCCGAGCAGCTGAGGATGCTGGAACGGGTGCTGGAGCTGTGGGACAGCGTCCCCGCGTCGATCAGGACCGCCCAGCGCCCGGCCGGCAACGCGGAGTCCTATCCGCTGTGCGACTGCCACGACGAGGTGCTCAGCCATCTCGACGTCCTGGCCGAGATCACGGTGGCGGCCCGGCTCACCGGGGACTCCGAGCGTGGCCTTTCGGTGGTCAAGCGGGCCCTGCGGATCGTCGACGAACTCGACCACCCGCTGCGCGCGGCCTGGTTCTGGACCCAGAAGTCCAAACTCATGAGGCATCTGGCCCGGGGCACCGGCTGGGAGGAGCTCAGCCGCGCCCAGGAACTGCTCGCCGGCTTCGACCCGTCGCCCACCCACGCCCATGTGCTCACCGAGGCGGCCACCTGGGGGGTGCTGTTCGACGCGGGGCCGGCGGCGCTGGAGACGGCCCGGCAGGCCACCGAGCTGGCCCGGGAGCTGGGCAACGAGGACGCCGAGCTGCACGGCCGGGTCAGCCGGGGCGGGCTCATGATCGAGACCGGGGCGGGGGAAGCGGGACTGGCCGAGATGCGGGCCGCCGCCGAACGGGTGCAGGCCGGCCACCACGTCAATGTCTTCACCCGCAGCCACGTGAACCTCCAGTCCGCCCTGGAGACCATGGGCCGCTCACGGGAATCGCTGGACGTCGGCGACCACGCGCTGGAACTGGCCGCCCGCTGGGGACTGCGGCAGACCGCGGTGTGGCTGCACCGCAACCGCGGCGACTCGCTGTACTCCCTGGGGCGCTGGAACGAGGCGTCGGCGGCCGGACAGCTCGCCGCCGACGACGCCACGTCGCCGGTGAACCGGGCGCTGGCGGCGGAGTTCCGGGCCCAGCTGGCCCTGGGCCGTGGCGAGTACGAGGCGGCGGAGACCGAGATCGCCGTGATGACCGAGCAGTACAACGCGTACGACCAGTCGGTCCAACACGCCCATCCGGCGGCCCGCTGCAAGCTGCTGCTGGCGGCGGCGCGGGGCCGGATCCTGGACGCGCGCCGGCTGTTCGCCGACGCGGTGGCCGCCGGGCTCGCGCCGGGCGCCGGCTGCTACACCTGGCCCCTGGTGCACGCCGCGGCGGTGGCCGAGGGGGACGCGGCGGGGGTACCGGCCGCCGGGCCCGGGCAGGCGGCGGCGATCGAGCTGATCCGTCATTACGCGGCGGGGCTGCCCCGCCACTACCCGGTGTGGCAGGCGCACGCCGACCTGATCGAGGCGGAGCTGCGGCGGGCCGAGGGCACCGCGCGAGCCGCGGACTGGGCCGCGGTGACGGCCGCACTGGAGCCGCTGGACCGGCCCTATCTGCTGGCGCAGGCCCGGGCGCACGGCGCGGAGACGCTGCTGGCGGACGGCGACCGGGAGGGTGCGGGCACGCAACTGCTCCAGGCGTACGAGGCGGCCCGCGCGCTGGGCGCGGCGCCGCTGGTCCGCGAGGCCGAACTACTGGCGCAGCGCGCCCGGCTGCCGCTGACCACCGACGGCGCCCGTCCCCAGGCGGCGACCCGCGACGACCGCGGGCTCACCCGCCGCGAACGGGATGTGCTGACCCTGGTGGCGGCGGGCCGCAGCAACCGGCAGATCGCCGAGGAACTGTTCATCTCCCCGAAGACGGCGAGCGTCCATGTCTCCCACATCCTGGCCAAACTGGAAGTCTCCGGCCGTGGCGAAGCGGCGGCCCTGGCCCACCGTGTCGGCCTCCTGACGGAGCCCGGGAGCACCGAACGCTGACCGTCCCCGGCCCCGCGAGGGCATCGCGTCCCGCCACGCCGGACCCCGGGGGCGGATGGCGTGGAGCCGCCGGGTCCGCCCGGTCTGTCCGGCCCGCTGGGTCCGTCCGAGCCGCCCGGTCTGTCCGGCCCGCTGGGTCCGTCCGAGCCGTCGGGTCCGCCCGGTCTGTCCGGCCCGCTGGGTCCGTCCGAGCCGTCGGGTCCGCCCGGTCTGTCCGGCCCGCTGGGTCCGCTGGGTCCGTCCGGCCCGCTGGGTCCGCTGGGTCCGTCCGGTCCGTCCGGTCCGCCGGGTCCGCCGGGTCCGTCCGGTCCGCCGGGTCCGCCGGGTCCGTCCGGTCCGCCGGGTCCGTCCGGCCCGCTGGGTCCGTCCGGCCCGCTGGGTCCGCTGGGTCCGCCCGTTCCGTCCGGTCCGCCGGGTCCGCCCGGTCTGTCCGGCCCGCCGGGTCCGTCCGGCCCGCCGGGTCCGCCGGGTCCGTCCGGTCTATCCGGCCCGCCGGGTCCGCCGGGTCCGTCCGAGCCGCCCGGCTGACCGTGGCGCGGGTCGTACCGGGCGTGGCCGTGCGCGGCGGGACCGGGCTTGGTTCCCACCGCCGGCCGTGGTCCGTTCCCGGCCGGGGGTGGCCGACCACCGACGGCCCGGCAGTACGTGCGCCCCCTGGCGCGCTGCCCGATCCGCGCTGCCCGATCCGCGCGTGGGGGTGCGCGTGTGGGCCGCTTCGTGTTCCGCCGTCGCGGGGGCCTGCCGGGGGACCGCCGCAGTGCCGGGTGGCTTTATCGACGTCTCACGACAGCAGTGGTCGACGACCGCGGGAGGCACCTTCCACGCCGGGATGTCGTTGTCGACGAGAACGGGAGGCACCCGCCGACACCCGGCAACAGACCGGTCCCGGCCGCCACCTGCGCCCGTAGCCAGTGCTTTTCCCCCGAGCACCGGACGGGCGGTCGACGGCGTCTCGCCGGTCACCACCGAGCTGCTGTCCGAAGCCGTGGACATTCGGCGCGGGCAGCGCCTCCCGAGCTGCCGGACAAACGCTGCTCTTCGTCATCGACAGAGCCAGCCGGGAGCGGGCCGGGGCGTGGCCGCGGACGGCAGCGGTCGGTGCGACGGGGGCCGTAGTGGTGGCTGATCGCGGTCGGCCCGCGAACGCCAAGCGCTCGTGCCGGCCGGTGACGCCCGGCCGGGCAGGCCGGGGAAACACCGCGCGGGGGCCCGGCCGCGCTCGCGGACGACCACCCGGGCGTCGGTCAGGCCGCCCCGCCCCGCCCCGCCCCGCCGCGCCGCGCCGCGCCGCTCCGTGCCGGCGCCGCAACGTTTCTCCGCCTCTTCACCCCGCGAGGCCGTGGTTCCGTGCTCACTCCCATGAGCCCTGTGCCGCCGGCAGCGCCGCGATCTCCGTCAAGTCCTCCGGCGTCAGCCGGAGGTCCGTGGCCGCCGCGTTCTCGCGGGCCCAGTGTTCGTGCTTGGTGCCGGGTATCGGGATCACATGGCGGCCCTGCGCCAGCAGCCACGCCAGGGCCACCTGGGCCGCCGTCGCGCCCCCGTGCCGGGCCGCCACCCGGCGCAGCCCGGCCACCAGCGGCTGGTTGGCCGCCATCATCTCCGCCGTGAAGCGCGGATGCCGCGCCCGCAGGTCCTCCGGTTCGAAGCCGCCGCCCGGCGTCAGCGTGCCGCTGAGGAAGCCGTTGCCCAGCGGCATCGCCGCCAGCAGCCCGATGCCGCGCGCCTCGCACCACGGCAGCAGCCCGCGCAGCGCCTCCGGCGACCACACCGAAAGCTCGGCCTGCACCGCGTTCACCGGAAACACCTGCTGGATCCGGCCGAGCACCCGCAGCGTACGGTCGTACCGGTCCGCCGCCGTCCCGCCCTGGCCGCCCTGGCCGCCGCGCCCGCGCCGGCCGCGCGGCTCCAGCGCGCACAGCCCCAGCGACCGGACCTTGCCCGCCGCCACCAGCTCCGCCATCGCCCCCCATGTCTCCTCCACCGGCACGTCCGGATCGATCCGGTGCAACTGGTACAGGTCGATCACATCGGTCCGCAGCCGCCGCAGCGACGCGTCGCAGGCGCGTTTGACGTAAGCGGGGCGGCCGTTGGCCACGATGTGCCGCTCGCCGGCCAGCAGCCCGCACTTGGCAGCCAGGAACACCTCGCCCCGGCGCTCCTTGAGCACCCGCCCCAGCAACAGCTCATTGGTGTACGGGCCGTACATGTCCGCCGTGTCCAGCAGCGTGCAGCCCGCGTCCAGCGCGGCCCGCACCGTACGCAGCGACCCCTGCCGGTCCTGCTGGGAGGCCGAGTACGCCCAGCTCATCGGCATACAGCCCAGGCCGATGGCCCCTACCCGGACCGCCCCCGTGCCGATCGTCCTGTACCGCACCGAACCGTCCTTCCCCAGCTGTCCCCCGCCACCGCGTCCTCCAACGTAACCGGCGGGGCCGACAGCTTCGCCGCAGGGCCGCCCAACCGCCCCGCGTAGCCTGGCGGCCATGACCACAGGAGATGTCTGGCTGCCCCTGCCCCCCGCCGAACTCGCCCCGCTGCCCGCCTCGCTGAACTACGTGCACTGGAACGGCGAGGAGGAGTTCCCGGCCGACCCCGCCGACTGTGTGTTCTACACGGTGCCCTACATGCGGGGCCCCCGGGTCGCGGTGCGCCCGCTGCCGCACATGCCGCGGTTGCGCGTGGTGCAGACCCTGACCGCCGGCGTGGACCACATGCTGCCCGCCGTACCGGCGCTGCCGACCGGGACGCTGCTGTGCAACGCCGGGCCGCTGCACAACACCTCCACGGCCGAACTCGCCCTCACCCTCACCCTGGCCGCGCTGCGCGGCGTCCCCGAGGCGGTGCGCGACCAGGGCGCCGAGCGCTGGGACACCCGGGTGTGGACGTCGCTGGCCGACCGCCGGGTGCTGATCGTCGGATACGGCGGGATCGGCGCGGCGATCGAGGACCGGCTGCTGCCGTTCGAGCCGGCCGAGGTGGTACGGGTCGCGGGCCGGGCGCGTACCTCCCCGCGCGGTCCGGTGCACGCCGCCGCCGAACTGCCGGCGCTGCTGCCCGCCGCCGAGGTGGTGATCCTGGCGACGCCGCTCACCGACGCCACCCGGGGCCTGGTGGGGGCGGAATTCCTGGCCGCGCTGCCGGACGGCGCGCTGCTGGTCAATGTCTCGCGCGGCGCGGTGGTGGACACCAAGGCGTTGCTCGCGGAGCTGGAGTCGGGTCGGCTGCGGGCCGCGCTGGATGTCACGGACCCGGAGCCGCTGCCGGCCGGGCACCCGCTGTGGCAGGCCCCGGGGGTGCTGATCACCCCGCATGTCGGGGGCCCTTCCACCGCCTTCCGGCCACGCGCGGAACGCCTGGTGCGGGGGCAGTTGGAACGGTTCGCCGCCGGGGAAGCGTTGAACTACGTCGTCGCCGAGGCCGGACAGAGCACAGGAGTCACATCAATCACACAGTGAGATGAGTCAGCTACGCATTGTATAAAGGCTCCCCCTCATTATCACTCTGAGTTTAATGGCTATGGCGCTGAGTGACGGTCTGGTGTATCGTCCGTGCCGGGGAGTTCAGCGGAGCAGGGGGGCGACAGGCGGATGCACGGTCCATGGACGAAAAGCCGACTTCAGCACGGCCGCGGTACGGCGTGGCGGGCGATCCGGTGAGCACCGGGGACAGCACCGCGCCCGGGGCGGCTGCGCCACCGCGTCCCGCGCTGCTCGGCGGGCCGCTGCCCCAACTGGCGCTCGCCGCGCTGTGCGGGGCGTATGTACTGGGCGCCGCGTTCGGCTGGGGGTCACCCGAGGTCGCCGCCGTCATGGGCGACTTCGGGCTCAGCGCCGCCGCCTGGCTGGCCGCCGGATCCTGCCTGTGGTACGCGCGCACCCGCGCCGGAGCCCTGCGCCCGGCCTGGGTGCTGTTGGGGGTCTCCTCCGCCATGACCGGCCTCGGCAGCGCCATCTGGGGCTGGTACGAGGTGGTGCTGCGCGTGCCCGTCCCGCGCACCTCGGCCGCCGATCTGTGCTACCTGCTGTTCGCGCCGCTGGCCATCGTCGGCCTGCTGATGCTCGCCAAGCGCCCGCTGAACCGCACCGGCTGGGTCTGCTTCGGCCTCGACGCCTGGCTGGTGGCCGGCTCACTGCTGACCCTCACCTGGAGCGTGGCGCTGGCCCACACCGCCGAGCGGCAGGGCGAGTCGGTGGCCAGGGCCGCGCTCGCGCTCGGCTATCCACTGCTGGACATCGCCCTGGTGTCCATGCTGCTGGTGCTGCACTTCCGGCGCGGCCCCGAACACCGCTCCGCCGTCAACATGGCGGTCGGCGGGCTCGCGGTCACCGTCCTGTGCGACGCCCTGTTCAGCTCGCCGATGCTGCGCGAGCACTACAGCTCCGGGCAGTTGCTGGACGCCGGCTGGTTCGCGGGCTCACTGCTGCTGGCGCTGGCCCCCTGGGTGTCGGGGCGGCCGGGGGAGGAGGAGCCGCCCGGCGCGAAGACCGCTGCGAAGACCGCTGTGCCCGACATCCGCGCCGCCGCCGCCGACCCCTCGGCCGGCACCCCGCTCAGCGCCACCGCCGCCTCCCCCGTCCCCGCCACCGCCTCCCCCGTCCCCGCCACCACCGCCGCCTCCCCCGTCCCCGCCACCGCCTCCCCCGTCCCCGCCACCACCGCCGCCGTCCCCGACGACGAGGACGGCGACGGACGCCCCGACCGGCTCGGCCCCGTCGCCTCCTTGATGCCTTATCTCGCCGCCGCCGTCTGCTTCCTGAGCATCCTGCTCACCTACTACACCGGCGGCGGACAGCCCGACCCGGTGGTGGTGGTCACCGCCGCCACCGTCGTGGTGGTGCTGCTCGCCCGGCAGGGCATCACCTTGATGGAGAACCTGAAACTCACCCGCGAACTCTCCCGGCAGGAGAACCACTTCCGTTCCCTGGTCCAGGGCTCCAGCGACGTGATCATGATCTCCGCCTCGGACGGCCGGCTGCGCTACGTCAGCCCGGCCGCCGCCGGCGTCTACGGGCGGGACCCGGACCGGCTGATCGGCAAGCCGTTCCACAGTCTCATCCACCCCGACGACGCCGACCGCGTGCTCTACGAGCTGTGCCGCTTCCTGGCCGCCTCCCCCGACGTGGAGCCCGCCACCCGCATCGAGTGCCGCATCCGGCACGGCGGCCCGCAGGAGCGGTGGATGCACATCGAATCCACCGTCAACCGCCATCTGAACGGCCTCATCTTCAACAGCCGGGACGTCACCGACCGGGTCCGCCTCCAGGAACAACTGCGGCACAGCGCCTCGCACGACCCGCTCACCGATCTGCCCAACCGCGCCCTGTTCACCGACCAGGTGGAGACGGCGCTCGGCCAAGGCCCGGTGGCGGGCGGCGAGATCGCGGTGCTCTTCATCGACCTCGACGGCTTCAAGGCCGTCAACGACTCCATCGGCCACCAGGCCGGCGACGAACTGCTCACCCAGGCCGCGCAGCGGCTGCGGGAGTCCGTCCGGCAGGGAGACCTGACCGCACGGCTCGGCGGTGACGAGTTCGCCGCCCTCATCACCGGCGACCCCGGCACCGGGACCGCCTCCCGCGAGCAGCGCATGCTGGAGATCGCCGAGCGGGTACGGGCCGCCCTCGCCCGTACCTACCACCTGCGCGAGGGCGAGGTCCGGGTGGCCGCCAGCATCGGCGTCGCCCTCGCCGAGCCGGGCAGTACCCCCGCCACCCTGATGCGCAACGCCGATCTGGCCATGTACCGCGCCAAGCAGGCCGGCAAGGCCCGGGTCGAGTTCTACGCACCCCATCTGCGTACCGAGGCGGTACGGCGCACCCAGCTCGCCGCCCGGCTGCGCACCGCCCTGCACGCCGGCGAGCTGACCCTGCTCCACCAGCCCGTCGTCACCCTCCACGACGGCCGGATCACCGCCCTCAGCGCCCAGCCCCGCTGGCGCTCCGCGCACGCGCCGCTGTCCACCCCGCTGGAGCATCTGCGCACCCGCCGCGACCACGGGTCACCGCTCACCCGGCTCGCCGACCACCACGGCGGCGACCGGACCGCCGACATCTCCCGCTGGCTGCTGGAACAAGCGGTCACCGAGGCCGGCCGGCGGCGCCGCGCCGGGCTGACCCTCCCGGTCAGCGTCCGGGTCCCCGGCAGCAGGCTCACCGACCGGGCGCTGGGCGCCGGCGGCGTCGAGGCGCTCCTCGCCCAGCACGACCTGCCCCCCGAGGCCCTCGTACTGGAACTGCCCGAGGCCGCCCCCGCCCTCGCCTCGCCCGAGCTGTGCCGCCGCCTCGCCGACCTCAGCCGGCTCGGCGTCGGGATCGCCCTGGACGGCTTCGGCGGCACCGCCACCCCACCCGCCGCGCTGCACCGGCTCCCCGTCGATCTGGTCCGGCTCGACCGCGAGCTGACCGAGGGCCTGCTGGATTCGCCCGCGCTGCGCACCATCACCGCCGCGCTGCTGCGGATGACCGCCGACCTGGGCATCCACACCCTCGCGGACGGCGTGGACCACCCCGACCTCGCCGCCACCCTGCGGACCATGGGCTGCTCGCACGCCCAGGGCCCCGCCTTCAGCGAGCCGCTGGACCACGCCCGGCTGCACCGGCTGCTGGAAGGCGGCCGGCTCCCCGTACCCGCCGATCTCGCCGCCGATCTCACCCCCGTGCCGGCCACCGTCCCGGCCCCCCGGCCGCACCGCCGGGGCGACCCCACCGCCGCCGGCCCGCCGCCCTCCCCGGTCTCGCCCACATAGTGAGACGCGCATTCCGCCCGCTTGACATGCGACCGGGCCAAGGAGGAAGGTCGTGGGCATGCGCACCCGAATTCTCGTACTTGGACGGCGCGTCGGCTGACCCGGGCCCACCCACCCGCGGCCCCCAGCGACGCGCTCCCCTCGCATGCCATCCGGCACGAGGGGTTTTTTGTTGCACCGACACCGATCCCCGCACCCGAATCCGTACACGCGCACCACCTCATCTCCGAGAAGAGAACGTCGATGACCGAACAGGCCACCGGGGCTCCCAAGCCGCAGCCGCGGGCCCCCCGCGGCGGCGCCGCCCAGCAGCCCGCCGCCACCGCCGCCGAGCACGTCACGGGCGCCCAGGCGCTCATCCGCTCCCTCGAAGCGGTCGGCGCGGACACCGTATTCGGCATCCCCGGCGGCGCGATCCTCCCCGCCTACGACCCCTTGATCGACTCGACGTCCGTGCGCCACATCCTGGTCCGCCACGAGCAGGGCGCCGGGCACGCCGCCACCGGCTACGCCCAGGCCACCGGCAAGGTCGGGGTGTGCATGGCCACCTCGGGCCCCGGCGCCACCAACCTGGTCACCCCCATCGCCGACGCCTACCTGGACTCCGTGCCGCTGGTCGCCATCACCGGCCAGGTCGCCAGCTCCTTCATCGGCACCGACGCCTTCCAGGAAGCCGACATCTGCGGCATCACCCTGCCCATCACCAAGCACAACTTCCTGGTCACCGACCCCGCGGAGATCCCGCGCACCATCGCCGAGGCGTTCCACATCGCCGCCACCGGCCGCCCCGGACCCGTCCTGGTCGACATCGCCAAGGACGCCCTCCAGGCCCCCACCACCTTCAGCTGGCCGCCGCACACCGACCTGCCCGGCTACCGCCCCGCCTCCCGCCCGCACGCCAAGCAGATCCGCGAGGCCGCCCGGCTGATCGCCGAGGCCGAGCGCCCCGTGCTGTACGTCGGCGGCGGCGTCCTGAAGGCCGGTGCCGCCCCCGAACTGCTGACCCTCGCCGAGCTGACCGGCGCCCCCGTCACCACCACCCTCATGGCCCTGGGCGCCTTCCCCGACAGCCACCCCCAGCACCTGGGCATGCCCGGCATGCACGGCTCGGTCGCCGCCGTCACCGCGCTCCAGAAGTCCGATCTGCTGATCACCCTCGGCGCCCGCTTCGACGACCGTGTCACCGGCCGCGCCGACACCTTCGCGCCGCACGCCAAGGTCATCCACGCGGACATCGACCCCGCCGAGATCGGCAAGATCCGCGTCGCCGACGTGCCGATCGTCGGCGACGCCAAGGACGTACTGACCGACCTCGCCGCCGCCCTCCGCGCCGAGATCGACGCCGGCCACCAGGGCGAGGCCGCCGCCGCCCGCTACGCCGAGTGGTGGCAGCAGCTCAACCGCTGGCGCGAGACGTATCCCCTGGGCTACGACCTCCCGCAGGACGGCTCGCTCTCCCCGCAGCAGGTCATCGAGCGCATCGGCGCCCTCGCCCCCCAGAACACCATCTACACCTCCGGCGTCGGCCAGCACCAGATGTGGGCCGCCCACTACCTGACCTTCGAACGCCCCGGCACCTGGCTCAACTCCGGCGGCGCCGGCACCATGGGCTACGCCGTGCCCGCCGCGCTCGGCGCCAAGGCCGGCCGCCCCGACGCCACCGTGTGGGCCATCGACGGCGACGGCTGCTTCCAGATGACCAACCAGGAGCTGACCACCGCCGCCCTCAACGGCGCCCCCATCAAGGTCGCCATCATCAACAACGGCGCGCTGGGCATGGTCCGCCAGTGGCAGACCCTCTTCTACAACCAGCGCTACTCCAACACCGTGCTGCGCGACGGCCCGGACGCCGACCCGACGGCCACCAGCCGGGGCACCCGCATCCCCGACTTCGTCAAACTCGCCGAAGCCATGGGCTGCGTCGGACTGCGCTGCGAGGACCCCGAGCAGCTGGACGCCGTCATCGAGAAGGCCAACTCCATCAACGACCGCCCCGTCGTCGTCGACTTCATCGTCCACGAGGACGCCATGGTGTGGCCGATGGTCCCCGCCGGAACCTCCAACGACGAGGTCCTCGCCGCCCGCGGGGTGCGCCCCGACTTCGGCGACGCGGACGACTGACGGCAGCGACCGGCCACCGGCACACAGGCGAAGGAACGAAACCCACCCATGTCCAAGCACACCCTCTCCGTCCTGGTCGAGAACAAGCCAGGGGTGCTCTCCCGCATCACCGCCCTGTTCTCCCGCCGCGGATTCAACATCGACTCCCTCGCCGTGGGCACCACCGAACACCCCGAGGTGTCCCGCATCACCATCGTGGTCAACGTCGAGGCCCTCCCCCTGGAACAGGTCACCAAGCAGCTCAACAAGCTCGTCAACGTCCTGAAGATCGTCGAACTCGACTCCGCGTCGGCGGTCACCAGGGAACTCGTTCTGGTGAAAGTCCGGGCCGACAACGACACCAGGTCCCAGATCGTGGAGATCGTCCAGCTCTTCCGCGCCAAGACCGTCGACGTCGCCCCCGAGGCCGTCACCATCGAGGCCACCGGCAGCAGCGACAAACTCGAAGCCATGCTGCGCATGCTGGAGCCGTACGGCATCAAGGAACTGGTGCAGTCCGGCACCATCGCCATCGGACGCGGAGCGAGGTCCATCACCGACCGCTCCCTGCGCGCCCTGGAGCGATCCGCCTAGCGGCCACCGCGTCCGCACAGCGAGATCCGCACCCACCTCTCATCCGCACCACCTACGGTGGACGCACACCGCGACCACCGCAGCAGTAACAACAAGGAGAAAACCCAAGTGGCCGAGCTGTTCTACGACGACGACGCCGACCTGTCCATCATCCAGGGCCGCAAGGTCGCGGTCCTCGGCTACGGCAGCCAGGGCCACGCCCACGCGCTGTCCCTGCGCGACTCGGGCGTCGACGTGCGCGTCGGTCTCCACGAGGGCTCGAAGTCCCGCGCCAAGGCCGAGGAGCAGGGCCTGCGCGTGACCACCCCCGCCGAGGCCGCCGCCGAGGCCGACGTGATCATGATCCTGGTGCCGGACCCGATCCAGGGCAAGGTCTACGAGGAGTCCGTGCGCGAGCACCTCAAGGACGGCGACGCGCTGTTCTTCGGCCACGGCTTCAACATCCGCTTCGGCTTCATCAAGCCCCCGGCCGGTGTGGACGTCTGCATGGTCGCCCCCAAGGGCCCCGGCCACCTGGTGCGCCGCCAGTACGAGGAAGGCCGCGGCGTCCCCTGCATCGCCGCCGTCGAGAACGACGCGACCGGCAACGCCTTCGCGCTCGCGCTCTCCTACGCCAAGGCGATCGGCGGCACCCGGGCCGGCGTCATCAAGACCACCTTCACCGAGGAGACCGAGACCGACCTCTTCGGCGAGCAGGCCGTGCTGTGCGGCGGCGCCTCCGCGCTCGTCAAGGCCGGCTTCGAGACCCTGGTCGAGGCCGGCTACCAGCCGGAGATCGCCTACTTCGAGTGCCTGCACGAGCTCAAGCTCATCGTGGACCTGATGTACGAGGGCGGCCTGGGCAAGATGCGCTGGTCCATCTCGGAGACCGCCGAGTGGGGCGACTACGTCACCGGCCCGCGCATCATCACCGAGGAGACCAAGGCCGAGATGCGCCGCGTGCTCGCGGACATCAAGGACGGCACCTTCGCCACCAACTGGATGGCGGAGTACAACGCCGGTCTGCCCAAGTACAACGAGTACAAGAAGGCGGACGAGGACCACCTGCTGGAGACCACCGGGCGCGAGCTGCGCAAGCTGATGAGCTGGGTCGACGACCAGGACTGAGCGGGACCGCGAACGCACGGCCGGCCGCGGCGGAGTCCCACCCCGACCCCGCCGCGGCCCGCCGCGTTCCACCCCCGTCGTACCCGTACAAACCCCCCGTCCGCGGGGATTCGCTCGATCGAGCGGCCACTGCGGCCAACCCGGCCCGCGGCGGCACCGCGCCGAATACACTGCACCCCAGCACCAAGCGCGTCACAGGCTCACAGCGTCGTGCGTCTTCACGCGGCTGCCTACTCCACCGCCTCGGCCGTCGGGACGCGGCCTTCCGCAAAGGACAGTGAGACCGAAGTGAGCAAGCCCGCCGTACTCATCGCCGAAGAGCTTTCCCCCGCCACCGTCGAAGCGCTGGGCCCGGATTTCGACATCCGGCACTGTGACGGCGCGGACCGCGCGCAGCTGCTGAGCGCCATCGCCGACGTCGACGCCATCCTCATCCGCAGCGCCACCAAGGTGGACGCCGAGGCCATCGCCGCCGCCCGCAAGCTGCGCGTCGTCGCCCGCGCCGGGGTCGGTCTCGACAACGTGGACGTGGCCGCCGCCACCAAGGCCGGCGTGATGGTCGTCAACGCCCCCACCTCCAACATCATCACCGCCGCCGAGCTCGCCTGCGGCCTGCTGGTCGCCACCGCCCGGCACATTCCGCAGGCCAACACCGCCCTGAAGAACGGCGAGTGGAAGCGCAGCAAATACACCGGCGTCGAACTCTCGGAGAAAACCCTCGGCGTGGTGGGCCTGGGCCGCATCGGTGTGCTCGTCGCCCAGCGGATGGCCGCGTTCGGCATGAAGATCGTCGCCTACGACCCCTACGTGCAGCCCGCCCGCGCCGCACAGATGGGCGTCAAGCTGCTTCCGCTGGACGAACTCCTGGAGATCTCCGACTTCATCACCGTCCACCTCCCCAAGACCCCCGAGACGCTGGGCCTGATCGGCGACGAGGCGCTGCACAAGGTGAAGCCCTCGGTGCGCATCGTCAACGCCGCGCGCGGCGGCATCGTCGACGAGAGCGCCCTGCTGTCCGCCCTCAAGGAGGGCCGGGTGGCCGGCGCCGGTCTCGACGTCTACTCCACCGAACCGTGTACGGACTCCCCGCTCTTCGAGTTCGACTCCGTGGTGTGCACCCCGCACCTGGGCGCCTCCACCGGAGAGGCCCAGGAGAAGGCCGGCATCTCGGTGGCCCGCTCGGTGCGCCTCGCGCTGGCCGGCGAACTGGTCCCGGACGCCGTCAACGTGCAGGGCGGCGTGATCGCCGAGGACGTACGCCCCGGAATCCCCCTCGCCGAGAAGCTCGGGCGGATCTTCACCGCGCTGGCCGGCGAGGTCGCCATGCGGCTCGACGTGGAGGTGCGCGGCGAGATCACCCAGCACGATGTGAAGGTGCTGGAGCTCTCCGCGCTCAAGGGCGTCTTCGAGGATGTCGTCGCCGAGACGGTGTCCTACGTCAACGCCCCGCTGTTCGCGCAGGAGCGCGGCGTGGAGGTGCGGCTCACCACCAGCTCCGAGTCGCCCGACCACCGCAACCTGATCACGGTGCGCGGCACCCTCACCGGCGGTGGGACGGTGGCCGTCTCCGGCACCCTGGCCGGCCCCAAGCACCAGCAGAAGATCGTCGGCATCGGCGAGCACACCGTGGACCTGGCGCTCGCCGACCACATGGCCTTCCTGCGCTACACCGACCGCCCCGGCGTGGTCGGCACCCTGGGCCGGATCCTGGGCGAGTCCGGGATCAACATCGCCGGCATGCAGGTGGCGCGGGCCGAGGAGGGCGGCGAGGCGCTGATCGCGCTCACCCTGGACGAGACCGTCTCCACCCAGGTGCTCGCCGAGATCGCCCAGGAGATCGGCGCCACCTCCGCGCGCGGCGTCAATCTGACCGACTGACACCCCGCCGCACCGCCGTACGGAAGGACGGGCCGCCGGGGAGTTCCCGGGCGGCCCGTCCCCGTACCGCTCGCGGGGCGGTTCAGCTGCCGCCGGCCAGCCGGTAGGCGTGCTCCGGGGAGAACTGCCCGGCCGGGCCGGCGCAGCCGTCCAGCTCGCCGGGGCGCTTGATCCACAGATACGCGTCCACCCGCCCGTGGGTGGTGTGCACGGTCGGGTTCGTGCCGATCAGCCGGCCGTCGGGGTCGCACCACTCGCTGCCGCGCGGCCCGTTGCCGTTCCGGCTGGTGTCGATGACCGCCTGGAGCCGTGCGTCGCCCAGCTGGGCCAGGACCGCGTCGGCGAACGCCGTCTCGTTGGCGGTGGTGTGGTAGTTCGAGGCGTTGGTGTAGATGCCGTCGCCGGTTGCCAGCACCCCGGCGGCGCGCAGCCGCTGGGAGATCACCGTGGGGCTGTGCCAGCCGGAGTGCCCGGCGTCGAAGTACACCCGGGCCTGCGGGTTACCGAGGTGGATGATGCCGGCCGCCTCGCGGAGCGCGGCGAACCGCTGGTTGATCTGGGCGTCGTTGAGGCAATCGGTCAGGGCGATGGCGTCGGGCTCCAGGATCACCACCACGGGGTCGCTGCCCAGGCCCGCCGCGAAGTTCTTCGTCCAGTTCAGATAGCTGGGGAAGTCGGGCGCGCCGCCGGCCGAGGCGCCGCCGCAGTCCCGGTCGGGCAGGACGTACGGCACCAGGACGGGCACCTCGCCGGCCGCCCTGGCGGCGCCGGTGACCGCCGCCACGTCCTGGGTCACCGAGTTCGGCTGGTAGTTGGCGAACCAGATGCCCTGCGGCTGGTTCGCTATCCGCTCGATGATCAGTCCGCTCCGCCGGTCGTTCGGGTTGGCGGCCAGCCACGCGTGCACCGCGCCGGGGTAGTTGTGGAAGACGGTGTCGGGCGGCAGTCCCGGGGTGGCCCGGGTCGTCGGCTCCTGCGGCGCGGCGCCCTGCGCCGGGCCCAGCAGGCCGAGCGAGAGCAGCCCGCCCAGGGCCGCCGCGGCGGCGGCGAACAGCAGCCGGGGTCGGGTGCGGGACCTGGTGGGTGGGGTGTGTCGCGTGCGCACGTGGATCGTTCCTCTCACAACGAGGGGATGGAAGGTGATCACGGTACGGAACCGGTTGTTTGGGAGCGCTCCCAGTCGGACGTGAAGCTAGCGGTTCCGGCCGGTTCCGTAAACCGTTCCCGGGGCGGCGTCTCGGCCGTCCGGGTGGCCGGCCGGGCGGGGCGGGCAGCGGGGCGCAGGACCGCGCCCGATCATGGGGCTGCCGGAGTGCCGAGACCTGGGGAGTGACGCATCGTGACCACCACCACGCGGCGCGGGGCGCGCGGCCCGCGGGCCCGGCTGCTGATTCCGCTGTGCCTCTCGCTGTCGCTGCTGTTCACGGCCTGTTCGGCCTCGGGCGACGCCTCCCGCGCCGCCGACGAGAGCACCGCGCCGCCCAGTGGGGAGCCGTCGCCCTCCATCGACCCGGCGGACTTCGTCACCGAGATCGACAACCCGTACCTCCCGCTGGCCCCCGGCACCGTCCACCACTTCCGGGGGATCTGCACAACGGGCGAGCAGTCCATGTCGACCGAGGTGACCCAGGACCGGGAGGACATCCTGGGGGTCTCCACCCTGGTGGTGCGCGAGCGGCGGCACTGCCAGGACGAGGCGGCGGTCGAGGTACGGCAGTTCTACGCCCAGGACCAGGGCGGCAATGTCTGGTACTTCGGCCGGGACACCGGCAGCGCGGACGGCAGTTGGCGCGCGGGTACGGACGGCGCGCAGCCGGGCGTGGTGATGTTGGCGGAGCCGCTGGTGGGGGAGATCTACCGCCAGGAGTTCGTCCCGGACGTGGCGGAGGACGAGGCCAAGGTGGTCAGTCTGAGCGAGGACATCGCGATCAGCCTGGGGCGGTTCAGCGAGGTGCTGAAGACCCGGGAGACCAGCCGGCTCGACCCCGAGGTGGTGACCGAGAAGTACTACGGGAAGGAGCTGGGGCTGATCCGCGTCCAGCGGGTGCAGGGCGGCGACGACAATCTGGAACTCGCCGAGATCACCGGCGCCTCCTGAGTACCGGTTCCGCCCAGCGGCTTGCCGAGTCCCGGCCCGGCGACTACCAACGACGGCAGCAGATGTCCGACCGTCCAGTCCCCGGCCCGCCGTGATGGAGTGTGAAATGGTCAGCAAGCCGAACCGTCGTGCGGTGATGGGTGTCACCGCCGGTGCCGTGCTCACCGGAGCCTTCGCCGCCGCCCCCGCGGCCGGGGCAGGGGCCGGTGCCGGCTCCGCCGCGCCGCCCGGCCGGGTCACCGTCCACTCACCGGACGGCCTGCTGCGGGTGACCGCCGCCGTGACGGACGGCCGGCTGCGGTACGAGGTGGTACGCCGCGGCCGGGTCCTGGTTGCCTCCTCGGGGCTCGGGCTCGATCTGGCCGACCGGCCCCCGCTCACCGGCGGCCTGGTGCTGACCTCGGTCGAGCACCGGACGGTCGACGAGACCTGGCGCCCGCTGTGGGGCCCGGACGCGCTGGTCCGCAACCACGCCAGGGAGTGCGTCCTGCGGACCGTGCAGAGCGCCACCGGGATACGGCTGCATCTGATCGTGCGGGTCTTCGACGACGGTGTCGGCTTCCGCTACCACCTGCCGGCCCAGCCCGGCCTCGACGCGTACACCGTCACCGCCGAGCGCACCGAGTTCGCGCTGGACCCGGCCGCCACCAGCTGGTCGCTGGAGGCGGGCACCGACTGGAACGCCGACGAGCGGCACTACCGCCGGGCGCGGCTGTCGGAGGTGGCCACCGCGCAGACCCCGCTGACGCTGGCCACCCCGGAGGGCCAGTACATCGTGGTGCACGAGGCGGCGCTGATCGACTATCCGAGCATGACCCTGGCCGCCGCCCCTGCGGCCGGCCGGCCGGGGACGCTCGCCAGTGAGCTGATCAGCCTGCCGGACGGTACGAAGGCCAAGCTGGCGGGGGAGTTCGCCACCCCGTGGCGCACGCTGACCATCGGCGACCGTCCCGGCGATCTCGCCGAGTCGCATCTGATCGAGAACCTCAACGAGCCGTGCCGGTACGCCGACACCTCGTGGATCTCGCCCGGGACGTACGTGGGGGTGTGGTGGGAGCTGCAACGCCGGCACACCACGTGGACGGCCGGTCCGCGGCACGGGGCGACGACCGAACGGGTCAAGCAGTACATCGACTTCGCCCGGGAGGCGGGGGCCGCCGGGGTGCTCGCCGAGGGGTGGAACACCAACGCCGGCGGCACCTGGGCCGGCCAGGACTTCCTCACTCCGCAGCCGGACTTCGACCTGCCCGAGGTGCTGCGCTACGCGCGGGCCAACGGCGTCGGGTTCATCGCGCACAACGAGACGCGCGGCTTCGTCGATTACTACGACCGGCATTTGGAGACGATCTTCGCGCGGTACGCCGAACTCGGCATCCACGCCGTCAAGACCGGCTACGCCACCCGGTTCGAGCTGGGCGGGGTGAACCGCAGCCATTACGACCAGGAGGCCGTTCGCCACTACCAGCGGGTCATCGACGCCGCGGCCCGGCACCGGATCATGATCAACGCGCATGAGGCGATCAAGCCGACCGGGCTGGCCCGTACCTTCCCGAACATGATGACCGGCGAAGGGGTGGCCGGCATGGAGCAGCACAACTACATGGGGCGGGAGGGGAATCCGCCGGAGCAGGCCACCATCCTCCCCTTCACCCGCTTCATCGGCGGGCCGGCCGACTACACCCCGGGCGTGCTGAATGTGACCTGGGACCCGGCCGGGCTCGGTACCCGGGTGCAGACCACCTCGGCCACTCAGCTGGCGCTGTACGCGCTCTTCTTCAGCCCGCTGCAAATGCTGGCCGACACCCCGGAGAACTACCGCGCCCACCCCGGGTACGCCTTTCTGCGCGGCATGCCGGCGAGCTGGGACGAGACCCGGTTCCTGGACTGTGTGATCGGCGACTACACGGTCGCCGCCCGCCGCAAGGGCGACACCTGGTACCTGGGCGCGATCACCGACGAGTACGACCGTACGCTGCGGGTGCCGCTGCGCTTTCTGGGCCCGGGCCGGCACCGTGCCGAGATCTACCGCGACGCCGCCGACACCAGCTGGCGCGGCAACCCGCTGCCCATCGAGATCGAGACCCGTACGGTGCGTTCGGCCACGGTGCTCACCCTGCCGCTGGTCGCGGGCGGCGGCACCGCGATCCGCTTCCGTCCCGACCGTTCAGGGCCGGACGACGGCCAGTTCCAGGAGGTCCTGTAGGGCGCGCTGCTGCGGGGCGGTGAGGGCGGCCAGGGGTGAATCCCGGCCGAGGAGTGCGAGGAGTTGTTCGCGCAGGGCGGTGCCTTCGGCGTTGAGGAGCAGGTGCTTGGCGCGGCGGTCGGTGGGGTGCGGGTGGCGCTCGATGAGGCCCTGTTTTTCGAGTCTGTCGACGATGAAGGTGGCGTTGGAGGGCTCGCAGCTCATGCGCTCGGCGAGCTCCCGCATGGTCATCGGTCCGGTCATCTCGCGCAGTGCGGTGGCCTGCGCCGCGGTGAGGCCGAGGGTGGCGGCGTGCTGCCGGACGTGGTCCGCGATCTGCTGGGCCAGTCCGTTCACCAGTCCGCACAGTTCTCGTTCGGCGCCGGCCCGCGACTCCTGGGGCGTCGTCATGGGTCCCACTCTAGCAAGTCCATCAAGCCTTAATAATAGAAGCTTGAATAGTTCTAACTTGATGCTTATGGTGGGCCCGGACCGACACCGCGAGAAAGGCGAACCACCATGGTGATGAACTCCGCGCTCGACCCGGGTCAGCGGCCCCGGCGGCCGGCGCCCGTCCGCTCGATCCGGATGGGCGACACCACGGTCTCCTTCGTACCCGACGGGGAGGTACGGCTCCCGGCACGCGGCTGGATCCCGGACAGCACCGAGGAGGTGTGGGCCGCACATCCGGAATACCTGGACGCCACCGGCCACCTGGTGGCGAGCGTCGGCGCCCTGCTGGTCGAGCGCGGTGATCGCGCGCTGCTGATCGACGCCGGGTTCGGGCCACGGACCCTGCCGCCCGACCCGGCCGCCCCGCACGGCGGGATCCGGGGCGGCGCCCTGCTGGAGAGTCTGGCCGAACTCGGGCGCGCGCCCGGCGGGATCGAGGCACTCGCGTTCACCCATCTGCACTCCGACCACCTCGGCTGGGCGTGGCACGCCGCCCCGGGCGGCGACCGCCCCGCGTTCGCCCATGCCACCTGTCTGGTGTCCGAGGAGGAATGGGCCCAGCGGGACCGGCCGGCGGCGCACCGCCCGGCGGCGGAGATCGCCGCCCTGGCGCCGTACGTCCGCACCGTGCGGGACGGCCAGGAGATCTTCCCCGGGGTACGCGTCCGGGTCACCGCAGGACACACGGCCGGGCACGCCGAGTACGTCATCACCTCGGGCGGGCGGCGGCTGATCGCCTTCGGCGACGCCCTGCACTCGCCGATCCAGGTCGACCACCCCGACTGGTCCGCGGTGGTCGACCACGACCCGGTCCGGTCCGCCGCCCACCGCCGCCGCCTCGTCGCCGAACTCGCGGAGCCGGACACCATCGGTTTCGGCGTCCACTTCGCCGATGCCGCCTTCGGCCGGGTCCGGCCGCACGCCGACGGCCCCGCCTGGCGCCCCCTGGAGCGCTGACCGCCCGGCGGGCCGGTGGCGCCGCGCCGGCCGGACGGCGTCCGGCGGCGTCCGGCGGCGTCCGGCGGTGGGCGGCGTCCGGCGCGGCCCGCCGCGATCACCCGCCCCGATGATCCGCCCCGATGATCCGCCGTGCTCCGTGGCCCCGTCACCCGCCGTGCAGCCGCGCCGCCTTCAGCGCCAGGTGGAGGAGCAGCCGGTGTTCACCGTTGGCCAGGTCGAGGCCGGTGAGGTGTTCGACCCGGGCCAGCCGGTAGTACAGCGTCTGCCGGTGTATGCCGAGCGCGGTCGCGGTACGGGCGGGCGAGCCCGCCTGGTCCAGGAAGGTCTCGGCGGTACGGGCCAGCTCCCGGTGGGCCGGGTCCAGCAGCGGGGCCACGGCCGGATCGGGGGCGGCCGGCGGCAGCGTGGTGAGCAGCCGGTACGGGCCGATCGCACTCCACGGGGCGATCGGGCCCAGCGCCGGCTCGGCCCGCGCCGCCCGCGCCGCGCCCAGCGCCTCCCGCCACGCCGCGGGCAACTCCGCCGCCGCCGCGCGCGCCGCGCCGATGCCCGCCGCCACCGGCGGCGCCCCCGCCCCCGCCCCGCCGCACAGCCGCTCGGCCACCGCCCGCGCCGAGGGCGGCCGTACCAGCGCGGCCAGCGCCCCCTCCAGCGGGCACAGCGCCAGCGCGCCCGGCAGCCCCGGCGCGGCGTCGCTCCACGGCAGCGCCGCCACCAGCGTCAGCGGCCCGGCGCCCGCCGGGCCCAGTGCCTCGGTCAGCTCACCGGCCGCCGCCTCCCGCTGCGGCGTGGTCAGCAGCGTGTGCAGCAGCGCGCCGAGCCGGCCGCCGAGCCCCGCCGACCTGGCCAGCAGCGAGCCGATCCGCTCCGCCGTGGCCTGGGCGTCGGCCAGCCGGGGGTCGGTCAGCTCCAGCGCGCCGTCGTCGACCAGCCAGATGTAGCCGTACACCACCCCGTGGTGCCGGGCCGGCAGACAGATCCGCCCGGTCCGTACCCCCGCCGCCGGATCGGGCGGGATCCGCACCGGGCCGCGCGCCCGGGCGATGCCGAACCGCTCGAACCACGCCCGTACCTCCACCGAGGAGCGCCGGTGCAGGATCGAGCGGGTGCGCACCGGGTCCATCACCCGGTCGTCCGCGCTGTCGTGGGCGCCGAACGCGATCAGGGCGAAGTCGCGGCCCTCCAGCGTCGCGGGGGTGCCAAGACGTGCCGAGACCTCGTCGATCAGCTCCTGGTAATCGGTTTCCATCCGGTCTCCCGTCCTCCTGTCCCTCTCCCGCCGCTTCCGCGTCGCATCAGGCCGCCGCTGCGCGCACCATTCTCATACAGATGTCTGACGGCGGTGCGTGCGGTGACAGACATCTGTTGATAGCCCGTGGGCGGGGCGCTGCCTAGGTTGCGAGTGACCGAAGTTCTTCCTGGTTTCCGGAGGTGAGGTGCCCGTGCTGGGACCCGTGCTTCTCGCGGCGGCGCGCAGCGATGTCATCCGGCGGGCGGTCTCCGCCACCCCCCTGACCCGCCCCGTGGTGGACCGTTTCGTGGCCGGCGAGCGGCTCGACCAGTCCCTCGTGGCGGTACGGGAGCTGACCGGCGCCGGGCTCGCGGTCACCCTGGACCATCTCGGCGAGGACATCACCGACAAGGCGCAGGTGGTACACGCCCGCGACGCCTATCTGGCGCTGCTGGACGCGCTGCGGCGCGAGGGCCTGGGGGAGCGGGCCGAGCTGTCGCTGAAGCTGTCGGCGTTCGGGCTGCGGCTGCCGGGCGGCGGCGAGGAGTACGCCCACCGCGCCGTGGAGCCGGTGGTGGCCGCCGCCGCCGAGGCCGGGACCATGGTGACCCTCGACATGGAGGACCACACCGCCGTCGACGGCACCCTCGCCGTGCTGGGCGCGCTGCGCACCCGGTTCCCGCGCACCGGCGTTGCCGTCCAGTCGTACCTCTACCGCACCGAGGACGACTGCCGCGCGCTGGCCGCCACCGGCTGCCGGGTGCGGCTGGTCAAGGGCGCCTACCGGGAGCCGGCCGCCGTCGCCCACCAGGACAAGCGGCAGGTGGATCTCGCCTATGTCCGGGCCCTGCGCATCCTGCTCACCGGCGGCGGCTACCCGATGATCGCCACCCACGACCCGCGGCTGATCGCCATCGCCGAGGAGCTGGCACGCCGGCTGCGCCTTGGCCCGGACGGTTACGAGTTCCAGATGCTGTACGGGATCCGCACCGACGAGCAGCTGCGGCTCGCCCGGGCGGGACACGCGATGCGGGTGTACGTCCCGTACGGCACCGACTGGTACGGCTACTTCATGCGGCGGCTCGCCGAGCGCCCCGCCAACCTGGGCTTCTTCGCCCGTTCTCTGCTGACCCGGGGCTGAGTGCCCCGCCCCCTCTTCCGAAGGAGACCCCACGGCATGGACGCTGTGACCCAGGTGCCGCCGCCGGTGAACGAGCCGGTGCACACCTACGCCCCCGGTTCGGCGGAGCGCGCCCGTCTTGAGCACAAGCTCAAGGAGCTGGCCGACCACCCCATCGAGCTGCCGATGACCATCAACGGGGTCCGGCGGATGGGCGGCGGCGAGCGGTTCGACGTGGTGCAGCCGCACCGGCACGCCGCCCGGCTCGGCACGTACGGCAACGCCACCCGGGCGGACGCCCGGGACGCCATCGACGCGGCGCTGGCGGCGGCCCCCGCCTGGCGCGCGCTGCCCTTCGACGAGCGGGCGGCCGTCTTCCTCAAGGCCGCCGAGCTGCTGTCCGGGCCGTGGCGCGAGACGATCGCCGCCTCCACCATGCTGGGCCAGTCCAAGACGGTGCAGCAGGCGGAGATCGACGCGCCCTGCGAGCTGATCGACTTCTGGCGGTTCAATGTGCACTTCGCCCGGGAGATCCTGGCGGAGCAGCCGCTGGTGCAGCCCAAGGGGACGTGGAACCGCCTGGACTTCCGCCCGCTGGAGGGCTTCGTCTACGCGATCACCCCGTTCAACTTCACCGCCATCGCCGGCAATCTGCCCACCGCCCCGGCGCTGATGGGCAATGTGGTGGTGTGGAAGCCGTCGCCGACCCAGACCCACTCGGCGGTGCTGCTGATGGAGCTGCTGGAGGAGGCCGGGCTGCCGCCGGGCGTCATCAACCTGGTGACCGGTGACGGCAAGGAGGTCTCCGCGGAGGCGCTGCCGCACCCGGACCTGGCCGGGGTGCACTTCACCGGCTCGACCGGCACCTTCCAGTACCTGTGGCGGGAGATCGGCACCCACATCGAGCGGTACAAGGGGTACCCGCGGATCGTGGGCGAGACCGGCGGCAAGGACTTCATCGTCGCGCACCCGAGCGCCGATCCGGCGGCGCTGAAGACGGCGATCACCCGGGGCGCCTTCGAATACCAGGGCCAGAAGTGTTCGGCGGCCTCCCGGGCGTACATCCCGCGCTCGCTGTGGGAGGGCGGGCTGCGCGCCGCGCTGGTGGCGGAGACCGAGGGCCTGTCGATGGGTGATCCGAGCGATCTGTCGAACTTCATGGCCGCTGTCATCGACGAGCGGGCCTTCGCCAAGAACAAGGCGGCGATCGAACGGGCCAAGGCCGATCCGTCCTGCGAGATCGTGGCGGGCGGCCGTTACGACGACTCGGTGGGCTACTTCGTGCGGCCCACCGTGCTCACCTGCTCCGATCCGGAGAACGAGGTGTTCAGCACCGAGTACTTCGGCCCGATCGTCGCGGTGCACGTGTACGAGGACGACGCGTTCGACGCGATGCTGGAGCAGATGGAGTCGGTGGCCCCGTACGCGCTGACCGGCGCCGTACTGGCCAGGGACCGGGCGGTGGCGCACGCGGCGAGCGAGAAGCTGCGGTTCGCGGCGGGCAACTTCTATCTGAACGACCGGCCCACCGGCTCGGTGGTGGGGCAGCAGCCGTTCGGCGGCGCGCGGGCCTCGGGCACCAACGACAAGGCCGGGTCCAAGTTCAATCTGCTGCGCTGGACCTCGCCGCGCTCCCTCAAGGAGACCCAGGTGCCGGCGACCGACTACCGCTACCCGCACATGGGCTGAGCGCGAACGGCCCATCACCGAACAGAACGGCCCCGGTGTCGCACGCGTGTGCGCACCGGGGCCGTCGCCATCTCACATACTAGGATGGTCGAGTATCTGGCGGGACATCACTGCCGCAGGCCGCTACTTTTGTGGAAGCCGACAGTGCCGCTCCATCCAGCGCGCGGTGGCCACGGCCAGGTGCAGCAGCGCGGGCGACCCCCGCCGCACCGGCCCGCCCCCTGCGGCAGCCCTCGCCGTACCCCGCCGTACCCCCACCCCTGGAGCCGATCCGTCATGGACGACACGCTCACCACCCCGGTCGCCGCCGCGCCGCAGGCCGCCACCGTCCGCGCCCCCCGTGTCCCGCACGCCGCCGCCACCCGCGACGACGCCTCCCGCCGCTACGCCACCGACGCCCTCCAGCGCGCCCTGGACCGCCGGGACAACGGCGGCGCCCCGGCCCCCGCCCACTGAGACCCGCTGTCCGGATCGTGGACACCGGCCGTCCGCCGACCGGGGCGCGGCGTAGGGTCACCTCCATGGCGCGCAGCATCGATCTCGCAGTGATCCCCGGCGACGGCATCGGCCCCGAGGTGGTGGCCGAGGGCCTCAAGGTCCTCGCCGCCGTTCTGCCCTCCGACGTCAAGCTGGAGACCACCACCTACGATCTGGGCGCCAAGCGCTGGCACGCCACCGGGGAGACCCTCCCCGAGGCGGACCTGGAGCGGCTGCGCGGCCACGACGCCATCCTGCTCGGCGCCATCGGCGACCCGGGCGTGCCCTCCGGGGTGCTGGAGCGCGGCCTGCTGCTCAAGCTGCGCTTCGCCTTCGACCACTACGTCAACCTGCGCCCCTCCGTGCTGCTGCCGAACACCGCGACCCCGCTGGCCGGCCGCCCCGCCATCGACTTCCTGGTGGTCCGCGAGGGCACCGAGGGCCCGTACGTCGGCAACGGCGGCTCGATGCGCACCGGCACCCCCGCCGAGGTGGCCACCGAGGTCTCCATCAACACGGCCTACGGGGTCGAGCGCGTGGTCCGCGACGCCTTCGAGCGCGCCGCCGCCCGCCCGGCGAAGAAACTGACCCTGGTCCACAAGAACAACGTCCTGGTGCACGCCGGCCACCTGTGGAAGAACACGGTGGACCGTGTCGCCCAGGAATACCCGCAGGTCACCACGGACTATCTGCACGTCGACGCCGCGACGATCTTCTTCGTCACCCAGCCCGAGCGGTTCGACGTCATCGTCACCGACAACCTCTTCGGCGACATCCTCACCGACCTCGCCGCCGCCATCACCGGCGGCATCGGGCTCGCCGCGTCCGGGAACATCAACCCCACCGGCGCCTTCCCCTCGATGTTCGAGCCGGTGCACGGCTCCGCGCCCGACATCGCGGGCACCGGCAAGGCCGACCCCACCGCCACCGTGCTCTCCGTCGCCCTGCTCCTGCGCCACCTCGGTTACGAGGAGCAGGCCGCCCGGATCGAGGCCGCCGTGACCGCCGACCTGGCGGAGCGCGACGGCACGCCGCGTACCACCGACACCATCGGGGACGCCCTCGCCGTACGCGTAGCCGGTTCCGTAACCGGCTAGCCCGCGGCTGCTCCCACCCAACACAGCCGCCGGGCAGCTCACGCGCCCGGCGGCTGGGCCCACCCCGCCGCTGGGTGCACCCTCACCAGCAGGACCGCCTCCCGTGCGCACGCCGCACCGCCCCGCGCGATAATCGGACGGGGCCGAACTGTCCCCCGATGCTCGGACTTCCTAGTACCGTGCCATCGGGGGGACGGGCCGGCGGTCCGCCACATCACTCAGCGAAGGACGCGCTCACCATGACGACGCCGCCGATCGAATTCGACCTCAAGCCCTCCGCGACACCGCTGTCCGACGCGGAGCGCGACGCCGTGCTCGCCGCCCCCGGCTTCGGCCGGCACTTCACCGACCACATGGTCACCATCAAGTGGAGCGAGGGCCGCGGCTGGCACGACGCGCAGCTCACCCCGTACGCGCCCTTCCAACTGGACCCGGCGAACATGACGCTGCACTACGGGCAGTCGATCTTCGAAGGGCTCAAGGCGTACCGGCAGCCCGACGGCTCCATCGGCGTCTTCCGTCCCGACGCCAACGCCCGCCGCTTCCAGGGCTCGGCCCGCCGGCTGGCGATGCCGGAGCTGCCGGTGGACACCTTCATCGAGGCCATCGACGTGCTGCTGGCCCAGGACGGCGCCTGGGTGCCCGCGAACGGCGGCGAGGAGTCCCTGTACCTGCGGCCGTTCATGTTCGCCACCACGGACGGGCTCGGCATCAACAACCCCGCCGGTGACTACCTCTTCGTGCTGATCGCCTCCCCGGCCGGCGCCTACTTCCCGCGCGGGGTCAAGCCGGTCTCGGTGTGGCTGTCCCGCGAGTACGTGCGCGCCGTGCCCGGCGGCACCGGCGAGGCCAAGTGCGCGGGGAACTACGCGGCGTCCTTCGTCGCCCAGGCGGCGGCCGTCGCCCAGGGCTGCGACCAGGTGGTGTGGCTGGACGCCGTCGAGCGCCGCTGGATCGAGGAGATGGGCGGCATGAACCTCTACTTCGTGCGCGGCTCGGGTGACGACGCCACCGTCGTCACCCCGCGGCTCACCGGCAGCCTGCTGGCTGGCATCACCCGCGACTCGCTGCTGACCATCGCCGCCGACCTCGGGTACGCCACCGACGAGGTCCGGATCTCCACCGAGGACTGGCAGCGCGGCTGCGCGGACGGCTCGCTCACCGAGACCTTCGCGTGCGGCACCGCCGCCGTGATCACCCCGGTCGGCTCGGTGAAGTCCGCCGACGCCGCCTGGACGGTCGGCGACGGTACGCCGGGGTCGGTCACCCTGCGGCTGCGCGAGGCGCTGCTGGCCGTCCAGACCGGCCAGGCCCCCGACCCGCACGGCTGGATGCACCGGGTCGGCTGACCCCGCCCCCGCGACGCGGCGCCGCTGGTCACGACCCCACCCATCCCGCACCAGCGCCGCCGCGCCGCGCCGCACTCCGCGCCGCGCCGCGCCGCACTCCGCGCCGCGCCGCGCCGCACTCCGCGCCGCGCCGCGCCGCACTCCGCGCCGCGCCGCGCCGCGCCGCACTCCGCGCCGTACGCCGCGCCGCACTCCGCGCCGTACGCCGCGCCGTACGCCGCGCCGTACGCCGCGCCGTACGCCGTGCCGCGCCGCGCCGTGCCGTACGCCGTGCCGCGCCGCGCCGTGCCGTACGCCGTGCCGCGCCGCGCCGTGCCGTACGCCGTGCCGCGCCGTGCCGCGCCGCGCCGCGCCGAGCCGCACCGCGCGGCGTATGCCGCACCGCGCCACCGCGCGGCGTACGCCGCGCTGCCGTGCCGCCGCGGTGGCCGGGCATCGTCCGGATCGTGAGACGGACGGGGCATCGGGGGCATCCTGTGCCACACTGGTCGCGTGCTCTCGTGCGCCATGATTATTGGTGATGAGCGCGCCGGTCCGCAGTGATCGCCGCCCCACCCCACCCCGGGTGACGCGGCCACCGTGCCTCGACCCGCGCGCAGACCTCTCGCATCCGCGAGGGGTTTTTTCGTTTTCCGGCCCCACCACGGCCGGACGGGAGCAGGGCAGTGGAGCCGACCAGAACCGCATCCTCCGCAGGAGCCACACCACCATGACCACACCGGCCACCCCCGCCGCAGCCGCGGCCGACGCCCCCGACGACAGCTTCCACGTCTTCGACACCACCCTGCGCGACGGCGCCCAGCGCGAGGGCATCCATCTGACCGTCGCCGACAAGCTGGCCATCGCCCGGCACCTGGACGACTTCGGCGTCGGCTTCATCGAGGGCGGCTGGCCGGGCGCCAACCCCCGCGACACCGAGTTCTTCCGCCGCGCCCGCGAGCTGCCCTGGCGCCACGCCCAACTGGTCGCCTTCGGCGCCACCCGCAAGGCCGGCACCACCGCAGCCGAGGACCCCCAGGTACGGGCCCTGCTGGAGTCCGGCGCCCCCGTCGTCACGCTGGTCGCCAAGTCCCATGACCGGCATGTCGAGCTGGCCCTGCGCACCACCGCCGACGAGAACCTCGCCATGATCGCCGACACCGTACGCCACCTGCGCGCCGCCGGCCGCCGGGTCTTCGTCGACTGCGAGCACTTCTTCGACGGCTACGCCGACAACCCCGGCTACGCCCTGGACGTGGTGCGCACCGCCGCCGGCGCCGGCGCCGACGTCGTCATCCTGTGCGACACCAACGGCGGCATGCTGCCCGCCCAGGTGCAGGCCACCGTCCGCACCGTCGTCGCCGACACCGGCGCCCGGATCGGCATCCACGCCCAGGACGACACCGGCTGCGCCGTCGCCAACACCCTCGCCGCCGTGGACGCCGGCGCCACCCACGTCCAGTGCACCGCCAACGGCTACGGCGAGCGGGTCGGCAACGCCAACCTCTTCCCGGTGGTCGCCGCCCTGGAGCTCAAGTACGGCAAGCGGGTGCTGCCGCCCGGCGCGCTCAAGGAGATGACCCGCATCTCGCACGCCATCGCCGAGGTGGTCAATCTGACCCCCAGCACCCACCAGCCGTACGTGGGCCTGTCCGCGTTCGCCCACAAGGCGGGCCTGCACGCCTCCGCGATCAAGGTGGACCCCGACCTCTACCAGCACATCGACCCCGAACTGGTCGGCAACTCCATGCGGATGCTGGTCTCCGACATGGCCGGCCGCGCCTCCATCGAACTCAAGGGCCGCGAGCTGGGCTACGACCTGGAGGGCGACCGCGAGCTGGTGGGCCGGATCGTCGCCCGGGTGAAGGAGCAGGAGCTCAAGGGCTACACGTACGAGGCCGCCGACGCCTCCTTCGAGCTGCTGCTGCGCGACGAGGTCACCGGCCGTACCTCCCGCTTCTTCCGCCTGGAGTCCTGGCGCACCATCACCGACCAGCGCCCCGACGGCGCCCTCGACAACGAGGCCACCGTCAAGCTGTGGGCCAAGGGCGAGCGGCTGGTCTCCAGCGGCGAGGGCAACGGCCCCGTCAACGCCCTGGACCGGGCGCTGCGCGGCGGCCTGGAACGCATCTTCCCCGAGCTGGCCCGGCTCCAGCTGGTGGACTACAAGGTCCGCATCCTGGCCGGCCGCTCCGGCACCCAGTCCACCACCCGCGTGCTGATCACCACCGGCGACGGCGAGGGCGAATGGTCCACGGTGGGGGTGGCGGACAATGTCATCGCCGCGTCCTGGCAGGCGCTGGAGGATGCCTACACCTACGGGCTGCTGCGCGCCGGACTGCGGCCGACCGACTGAGCCGGGCCGGGGGGCGCGAGGGGAATTATAGGGTTCCTCTAGTTCCCCCCGCGTCTGCTGTGTTACTTCCCTGCACCCTGGCCCGGCGTCCCGGTGGTTCTGTACAGGCCGACCACGAAACAGCGGCGGAGACTGTACGGATCTGACGAGAGCGTTCGCTCCCCACGTTTCATAGGGTCTATACATGACCGATGAGTCCCTGACCCCTGTGGCCGCTCCCGACGCCCGGGGCCGCGTGGCGGAGCTGCGCGCCATCCGCGAAGAGATCGGCCGCGGTCCCAGCGAGAAGGCGACCGAGGCACAGCACGCCAAGGGCAAGCTGACCGCCCGCGAGCGGATCGAGCTGCTGCTGGACGAAGGCTCCTTCCAGGAGGTCGAAGGGCTGCGCCGGCATCGGGCCACCGGTTTCGGTCTGGAGGCCAAGCGTCCGTACACCGACGGTGTGATCACCGGCTGGGGCACGGTGCACGGCCGTACCGTCTTCGTCTACGCGCACGATTTCCGGATCTTCGGCGGGGCGCTGGGCGAGGCGCATGCCCAGAAGATCCACAAGATCATGGACATGGCCATCGCGGCGGGTGCCCCGCTGGTCTCCCTCAACGACGGCGCCGGCGCCCGGATCCAGGAAGGCGTCTCGGCGCTGGCCGGCTACGGCGGGATCTTCCAGCGCAACACCAAGGCGTCCGGTGTCATCCCGCAGATCTCCGTGATGCTCGGCCCCTGCGCGGGCGGCGCCGCCTACAGCCCGGCGCTGACCGACTTCGTCTTCATGGTCCGCGAGACCTCGCAGATGTTCATCACCGGGCCGGACGTGGTCAAGGCCGTCACCGGCGAGGAGATCACCCAGAACGGCCTGGGCGGCGCGGACGTGCACGCGGAGACCTCGGGAGTGGCGCACTTCGCCTACGACGACGAGGAGTCGTGCCTGGAGGAAGTGCGGTTCCTGCTGTCGCTGCTGCCCTCCAACAACCGCGAGAACCCGCCCACCGCCGAGACCGAGGACCCGGCCGACCGCTCCGGCGACGCGCTGCTCGACCTCGTCCCGGCGGACGGCAACCGCCCGTACGACATGCGCGCCGTCATCGAGGAACTCGTCGACGACGGGGAGTTCCTGGAGATCCACGAGCGCTGGGCCACCAACATCCTGTGCGCGCTGGGCCGGCTCGGCGGCCAGGTGGTGGGCATCGTCGCCAACCAGCCGCAGTCCCTGGCCGGGGTGCTGGACATCCACGCCTCGGAGAAGGCCGCCCGTTTCGTCCAGCTGTGCGACGCCTTCAACATCCCGATCGTCACGCTGCTGGACGTCCCCGGCTTCCTGCCCGGCGTCGACCAGGAGCACGGCGGCATCATCCGGCACGGCGCCAAGCTGCTGTACGCGTACTGCAACGCGACCGTGCCGCGGATCTCCGTGGTGCTGCGCAAGGCGTACGGCGGCGCCTACATCGTGATGGACTCCCAGACCATCGGTGCCGACCTCACCTACGCCTGGCCCACCAACGAGATCGCGGTGATGGGCGCGGAGGGCGCGGCCAACGTGATCTTCCGCCGGCAGATCGCCGCCGCCGAGGACCCCGAGGCCACCCGGGCCCGGCTGGTCAAGGAGTACAAGACCGAGCTGATGCACCCGTACTACGCCGCCGAGCGGGGCCTGGTGCACGACGTGATCGACCCGACGGAGACCCGCGCGGTGCTGATCCAGTCCCTGGCGATGCTGCGCACCAAGCACGCCGATCTGCCGGCCCGCAAGCACGGCAACCCGCCCCAGTGACCACTCCCAAGAGCACCGAGGAGCCCCCGCAGATGAGCACCGACACGGACACCAAGCTGGTTCGGGTGGAGAAGGGCGCGGCCAGCGACGAGGAACTGGCGGCGGTGACCGCGCTGCTGATCGCCCGCGCTGCGCAGACCCCCGCGCCCGGCGCCGGGCACCGGGTGGCCGGCCGCAACACCGCCGGCTGGCGCCGGCTGGAGCGCACCCCGGGCTTCCGGGCCCCGCACAGCTGGCAGGGCTGACCGCGTACACGGTACGCGGTACCCGGCGGCGGCACGCCGCGCCGCACGGTGCCGCGTACGCCGTACGCCGTACGCACAAGGCGGGCCGGACACCGGTGGATCGGTGTCCGGCCCGCCTTGCTGCGTATGCCGGTGGGCCCGTACGCACCGTGCGGTACGTGGTGGGCGGTGTCTCAGCTCGCGTCCGGCGCCTTCATCACGATGGTGCGGCGCGGGTTGGCGGTCGCTCCGGGCAGCTCCTCCGAGGCGGCGTACGCGACGGGGGCGGGGGTCAACTCCTGGGCGTCCGGCAGATGTGCGAGGGTGGTGCGCCGGGGGTTGGCGGTGGAGCGGACGCTCAGGGTGCTCTTCACGGAGAATCTGCCTTAGGTAGAGCTGCTGCTTGTAAAGCCTGACACTAGGTGCCGTATACCCGCGACCGTTCCTTATCGGCCACCGCCGTTATGTGATTCTCCTCACGAGTGGAGTAGCAAAAGCCGCATAGCGGTCAGGAGTTCGACAGCAAGAAAGGAGTCATAGCGGATGAAACCGTACGTACCACCTCGGTTGAGGCACCCTCAGGTGTATCGATTCGATGGCAATGTGGTGGAGAAAAGTCCGCTATGCCTGCTCAAGGCTTCCACGGCAGGTAGCGGGATGCCTGCGGAGCGTCATACATGTCACGGGACCATTCCGGGCCCTTGTTGGAGATCGGCCACTGTGCTGGAATTCCACGGACCGCCGCGTGACACAAGCTCATGTGCAGGGCGCGCCCCAAGCGTCACGCGCTGGCTGAACACCGGACACGCCGGTTACCGACGACCGCCGGGGGGTCGTATGCCCCTGGCTCGATACCGTCACGCCGCAGCGCGGCGCGACGCCTGGTCCAGAGGTTGCGACGCATAGTGCAGGGACGTTTCAAGAGGGAAGGCACCGCTGCGGGCGAACCGGAGCAGGGTGGTGCCACGCAACGTGGCTCCTCCGGCGGACCTGCCTCCAGCGGCGACCCGGCGCGCCCCGCGCCCGGTTCCGGGGAGGCCCCGGCCGATCGGAGCGCCACCGCGAACGACCCCACGGCCGTTGCCACGGCGAGACCCAGCCGCGCCGGCTCCCGGCTCGCGCTGCGCAACTGGCGCATCAGCACCCGGCTGGTCTCCCTGATCGCCCTCCCCGTGATGGCCGCCACCGTGCTGGGCGGGCTGCGCATCCAGTCCTCGATGGACGACATCGAGCAACTGGACGCCATGCAGATGCTCACCGACATGACCCAGCAGGCGACCCTGCTGGCCGCCGCCCTCCAGGAGGAGCGCGACCGGTCGGCCGGCCCACTGGTCGCCGGACTCAGCGCCAAGAGCGACGAGATCGCCACCGCGCGGGAGAAGACCGACGACGCCCGCGCCGCGTTCAGTGACGCCACCAACGCGATCACCGCCGACGACGAGGTCATGAAGGGCGTCCAGGCCACCGTCCTGGACATCAGCCGGCAGCTCACCGGCATCAAGGAGATCCGGGACGAGGCGTACGCCGACCCGGAGTACGTCTCCCAGACGATCATGCGCTACAGCGACCTGATCGACGCGCTGCTCTCGCTGTCCCAGGACATGGCCCAGGCCACCAGCAACAGCGAGATGATCCGCTCCACCCGCGCGCTGGCCACCTTCTCGGCCGCCAAGGAACACGCCTCCATCCAGCGCGCCGTCATCACCGCCGGCCTCGCCCGCGGCGAGCGCGACGGCGACGACGTCGGCCTGTCACCCAGTGACTGGCGGTACGGCAAGACCCACGCCGCCAGCGAGCAGGCGGCGATCACCAGCTTCACCCAGATCTACGGCAACGACGAGACGGCCACCGGCCTGCTCGACTCGCTCGAAGGCGGCATCGTCAACGTCCTGTCCGCGGACACCTACCGCGACATGGTCTTCGCCGCCCCGGACGGCATCCTGCGCCAGGACCGTTCCTACCGCGACTGGTTCGACCAGGACCGCACCAAGATCGACGCGATGAACGCGATCGAGCGGACCCTGATCACCGAGATGGAGGAACAGGCCCGCGACCTGCGCAACGAGGCGCAGCAGGAGGCCATCCTCAACGGCGCCGTCGTGGTCCTGGTGCTCGGCATCTCCCTGGTCGGCGCCTTCGTGGTGGCCCGCTCCATGGTCCGCTCGCTGCGCCGCCTCCAGGACACCGCGCAGGAAGTCGCCCACAAGCGGCTCCCCGAGGTCGTCCGCCAGATGTCCGAGGCGGAGCCCGAGGACGTCGACACCTCCGTGCAGTCCGTCGGTGTGCACACCCGCGACGAGATCGGCCGGGTGGCCGAGGCGTTCGACGACGTGCACCGCGAAGCCGTCCGGCTGGCCGGCGAACAGGCCCTGCTGCGGGGCAACGTCAACGCGATGTTCACCAACCTCTCGCGCCGCAGCCAGGGCCTCATCCAGCGTCAGCTGTCGCTGATCTCCGAACTGGAGTCCCGCGAGGCCGACCCCGACCAGCTGTCCTCGCTCTTCAAGCTGGACCACCTCGCCACCCGCATGCGCCGCAACGGTGAGAACCTGCTGGTGCTCGCCGGTGAGGAGCCGGGCCGCCGCTGGACGCGGCCGGTGCCGCTGGTCGACGTGCTGCGCGCCGCCGCCTCCGAGGTGGAGCAGTACGAGCGCATCGAGCTGAGCGCCGTACCGAAGACCGACGTGGCCGGCCGGGTCGTCAACGACCTCGTGCACCTGCTCGCCGAGCTGCTGGAGAACGCCACCTCGTTCTCCTCGCCGCAGACCAAGGTCAAGGTCACCGGTCACGCGCTGCCGGACGGCCGGGTGCTGGTGGAGATCCACGACACCGGCATCGGGCTCTCCCCCGAGGACCTCGCCGAGATCAACGACCGGCTGGCCAACCCGCCCACCGTCGATGTCTCGGTCTCCCGCCGGATGGGCCTGTTCGTGGTCGGCCGGCTGTCCCTGCGGCACGGCATCCGGATCCAGTTGCGGCCCTCCGACTCCGGCGGCACCACCGCGCTGGTGATGCTGCCCGCCGAGGTCGCCCAGGGCGCCGGGCGCGGTCCGCGCCCCGGTGCGCAGGGCGGCGGCATGCCGGGTGGCGGCGCCGGTACGGCGGCGACCGCCCCGCCCACCACCACCGTGCAGCGGGAGAACCCGCCCGGGCAGCGGCCCGGCGGGCCGCAGGGCCCCGGCGGCGGTCCCGGCGGCGGCCGTGGCCGTGGGCTGGCGAACCTGGGCAAGGGCCCCTCCGCGTCGCGTGGCCAGGTGGCCGGTGGTCCCGACCGCCCGGCGCTGCCGCCCCGCCCCGGCAATACCTCCTTCCCGGCCACCGGCGCCGGGACCCCGGCGGCGCCGGCCCCGGCGGGCGCCGCCGGGCCCGATCGGGGCCGCGACCCGCTGGCCGGCGGCCCCGGCGCACCGGGTGCCCCCGGTGACGGCGGGCCCGACCGGTCAGGACGCCCGAGCTGGGCCAGCCGGGTCGAGGACAGCGGCCGAATACCCGTCGTCGGCGACCACGGTGAGGGACCGCGCGGGCACGAGGAGCCGGACACCGGCGAGTACGCCCGGCCCGGTTTCACCGGCGCCAGCGGCCCCGCGCCGCGGCCGGCCGCCCAGCCCGGCCGTTCCCAGCAGTTCGACGCCTTCGGCGACAGCGGCGAGTTCCGCTCGCCCGCCGCCCAGGGCCCCGGCCGACCCGGCGGCGGTTACCCCGGCGACACCGCCGAGTTCCCGGCGGTGGGCGGCCAGGACTTCGGTACCGGCCGCCCCGGCGGCTACCCCTCCGACACGGGGTCCTTCCCCGCGGTGGGCGGGAACCAGAACCGGCAGGATCCCGGCTACCCCTCCGACACGGGGTCCTTCCCCGCGGTCGGCGGGAACCAGAACCGGCAGGATCCCGGCTACCCCTCCGACACCGGGTCGTTCCGGCAGGACTCCGGCCCCAGCGGTTACGCCTCCGATACGGGGTCGTTCCCCGTCGTGGGCCACCAGCAGCGCCAGGACCGGCAGGACTCCGGCCCCACCGGCTACGCCTCCGACACCGGATCATTCCCGGCGGTGGGCGGAGGCCAGGACCGTTCGGGTTTCCCGGCGGACACCGGCTCGTACCCGGCGGTCGGTCAGGGATCGGGCCCCGGCGGCGGTTACCCCGCCGACACCGGGGAGTTCCCGGTGCTCGGCCAGGGCCCGGCGCCCGATGGCTATCGGTCCGACACCGGCGAGTACCCGATGCCCGGACAGCAGGAGCGGGCCCCGCAGCCGGCCCAGCCGGCCGCCTTCACCGATCCGCTCCCCACCGGCGGCCCCGCCTCCTCGGAACGCACGCCGATCTTCGAGGAGATGGAGTCCACCTGGTTCGGCACCCGGCGGGTGGTACCCCCCACCCCCGCGGCATCCGCCGCGCCGGAGCCGGCCCCGGCCCCGGCCCCCGACGCCGGGCCCGGACTTCCGGTACGCGGCCGGAACGCCCCGCGCACCACGCCGGAGCCCACGCCGGCCCCCGCGTCGACCACGGGCGGCAGGGGTTACGACGCCGCACCGCGCGACGACTTCCCCCGTACCGGCCCGGCCGCCGCCACCGCCCCGCCGGCCGCCGCTCCGCAGACCGCCGCTCCCACCTGGCGGTCGTCCCCCAACGACGAACTCGGCCGTCAGGCCGGGCAACTGCGCCAGCCAAGCGCCGGCGGGGTCACCACCTCGGGGCTGCCCCGCCGGGTGCCCCGCGCCAATCTGGTCGCGGGCGCGGCACAGCAGTCACAGCAGCAGGCCGCCCCGACCGGCCCGCAGGTCTCCCGCGCACCGGACGCAGTCCGGGGCCGGCTGACCAATCTCCGCCGGGGAATTCAGCAGGGACGCCAGGCCAATTCCGGAGCCGGCAGAACCGACCGGGGCTCCGGCCCCAGATACCAGT
>NZ_JCAJZV010000017.1:0-109936 GCF_059510435.1 Streptomyces sp. NTD107 | reverse complement strand
TTCACTACTTTAGAGGATTTCCCCGCCGGATTTCAAATCCGGGCCCGAGTACCGTATTTGGGCAAGCCAAATAAGGCCCTCGCGGGTTCGTTCTCTTTCGAGTGAGTGCCGCATGAACGATCAAGTGATCGCCGGCGGCGAGAGTCGCCGTCCGAACCCCCGAGGGGTGGACAGCTCGGAGAACATTACGCACCGGCCCGCATCACGTCAACTCGAACTCGGCCCACACGGCCTTGCCGCCCTCCGGCAGCCGCCGGGAGCCCCACTCCGTGGCGATCGTGGCCACCACGGCGATGCCCCGGCCCGTCTCGTCCGCCGCGTCCGCCTGCTGCCGGCGGGGCAGATGCTCGTCCCCGTCCGTCACCTCCACGATCAGCCGGCGATCGGTCCTGCGCAGCCGCAGCCGCATCGGGGCCTTGCCGTGCTTGAGGGAGTTGCCGACGAGTTCGCTGGCGGTCAGCACGCCCAGCTCCCGCAGCTCCTCCGGGAACCGCCAGCTGGTGAGCACGCCCTCCGCGAAGGCCCGGGCGCGCGAGGCCGCCTCGACCCCGCCCAGCAGCTCCAGTGCCGCGCCCCGGAAGAGGTCGGCCTCCTCGCCGTCCCGTTCGGGGCAGGCCAGCACCAGCACCGCCACATCGTCGTCGTGGTCGCCGGTGATGCCCAGGGCGCGCAGCAGCCGGTCGCAGACGATCTGCGGGCTGTCGCCCGATCCGGCGAAGGCGCGCTCCAGGGCGGTGAGGCCCACGTCGATGTCGGCGTCCCGCCGCTCGACCAGGCCGTCGGTGTACAGCACGGCACTGGCACCGGGCCCGAACGGTACGGAGCCGGAGGTGTGCAGCCAGCCGCCGGTGCCCAGCGGCGGGCCGGTCGGATCGGTCACGCGCCGGATCTCGCCGTCGGCGTCCCGCACGATCAGCGGCAGATGGCCGGCCGAGGCGTACGTGAGGGTCCCCTCGTTCGGGTCGTAGACGGTGTACGCGCAGGTGGCGATCTGGTTCGGGGCGATCTCGCCGACCAGGCCGTCCAGCAGCTGGATCACCTCGTGCGGCGGCAGGTCCAGACGCGCGTAGGCCCGTACCGCCGTACGCAGCTGGCCCATGACGGCGGCGGCCCGTACCCCGCGCCCCATCACATCGCCGATCACGGCGGCGGTGCGGCCGGCGCCCAGGGTGATCACGTCGTACCAGTCGCCGCCGACCGCCGCGTCGATGCCGCCGGGCTGGTAGGTGGCGGCGACCCGCAGGTCGTCGGGTTGTTCGAGCTTCTGCGGCAGCAGGCTGCGCTGGAGGGTCACGGCGGCCTCGCGCTGGAGGCTTTCGCTCTCCCGCAGCCGTTCGGCCGAGGCGGCGTGGTCGGTGACGTCGGAGGCGAAGACGAGGACGCCGGTGGCCGTACCGCCCTCGGGGGTCAGGAGTTCGACGGGGGTGCAGGTGAACGTGTAGAAGCTGTCCCGCTCGCGGGCGCCGGCGGTGGCGGTGCCGTCGATCCGGCGGGCCTTGAGGGTGCGGGAGGTGCCACTGCGCCGTACCTGGTCCATCAGGGGCAGCAGGCCGACGTCGACCAGCTCGGTCAGCGACTCACGGACCGGATTTCCCGGCTCGCGGGAGCCGAAGACGGCGGTGTAGGCGTCATTGCTGTAGACGAGGCGGTGCTCGGAGCCGTGCACGACGGCGACCGGGGCGGGGACCTGGCCGAGCAGTTCGTGGACGGCGGCGGCGCTGACCCCGCGCCCGCCGGCCGGGGCCCTGGGCGGGGTGGCCGGCTGGGGCTGCTCCGTGCGCGCCGCGGGAACACTGCCCGTCTCCGCCCGGGCAGCGGCGTTGCGCCGCTGCGCTCCGGGCAGCCGGATACTCCAGCGCGTGAAGTTCACTGCCATCCGATCATTCGTGGTCTTGTGTGAGCCGCCGCCCACCCATGGTCACATGCGGGCGTCAGGGGCGTTCCGGGCGGGGGGTGCCGCCGGCCGCCTCCTCGAACTCGGCTCGCGGGTGTTCCAGGGAGCCGAGAGAGACAATCTCACGTTTGAACAATCCCGCAAGGGTCCATTCCGCGACGACGCGCGCCTTCCGGTTGATTGTGGGCATCTTGTTCAGGTGGTACGTGCGGTGCATGAACCAGGCGGGGAAGCCCTTCAGCTTGCGCCCGTACACCTGTGCGACACCTTTGTGCAGGCCCAGTGATGCGACGGAGCCCACATAGGCGTGCCGGTACGGGGTGACCGGGGTGCCACGGAGGGTGGCCAGCAGATTGCGGGCGACGTGCCGGCCCTGGCGTACCGCGTGCTGCCCGTTGGGGGCGCACAGCGCGGTGGGGTCGTCCGCCGTGAGGTCGGGGACGGCGGCGCTGTCGCCGGCCGCCCACACATGCGGGGTGTCCAGGACGCGCAGCTCGGCGGTGCAGCGAATCCGGCCGCGCTCGTCGAGGGGCACGCCACAGCTCGCCAGGACGGGGTGCGGCTTGACCCCGGCGGTCCACACCAGGGTGCGGGTGGGGTAGCGGGAGCCGTCGCTGAGGACGGCGACGCGGTTCTCGACGGTCTCCAGGCGGGTGGAGAGCCGGATGTCGATGTTGCGTCCGCGCAGTTCGCGCACCGTGTAGCGGCCCATGTCCAGGCCGACCTCGGGGAGGATCCGGTCGGTGGCCTCGATGAGCATCCACTTCTGCTCCTCGGGGCGGATGTTGGGGTAGTAGCGGCAGGCATAGCGGGCCATGTCCTCCAGCTCGGCGAGCGCCTCGACCCCCGCGTACCCGCCGCCGACGAAGACAAAGGTGAGGGCTGCCTGGCGGATGGCGGTGTCGCGGGTGGAGGAGGCGATGTCGAGCTGTTCGAGGACGTGGTTGCGCAGTCCGATGGCCTCCTCGACGGTCTTGAAGCCGATGCCGTGCGCGGGGAGCCCGGGGATGGGCAGCACGCGGGAGACGGAGCCGGGGGCGAGGACGAGCTCGTCGTAGCCGATCTCCAGCGCGGGCGCGCCGCCCTCCTGGGCGGCGGCGGTGCGGATGGTGGCCACCCGGCGGGTGGTGTCCACGGCGGTGACCTCGCCGGCGAGGAAGCGGCAGCGGTTGAGTACGCGGCGCAGCGGGACGACGACGTGCCGGGGTGAGATGTTGCCGGCGGCGGCTTCGGGGAGGAAGGGCTGGTACGTCATGTACGGGTCGGGGCTGACCATGGTGATGCGGATGTCACCGCGGCCGAGCTCGCGCCGCAGGTGCCGCTGGAGGCGGTGGGCGGTGTAGAGGCCCACCGAGCCGCCTCCGATGATCAGGATGTGCGGGGGCTTCGTGGCGTCCTTGGTCACCTTGGTCACCTGTCCATAAGGCACTCAGTGGCGTGGTGTTGTCCACAGGTCGGACAGGACGCTGCGCCGAACGGGCGGTTGTCGGCGGTGGCGGTCGCGCTGTGCGGTCGGGGGGTGCCGGTGCGTGCCGGGGTGGTGCCGGGGTGGGTGTCTGGGTGGGTGTCGGTGTGTGGCCGCGCGGTGCTTCTCAGTGTCAGTGGGCTGAACTATGTTCGGGGGACAGCTGACGGAGGGGCGTTGACGGGGGTGGCCGGTCATATGAGCGGGATGCGGTTCGAGGACGAGGGCGGGCGGCGGCAGGGTGCCGGCGGGCGGTCCGGTGGGTTACGGGTGGACGCGCAGCGCAATCTGCGGCATGTGCTGAGCGCGGCGCGCGACGTGTTCGGTGAGCAGGGGTACGGGGCGCCGATGGAGGAGGTGGCGCGGCGGGCCCGGGTGGGGGTCGGCACGGTGTACCGGCGGTTTCCGAGCAAGGAGGCGCTGGTGCGGTACATCGCGGCGGAGCAGACCCAGTGGCTGACGGAGCGGGCGGCGGAGGCGTTGGCGGTGGCGTCGGGCGGGGAGCCGTGGCGGGGGCTTGAGGGGTTTGTCCGTGGGTCGGCGGCATCGGGTTCGGGGCGGTTGCTGCCGCCGGAGCTGTGGTGGGGGCGGGTGCCGAGGCAGCGGGAGAGCTGGGAGCGGCCGGCGAATGGTGCGGGGGGCACGGGGGGCGCGGGGGAAGCCGGGGGCGCGGCGGATGAGGACAGTCATGTGACGCTGGAACTGCTGGGTTCGGTGGGGCAGTTGGTGGAACGGGCGCGGGCGGCCGGGGAGTTACGGGCGGATGTGACGGTGGCGGATGTGATGCTGGTGATCGCGGCGGCGCCGCCCCGGCTGGCGGATCCGGGGCGTCAGGAGGCGGCGGCGGAGCGCCTGTTGGAGGTGCTGTTACGGGGGCTCCGGGCGACGGCTGACCGAGCTGACTGATGTGTGTTCGTGCCGCCCCTCGGAAGAGTGGTTCTACGGTGAACTTCGGCCTGGGTAGGCCGAACGTGTGGCAACCTGACCCCTGTCGCTGACATGTATGTCAATACCGGGGGGCTTTCCCGTATGAGTGCTGACGCCGGCGCCGGCGCTGATGAGGCTCAGGATGGCTCGGGAGAGCAGCGCGGGCGCGAGAGCGTCGCGGAGGGTTCGAAGGTGCCCCGGCAGCGCGAACACGGCCCCGCCGGCGACAAGGCGGAGGAGCCGGGTCCGGCCGACATCGAGCTGGTCGAGCGGATGCGGCAGGGCGACGCGGCGGCCTACGACGAGTTGTACCGGCGGCACCGGGACCCGGTGCGGCGGTATGCCCGTACCTGCTGCCGGGACGCCGACACCGCCGACGATCTGACCAATGAGGTGTTCGCGGCCACTCTTCAGGCGGTACGCGGCGGCGCCGGGCCCGAGACGGCGGTGCGCGCGTATCTGCTGACGGCGGTACGGCGGGTGGCCGCCGACTGGGCGCGGACCGCCCGGCGCGAGCAACTGGTCGAGGACTTCGCGGTGTTCGCGGTGTCGGCGGCCGGTGCGCGGGCCAGCGAGGAGGACACCCTCGATCTGGGCCCCGATGTCATCGCGATGCGGGAGGCCGAGGCGTCGCTGGCCGTCCAGGCGTTCCGGTCGCTTCCGGAGCGCTGGCAGACGGTGCTGTGGCACACGGCGGTGGAGGAGTCCTCGCCCCAGGAGGTGGCGCCGCTGCTCGGGCTGACGCCGAACGCGGCGGCGGTGCTGGCGCACCGGGCCCGGGAGGGGCTCAAGCAGGCGTACTTGCAGGCCCATGTCGGCCAGGTGCCGGCCGATGGCGGGGACTGCGCGCAATTCGCCGACCGGCTGGGCGCGTTCGCCCGGGGCAAGCTGCGGTCCCGGGCGGAGCGGGGGCTGCGCAAGCATCTGGAGGAGTGCGCCAGGTGCCGGCTGGCCGCCTCCGAGGTGAAGAAGCTCAACGAGACGATCCGTACGGTGCTGCCGATCGCGGTCATCGGCTGGTTCGCGGCGGGCTCGTCGGGCAAGATCGGCGCGCTGCTGCTGGGCGCCGGCGGGGCCGGGGCGTCGGCGAGCGCCGCCGCGGCGGCCGGCGGGGTCGGCGGGACGGTGGCCAAGGGCGGTGCGGGGCTGGCCGGCGAGGGCTTCGGCTCGTCCGCGAAGGCCGGGGCCGCCACCGGGGTGGTGGTGGTCGCGGCGGCGGCGGCGGTGCTGGCGTTCGCACTGATCGCCGGGTCGGGCGAGGAGGAGTCGCCGCGGGCGGCCGATCCGCCGCCGGCCGCGCCGGTGATGCCGCCGGCCGCCGAGGCGCCCGACCCGAGCCCGGAGCCGGAACCCGAGCCGGAGCCGGACCCGGCGCCCGTACCGGAGCCGCCGTCCCCGGCCGAGCCCGCGCCGGAGCCGGAGCCGGAACCCGAGCCCGTACCCGTACCGCCGGAACCCGCTCCCGTCCCGGAGCCCGAACCGGAGGCGCCCGAGCCCGCCCCCTCGCCCACCGCCACCCCGGAGCCCGAACCGGAGCCGGAGCCCGCCCCCGAGCCGGAACCGGAGCCGTACGAACTGCGGTCGCTCAGCTTCGATCTGTTCAGCGACGGCACGGAGCCGGCGATCCGGCTGTGGCAGAGCGGCTGGGTGTGGCAGCGCTCGGACGTGTCGATCGGCGGGCGCTCCTACCCGCACGGCATCACCGTGTACGGGCGGTCCTCGGTGACCATCGACCTCAACCGGGAGTGCACCTCCTACCGGGCGGTCGCCGGGATGGACGACATGAACGTCCTCGGCCTCGGCTCGGCGACGTTCAGCGTGTACGGGGACGGGGCCCGGCTGTGGCGGTCCTCCGGTGCGCTGCGCACCGGGGATACGGCGGCGGCGGTCGAGGTGCCGCTGACCGGGGTGTCGGTGCTCCGTCTTGAGACCTCGCCGGACGGGCCGCTCAGCACGCTGGCGCTGGCGAGTTGGGCGCGGTCGGAGATCAGCTGTCGCTGAGCAGGGCGCCGATCAGGGCGAGCGCGGCGGCGCGGTCCAGGGGCGGCTCGGTGCTGGGCGCCGGCAGGCCGGTGAGGAAACGCCGCTCGGTCGGGCACGGCGGGATGCCGCCGCGCAGCGCGAGGGAGCTGGTCAGCAGCCGGGCGGCGGCGCTGGTCCGGCCGCCGGTGGCCACGGTGTGGGCGGCGGCGAGCACGGCCTGGCTGAAGAGGATGTCGGTGCAGTCCATGATGCTGCCGTAGGACAGGGCGTGGTGGAGTTCGGTGAGTGCGGCCCGCCACGGGGCGCCCTCGGCGAGCAGCAGCCGGCAGGTGAGGACGCCCATCAGGACCTCGAACATGGGGGCCGGGGTGCCGCCCTTGAGCTGGCGCAGACAGCGTTCGCGCAGGTCGCGGGCGGTGGCGGGGTCGTCGCGGTCCAGGGCCATGACGGCGCCGAGGTACTGGCAAAGGCCCAGGCAGTCGTTCAGGCCGAGTTCCTCGGCGCGGGCGGCGGTGGCGGTGAGCAGTTGCCGGGCGCCGGCGGTGTCGCCGGCGAAGTAGCGGACCTCGGCGAGCCGTACGGAGAAGAACGGCTGTTCGGCATGGGCCCCGACCTCCTCGGCGATGGCGATGGCCTTCTCGAACTCGGTGGCGGCGGTGGGGTAGTCGCCCATCAGGGCGGCGTGTTCGCCGCGCAGTCCGTGGGTCTGGCCGCTGAGCCAGCGGTCGCCGATGTGGTGGGCGAGGGTTTCGAGTTCGGCGAGGTTGGCGCGGGCGCGGGCGGTGATGTGGTGGTCGGCGGTGTGGCTGCCGGGGAGTTCCAGGGTGGTGCGGAGGTGGAAGAGCAGCATCAGGGCCAGCTCCCAGCGGGTGTCACCGTGGGCGTCCGCGGGCCGGGCGCGCAGCCGGGCGAGGGAGTGGGTCATGCGGTCGGCGACGGTGCTGAAGGTCTCGCCGATCATGAAGCCGGTGAACGGCCACATGATGCCGGGGAAGCGCAGGCCGCGTTCGGGGGCGGTCTCGCCGAAGGCGGTGAAGATGCGGCGGGCTTGGCGGTACAGCGTCTCGTCGGTGCGGTCGAAGCCGCTGTCGCCGTACTGATCCTGTATCAGGAAGGCAGCGAGCAGGCGCAGTTCCAGCCGGTCGAGGTAGCAGGGGTCGGACGGCCAGGGTTCGCCGGGGGGCGGGGTCGGCAGATTGTCGCTCTCGGCGTCCGGGTGCAGGGCGACGGCGTGCTGGATCCAGCCCATGCCCTCGGCGCGGTAGTTGCGCAGATACCAGAACCAGCCCATGCCGAGGACGAGTTGGTGGGCGGTGGCGCGGTCGGTGTCGCGCACGGCGCGGTGCAGGGCGGCGCGGATGTTGTCGAGGTCGGCTTCGAGGCGGTCGAACCAGTGGAGTTGGTGTGGGCCGCGCAGTCGTGGTTCGGCCTGCCGGAGGAGGCCGAGGATGTGGGCGGTGTGCCGGGCCTCGGTGGCGGCACGGTCGGCGGGGTGCTGGGCGGCGCGTTCGGTGGCGTACTCGTGGATGGTCTCCAGCATGCGGTACCGGACGCCGCTGTCCCCGCCGCTGTCCCCGCCGCCGTCGCCGGCGCTGTCTTCGCCGGTGCCGCCGCGCGTGCCGCCGCCCATGTCGGCCAGGACGATGGACTTGTCGACGAGTGAGCCGAGCAGGCCCAGGACCTGGGCGGGGGCGACGGTGCTCCCGTCGTCGGCGCACACGGCCTCGGCGGCGGGGAGCGTACAGCCGCCGGCGAAGACGGACAGCCGGCGCAGCACGGTGCGTTCGGGCTCCGTCAGCAGGTCCCAGGACCAGTCGACGACGGCGCGCAGGGTCTGCTGGCGGGGCAGGACGGTGCGCGAGCCGTGGGTGAGCAGCCGGAAGCGGTCGTCCAGGCGGGCGGCGATCTGCCGGGCGGTGAGGGAGCGCAGCCGGGCGGCGGCGAGTTCGATGGCGAGCGGGAGGCCGTCCAGGCGGCGGCAGATCTCGGCGACGGCGGCGTCGTCGGCGGGCGGCGCGTCGCGGTGTACGGCGGCGCCGCGTTCGGTGAACAGCCGGTGGGCGGGGGCGGGCGGCAGGGGTTCGACGGGGCGGACGAGTTCGCCGGGGACGCCGAGGGGTTCGCGGCTGGTGGCCAGGACGGTGAGCCGGGGGCAGTGGGTGAGCAGCGTCTCGGCGAGGGTGGCGGCGGCCGTGATGACGTGTTCGCAGTTGTCGAGGATGAGCAGCAGCCGGCGGCCCGCGCAGTATTCGAGGAGCCGGGCGGCGGGGTCGTGGTGGTGCTCCAGGGTGGTCTCGCGCAGGCCGAGCGCGGAGAGTACGGCGCCGGGGACGGCGGAGGGGTGGTCGAGCTTGGCGAGTTCGGCGATCCAGGTGCCGTCGGGGTAGTCGGTGGTGGTCCCGGAGGCGAGGGCGGTCTGTTCGGCGAGCCGGGTCTTGCCGGACCCGCCGGCGCCGGTGAGGGTGATGAGCCGGGCGTGCGGGAGTTCGGCGCGCAGTGCGGTGAGTTCGTCCTCGCGGCCGACGAAGCTGGTGAGCCGGGGCCGGATGTTGCCGACGGCGGCGGGTAGCGGGGCGGGTAGCGGGGCGGGCGGCGCGAGCAGTTCCGCGTACAGCGTACGCAGCTCGGTCCCCGGGGTGGTGCCGAGCCGGTCGGCGAGGGTGGTCCGTACCGCCTCGTACGCGGCGAGCGCCTGGGCCGGGTGGCCGGCGGCGCGCAGGGCCCGGATGTGGAGGGCGCGCACCGGCTCGTCCAGGGGGTGCGCGTCGATCAGCTCGCGCAGTTCGGGGAGCAGCGGCTCGGCGGGGCCGAGCGTGAGATCGGCGGCGATCCGGCGGCGCTGCGCGGTACGGCGCAGCGCCTCGGGGCGGGCGGCGGCGGAGCGCCGTACCGTCTCGGGCAGATCGGCGAACGCGGGGCCGCGCCACAGCGCGAGGGCGGCGCGCAGCGTACGGGCCACGGCGGCCGGGTCCGTACCGGCCGCCTCGGCCTCGCGCACCAGCCGCTGGAAGCGGAAGAGATCGACGCGGTCGGGGTCGGCGGTGAGCCGGTAGCCGGGTGGCGCCCGGTGATGGGCGATGAGCGTCCTGCCGTCCGGGCCGAGTGCGCGGCGCAGCCGCCCGACGAGCGCCTGGAGCGCGGCGGGCGCGTCGGCGGGAGGGTCGGCGTCGCCCCAGACCTCGTCGATGAGCGTGCCGACGGACACCGGGCCCGGCCGGCCGGCGCGCAGGGCGAGCGCCGTGAGCAGGGCGCGCACCCGCGGCCCGCCCAGCGGAATGCCACGCCCTTCCTCGTCGCGTGCCTCGGTGGCACCCAGGATGAAATACCGCACGCCACCCATTGTCCGGCTCACCCCTCCCCCCGGTGGAAACGCCCGCCCCCGCCGGTTAACCGCCTCGCCCGCGCGCGACCGCTCCTCCTCCATCGCCACGACCGGCGCCGCGCGCGCGGCCGGGGTGGCTCCTCGGAGGCTCAGGCCAGCGGGCCGACGCCGCTGGTCACCGCTCGGGGGTCGTGGTGGCCCTCGGCCGTCCAGCAGGAGCCGCGGCGGGTCAGCAGGCGGCGCAGCCACAGTTCGGTGGCGACGAGTTCGGCCAGGCCGTCCAGCGGGAGCGGTTCGCCCTCGGTCGCCGCCCGCAGGGCCTTGCGGACCACCCGGGCCTCGATCAGCCCGGCGTCGGCGAGCAGCGGGGCGTCGAAGAGGTCGATGAGGTGGCCGATGTTGGCGCGCAGCCCGGTCCGTGCGGGGTCGGTGGGGGCGGGGTGGCTCGCGGCGCCCCAGCCGGGCGGCAGGTCGCGTACACCCGCGCCCTCCAGCACGGCGCGCAATACCTGGGCGCGCGCCCCCGGCTGGACGCGGAGACTCTCCGGCAGCGCCTGGCAGGCACGTACCACCTGATTGTCGTAGAAGGGCGCGTGGAGTCGCTGGTTGCGCACCTCGGTGGCCTGTTCGAAGACCCGGTGATCGGCGGCCTGCCGCGCGAGCGCCGCGCGCGCCCGGCGTACACCGGGGCGCCCGACGGCGGACCCCGAGGGCGGGCGGGCGGCGGCGGCCTCCAGCCGGATGGACACCTCCGCCAGCGACTCCCCGGTCAGCCAGCGCGCGGCCGGCCCCGGCCGGCTCCAGGCGAGCGCCGCCAGCGAGGCCCCGAGCGCCCCGCCGTCCTCCGGCGGCCGGCGCAGCTGGAGCGCGGCGCTGGTCAGACCCTCGGGGTACGGGGTGCGGGCCAGCCGCCGGGCGGCCCGGTAGATCGTGAAGGGCACCAGCAGCCCGCCCGCCGAGGATGCCTTGGCCAGTGCCGAGACGGGTCTGAGCAGATGCCGGCGGCGCCGGTCGAGCAGCAGGTCGGCCAGCCGCGCCGGGTGGGCGTCGAGGACCTGGCGGGCGCCGTTGCCGATGAGATGGTCGGCGCTGCCGGCGGCCAGCCGGTGCCGGTGCCGGGCGGCGCTGACCAGCGACGGGCCGGGTTCGTCGGTGAGCGGTCCGTTGTCGAGGTCGGAGTACGGGAGGGCGTGCTCGCCGCCGGTGACCACCACGTGGTGCAGCCGCGGGTTCTCGCCGATCGCCCGGGCGCGCTCCAGTTCGACGGGCGAACTGCCGCTGCCGGTGAGGTCGTTGAAGGTGACGGCGAGCAGCCGCTCGCCGGCCTGGGTGGCGCCGGTGCCGAAGACCGTGCCGGGCATGCCGGGCAGCCCGGCGGCCAGCAGGGTGAGCGTCGCCGAGGCGCTGCCGCCGGACAGGTCGGCGCCGACCCCCGGCGCCGTACCCCCGCCCTCGGTCACGGCGGCGTGGCGCGGGGCGGCGAGCCGGGTGCGTACCGCCTCGACCAGGGCGTCCCGTACCCCCGCGATGGCGTCCTCGCCGGCGATGGGCGGGGCGGCGACGACCAGCGGGGCGGTGGGCTCGTAGTCGACGGTGCCGCGGCTGCCACCCTCGCGCAGCTTGAGCGCGTGGCCGGGCGGCACCCGGCTGACCCCGACGTACGGGGTGCCGTCGCCGACCGCCTCGGGGGTGTCGGGGCAGGCCAGCACGGCCGCCAGATGCGGCACGTTCAGCTGCGCCTCGGTCAGGTCGGCGAGCGGGAGGGCCGCCGTGGCGTACGCCGTACCGCCCGCCCAGTCCGTGTGGAAGACCGGCCGGGTGCCGGCCAGGTCGGCGGGGATGACGGTGCGCCGACCGAAGCGGGCGACGGCCGTGTAGCTGCCGGACCAGAGCGTGAGCTGGCGCAGCGCGCCGGCGCGCGCGGCCACGAGCGAGCGCCGCAGTTGCTCATCGGTGGCGCCGCAGTAGCCGAAGACCGCGAGATGGGTGTCGCCGTCCGCGAAGACGAGGCGGATCTCGTCGGGACGCCAATCCCCCACCGCCCACAGCGGATCGGGGCCGTCCCACAGCAGATGTGCGCCCAGGGGCTGGATGTCGCGGGCAGCGCTGGCCGACGCGCCGCACCACCCGACCAACCACCGCATCGCCGCCTCCCCCACTGGACCTTAAGCCCCATGCTGCCATGGGAGCGAGGTGAACGGGACATACCCGGGGCGGTGTTCGGCAGGCATGCGAAACTCACCGGCGCTGGCACCCGCCCCAGAAAACCGGTGTCTTTCGGCCAAACTCTGGCTGGGTAAAGGCCGTTGGGAGGGCGCCCGACGGGCAGAAGATGTTGTGGTCCGGGAGACGCTGGTCGTCTCCCGGACCAGACCGCCGTCCGCGGGGAATGAGACGGCGGCTCCCCCGGCCCGCCGGAACCTTGAGGGCCAACGGGCCGACCCACGCGATATCCATCGAACCGCCGCCGTCGCCGACTGCCCAGAGCGCACACCCGGGCGCACGGCCACATGCCCGGAGCACAATCCAGAAGGGGGGAAGCGCTCGAATCTGTGTACGGACATGATTCCGCCATCCGGGAACAAACCCCTTAACGGTCAGCAGGCACCGAACTACGCTGGGTTGGCGGAAGGCGTCGGTGTGGGTCAGGGGTGCGCGGATGTCCAGGGAAGCACGCGGGCCGAACGAGAAGCTGGGGACGATCCTCGCCCTGGCCGGGATCAGCAACGCCGGTCTTGCACGCCGGGTGAACGATCTCGGCTCGCAGCGGGGATTGACTCTGAGATATGACAAAACCTCCGTCGCGCGATGGGTGACGAAGGGGATGGTGCCCCAGGGCTCCGCCCCCCATCTCATCGCGGCGGCGATCAGCAGCAAGCTCGGCAGACCCGTGCCGCTGCACGAGATCGGCCTCGCGGACACGGACCCGGCGCCGGAGGTCGGCCTGGCGTTCCCGCGCAAGGTCGCGCACGCCGTGGAGTCGGCCACCGAGCTCTACCGGCTGGACTCCTCACCGGGGAAGGGCATCTGGCAGTCGCTGGCCGGCTCCTTCGCGGTGAGCGCGTACGCCACCCCCGTATCGCGCTGGCTGATACGCCCGGCGGACGCCAGCGTCACCCGCGAGGCCGAACGGCCGCGGGAGGGCGGCTGGGGGCGGGTCGGGCACTCGGACGTCTCCAAACTCCAGGAGGCCGCCGAGGAGGCCCGCCGCTGGGACTCCAAGTACGGCGGCGGGGACTGGCGTTCCTCCATGGTCCCGGAGTGCCTGCGGACGGACGCCGCGCCGCTGCTGCTGGGCAGCTACAGCGACGAGGTGGGCCGCTCACTCTTCCGGGCCACCGCCGAACTCACGCGGCTGGCCGGCTGGATGGCCTTCGACACCGGGCAGCAGGAGGCGGCACAGCGGTACTACATCCAGGCGCTGCGGCTGGCGAAGGCGGCGGCCGACGTACCGCTGGGCGGCTACGTCCTGGCGTCCATGTCCCTCCAGGCGACCTACCGCGGCTTCGCGGAGGAGGGCGTCGACCTGGCCCAGGCGGCCCTGGAACGCAACCGCTCCCTCGCCACCGCCCGCACCATGAGCTTCTTCCACCTGGTGGAGGCCAGGGCGCTGGCCAAGGCCAACGACGCGGCCGGCTGCGGCTCGGCACTGTCGGCGGCGGAGGGCTGGCTGGAGCGCTCCCGCCCCGGGGACGGCGACCCGAGCTGGCTGTCCTTCTACGCGTACGACCGGCTCGCCGCCGACGCCGCCGAGTGCTACAGCGACCTCAAGCTGCCCGGCCAGGTACGCCGCTTCACGGAACGCGCCCTGCAAGAACCCACCGAGGAATTCGTCCGCTCACACGGGCTGCGGCTGGTGGTCGCGGCGGTGGCGGAGCTGGAATCGGGCAATCTGGACGCGGCGGTGGCGGTCGGCGCGCGGGCGGTGGAGGTGGCGGCGCGGATCTCCTCGGCGCGGACCACCGACTACGTACGCGACCTGCTGCACCGGCTGGCCCCGTACGGCAATGAACCGCTGGTCAAAGAACTCCAGGAGCAGGCCCGCCCGCTCCTGGCCGCTCCCGCGTGAGATCGCACATGACAGCGGCACTGGCCCCCGGCATGGCCGAGAACGGCCGGGGGAAGCAGTGACCCCCCTCACATATGCGCCAGAAGTACCATGACAGCACTGTGCTGAACGAACCAAACCCCTCGCCGTCCGACACCCCCCGGACCATGTTCGCACCGGGCACCGGCCCGGCCCCCGACCCGGCCGGCGACCGCCACGAACGCCGCATCCGCAGCTTCCAGCCCCGCCGCAGCCGGGTGACCACCGCCCAGCGGGAGGCGCTGCTGCGGCTGTGGCCCCAGTGGGGCCTGGAGGTGGACGGGGAGTCCGTCCTGGACCTCGGCGCCCTGTTCGCGGGCCGGCCCGTGGTGCTGGAGATCGGCTTCGGCATGGGCGAGGCCACGGCGCAGATGGCGGCGGCCGACCCGGACACCGGCATCCTGGCGGTGGACGTGCACACCCCCGGCCAGGGCAACCTGCTGCGCCTGGCGGAGGACCGCGGCCTGACCAACATCCGGGTGGCCAACGGCGACGCGATCATCCTGCTCCGCGAAATGCTCCCGCCGGCCTCCCTGGCCGGCCTGCGGGTCTACTTCCCCGACCCCTGGCCCAAGAAGCGCCACCACAAGCGCCGCATCATCCAGCGCGAGTTCATCGACCTGGCCCTCACCCGCCTGACCCCCGGCGCCGTGCTGCACTGCGCGACGGACTGGGAACCGTACGCGCAGGCCATGCTGGAAACCCTGACCGCGACCCCCACCCTGACCAACCTCTCCCCCACCGCGGACTTCACCCCCCGCCCACCCCACCGCCCCCAAACCCGCTTCGAATCCCAGGGCCTCCAAAAGGGCCACCAGGTCAAAGACCTCCTCTTCCGCCACGAGCCGTGAGCGCGGCGGAGGCGTCGCCCAATGCGGTCTCCATCAAGGAAGCAGCATCCGTCGGCAGGCCATGCCGGCGCAGCAGTTCCAGCGCGGTGGCCATGACATCCTCAGCCGGCCGCTCCCGCCCATAGATCCTGGAGAGCGTGTCGGCGAGCAGCGAGCCGTCCGCAGTGCCCTGTCTCCTGAAGTCAGCAATCGCAGCCGCACATTCGGGTGGCACAAGAGACCCCATGGCCCCCTGGAACAGCTCCAGAAGGACAGGGTGATTCCGCTGCTTCATCAGCGCGCCGGCGCGAGCAACCAGTCCAGCGGCAATAGCCTCTGCCGCCAGCTCGTCCCTCTGCTGAGACTGCCGGTCCCCGGCGGCGCTGGGGACCGGCAGCGATGTTGCAGGAGTGGATGCAACCTCGCCGGTTGCGGCGACGGCAGCGACTGGAATGACAGGTTTCGCGGAGTCGGCACTGGTCGCATCATTGCGGCGCTGCGCCTCCGTCGCCTCACGGAGGGCGTGGATTTCGGCCTTGAGCTGAAGGCATCGGCTGCACAGCGTGCGTTCGGCTGCCCCATGTGCCTGCCGTACTTCGGTCCAGCTGAAGGCGACATTGGCGACACCGGCACGCTCGACGGCGAAGGTGTACAGCACGCGCACAAAGTCCTCAGGCGGCACGGTCTTTCCGTTGAGATACCGAGAGATCTGACCGGGATCCTTCGCATATCCGCGGGAAGAGAAGCGTTCGCCCGCCTCTGCGAGTGTGGCAGCCGCCATCTGTCTGTACAGGATGCGCAGCACCTCGGCGAGCCGCTGACGCCCCGGGGGCACGTCATCGCCGCTGACCTTTGACCCCACATGACCAGCCCGCATCTGGGACTCCTTCTCTCAGCCGCCGTCGTCGCTCATCCGCAATGCTCATCTCATCCTGTCATCCTGCCATCAGCTGCTGCCAGCCACCATGCGTCATGGATTTTGATCAATCTGCTTGCAATATCCAACAGTTCTAGACTTACCTGGCCGAGTGTGCTCAGATGGCCAACCAACGTCAGCAGTGGGTGGCCTCAGATTCATGCCGCTACTGCTGCCGCACCCTTGCGCGAACATTTCCGTGCGCATTCACGATGCGAAACATGACAGTCACACGACGCTGAGATCGGGAGGCCGCTCATGACGCTGCCGTCATGGCAGGACAAGAAGCTCGGAGGCAAGTCTCGCGCCGGGCTCTGGTTGGTGGGCGTGGTAGGCGTGGGCAATATCTTCACAAAGGCGCAGTTGCGCCGAGATTTCCCCGAGTCCACTCAAATCGACCGCAGGGTGCGTGATCTGCGGGATTACGGCTGGCAGATTGATACCAACCGTCACGATCCGTCGCTCAGCCAGCAGGAGCAGCGGTTCGTGAAGCAGGGCGCCCCCGTCTGGGATCCCGGGCAGGCAAAGGGGCCGGAGCACAAGGGCAGCCTGTCCGCCGTGCAGCGTGCCAAGATCCATCAGGCTGATAGCTACCTGTGCCGCACCTGCGGCATCGGTGCTGGCGAGACCTATGACGATGGGATCGAGCAGGCCGTACTGAACATCGCCCGGCGCAAGATTCTGCTCGCCGATGGCACTTCCGCCACCCAGCCCGTCACCAGCTGCCGCCGATGCGCGTCGGGAACGACGGGACTGAAGGTGAATGTCGGCGAACTGCGCAAGAGGATCAGCGGTCTGGCTCCTCTGGAGCGTGCGGTGTTCGCCGGCTGGGTCGAGAAAGATCAACGGGAGCGGGGTCTTCTGGAGAGGCTGTGGGGCGAGTTCCGGACTCTTCCTGAAGAGTCGCGCCGATCCATCGCCCAAGCCATCACCAGTGAGTCCGAGTAAACACGAAACGGAAAGGTCAAGTGGCGCAAGTGGGAGGGGTAATGCAGACCATGTACCAGGAGTTTCCGCCGCCGCCCCGGGCCAGCGACTTCAGTGAGCTGATCCGGAAGAAGGTGGAAGAGGCTCGCGGTGCGGGCGGGACGCGCGAGACCACCTCCGTCGACCTGCACGGCCAGCGGCTGAATCTCGACGTCATCGATCTGCCGCTGGACGGGCTCTATTACAACCCCGGCACGCACCGGGTCCGCGCCCAGCGCAGCCACGACCCGGTTGCCGATGAGGCGCTGAGCAAAGAGCCGTACAGCGATCGGGCTCAGGACTACATGCGGGCGCTGCTCCAGGCCGATCCTGGGAATCCTGACCGGCAGGACCCGGCCTTTGAGACCTTGTTGAAAGATCTCGCGGAGTTCGGGCAGAACAATCCGGGGCTGGTGACACATCACGGTGTCATGGTTGATGGCAACACCCGGCTGGCGGCGCTGCGGAAACATGGTGTCCAGTCCATGCGACTGGCGGTGCTGCCCGAGTCCCTGACCTGGGCCGACATCAACTCCATCGAGCTGGCGCTGCAGCTCCGGGAAGAGCACAAGCGCGACTACTCCTACATCAACCGGCTGCTGGCCATGGAGGAACAGGCTGCGCTGGGACGTACTCCCGAGGCCATCGCCAAGGAGTTCCGTACTCTGAAGGCCACTTACCACCAGGATCGGTGGATTCTCAGCGTCATCCGGGAGTTTATTGAGCGCAGCAGGGCGAAGGCGGCCGGTACGGCTCTGCGTCTGGTGGACTTCGAAAACCACCAGGAGAGTCTCAAGGAGATGCAGCGGGCCTACGCCAAACTGGAAGGCCCGGACCGGGACAGGGCAGAGATCCTGAAAGAGAACCGGATCACCGCGATCCTGCTCGGGTTCTCCAAAACCGATGTCCGGCACATCGACGAACACTTTCTTGATCAGCAGTATCTCGACGATGTACTGCCCGTTGATCTGAAGTCCACTGCGGAATCTGGGCCGGACGCCAGTGATTCCGGTGAGGTCATGCTGGTCCCTGGACTTGACATGCCGCTGCCCGCCGCGGCTAGCACCGTGGCAGCTGCCCAGACTCTCAGCAACCGGGTGCTGCAGGCGAAGGCCACTGCGGTAAACGTGGACGGCGGGCTGGCCAGTGCTGCTCAGGAAAACGCTCAGCAGGTAGTGGACAGTGCCAAGGAAGCCTTCGACGCCGCCATCGAGCGGGCGGGAAGGGACGCTCGGGTCCGGAAGCGGAAGCAGCAGGCGCCGGCCAGGATCGCTGAAGCCTGCGCCGCCATCGACCACTGCGTGGCTGATCTCGTCCAGGCCAGGACTTCCCGGACCCTGGACGAGGAGGCCTTTGACGACGCCATCAAGAAGCTCCAGGTCAGCCTGCACAAACTCGCTCGGCAGGCGGCCCGCGGACTGCCGACACCCGGGGACGGGGTCGCCTGGCTGATCGCTGCCGCCTCTGCGGACGGTTCCCAGTGACCGAGACTGCCGTCAGCCCTTCCTTGCAATTGGGTTTTGACACGACGCGCACCAAGGTGCTCCTCCAGGCCACCGGAGCACACCAGAGTGATCTGCTGCAGCTGACCGCCCGTTTCCGTACGGGCGGCCAGCTCGGCCAGCTCTCCGCTTCCGTCGAACTCTCTGATTTCCTAGGCGGCCTGCACTTTCTGGGCAGCTGGCCGGCTCCGGCCAGCGTCGAATGGGCAGCTGACCTCCGGGAACTCGTCACCGGGGTACTCCAGGACGCCCATGCCGTCAAGCAGCGTCTGGAGAACCCGCCCGGCGCGGCGGAATCCGAGGGCGCCCCCGGGGAAGTGCAGGCACAGCTGGGGCAGGACTGGACTGCCGACCTGAGCGGCTTCCAGCTCCGGGATATCGCCAAGCTGCTCTCGCTTCAGCACGGCGCCAACTTCAGCGTGCCCGGCGCCGGCAAGACCCGGGTCGCGCTGGCAGTTTATGCGGCCCAGAAAACACAGGGGAAGGTCAGCCGGCTCCTGGTGGTCTGCCCCAAATCCGCTTACGAGTCCTGGCAGTACGAGACCGGCGCCTGTTTCAGCTCACCCCTCCGTTCTCATGTGCTGGAGCGCTCGCTCGACCAGTGGGCTGAGGTGCTGATTGTCAACTACGAGAGGCTGGAGCGTTCCCTGGCTACGCTCTCCGGATGGCTGAAGGCCGCCCCTTCCATGATCATCCTGGATGAGGCGCACCGGATGAAGCTCGGTGTACGTGGCACATACGGGTCGGCCTGTATGGCGCTGGGCCCGCTGGCCCGGCGGCGGCTGATCCTCACCGGGACCCCGGCGCCCAACGGCTCAAAGGATCTGGAGAATCTGCTTGGCTTTGTCTGGCCGGGCCACGGTCAGCGGACTGTTTCCCAGGCGGTGGCCGGCGGCGATCTGGCCCATGCGAGCCAGGTACTGCGGCCTCTGTTCACCCGGACCACCAAGCAGGAGCTGGGTCTTCCGCCGATGGAACTGCGGATGCGCTACGTCAGCATGCCTCCCCTGCACGGGCAGATCTACGAGTCTCTGGTCGGTGGGATCGGCATCGGTGACGCGCGCGGCGATCTCAGTTCACTCGGCAGGACGGCACTCCGCCTGCTGATGGCCGCGACGAGCCCGCCCCTGCTTCTGGAAGGGGACAAGAAGCATGAGCCGCTCATCTACCAGCTCCCACCGCTGGAGGCGCCGGCAGGCGATTCGCTGCTGGCCCTGCTGCGGGACCTCCCGGACTACGAGCTGTCGCCGAAGTACCAGGAGGCAGCGGGCATTGTGGCCGCCAACGCGGAGCAGGGGCGGAAGACTCTGGTCTGGACCACCTTCGTGCGCAGCTTGACGACGCTGGAGAAGCTGCTGGCAAAGTTCGGGCCGGCCATGGTGCACGGCGGCACCCCCGACCGGGACGAAGAAATCCGGCGGTTCCGGGAAGATCCCGGCTGCATGGTGCTGCTGGCGAACCCGGCAACTCTCGGCGAGGGCATCAGCCTCCACCGGGACTGCCACGACGCCGTCTTTGTAGACCGCGATTTCATGGCAGGAAGGTTCCTTCAGAGCCTGGACCGTATCCACCGGCTTGGACTGCATCCGGACACCGAGACCAGAGTGACAGTGCTCGCGGTGCGTGACACCATCGACGAGGTCGTCCAGGTCAGGCTTGAGAAGAAGCTTGAGTTCATGGGGCGTGTCCTCGATGACCCGGCCGTGCAGCAGCTGGCCGACCTCCAGGAAGAACCGTCCGTGGCGGCTGGCCTGGCTCCCAGCGATGTTGAGACTCTGCTTCAGCACCTCAGGAGGCCAGGTATCTGAACATCAGCCTCCCGCTGGCCAGCCCCGCTGCGCCAGCGGGAGAGCGGACTGCGAAACTCCTGGGTGATGAGACAACAACCCAGTGCCGCCTCTGCGACACTTGGGCATCTGTTTTTGCACCGCACGCAGGAGGACCACGCCGATGGGCGACAGCGATGAGGGTCAGCAGCCCCACGATCGGCCGACCGCGATCGAAATCTGCGCTGGCGCGGGGGGCCAGGCACTGGGGCTGCATCGCGCCGGGTTCGATCATCTCGCTTTGGTCGAACTCGATCCCCATGCGGTGGAAACGCTCAGACTGAATGTTCAGGCACACCGCTGGCACGGCTGGGAGACAGCTGAAAAAACCGGCCAGATCCAGCCGACCGACGTCAAAGGGTTTGATAAGTCAGAACTCCTGAATGGCCTTGGCCTGTCGGAAGGCGAACTCGACCTCCTGGCCGGCGGCGTCCCTTGCCCGCCTTTCTCCTTGGCTGGCAAACAGCTCGGCGGCGATGATGAACGTGACCTCTTCCCAGATATGCTCGATATCGTCAACCGTCTGCGCCCCAAAGCGGTGATGATTGAGAATGTTCGCGGAATCCTGGAACCACCGGAAGTCTTCATCGACTACCGAATCGGCGTCATCGAAAAGCTTCGGGAGTACGGGTATGCCGTCCCTGAGATTCCGCAGCTTGCATCCGCAGACGAGCAGGATGCCCTCATGAGGAGATCCTGGCGGCGCCTGGATGCTCGCGATTTCGGCGTTCCCCAGCTCCGCCCAAGAGCCATTCTTGTGGCCATCCGCAGCGACCAGGCCGAGGATCGCACTTTCAGGTGGCCGCTTCGGAAAGCTGGCCCCGCGCCATCTGTTCTGGAAACTCTCACTGAAAGCATGGAATCCCGCTGTCGGCCCTTCTGGGACAAGGACGAATACGGGAAGACCGTCTCGGAGGCCAGGAAAGCCAAGGGTGTCCGCACCGGAGAAATTATCTTTCGCGACTGGTCTGACCGCGCGGCAAAAGCCATGGCCAGCACCACCGAAGGCATCGCACCCACCCTGGTTGGCGGCTCGAAAAAGCATGGGGGCCCTGACCTGGGACCAACCCGTGCCAAGCGAGCCTGGGAAGCGCTCGGAGTCGATGCTTCTGGCGTGGCCAATGACCCTGAAGAGTGCAATCTCAAGCGGGATCTGTTCCGCGACTCCGGTCCCATGCTGACCGTGGAGCAGGCGGCCTTGATCCAGGGCTTCCCAGCCGAATGGAGATTCCGGGGTGGAAAGACAGCCCGATATCGCCAGGTAGGAAACGCCTTTCCGCCGCCCGTCGCGGAGGCCATCGGCCGGGCCGTCCTGGCTGTCCTCCGGCCGGACACTGCTCCCTCCTTCGCTGAGAAGTACGTCCTGGAATGCAAAGAGGGCTCAGAACTGCCGCAGCAGCGGAATGAGCCGCTTCCCTTTCCCTCAGAGCCCCGGGTGCAGCGCCGCCCGGCGGGCGATCACCGTGGCAGCGACCTTGTCAGCGCAGACTGCTGAGTCTTCGTGCTCCCAGAACCGGAGCACCAGCCAGCCTGCTTCGGTGAGACGCTTGTCGGTGTCCCGGTCCCGGGCGATGTTGCCAGCTACTTTCCCTGACCAGTAGCCGGGGTTGGTCTTCGGGGACACATAGTGCTCCGGGCAGCCGTGCCAGTAACAGCCGTCGATAAAGACGGCGATCTTCGCCGGGCGGAAGACAATGTCAGCCGTCCGGCGGAGATCGGTCAGCGGACGGGCAGCGACCCGGTATCTGAGGCCCCGGGCATGCAGGAGCTGGCGGATCAGACGTTCTGGCTTGGTATCCCTGGCCTTGATCGCCTGCATATTCCGGCGCCGGGCCGCGCTGGACGCCCATGAGCCGGGTGGTGGCTCCCACTGCTCCCCTTCAGACATGGGACAAGTTTCCCAGCTGTCAGGCCGAGGCGTTTGTCAGGGTGGTGAGGTCCTCGTCCGTCAGGGGCAGGGTGGTGGACTTCAGGAGTGGGGGGAGCTGGTCGGGGGTGCGGGCGCTGGCGATGGGGGAGGTGATCGTCGGTTGGGCGGCCAGCCAGGCGAGGGCGATCGTGGAGAGTTCGGTGTTGTGGGTGGTCGCCACCTCGTCCAGGGCGGCGAGGACCGCTTGGCCGCGCGGGGTGTCCAGGTGTTGGGCGGCCGAGGTGGAGCGGGCGCTCTTGACGTGGGCGCCGGGGCGGTATTTGCCGGTCAGGAAGCCGCTGGCGAGGGCCGAGTAAGGCAGGACCGCCAGGTGGTGGCGGGCGGCCAGGTCGGCGAGGGGGCCTTCGTAGCTGTCCCGGGACAGCAGGTTGTAGCGCGGCTGGAGGGCCGTGTAGCGGGCCTTGTTCTCCTGGGCGGAGAAGGCCAGCGAGGCTTCCAGGCGGGCCGGGGAGATGTTGGAGGCGCCGATCTCGCGGACCTTGCCGGCGCGTACCAGGTCGTCCAGTGCGGTGATGATCTCCGCTACTTCCACCGACTCGTCGTCGAAGTGGGTGTAGTAGAGGTCGATGTGGTCCACGCCCAGGCGGCGCAGCGAGGCGTCGGCCGCCGTTTTGATGGTGTCGGCGGACAGGCCGCGCAGCTCGGGGTGCGCGCCCACCTTGGTGGCCACCACGATGTCGTCGCGCCGGCCGCGGCGGGCCAGCCAGCGGCCGATCACCGTTTCCGACTCGCCGCCCTTGTTGCCGTCCACCCAGGCGGAGTAGGCGTCGGCGGTGTCGATGAAGTTCTCGCCGGCCGCCGTGTAGGCGTCGAGTACCGCGAAGGACTCCGCCTCGTCCGCCGTCCAGCCGAAGACATTGCCGCCCAGGCAGAGCCCGGACACCTGAAGATCGCCGATCGTGTTCATGCGGGCCAGGGTATGCCGACGGCCCTGGCGTCGGGGGGAGTCACCAGGGCCGTCGGCGGTGTGGGGGGATGGTCGGGGTGGTCAGACCGCCTGGCCCTTGCCGCGCAGCCAGGTCAGCGGGTCGATGGGGTCACCGCCGCCGGGGCGGACCTCCAGGTGCAGGTGCGGCCCGGAGGAGTTTCCGGTGGAGCCGACCCGGCCGATGGTGTCGCCGGTGTCGACCGACTGGCCGGCGGTGACGTTCATCGAGGAGAGGTGGCAGTACCACAGCTCGGTGCCGTCCTCCTGCTCGATGATGATGCGGTAGCCGTACGAGCCGGCCCAGGCCGCTTCCTTCACCGTGCCGGTGTGCACGTTCTTCACCGGGGTGCCGGTGGGGGCGGCGAAGTCGGTGCCGGTGTGGGTGGAGGACCACATGGAGCCGCTGGCGCCGAAGCCGGAGGACAGGGTGTAGCTGGTCAGCGGGAGGGTGTAGCTAGCGCGCAGTTCGGCCAGCCGGCGCTCCTCGGCCAGGCGCTGCCGCTCGGCTTCCTCGGCGCGCTGCCGCTCCTCCTCGGCGAGGCGTTCCGTCTCGGCCAGTTCGGCGGCGACGGCGACCGCGTCGCTCTGTGCCGCGTCCAGGGCCTGGGCTCGTGCGGCGGCCTGGGCGGTGGCTTCCTGTTCCTCGGCCTGCTGGAGAATCCGGGCGCGCAGCGCCTCGCCGGCGTCCTGGGCCTCGGTGAACGGGGTCGCCGTCACCGTCTCCTCGGCGCCGGGCTCCTCCTGCGCATCCGAGGCGGAGGAGGAGATGAAGTTGTTGACGACGGGGATGTGGTCGGGGATGGAGCGCACCGAGTCGAGGCCGGGTACGGAGCCGGCGCCGCCCTCCTGGGCCGTGGCCATGCCGCCCGCGCCGACCGCGGCGATCACGCCGACGCCGAGCACCGCCCGGCTGCGAGCCATGGTGCCGCCGCGCTGCCTGGCGACCCGGTGCCGGCCGCGTACGGGGCGCAGCGTCTCGGCGCTGGGGTTCCACTCGGTACGGGGCTCGTCGTCAGTGGTCTGCGGCCCGTAGTAGACGGGGTGGGACCCATACCGGTTCGACGCCACGGAGGCGCACTCCTTTCCTTCCCTCTCGCCGACCGGGTTAGCTGACGGGTTCGGAGCAGGAAGGTCTCCTACGGGCGGCGGTGGGCCGTCCGATGCACCCCAAGTGGTGGTTCCCCGGTTCCCCGGCGCGCTGTTGGCGTGCCGTGGATTAGGCGGTGCAGCACGACCGCTGTCGTGGCGACGGCGGAGACGACCGCGCTGCGTTATCGAACGTTAATAGACGGGCCGCCGTAATTCCAAGTGGATCCGGGAAATAGGTCTCGTTCTTCTGGGCGGTAAATCGTGTCAGACGCGATCCAATTGGGGCATACGTTCTTGGCGGGAGCATGGCAGAGAATTCTGACGGTGTGTCAGTTGTTATCCAGCGCCGCCCCCCGATCACTCACGGTGATCCGGCCCTCCAGTGCGAGTGCCAGCGTCTGATGCAGCGCTTCCGCCGCCGCCTCCAACGAGGCGTTCCCCGCCAGCAGCCGCCCCGTCTCCAGCCGCAACTCCCGTGAGAACGCCGGATAGTACGGACTCGCCGGCCGCGCCCGCGCCGCTTCGAGCGCGCACCACAGCAGCTCCGGATACCCCGCCGGCACCCCGCGCGCCGCGCCCTCCGCCGGGTTGCCCTCCGGCCGCCGCACCGCCGTCCCCGCCACCGCCGCGCAGTCGAGATCGGCCGGCTCCCCGATCCCGTACGCGTCACGCAGCGCCGGCGCGAACCCCGCCTCCAGCAGCTTGCGCTGGCTGTCCGGCTCCGCCGTCAGAAACCGGATCAGCCGCTCGGCGTCCGCCGCCCGCACACTGTCGGCCGACACGGCGAGGGACTGCCCGCCCAGCGCCGCCGCCCCCGGCAGCGGGATCACCCCGAACCCCGCGCCGGCCGGCAGCGTGGCGTCCACGTGCTGGTACGCGTACGGCCAGTTCCGCATCAGCACCACCCCCGACAGATCGCCGCCGTCCGCCCCGTCCGCCCCGGTGAACTCCCGCAGCGCGACGGTCTCGTCCGCCTCCCGGGCCCGCTCGCTCAGCTTCCCGCTGTCCGTGATCCGCAGCAGCTCCGCCAGCCCGCGCCGCAACTCCGCCTCGCTGCCCCGGTACCGGCCCCGCTCGTCCACCAACTCCACGCCCACGCTCCAGAACGCCTCCAGCGCGTTGACCGTCAGCCCCTCGTACGGGCGCAGTTGCGTGACATACAGCGGGTACTCCTGCCCGCCCCGCCAGCCGGCGATCAGCTCGCCGAGCGTCTCCTCGCCCAGCAGCCCGCCCACCTCCTGGCCGAGCTCCGCCAGCAGATCCTCGCGGTAGTACAGCAGCCCGACATCGGTGTTGAACGGTACGGCGTACGTCCGCCCCTCCCAGCGGCCCGCCCGCGCCGCCTGGGCCAGGAAGTCGGCCTCCAGCAGCGCGTCGTCCAGCGGCCTGATCAGACCGGCCGCCGCGAACTCCGGCACCCAGGTGGTGTCCAGGTTCACCACGTCGAAGTCGGCGCTGCCCGACTGGAGCGCCGCGATCAGCTCACTGTGCTGACCGTCATCGGTCCGGGGCAGCTCCACCAGCCGGGCCTGCCGGTTGTTCCCGTCCGCGTTCCACGCGTCGATCAGGGCCTGCCGTACCCCCTCGCCCTCCCTGCTGGTCAGATCCGCGCCGCTGACCACCACCAGCGGCCGGCCGTCGTCCGGCCGCCCACCGGGCGGCCCCGCACCGGACGGCCCGCCGGTGCAGCCGGCCACCACCGCCAGCACCAGCGTGAGCACCGCGCACCGCCCGGCCCGATCTGCCCGCCGCCGCCCCATCACCGCTCCCGGAGCGCGGTCAGCCCGCGCAGCGCGGCGGCCAGCGCGGCCCCCTGCGGCGGGGAACCGTCGAAGCACAGGGCACCCTCGGCGACCAGCATCTCGTTGTAGAGGTGGGCGCAGCCCAGCGAGCCGTACGACACCACCGCGACCGGCGCCGCGGTGCCGGCCGGCAGCCCGGGCCGGCCGGAGCTGTCCTCGTCATCGGTGATCAGCACCAGCAGCCGCCCCCGGTCCCCGGCGTCCGCCAGCAGCGCCAGGCCCGCCTCCACCGCCGGGGTGATCGCGGCATGCCGCTCCACCGGGGCCAGCCCGTCGATCGCCGCCCCGGTCACGCCCGCGCCGTGCCACTCCAGGTCCAGCACGGTACGCGCCGGCCCGCCGTCGCCTGGGGTGGCCAGCAGCGCGAACCGGTCCTCCGGCCCCAGCTCATCGATCGCCGTCCGCAACAGCGCCGTGTACTGCGCCGCCCGGGTGTACGAGCCGGAGGACACATCCACCACGAACACCACATCGCGCGGCCCCCGCTCCCGCTCCTCCTCGCGCAGATACTCCGCCACCGCCGCCGCGTCCGGCGCCGGGGGAGACGACAGCCCCGACCCGGGCTCGGCCACGAACGCCTCGTGGTTCAGCGGCGACGCCTCGATCAGCGCCCGCCGCTCGTCGTCGGGGTCACGGAATCCCTGTTCGCCCAGCGCCCGCCGCCCCTCCGCCGAGCCGAGCCACTCGCCCAGCCGGGCGATCGCCGTACGCCGCCCCGCGTCGTCGGCGCCGGCGTGCTCCCAGTGCACCGGGACGAAGGTCAGATCGAGCTGCGGTACGTCGGCGGGGTAGTACGCGCGGTACTGCCGGTCCCACGTCAGCTGATCCAGCCGGCCGGCCGGCACCGCCCCGCTCAGACAGGCCGGCCGCCGCCGCTCGTGGACCAGGTCCACCGCCGTACGCTCCGCCACCAGCAGCACCGGCGCGGCACCCGCCGGGCGGCCCAGCGAACACAGCAGCGCCGCGTCGTCGGGCGGCGGCAGCGGCTGGGCCGGTATCCGGCCGGGGCCCGCCGCCATCCCGTGCAGCACGGAAGCCGCCGAGGTGGCCGGGCCGGCCCGCAGCACCGGCCACTCCAGCGCCGTCGCAGCCGCCAGCAGCCGCTCCAGTGGCTCCCCCGTCCGCGCCACCCCCGCGTCCCCCGGCATCAGGACGACGGCGGGCGAGGTGGCCACCGTGACCGGTTCCCCCAGGTACGCGGCGCTCTCCGCCGCATCGACATCGTCCGCGACCTGCCGTACGGCGATCGAGGCGGACGGCAGCCACACATCGGGGCGCGGCCCGATGTCGCGCAGCGGCGCCGGGCACTCCTCGCCCGACTCCTCCGCCACCGCCGGCAGCCCGGCGCAGGTACGCTCCGGCTCCGCCCAGGCCGCCGAACGACGTAACGCCGCGACCGTGTCCCCGTCGGCGGCCGAGTAGACGAAGGCGTTCAGCTGGCGGCAGCCCTGCGGCCGGCCGCCGATCGGCGCCCTGGCCGGCGCCGAGCCCTCGAAAACCTCCAGCGCCCGGGCGAGGGGCTGCTCGTACTCGGGACTGGTCAGCACCCGCAGTTCCAGCGGGACCGGGCAGTCGGCGGGTGACGGGTTCAGCACCCGGTCCAGCCACGCGACGCCGGTCAGCACCAGCAGGCCGGCGACCGCCACCGCCGCCGCCCGCACCGGCCGGTCCCTGATCCGGCGCGCCGCCAGCGCCGCCCGGGCCGACACCGCCCGGACCGCGCGGGCCGCCCGGCGGGCGCGGTCCCCGCCGGGGTCGGAGATCGCCTGCGACAGCACCGTGTCCCCGGAGACGTTCTGCGAGACGACGGTCGGGTGCCAGTCGTCGGGATCGCCGTTCTCGTCCGCCCGCTCCGCGTCCCGTTTCGCCCGGGCCAGCATCGGCTCGTGCAGCCCGGCGATCGTCACCGGGCCGCCGTCCCGCCCGCCGGTGCCCTCCCGCAGCACCTCGATCAGCGCGGCCGTGAACGGCGTCGGGCCCTCGCCGTTCCCGGCGTCCTGCCCCCGCAGCGGCCGGGAGGAGGTGATCAGCGCGAACGGCACCTCCTCCGTAGGGGGCGGCTCCAGGCGCGCGTTGCCCGAGAAGCAGCAGTCGAGGATCAGCACCACCCGCTCGGCCCGGGTGCCGCACAGCACATCCCGCAGCTCCGCGTACCGGATGCCGTGCAGCCCGGTCTCCCGGGCACTCGCCTCCCGGGGCAGCAGCAGCAGCCGGTCCGGCCTGCCGTCCTCCTCCAGCAGCTTGCCGTGCCCGCTGAAGTAGCACAGCAGCAGACTCTGCGCCTCCGCCGCAGCCCGCTCGACGGTCCTGATGATCTCTTCGCGGCTCGGTGAGTGCAGCGGCGGAAGCAGCGCCGGCCCCAGCCGGCCGAGCGCGTCGTCGCCCAGCACCTCGTACAACTGCTCGATGTTCGCCCGCACCGATGGCAACGGCTGATGCTCGGCCTCGGCCTCGTACTCGGCCACCCCGATCAGCACCACTCGGGACCGGCCGGCCTCCGGCTGGTAGCTCACCCCGGTGTCACCCCCGTGTCACTCACCGGCCCCCCGTCACTGACCGGGAACGGGGGCGGGTCCGGCCCCCGCCCCCGGACCGGGGTCGGGATCGGGATCGATCGCCTCCGCCGCCCGCCGCGCCTGCTCGTCCAGCTCCCCCCGCGTGTAGCGGCGGTCCCCGGCCAGCGTCAGCGCCCTGCCGTCCGCCAGTTCGATCGTCACCCGCCGCTCGCCGCGCCCCCGGTTGCGCAGATAGTTGTACACGGACCGCAGCAGGGCCGCCATCCCCACCACCGCGGCCCGTTTCGCCAGCTCCAGCAGCAGTTCGTCCCACGCCCCCATCGCGTTGTCCGCCGGGTGCGGCCGGCGGCTGATCCGCGCCGTCACCTCGCTCAGCTCCGGATCGGCCGCCAGCCACAGCTGTAGCTGCCTGATGTCATCCGCCGTGGCTGCCGCCCCATCCACCCGAATCCGTACGGTGGCCGTCATCGCCGCATTCCCGCCCTTCCCCCGGACACACTGACAAACCGTCACCCGATTGTATGAGTGACGTGCGACACATCAATGGTCCACGCATCACTCGCTCCGGTGGTTCCCGGTCGGGAGGGAGACGGCCAGCAGCGCCATGTCATCGTTCAGCCGGCCACCGGTGTACCGCAGCACCTCCGAGACCAACCGATCCAGCAACTCCTGCGGATCGCCGAACACTTCCGCGTCCAGCGCGCCCGCCGGATCGAAGAAGACGCCCCGCCCGTCCCGCGCCTCGCTCACCCCGTCCGTGTACAGCAGCAACTGCGCCCCGGGCGGAAACGCGAACGTCTGCGGGCGGCCCGTCCAGCCGGACAGATCCATCAGCCCCAGCGGCAGCTGCGGATCAGCCACCTCCAGATAGCGCGCCGGAGCGTCCCCGGGCGGCAGCAGCAGCGGCGGCGGATGGCCCAGGTTGATCAGCCGCAGCTCGTGCGGCGGCGCCCTGGGCACCTCCACCACCACCGCCGTGGCGAACTCCTCCTGCGGATCGATCGCCCCCCGGGACCGTTTCTCCCGCTCCACCGCCGCCTGGAGCCGGCGGCACAGCGCCCCCAGATCCTCCTGGTACTCGGCGGCCTCCCGGAACGTACCGAGAATCACCGACACCATCTCGGTCGCGCCGAGCCCCTTGCCGCGCACATCGCCCACCAGCAGCCGTACGCCGTACGGGGTCTCGCGCACCGCGTACAGATCGCCGCCGATCAGGGTGTCGCGCTGCGCCGCCCGGTAGCGCGCCGCCACCAGCAGCGGCCCGGCATGGCCGGGGGGCTCCGGGACCACCGCTCGCTGTACGATCTCGGCCACCCCGCGCGCCGACGCCACCCACTGGTCGCGCTGGGCGACGATGCGGTTGATCAGCACGGCGAGCACGGAGACGGTCAGCACCGTGAGAAAAGTGATGACCTCCTGACCGCTGATCGCGGTCCGGCCGGTGAAGACCAGCAGCGCCGACGCCAGCAGGGCGGAGATCCCAGTGATAACAGTGCCCCGGAAACTCATCACCGGGGCCGCCAGCACCGGCGGGGCCACGAACAGCGGGGTGAAGGTGAGATGCGGCGGGGTCGCCGCACTCAGCGCCAACCCGCCGACGATCAGCAGGGCGGGCACGAGGCGTACGTATCCCACCCCTCGGGATGGGACACGTGGTGTCGGGTACACACACCCAATCTGCCGCGACCGACCCCGGGGGGCGAGTCGATCATCGGCGGGTGATCACAGGTAGGCCGTGTGGGACTCGAACCCACAACCAAAGGATTAAAAGTCCTCTGCTCTGCCAATTGAGCTAACGGCCCGCAGACAGCAGCATAGTCGCACCCCTGGCGCGGCTCGCAGGCGATACGGCACGGACGCGGCCGGGTGCGCGCCGCCGGGGCCCGGGCGCGGTGGCCCGGACCCCGGCGGCTGTCACGCTGTCAGTTGCCGCGCTTCCAGCGGGGCTTGTCGTCGCGGTAGCCGCCGCCGGTGCCGCCGGTGCCGCCGGGGCCCCGGCGGTCATCGCGCCGGTCATCACGCCGGAAGCCGCCGCCGCTGCCACCGGTGCCGCTGCCGGCACCCCGGTCATCACGCCGGCCCTGGTACGGACGCCGGTCCCGGTCATCACGCCGGAAACCGCCGCCGCTGCCGCCCCGGTCATCACGCCGGTCCCGGTCGAAGGAGCCCCGGTAGCCGCCACGGTCATCGCGCCGGTCCCGGTCACGGTCGCCGCCCCGGCGGTCATCGCGCCGGTCATCACGCCGGAAGCCACCGCCGCTGCCGCCCCGGTCATCACGCCGGCCCTGGTACGGACGCCGGTCCCGGTCATCACGCCGGTCCCGGTGGTCGGCGCGCTCGCGCTCCTCCTCGGCCGCCTTCGCGGCCCGCTCGGCGCGCCGCGCCTCCCGCTTCGCCTCCCGCTCGGCCTCAGCCGCCGCCTGCGCGGCAGCCGCCGCCGCGATCGCCTCCGCCGGGTCCTCGCCGCGCTCCCGCGCCGCCCGCCCGGTCAGCTTCTCCGCCTCCGAGCGCAGCTCACCGGCCCGCTCCTGGGCCCGCTCCAGCTCCCGGGCCAGCCGGCCGACCTCACGGTCGGCGTACAGCGCCGCGCCCATGGCGGCCTCCGCCTGCACCTCGGTCAGCGAACGCGCCCCGATGATCTCGGCGACCTCCTCGTCGAAGAGATCACCCCGCCCGATGACGTGCCGCGAGGCGTCCACGCCCGCGTCCTCCATCAGCCGGAAGATGGTGCGCCGCTGGTGCGGCAGCGCCAGCGACACCACGGTGCCGGACTGCCCGGCCCGCGCGGTGCGCCCCGAGCGGTGCAGATAGTCCTTGTGGTCCCCGGCCGGGTCCACGTTCAGCACCAGGTCGATGCCGTCCACATGGATGCCGCGGGCCGCCACGTCGGTGGCCACCAGCACCTTGATCTTGCCGCCCTTGAAGTCCTCAAGGGTGCGGGTACGGGCGCCCTGCGTCATGCCGCCGTGCAGCGCGTCGGCGCGCACCCCGGACTCGCGCAGCTGCTCGGCGACCCGGTCGGCGCCCAGCTGGGTCCGCACGAACACGATCGTGCGGCCCTCGCGCGCCGCGATCGCCGCCGTCAGCGGGGCCTTGTCGCGCGGCTTCACCACGAGCACGTGGTGGGTCATGGTGGTCACCGCGCCCTGCGCCGCGTCCACCTCGTGGCTGACCGGGTCGACCAGGTAGCGCTTGACGAGGGTGTCGATCTCGTTCTCCAGGGTGGCGGAGAACAGCATCCGCTGGCCGCCCGGGGGCACCAGGTCGAGCAGTTCGGTGACCTCGGGCAGGAAGCCCAGGTCCGCCATCTGGTCGGCCTCGTCCAGGACGGCGACCTCGACGTCGTCCAGCGAGCAGGAGCCGCGCGCGATCAGGTCGCGCAGCCGGCCGGGGGTGGCCACCAGGATGTCGACGCCGCGCTCCAGGGCGTAGATCTGGTTGCCCATGGAGGTGCCGCCGCAGACCACCTTGAAGCGGAGGTTCAGCTCGTGGCCGTACGGCTCCAGCGCGTCGGAGACCTGCATGGCCAGCTCGCGGGTCGGGGTCAGGATGACCGCGCGCGGCTTCTTCTTCTCGGTCCGGCCGCCGGCGAGGCGGGCCAGCACCGGCAGACCGAAGCTCAGGGTCTTGCCGGAGCCGGTACGGCCCCGGCCGAGGATGTCCTTGCCGGCCAGCGCGTCCGGGATGGTGGCGGCCTGGATGGGGAACGGGGTGGTCACGCCGTTCTCGGCGAGCTTGCGCACCACGGACTGCGGGAGCCCGAGGTCGGCGAAGGTGGTCGTCGGCTCATCCAGGGGCAGGATGGCGTCAGCGGTTGTTACGGACATGCGAAGTGAGACCCTTCCGGAGTCTTGGTCGGCACGCGCCTTAGCTCCGTAGGTGCTCACGACCGCCTGTCTTTGCGGTCAGCCACGGCTTGACGAGGAACGCGCCACACGGCGCGCTGCAATCGGGCGCCGGGCAAGTGGGATCAAACGATCTACAAGCATACGCACCGCACCCGTGCGGACGCAAACCGCGCTCACCCAGCACCCCTCACCCGTCACTCTCCGGCTCCGGCTCCGGGTCCGGCTCGGGGTCCTGTCCGGGCGGCGACGGCTCGTGGCCGGTGGGCTCGGGCGCCGGCGGCACCGGCGGGGGCGGCGGGCTCGGTACGGGCTCGGCGGGCGGCGGGGAGGCGCCGCCGGGCGAGGCGGCCGGGGGTACGACCGCACCGGGCCGGGCGGTGGGCGACGCGGGGGTACGGGACGGGCTGGGCTTCGCGTCCGCGACCGGGGCCCGCTCCTCACGCGCCCGCTCCCCGGTGCCCTTTCCGTCGGCGTCATCGGCCGTACGGTCCTCGCCCGCCGCCTCTTCGGGCGACCCGGGCCCGCCGGCCGGGCCGGGACCCCGCTCCGTACCCCCCTCGATGCCGTCCCCGCCCTCCCCGGCCGCGTCCTCGACCAGCGGCGAGGTGTTCCCGGCCTCGGTGGGGTCGCCGCCGGGCGCCTTGGGGTCCACGCTCAGGCAGCCGGTGAGGGACAGCGCGAGCACCGAGGTGAGGGAGAGGGTGCTGAGAGCAGCGGGAACACGTGGACGCACGGCGGCGCTCCTGGGGGCCGGGGACGGATGGGCGCCCTGCCCAACTGCCATCCGGGCCCACGGGTCACGGACAATGGACGGGTGCTGAAGATGACACGTGAGTCATTCGAGGAACTGGTGAGCGAGGCGCTGGACCAGGTCCCCCCGGAACTGGCGCGGCTGATGGACAACGTGGCGGTGTTCGTCGAGGACGAACCCGACCCGTCCGACCCCGAACTCCTCGGCCTGTACGAGGGAACACCGCTCACCGAGCGCGGCGAGTGGTACGCGGGCGTGCTGCCGGACCGGATCCTCATCTACATGGGCCCGACGCTGCGTTACTGCGAAACCGCCGAGGACGTGGTGCACGAGGTGACGGTGACCGTGGTCCACGAGATCGCCCACCACTTCGGCATCGAGGAGGACCGGCTCCACGAACTGGGCTGGGGGTGAGGAACCGTGTTGGTGATCCGTTCGGGCATCGCCTATGCTTCTCGCGTTCACCGACTGATATGTGTCGGTGCGCAGGAGGCCCTCATCGTCTAGTGGCCCAGGACGCCGCCCTTTCAAGGCGGTAGCACGGGTTCGAATCCCGTTGGGGGCACCACCCGAAGCCATCCGCAGCATTTCGCCTGTGGGTGGCTCTTCGCCTTTTTACGCCTTATCTGCGGGCCCTGGACGAGAGAAGTGATGCCCGGTGACCGAGAAGTCACTCATGGTGCTCAACGGACCGAATCTCAATCTGCTCGGCCTGCGCGAGCCCGAGATCTACGGCACCGACACCCTCGCCGACGTCGTACGGCTGTGCGTGGAGACGGCCGCCCGGTACGGCTTCGCGGTCGACGCCCGGCAGAGCAACCACGAGGGCGAGCTGATCGACTGGATCCAGGAGGCCCGGGAACACCACGCGGGCATCGTGATCAACCCGGCGTCGTACTCGCACACCTCGATCGGCCTGCTGGACGCGCTCAGCACCTGTGAGGGGCTGCCGATCGCGGAGGTGCACATCTCCAACATCCACCGCCGCGAGCCGTTCCGGCATCACTCGTACGTGTCGGCCGCGGCCACCGCCGGAGTGATCGTCGGCTGCGGCGTCCAGGGGTACGCCTTCGCGGTGGAGCGGGTCTGCCGGCTGCTGAAATAGCCCGCTCAGCAGGGTCTCCGCACCGTGATACGCTGCTTCAGCGACATCGGGAAAGCCGGTCGCACAAGCCAGGTCCTGTAGAGCAGTTTGGAGTGCTCGCCACCCTGTCAAGGTGGAGGCCGCGGGTTCAAATCCCGTCAGGACCGCTTCGGCTGGGTAGCTCAGTTGGTACGAGCGTCCGCCTGAAAAGCGGAAGGTCGCCGGTTCGACCCCGGCCCCAGCCACCTTCCTTCACCAGCAAGAAGGCCCCAGCGGCATCCGCCGCCAGGGCCTTTTTTGTGTTTTCCCTGTGTCACCGGCCGCCGGGGTGGCGGGTGCGGAAGAGCCAGAAGGTGCCGGTCGCCAGGGCTGCCCACACCAGCAGGACCAGATAGGGCTGGAGGTGCTGGTGGTGGGGGAAGTAGACGGCGTTGTGGAGGGCGTTGACCGAGGCGCCGGGTGGTAGCCAGCGGCCGAGGAAGGCGAGCGCCGAGGGGAGCAGCGGCCAGGAGACCGGGCCGCCGGAGGCCGGGTTGCCCAGCATCACCAGCAGGCCCCAGGTGGGCAGGATCGCCCAGCGGCCGAAGAAGGTGTTGAAGACGGTGAAGACCATGCCGGCGACGAACATCGTCAGCATGAGCTGGAGCCAGCTGATCAGCGGCAGGGGGACGGCGTCCAGGATCCAGTCCACGGTGGCGGCGATCAGGAAGCCGCCCAGTACGGAGAACGCGGCCACCGTCGCGATGCGTTCGGCCGGGGTGAGGCGGGCGGCGTGGATGCTCAGCTGGATGGTGCCGAGGAAACCGATGATCACGGCGGCGAGCGTGATGTAGAAGAGCGCCAGGCCGCGCGGGTCGCCGGAGTGCAACGGCTTGAGGTCGGTGACGGTGACCGTCGCGCCGATGGCCGCTCCGGCGGGCGGGCCGGCGGTCTTCAGCAGCTCCGCCACCGAGGCACCCGACGCGCTGGAGACCGAGAGGTCGATCGCGCCGTCCCGCTCCCGCACGATCGCGAAGACTTTCTGCCGCTCCACGGCATCCACAGCCTGTGGATAATTCTGGTAGTCGTGGATGCGCAGCGAGGTGTGCAGTCCCTTCTCCAGCGCCGCGACGTACTCCGCCGTCCTGGCCGTCTCCGGTTCGCCGACCACCGCCACCGGCATCCGGTGCGGAGTGGGGTTCGCCAGGGCGTAGGTGTAGGAGCCGGCGAAGAGGGCCGCGCCGACGGCGGACAGCAGGGAGATGACCACCGCCGCGTAGTAGGGGGAGTGTTTGAACGCCTGCCAGCGACTCACAGACGCACCCTAAAGGGACAAAGCTCTCCGATATTGGTTCGCCGCTCCCGGGTCCCAGGTGAGACTCTTGGGGGCGTATGTCTACGCACTCCGCTTCCCACGCCGCCCTTGCCGAGCGCCTGCCCCAGCTGATGCTGCACGACGAGCGCCGGCTCGGCCGGCGGCTCGACGGTGCCCGCCGGATCCGTAAGCCCGAGGCCCGGCAGGCCGTGCTGGGCGAGATCGCCGAGGCGATGGACCAGGCCGAGCTGCGCGTCGAGCGCCGCCGGGCGGCGCTGCCGGCGATCAGTTATCCGCAGGCGCTGCCGGTCAGCCAGAAGAAGGACGCGATCCGCGACGCGATCCGCGATCACCAGGTGGTGATCGTGGCGGGTGAGACCGGGTCGGGGAAGACCACCCAGATCCCGAAGATCTGCCTGGAGCTGGGGCGCGGGGTGCGGGGGCTGATCGGGCACACCCAGCCGCGCCGGATCGCGGCCCGTACCGTGGCGCAGCGGGTCGCCGACGAGCTGAACACGCCGCTGGGTGAGGCGGTGGGCTGGAAGGTGAGGTTCACCGATCAGGTCGGGGACTCGACCCTGGTGAAGCTCATGACGGACGGCATTCTGCTGGCCGAGGTGCAGCACGACCGTGAGCTGCTGAAGTACGACACGATCATCATCGACGAGGCTCATGAGCGGAGCCTCAACATCGACTTTCTGCTGGGGTATCTGGCGCAGTTGCTCCCCCGCCGGCCCGATCTGAAGATCATCATCACCTCGGCGACCATCGATCCCGAGCGGTTCGCCCGGCACTTCCGCGCCCCCGGTGGCGAGCCGGCGCCGATCATCGAGGTGTCCGGGCGTACGTTCCCGGTCGAGGTCCGCTACCGGCCGCTGGAGGAGGACGACGACCAGGTCTCCGCGATCTGCTCCGCCGTCGATGAGCTTCAGGGGGAGGGGCCGGGGGACATTCTCGTTTTTCTCTCGGGCGAACGGGAGATCCGGGACACCGCCGACGCGCTGGAGAAGCGGCGGCTGCGGTTCACCGAGATTCTTCCGCTGTACGCGCGGCTCTCGCACAGCGAGCAGCAGCGGGTGTTCCAGCAGCACACCGGGCGGCGGGTCGTGCTCGCCACCAATGTGGCCGAGACCTCGCTCACCGTGCCGGGCATCAAGTACGTGATCGACCCGGGCGCCGCGCGCATCTCCCGGTACAGCCATCGCACCAAGGTGCAGCGGCTGCCGATCGAGGCGGTCTCCCAGGCCAGCGCCAATCAGCGCAAGGGCCGCTGCGGGCGGACCAGCGACGGCATCTGCGTCCGGCTGTACTCCGAGGAGGACTTCCTCTCCCGGCCCGAGTTCACCGACGCCGAGATCCTGCGCACCAATCTCGCCTCCGTCATTCTCCAGATGAACGCCGCCGGTCTTGGGGAGGTCGAGAAGTTTCCCTTCATCGACGCTCCCGACCACCGGAGCGTCAAGGCCGGTGTGCAACTGCTGGAGGAGCTGGGGGCGCTGCGCGGGGACGCGCTCACCGACACCGGGCGGAAGCTGTCCCAGCTGCCGGTGGACCCCCGGCTGGCCCGGATGGTGCTGGAGGCCGGCCGCAACGGCTGCGCCCGCGAGGTGATGGTGATCGCCGCCGCGCTGTCCATCCAGGATCCGCGCGAGCGGCCCGCCGACAAGCAGCAGGCGGCGGACGAGAAGCACCGGCGGTTCCGGGAGGGGCCGGGGGAGGAGTCCGATTTTCTTGCGCTGGTCGCCCTTTGGGACTACGTGCGCGAGCGGCAGCGGGAGCTGTCCTCCTCCGCGTTCCGCCGGATGTGCCGCACCGAGTTCCTGAACTATCTGCGGATACGGGAGTGGCAGGACATCTACGCCCAGCTGCGGTCCGTCGGGAAGACCATGGGGATCGTGCCGGGCGAGGAGAGCGCCGCGCCGGTCACCGTCCACCAGTCGCTGCTGGCCGGGCTGCTCTCCCATCTGGGGCTCAAGGACACCGACAAGAACGAGTATCTGGGCGCCCGCAGCGCCAAGTTCGCGATCTTCCCCGGCTCGGCGCTGTTCAAGAAGCCGCCGCGCTGGGTCATGTCGGCGGAGCTGGTGGAGACCTCCCGGCTGTGGGCCCGGGTCAACGCGAAGATCGAGCCCGAGTGGATCGAGCCGCTCGCCCAGCATCTGGTCAAGCGCACCTACAGCGAGCCGCACTGGGAGCAGAAGCAGGCCGCGGTGATGGCGTACGAGCGGGTCACGCTGTACGGAATCCCGATCGTCGCCCAGCGCAAGGTCAACTACGGCCGGATCGACCCGGAGATCTCGCGGGATCTGTTCATCCGCAACGCCCTGGTGGAGGGCGACTGGCGCACCCAGCACCAGTTCTTCCGGGAGAACCGCAAGCTGCTCGCCGAGGTCGAGGAGCTGGAACACCGGGCCAGGCGGCGCGACATCCTGGTGGACGACGAGACGCTGTACGACTTCTACGAGCAGCGGCTTCCGGAAGAGATCGTCTCCGGGGCGCACTTCGACTCCTGGTGGAAGCTCAAGCGCCGGGACGAGCCGGATCTGCTGAACTTCGAGAAGTCCATGCTCATCAACGAGCGGGCGGGGGGCGTCACCAAGGCGGACTACCCGGACAGCTGGCGGCAGGGCCGGCTCTCGTTCCGGGTGACGTACCAGTTCGAGCCGGGTACGGACGCGGACGGTGTCACCGTGCACGTACCGCTCCAGGTCCTCAACCAGGCACGCCCCGACGGCTTCGACTGGCAGATCCCAGGGCTGCGCGAGCAGTTGGTGACCGAGCTGATCCGGTCGCTGCCCAAGCCGATCCGGCGGCACTGCGTACCGGCGCCGAATTTCGCCGGCCGCTTCCTGGCCGGGCTGCCGGAGGGCGCGCCGACCGATCGTCCGCTGCGGGCGGAGCTGGCGGCGGCGCTCCAGCGGATGACCGGGGTACGGGTGTCCCCCGAGGACTTCTCCCCCGAGGCGGTGCCGGGGCATCTGCGGATCACCTTCCGGGTGGTGGACGAGCGGCGCAAGGCGCTGGCCGAGGACAAGGATCTGGAGGCGCTGCGGCTGGCGCTCAAACCGAAGACCCAGGAGGCCATCTCACGGGCGTTCAAGGCGTCGGGGAAGGCGGTGGGCACCGCGGCCGGCCAGGACACCTCACAGGCCGCCCTGGAGCAGCGCGGCGGGATCACCTCCTGGACGGTGGGGACCCTGCCGCGCCGCTTCGAGACCCGGCGCGGCGGGCAGCCGGTACAGGCGTATCCGGCGCTGGTGGACGAGGGATCGAGCGTCGCGGTGCGGCTGTTCGACACCGAGGAGGAGCAGGCCGCCGCCATGTGGCCGGCGGTACGGCGGCTGGTGCTGCTCAATCTGCCGTCCGATCCGGCGAAGTTCGCGGTGGGCAAGCTGGACAACGCGGCGAAGCTGGCGCTGGCCGCCTCCCCGCACGGCAGTGTGCAGGCCCTGCTGGCGGACTGTGTGACGGCGGCGGCCGACCGGCTGATCGCGGAGCGCGGCGGGGTGGTGTGGGATCAGGAGGGCTTCACCAAGCTGTTCGACGCGGTGCGGGCCGACATCGTCGAGCTGACGCTGAGGATCGTGCGGCAGGTGCGGCAGGTGCTGGTCGCCGGCCAGGCGTGCGAGCGGCGGCTGAAGGGCACCACCAGCCCCGTACTGGCGTCCTCGGTGGCGGACATCCGGCAGCAGTTGGACGGGCTGCTGTGCCCGGGGTTCGTGACGGCGCACGGTGCCGGCCGGCTGGCGGATCTGCTGCGCTATCTGACGGCGGTGGACCGGCGGTTGCAGCAGTTGCCGCACCAGGCGGAGCGGGACCGGGCGCGGCTGGCGAAGGTGGCGGAGATGCGGGACGAGTACGCGTGGCTGCTGGAGCAGTTCCCGGCCGGGCGGCCGGTCCCGCGGGCGGCCCGGGAGATCCGCTGGATGATCGAGGAGCTGCGGGTGAGCTACTTCGCGCACGCGCTGGGCACCGCGTATCCGGTCTCCGACAAGCGGATCGTGAAGGCCATCGACGCGCTGGTGCCGGGCCCCGCCCGCTGAACCGGGGCGGGTTGATCAACCGATTGGCTCCCTGCCCCCTGGGTGGGGTAGAGTCACCGACGCGAGATGCGAGGTCCTGTAGAGCAGTTTGGAGTGCTCGCCACCCTGTCAAGGTGGAGGCCGCGGGTTCAAATCCCGTCAGGACCGCACCGCTAACCGGACCCCCACAGGGGGTCCGGTTTTTTTGTGTCACGTTTTCAACTACCCCGATGAAAAAGGGGAGTTGGTGGGAAGGAGAGGGGCAGGGGTCCGGGCGGCGCGCGCGGCGGAGGAGCGGGGCGACCCGGGGAGGCGGTTCGCACTACCTCATCAGCAGCCTTGCGGGCAAGGCTTTTCCGGTGTGACGGGAGTCACCAGGAACGATCGCTCAGCGGGCTGGTTCGACCCCGCAGAGACACCCGCTTATTTAATATGTGCAATTGCACTCCCCCCAGTGGGGTTCCGGAAGATCCTCCGAAAGATGCCGGAAGGGCCCGGAAGCCGGCCGCCGGGCGGCCGTGCGGAAAAAGCAGATCGCGCCGGACCCGGCGGAGTCCGACGCGATCTATGACCAGGAGGCCGGGGTGGGGGCCCCGAAACCTGGGTTGTACTGGGGTTTTACTGGGTGTAGCCAGGTGTTGCTTGGGTTGTGCTGCTGGCTCAGGCCTCGCCGCGCTGCTGCGGGATGCCCGCCAGCAGTGCGCGCACCTCCGCTTCGCGGTAGCGGCGGTGCCCACCGAGCGTGCGGATAGACGTGAGCTTGCCCGCTTTTGCCCAGCGTGTCACCGTTTTGGGGTCGACGCGGAACATCGTGGCAACCTCAGCCGGGGTCAGCAGCGGCTCGGCATCAGGGGTGCGAGCGGTCATGAGCGGCCTCCTCGGGAGAACCGAACCATCACGGTTCTTTCCTCTAAATTCTGCACCTTGGCCCGCGTTGCCCGAAATGGCAGACGCGGGCCGAGTCGGTTATAGGACGAACGGCTTGTCCTCGGCACTACAACTACACCATCCGTCCAGCCGGGTCGGCCAAACCGATGGAATTGCGCTCTCAGGTGCCCAACCTCGACGGAAGCCGATGGACCATGCCATAGCGGACAGTCATCGACGAGTGACAATCAGTCACTATCGTGATCAGTCAGCATCTGCCACACCAAGGAGTGCATTACCGATCTATCCGCCCTTCGACGGATAGAAGAAGCCCGATCGGGCTCCTTGTCCTATTTTGGCACGAGGAGACGGGTTGCTGACAAGACTTCCTTAGAGTGCCTTCCATCACGCTTGGGCCTTTAGTCCCGTGGCCCGGACGTCCCGGCCGGCGCTCAGTTGGCGAACTGCCGCTCCCGGACGGTCATCCAGCGATCGGTCAGCTCCTCGTACAGCCTGCCCGCCCGCTCCAGATCGCCCGCCGCGAGCGCGGCGAGACCGGCCGCGACCTCCGCGGCCGAGCGATCGGCCGCAAGCTGTTCCTCAGTGATCGTATAGATCAATCCCCCGTAGTCCAGTTCGACCAGTGACCGGGGATGAAACTCTTCCAGCCAACGACCCACATCGGTGAGCGCCGCCGCCAGCGGACCCTCCCCCAGCCCCCGGCCGGGAGGTGCCCCCGGCTCCTCCCCCGCCGCACCGTCCGCACCGGCCGCCCCCGACGCCTCCGCCACCGCCTCCCGGGCCGCCTCCCGCACCGTCCGCAACCCGCGCGCCACCCGCTGCCGCGCCCGCACCATCGGCGTCCGGTACCGCAGCCGGGGCGGCCCCGCTCCCTCCCCCGGCGTGAACTCCCGCTCCTCGTCCGTGAACAGCGCGAACCAGCGCACCGGCACATGCCACAACGCCGACCTGATCCACGGCCGGGCATCCGGATTCCGCTCCCGCCAGCGCCCGTACTCCTGCTCCGCCCGCTCCCGCGCCTCCGGCGGCAGCGCCGCGTCCAGCACCGACTGCGGCATCAGCCAGTGCCCCACCTCCCCCAGCGCCTCCCAGGCCCGCAGCCGGGTGCGCCACGGACACACGCACACCACCCCGTCCACCACCGCCACAAAGGCGTCGGCGCTCTCCTTCGGCGGCACCAGCCGCCCCGGCACCGCCACCAGCTCCGTGATCGACCGCCGCAGCTCCTCCTGCGGCCCCGGCAGATCCCCGCGCTCGGCGTACCGCGCCCAGTGGGAACGCTCCGGCTCAGGAAACGCCCCCAGCGGCTCGTACACCCGCAGATACGCCGCGTACGGCACCTTCGACACCCGCGCTCCCTCCACGTCCCAGCGATCCCGGGGAGCCCCCGCCACGGCCGCCCCCCTCGATCGTGGCAGTGTGACGCACCCTTGGCATCCCGCGCGCACCATCAGGCTTAGGCTCGTCCCAGCAGGCCCTCCCGACCACTTGGAGGGCATCCGCCGCGTAGCGCAGGAGTCACCACCGTGACCGACGTAACAGCCGCTGTCAGCGCCGACAGCATTCCCTTCGCCCCCTCCGGCTCCGTCCTGGACACCCTCTTCCGCTCCGAGCAGGGCGGCCACGAACAGGTCGTGCTCTGCCAGGACCGGGCCTCCGGCCTCAAGGCCGTCATCGCCATCCACTCCACCGCCCTGGGCCCGGCGCTGGGCGGCACCCGCTTCCACGCCTACCCCGGCGCGGCCGTGCCCGAGGAAGCCGCGCTGCGCGACGCCCTCAACCTGGCCCGCGGGATGAGCTACAAGAACGCCCTGGCGGGCCTGGACCACGGCGGCGGCAAGGCCGTGATCATCGGCGACCCGGCCACCCTCAAGAGTGAGGAACTGCTCCTCGCGTACGGGCGCTTCGTCGCCTCGCTCGGCGGCCGGTACGTCACCGCCTGCGATGTGGGCACCTATGTGGCCGACATGGACGTGGTCGCGCGCGAGTGCCGCTGGACCACGGGGCGTTCCCCCGAGCAGGGCGGCGCCGGGGACTCCTCGGTGCTCACCGCCTTCGGGGTCTTCCAGGGCATGCGGGCCGCCGCGACGCACCGCTGGGGCAGCGACGACCTCGCCGGCCGCACGGTGGGCATCGCCGGGGTCGGCAAGGTGGGCCATCTGCTGGCCGGGCACCTCATCGAGGCGGGCGCCGAGGTGGTGGTCACCGATGTCCGCGAGGAGTCGGTGGCCCGGGTCAAGGGCGCGCACCCCGGGGTACGGGTGGCGGCGGACACCGAGGCACTGATCAGCACCGAGGGGCTCGACATCTATGCCCCGTGCGCGCTGGGCGGTGCCCTGAACGACCGTACGGTGCCGGCCCTGACCGCCACCGTCGTGTGCGGGGCGGCCAACAACCAGCTGGACCACCCGGGCGTCGAGAAGGACCTCGCGGACCGCGGCGTGCTGTACGCGCCCGACTACGTGGTGAACTCGGGCGGCGTCATCCAGGTCGCCGACGAGCTGCACGGCTTTGAGTTCGCTCGTGCGAAGGCAAAGGCCGAGCTGATCTACGGGACGACCCTGGAGATCTTCCAGCGCGCCGACACCGAGGGGGTCCCGCCGGCGGTGGCCGCCGACCGCATCGCGGAGGCCAGGATCGCCGCCGCGGCGGCCCGCTGAGCGCGGCCCGGAGCGGCCGTACGGAGGTGCGGCCCGCCCCGTGGGTAAGACATGTCACCACCCCTAGGGCGAGTCGCGCTCCGAAAGAAGGTAAAATCGCCGCTGACCAGCAAGGAGAGTTTCACCGGAATCGTTCGGGCGACCCGGGACCTGCGGACGGCGTACCGCAGGCGCGCGGAAGCAGGTACGGTTGAAACCCGATGGATCGGGCTCTCGTCCGAGAGCCCGCTCTCCTTTATGAACGGATGTCAACACTCCGGGGCCGTTGGGCTCCGTCGTTGAGGGGGTCGAGCCAATGGGGCGCGGCCGGGCCAAGGCCAAGCAGACGAAGGTCGCCCGCCAGCTGAAGTACAGCAGTGGCGGGACGGATCTGACACGTCTGGCCGAAGAGCTGGGTGCATCGCCGTCGAACGAGCCGCCGAACGGCGACCAGTTCAAGGACGACGAAGAGCTGGACGATGAGCTGGACAACGACCCGTACGCGAAGTACGCGGAGATGTACGGCGATGACAGCGACGACGACGAGGACGATCACGGGCCCGACCGGTCCCATGGCGGCTCCTCCGGCTCGTCCGGTGCCTCCAAACGCCGGGGCACTTGAGCAGGTCCTCAGCACTTTGCTGAGCAGCGGCAGCACGCGACCCGGTCCCGGTACCACCACCACCGGACCGGGTGCTGTGCTGTCCGCTGTCTGCTGACGCACCACGTCAGCCGGCGTAGTCACCACTGAGGGTCACGGCCTCGTCGCCGTCCGCCCGCTCGGTGACCTCACCGGCCACCCAGGCCGGCACTCCGCGCTCGGCGAGCAGCTCCAGCGCGCCGTTCACCGACCCCTGCGGCACCACCGCGACCATGCCCACGCCCATGTTGAGGGTGCGCTCCAGCTCGGCGCGGGCCACCTGGCCGGCGTCCCCGACCAGGCCGAAGACCGGCGGCGGGGTCCAGGTGCCGCGGTCCACCCGGGCGTGCAGCCCCTCGGGCACCACCCGGGCGAGGTTGCCGGCCAGGCCGCCGCCGGTGATGTGCGAGTAGGCGTGCACCTCGGTGGCGCGGGCCAGCGCCAGACAGTCCAGGGAGTAGATCCGGGTGGGCTCCAGCAGCTCCTCGCCCAGGGTGCGGCCCAGCTCCGGGACCTCCCGCTCCAGCGCCCAGCCCTGCTGCCGCAGCAGCACATGGCGGACCAGCGAGTACCCGTTGGAGTGAAGGCCGGAGGCGGCCAGCGCGATGACGGCGTCCCCCGTACGGATGCGATCGGCGCCCAGCAGCTCGTCGGCCTCGACCACGCCGGTGGCGGCGCCGGCCACGTCGTACTCCTCGGGGCCCAGCAGCCCCGGGTGCTCGGCGGTCTCGCCGCCGACCAGCGCGCAGCCGGCCAGCACGCAGCCCTCGGCGATGCCCTTGACGATGGACGCCACCCGCTCGGGGTGCACCTTGCCGACGCAGATGTAGTCGGTCATGAACAGCGGCTCGGCACCGCACACCACCAGGTCGTCGACGACCATGGCGACCAGGTCGTGGCCGATGGTGTCGTGGATGTCCAGGCGCTGGGCGATGGCGACCTTGGTGCCCACGCCGTCGGTGGCGGAGGCCAGCAGCGGGTGGCGGTAGTTCTTGAGCGCGGAGGCGTCGAAGAGGCCGCTGAAGCCGCCGAGGGTGCCGACGGACTCGGGGCGCTGGGTCTTGGCCACCCACTTCTTCATGAGTTCGACGGCGGTCTCGCCGGCCTCGATATCGACACCGGCGGCGGCATAGCTGGCGCCGGCGCCGGGCTGCTCGGGGTGGGTGGTCATCGCGCGTCTCTCTTCGGGGTGACTTGGGGGTACGGGGCGGGCCGGTGGGTACGTGCCGGCCTCGCGACCGGGACGCAGGGGGGCCGGTCCTGGCCGCGGGCCGGCCGGGGCTAGGGCCGGCGCAGCGCGTCGGCGGCGCCGGGGCCGGTCAGCAGCGGCAGGGCGGTGCGGGCGTCGCCCTGCTCCAGGATGTCCTTGCCGAGCGCCTGCGGGTCGGGCAGGTCGACGGGGTAGCTGCCGTCGAAGCAGGCCCGGCAGAGGTTGGGCTTGGCGATGGTGGTGGCCTCGATCATCGCGTCTATCGAGATGTAGGCGAGCGAGTCGGCGCCGAGCGAGGTGCCGATCTCCTCGACGGACAGGCCGTTGGCGATGAGCTCGGCGCGGGTCGCGAAGTCGATGCCGTAGTAGCAGGGCCACTTGATCGGCGGGGAGCTGATCCGCACGTGCACCTCGGCGGCGCCGGCCTCGCGGAGCATCCGTACCAGGGCGCGCTGGGTGTTGCCGCGCACGATGGAGTCGTCGACGACCACCAGGCGCTTGCCGCGGATGACCTCTTTGAGGGGGTTGAGCTTGAGCCGGATGCCGAGCTGCCGGATGGTCTGGCTGGGCTGGATGAAGGTCCGGCCGACATAGCTGTTCTTGACCAGTCCCGAGCCGTACGGGATGCCGCTGGCCTCGGCGTAGCCGATCGCGGCGGGGGTGCCGGACTCCGGGGTGGCTATCACCAGATCGGCCTCGACCGGGGCCTCGGCGGCGAGCCGGCGGCCCATCTCGACCCGGGAGACATAGACGTTCCGGCCGGCGATCTCGGCGTCCGGGCGGGCCAGGTAGACATACTCGAAGACACAGCCGGCAGGCTTCGCATCCGCGAATCGGGTGGAGCGCAGGCCGTTCTCGTCGATGGCGATCAGCTCGCCCGGCTCGACCTCGCGGATGACGGAGGCGCCCACGATGTCCAGGGCGGACTGCTCGGAGGCGACCACCCAGCCGCGCTCCAGGCGGCCGAGCACCAGCGGGCGGATGCCCTGCGGGTCGCGGGCCGCGTACAGGGTGTTCTCGTCCATGAAGACGAAGCAGAAGGCGCCCTTGACCTGGGGCAGCACCGCCATGGCCGCCTGCTCGACGGTCAGCGGCTCGCCGGTGGTCGCGTCCCGCTGGCCGGCGAGCAGCGCGGTGACCAGGTCGGTGTCGTTGGTGACCGCGGCGCGCTGCCGGCGTCCGTGGTCGGAGGGGAGCGCCGCGACCAGCTCGGCGAGTTCGGCGGTGTTGACGAGGTTCCCGTTGTGGCCGAGCGCGATCGAGCCGTGGCCGGTGGCCCGGAACGTCGGCTGGGCGTTCTCCCAGGTGGAGGCACCGGTGGTGGAGTACCGGTTGTGGCCGATGGCCAGATGTCCCTGGAGGGAGCCGAGGGAGGTCTCGTCGAAGACCTGGGAGACGAGCCCCATGTCCTTGAAGACCAGAATCTTGGATCCGTCGCTCACCGCGATGCCCGCGGACTCTTGTCCGCGATGCTGGAGTGCGTACAGACCGTAGTAGGAGAGCTTGGCGACCTCCTCGCCCGGGGCCCAGACGCCGAAGACGCCGCAAGCGTCCTTCGGGCCCTTTTCACCGGGGTCGAGGTCGTGGCTGAGGAGTCCATCACCACGAGGCACATCGTTGAGTCTAGGACAGGTTCCCCGCTTGGGAAGAACCAGCGGATTGTGAGACATCCCCCAGCGGGTGGCCGACCAGCCGCGTTCCGGCACCCTGTGGCATCAGCCGAGCACGGGCAGTTGACCGGCGAGGGAGATGGCGCGTTCGCCGCTGGCCTTGAGCCGGCCGGTGGCGGTGGTCTGGGCCCAGGTCGCACGGCCGGTGGCCAGCCGCAGCCAGGTGATGGGGTCGGCCTCGACCACGGAGGGCGGGGTGCCACGGGTGTGCCGGGGGCCGGGCAGGCACTGGACGGCGACGAAGGGGGGCACGCGCAGCTCGGTGGAGTTGCCGGGGGCCTTGGCGGCGAGGGCGTCGGCCAGCACCCGTACGGCGATGGCCAGCGCGCCCCGGTCGAGCCGCACCGGGCTCTGGAGCGAGCGGGTCAGATCGTCACTGTGCACCACCAGCTCCACCACCCGGGTGACGGTGAAGTCCAGACCGCGCATCGGACCGAAGCGGTGCGGGAGGAGCAGGTCCTCGCGGACCGCGGTCTCCAGGACCGCGTCCAGCTCCTCGGCGGCGGCGTCGATGGCGGCGGCCGGGTCGCCGGACGCCTCCGGAGCGTCACCGATGCCCGCCCCCGGGTACACGGCCCACTCGTCGAGGTCGAGCGCCGGGCGGGTGGCGGTGGGCGCGGGCTGGGCGAGCAGCCGCGGGACGGCGTCGATCTGGCCGGCGATGTGCGCGAGCAGCGAGGCGACGTCACGGCCGGGCAGGGCGGCGGGCCGGGCGAGCTGCTCGGGGGTGAGGGCGTGGGCGGCCAGCCGTACGTGTTCCACCTGCGCCAGCAGCGCGTCACGGACTCGGTCGGGGTGGTAGGCGCGCGACTTGCGCCGGACGGCACACATGGGAGGGAGCTTACGGCCATTCCGGCGGGAAGATCAGCGTTTGGGGAGGTGAAGTGGGGTGGGCGCGCGGTGGGAGCGCGGTGGCAACGACATGACAACCTGGTAACCAAGTGTCCGGAGGGCGGCTTGGCCGCCGGTGCGCGTGCCATGCTCGCGGTATGGCTTACGCGGACCGTTACCTCGCCGACGACGAAGAACTCCTTTACGAGACCAGGCAGCACTGGACCACGCTGGTCAGTGAGTTCGTGCAGCTGGTCGTCATCGCGGCGGTGGCGGCCGTACTGACGCTGATCATCGGGGACCTGGGGTCCCCGGTGGCGTGGGTGGTGCTGGGGCTGGCGGGGATCGCGATCATCTGGCGGTGGCTGATCCCGATGCTCCAGTGGCGCTCGACGGTGTACTTCCTCACCACCAAGCGGCTGCACAAGCGCACCGGGTTCCTCAACAAGGTCGGCCGCAGCATCCCGTTGAGCCGGGTGAACGACGTGTCGTTCTCGGCGTCGCTGTGGGAGCGGATCATGCGGTACGGCACGCTGCACGTCCAGTCCGCCTCGGAGCAGGGCAAGATGACCTTCAAGCACGTGCCCAGCCCGGAGGAGTTCAAGAACCGGGTGTACGAGGCGCTGGACCGGATCGGCGACTGACCCGGGGGCTTCCTCGGGGGTTTCCCCGGGCTCACGTCCGGGCTCAGTCCATGCCCTTCTTGCCGGGGGCCCAGAACGGCTTGACGAGCACCGACTTGCGGGGCCACCCCCGGTCGTGCAGCAGATGCAGCCGCGCCGCCTGGCAGGCGCGGGCCTCCCCGGCGAGGTAGGCGATGCCGGGGGCGGCGGAGGCAGCGGGGGCGGCGGGCAGTTCGAGCGCGCGGAGCGCGTCGATGAGGGTGCCGGTGCCGTTCTCCCGGTGGATCCAGGTGAGTTCGCCGGCCCGGGGCAGCGGCAGCCGATCGGCCAGCCCGTCCACCTCCAGCACCCCGAACACCCGGTCCTGGGCGGGCAGGGCCCGCAGGATCGCGCCGAACGCGACCGCCGCCGTCTCGTCCCCGGCGAACAGGTGGTACGAGGCGCCGGCGGCCGGCACCAGCCGGCCCTCGGGGCGGGTGAAGGAGACCGGCTGCCCGGCGCGGACGCGCCGGGACCAGCGGGCCCCGGGGCCGTCCCCCTGGTGGTCGAGGACGCACAGCTCAAGGCGGGCGTCGCCGTCGTAGTCCCACACCGAGTACGTACGCAGCATGTCGAACAGGCCACGGGTCCAGGAGCCGGGCGCCTGCTGGTCGTTGACCAGGACCCGGATGTGCTGGCCCGGCCGCCAGGCCAGGCCGCGCAGCGCCGAGCCGCTGATCCGGATCCGGCGCGTCCGGCGGGCGAGGTGCTCGACGCCGTCGACGGTGGCAGTGAGAAGAAAACGGTCCAGGACACCCTGAACCAGCCGCGGAGGGTTGCTCATGCCCGGCAGCCTGCTGGTTAATGTGGACATGAAGTCAAGCCCCGCCGAACGGGCCCTGTCCATCGGTGAGCTGGCGGCGCGGTTCGGGCTCGCCACCCATGTGCTGCGGCACTGGGAGAGCGTGGGGCTGCTGGCCCCCGAGCGGGGCGCGGGCGGGCAACGGCGGTACGGGCCGGGTGATCTCGACCGGGTGGCCATGATCCTCATGGGCAAGGAGGCCGGGCTCAGCCTGACCGAGATGCGCGAGATTCTGACGGCCGACGATCCGCGGCAGCGTTCCGAGCTGCTGCGCCGCCATGTCGCCGAACTCGAACGCCGGATCGCCGGGTTCCGGGCGGCGAAGGAGTTAGTCGAGCACGGGATGGACTGCCCGTACCGGCTGGACGAGTGTCCGCACGTCCGCGAGCACATCAACGCCCGCATCCCGCCGCCCTGACCGCTCCGCCCCGCCCCGCCCCGCCCCGCCCCGATGGTCGGACGTCACACGTCCCGGCACCGCAGCGACCACCAGCCGGCGGCCAGCACGGCCGCCGTCCACAGCGCCATGATCCCCAGCCCCGTCCAGGGGCCGAGCGCCGGGTCGGCGTCGCCGCCGACCCGGAAGACCTGGCTGCCGGCGTGGTCGGGCAGATAGCGGGCGACCTCGCGCACCCCGGGAACCCGGTTGATGAGCGGGGACACGATGAACACCAGGGCGAACAGCACACTCAGCGACAGCGCGGTGGACCGCAGCAGGGTGGCGGTGCCCAGCGCCAGCAGACACAGCAGGGTGAGATAGAGGGGCGCGCCGAGCAGCGTGCGCGGGGCGTCCCCGGTGCCGGGGCTCACCCCGTACCCGCCGAGGGAGAGCTGCCCGGCCTGGAAGGACAGCAGCACGGTGACCGCCCCGAGCGGCAGCGCGAGGGCGGCGGCGGTGAGCGCCTTGGCGGCGAAGAACCGGCCGCGCGAGGGCACGGCGGCCAGCGACGTACGGATCAGGCCGCTGCCGTACTCGGCGCCGATCAGCAGCACCCCGAAGGCGATGAGGGCGAACTGGCCCAGCTGCATGCCGACGTGGCCCGCGTTGATGGGGTCGAAGTCGGGACGGAGCCGGTCGCTGTCGTGGTCGATGGCGATGCGGGCCGAGAGGTTGCTGACGACGGACATGCCGACGCCCAGCAGGAGGGTGAGGGCGAGCGCGGCGGTGGTGGAGCGGACGGTGCGGAGCTTGGTCCACTCGGCGTGGACGACGGCGAGGGTGGCGTCAGTGCGCATGCGGGTTCCCGTCGTCGGTCGTCAGGTCGAGGAAGGCGTCCTCCAGTGAGGCGCCGGGGTACCGGGCGGTGAAGTCGGCCAGCGGGGTGTCGTCGATCAGCCGGCCGCGGGCCACGATGACCAGGTGGTGGGCGGTGCGGGCCAGTTCGCTCATGAGGTGGCTGGAGAGCAGCACGGTGCGGCCCTCGGCGGCGAGGCCGGTGAGCAGGGTGCGCAGCCAGCGGATGCCGTGCGGGTCCAGGCCGTTGAGCGGCTCGTCGAGGATCAGGGTGTGCGGGTCGCCGAGCAGCGCGGCGGCGATGCCGAGGCGCTGCGCCATGCCGAGGGAGTAGCCGCCGGTGCGGCGGTCGGCGGCTTCGGTGAGGCCGACCTGGTCCAGGACGTGCCGCACCCGGTCGGGGCCGATGCGGTGGGTGTGGGCCAGCCAGTTGAGGTGGTTGCGGCCGGTGCGGGAGCGCTGGAGGGCGCCGGTGTCGAGGAGGGCGCCGATGTGGCGCAGTGGCTCGTGGAGTCGGTGGTAGGGCCGGCCGCCGATGAGGGCCTGGCCGTGGTCGGGGCGGTGCAGGCCGAGCAGGATCCGCAGGGTGGTGGTCTTCCCGGCGCCGTTGGCGCCGAGGAAGCCGGTGACCCGGCCGGGGCGGACGGTGAACGACAGGTCGTCGACGGCGGTGGTCCGCCCGTACCGCTTGGTGAGGTGGTGGACTTCGATCACCGTTCGAGGGTGGCGGCCGGGGGGCGGGGCGCGCGTCGCCCCTGGGCGCGAGACGGGGGCGGGGGGTCCGACCGTGGGCTGACCTCCGGTGGGTGGATGTGGCGGGGCGGGGCGGTTTCCTAGGGTGGGTGGATGGTTGCGGGCGGCGGCGGGCGGATGGAGTGGCTGGACCGGGCGGCGGCGGGGGTGTTGCTGGCGGTGCTGCTGGGGATGTCGTACGCGCAGGTGCGCGAGGGTGTTCCGCTGCCGGTGCGGCTGCTGGTGATCGGCGTGATGACGCTGCCGGTGGCGGTGCGGCGGCGGTGGCCGGTGCCGGTGCTGGGGGTGGTCACGGCGGCGGCCGGGGCGGGCGCGCTGGGCGGGGTGGTGTACGAGCCGTTCGTGGCGGTGGCGTTCGCGCTGTACTGGGTGGCGGCGGCCACCGGGGGCGACGGGGTCGGGGGCGGGGTCGGGGGCCGGTTGCCGACCCGGGCGATCGGGGCGGGGTGCGCGGCGGTGGCGCTGCTCGGGGTGGTGGCCGGGACGCCCGGGGCGGAGGCCGGGGCGGGGGTGATCCCGTACTACGTGCTGGGGTTGGCGCTGTGCGGGATGGCGTGGACGGCGGGGCGCGCGGTGCGGGAGCGGCGGGCGTACGCGGCGCGGGCGGCGCGGCAGCTGGCGGCGCGGGCGGTCACGGACGAGCGGCTGCGGATCGCGCGGGAGTTGCACGATGTGGTGGCGCACCATGTGGGGGTGATCGCGGTGCAGGCGGGGGTGGCGAACCATGTGCTGGGGGCGCGGCCCGAGCAGGCGGGGGCGGCGCTGACGGTGATCGAGACGGCGAGCCGGCAGGCGCTGGCGGAGATGCGGCAGTTGCTGGGGGTGCTGCGGGAGGGGCCGGAGCGGTCGGAGGACGCGGGGGGCGGGTCGCTGGGGCCGGCGCCCGGGCTCGACCGGCTGCCGGAGTTGCTGGAGCGGGCGGCGGCGGCCGGGGTGGCGGTGGCGCCGCGCACCGAAGGGCTCGGCGGGCTGCCGGAGGGTCTTGACCGGTCGGCGTACCGGCTGGTGCAGGAGGCGCTGACCAATGTGATCAAGCATGCGGCGCCGACGCGGTGTTCGCTGCTGGTGGCGGCGGGCGGGGGCGCGCTGCGGATCGAGGTGGCGGACGAGGGCGGCCCCGGGGAGGGCGGCCCCGGGCGGTCGCGGGGTGAGGGCGCCGGGCAGGGGCTGATCGGGATGCGGGAGCGGGTGGCCCTGTACGGCGGGGAGTTCCACGCCGGGCCACGGGCGGGTGGCGGGTTCACCGTACGGGCCCGGCTGCCGCTGGGGGCCGGCGCGTGAGTGCGGTGGGTACGGAGCCGCCGATCCGGGTGCTGATCGCGGACGATCAGGCGTTGCTGCTGGGCAGCTTCCAGGTGCTGATCGACGCCGAACCCGGCCTGTGCACGGCCGGGGTGGCGGCGGACGGGGCGCGGGCGGTGGAGCTGGCGGCGCGGGTGCGGCCGGATGTGGTGCTGATGGATGTGCGGATGCCGGTTCTGGACGGCATCGAGGCGACCCGGCGGATCAGCGCGGGCGGGAGCGGGGCGCGGGTCCTGATGCTGACGATGTTCGACCTGGACGCGTATGTGTTCGCGGCGCTGCGGGCCGGGGCCAGCGGCTTTCTGCTGAAGGACACCTCGCCGGCCGAACTGCTGCGCGCGGTGCGGCTGGTGGCGGCGGGCGAGAGCCTGCTGGACCCGGGGGTGACGCGGCGGCTGATCGCGGAGTTCTGCCGGCGGCCGGCCCCGGCGCCGGGCGCGCCGCCGGCGGCCGGCCCCGGTGGGCTGACGGTGCGGGAGCGGGAGGTGTTCGTGCTGGTGGCGCGGGGGCTCACCAATGGGGAGATCGGGGCGCGGCTGGGGATCGGCCAGGCGACGGTGAAGACCCATGTGGGGCGGCTGCTGGAGAAGTTGGGGGCCCGGGACCGGGTCCATCTGGTGATCGCGGCGTACGAGTCGGGGCTGATCACGCCGCAGGGAGAGACCCCGGGATAGGCACTACGATCGTTTCTTGTGATCGCACTGGCTGTGACCATCGCGCTGGCCTTCGCCGGCTACCTCGCCACATACCTCAACGGGGTGCGGCTCGCCCAGCGCCAGGAACGGCTCGCCCGCGTCAACCGCCAGCTGAGCGACTTCTACGGCCCGCTGTTCGCGCTGACCGAGGGCAACAGCCGCAGCTACGCCGAGTTCCTGGACCGCAATGTGCGGGCGGACGGCAGCTCGCCGTTCGGCAAGGGCGGGGCGGCGGCCACCGAACGGGAGAGCAGCGAGTGGCGGCTGTGGGCGACCACCGTGTTCCTGCCCAACATCCAGGCGATGCGCGACCTGGTGATCCGGCGGGCCGACCTGCTGCGGGAGCGCGAGATGCCGCCGGTGCTGCTGGAGTTGTGCGCGCATGTGTCCGGGTACGAGATCACGGCGGCGCGCTGGGCGCGCGAGGACTACAGCGAGCATCTGTCGGTGGTGCCGTTCCCCGGTGATGAGATCCACGCCTACGCGCGGCGCGGGTTCACGGAGCTGAAGGCGGAACAGTCCCGGCTGCTGGGCGGCTGACGCCGGGGCTCAGCGGTCAGCCGTGGGCCATCCGGAACGGCCGGTGGTCGGATGGATTGCGGGACGGAATACAGGACGGATTACGGCACGGATGACGGCACGGATGACGGCACGGATGACGGGCGGGCCGGAACGTAACTCAAGTCCTTGGCGGTGAGGCGGGCCGGCGCCAGGCGCAGCCAGGTGGCGCCGCTCTCGGCGGGGTCGGAGTCGAGATAGCGGCGGAACCGGGCGTCCCAGCGGCTCGGGTCAGGGCCGAGGTAGCGGCTGAGCTTGCGGCGGCCCCGGGGCGCGTCGAACGCCAGCAGTTCGGCGCCGCCCCGGGCGAAGACCTGCCGGACCAGGCCGGTGGCGATGTCGCATTCGTCCACGACCAACGCCACCCGGGGGTCGGCCTCGACGTGCTGCCGGAGCTTCGCCCAGGGGCCGGTGAGCGTCCAGAACGCGCCGTCCTCCCACAGGTACCAGACCGGACGCACGGCGGGGCCGGCCGCAGTGGTGGTGGAGACGCGGGCGGTGAGCGGACGGGCGAGGAAGGCGTCGACGTCGAACGGGTGATCAGTCACCCCCCGATCATGGCCGCCACCGGGTCGGGGCGCCTCGGCCCCCGGTCGTAGCCGGCCTCGGTCATCCGTGCTCCGCCCGGCTGCGGTCAGCGGTGCCGAAGGCGTGGGCCCCCGTACCTCCCGCTGCGGATGGGTGGTCTCCGCCGGGGAGTGCAGGATGGGGGGATGGCTACGGTGGTGGCGTTCCACGCGCATCCTGATGACGAAACCTTGCTGACCGGCGGCACGTTGGCGCGGGCCGCCGCCGAGGGGCACCGGGTGGTGATCGTGGTGGCGGCGGACGGGCACATGGACGAGGTGCCCGAGGGCGGCGCGCCCCGGCTGGCCGAACTGCGGGCCGCCGCCCGGGTGCTCGGCGCGCACCGGGTGGTCCACCTCGGCTACGCGGACAGCGGCCACGGCAAGGACCTCTACCCTGACCCCGCCGACCGGCCCCGCTTCGTGCGGGCCGACCCGGCGGAGGCCGCCGGGCGGCTGGCCGGCGTGCTGCGCCGCGAGCGCGCCGACCTGCTGCTCGGCTACGACCGGAACGGCGGCTACGGCCACCGCGACCACGTCAAGGTCCACGAGGTCGCCCGGCTCGCCTTCCGGCTCGGCGCGGTGCCACGCCTGCTGGAGGCCACCGTGCCGCGCGAGACGGCGGCCCGGCTGGTGCGGGTGCTGCGGCAGGACGGCACGGGGATGGACCGGATGTTCCTGCCGCGCGCGGAGATCACCCACGCGATCGACGTACGCCGCTACGCCCGCCGCAAGCAGCGGGCGCTGGCCGCCCACCGCTCCCAGACCACCGGCAGGCTCCCCGGCACGCTGGTCCGCCTCCCGCCGCCCGTCTTCGCGGCGCTGCTGGGCCGCGAGTGGTTCCGGGAAGTGCGGCAGCAGCACTAGCGAAAGGCCCCAGCCACAAGCCACGAGCCACAGCCGTACGCGCCCGCCCCCGCCCCGGGCCGGCCCCGTACGCGCCCGCCCGCGGTGGCCCGTACCCGCCGTGACCTGTGGTGCCCGACCGCTGCGGGCGTAGGGTCGGCCGCATGGATTCCTCCGCTTGTCTTCGGCTCCTGCGCGGCGAGTTGGATGCCTTCCGGGCCTGTCTGGACGGCGATCTCGGCGCGCCGGTGGAGCACTGTGGGGCGTGGACGCTGCGCGACCTCGCCGGGCACATGGGCACCGGGCACCGGTGGGTGACCGCCGCCATCACCGAGGGCCGCGGCGACCACGCCCCGGCCGCGCCGGAAGGCAGCGGGGCGCTGCTGCGCTGGTACGACGAGGGGACCGCGGCGATGCTCGCCGCGCTGGACACCGATCCGGCCACGCCGGCCTGGACGTTCGTCCCCCGGCGGAGCGTCGGGTTCTGGCAGCGGCGGCGGCTGCTGGAGACGCTGATCCACCGCTGGGACGCGCAGCACGCGCTCGGCGTGCCGAAGCCGTTCGATCCGGCGGCGGCGGCGGACGGTGTCGCGGAGGTCTTCGACACGATGACCCCGCTGATGGTGAGCCGTGGCGCCGCCACCGAGCCGCCGCACGCGGTGCGGCTGACGGCGACGGACACCGGCGACGCGTGGACGTACGGCCCCGGCGAGCCGGTCGCGATCCTCTCCGGGCCGGCCGAGCGGCTGCTTCTGCTGCTGTGGGGCCGGATGGCGGCCGACGACGAGCGCGGCCCGCTGACGTGGAGCGGCGACCGTGCGGCCGGGGCCGCCGCCCTGGCGGGGCCGCTGACGCCCTGACCCGGCTCTGGTCACAGCCAGCGCCAGCAGACCGTGTAGCCCAGTTCGGGGAAGTCCGGGTTCTGCCAGGTGGTCCAGCCGTCGGTGCCGCAGAAGGAGGCGTCGTTGTAGGTGCTGGTGCGGCCGGTGACGTAGACGTTGGCCGCGTCGCAGTCGGCGAACGCGAAGTGGGCGGCGTTGTCCGGGCCCGACCTGATCAGGCAGTTGTTCTGCGCGGCCACGCCCGCGTCGTCCGGGTAGTTCATGGCCAGGCAGAGCCGGACGCCGAGTTCGGGCCAGCCGTCCACCGAGAAGGTGCGGGAGTGGTGCCAGGTGTAGGCGTCGCAGTCGCCCGTTGAGCTGTCCTCGCCGAAGCGGGCGATGACGGTGAAGTTGCCGGTCTCGCAGCCGGTCTCGCCCCAGACGCTGCCGTTCTCCTGCCACCCGTAGACGCAGTCGCCCGGCTGGGCGTGGTAGGCGGTGCCCATGGCGTGGCGGTAGCTGAGGCACAGGGTGACCTCGTAGTAGGGGTAGTTCACCGACCAGTCGACGTCCCGCACGCCGTCGCAGTCGTCGTATGTGGTGCTGCCGTGGCGGACGGCCACCGCCTCGAAGGTGCCGTCGCCGCAGCTGGTCGGGCTCAGGTCGAGGTCTTCCATGGAACCGTAGTTGTGGAAGCAGTCGCCCTGTTCGGCGTCGGCGATGGGGTCGGGCTCCGGGTCCGGCTCGGGTTCGGGTTCGGGTTCGTATCCGGGATCGGGGTCGTATCCCGGATCGGGGTCGGAGTCGGGGGCGGGGTCCGGCTCCCGGTCGTCGTCCGTGGCGGTGGCGGTCGGGTTCGGGGTGGAGCCGCCGGCGGTGTCGTCGTCGCCGTCGCCGCGTGGCGCGAACAGCGCCAGCAGGATCACGATCAGCACCCCGATCCCGACCGCCGCCGCGAGCCCGCCACCCTGGGAGTTACCCGGCGCTGGCGCGGGCGTCGGCGTCGGCGTCGGCGCCTGCGGTACGACCAGGGTGGGTGTGACGGGTACGGCGGTGACCGTGGGCGCGTCCGCCGTGGGGACGAGTTCGCGCACCCGGGCCCGCTGCCGCTCGGTCATCGCGTGCACGGCGGGTGGCCACGGCCCCGGTGGCGCCGTCCCGGGCAGTGGCCCGATCAGCTCCAGCAGCCGCTCCGGGGTGGGGCGTTCGGCCGCCGTCTTGGCCAGGCACGGCTCGATGACGCGCCGCAGCCGGTCCGGAACCGTCCCGAACTCCGGTTGGGCGTACACGACGTTGAACATGGTCTGCGGGATACCTGGCCCCTCGAAGGGGTTGGCCCCGGTGCAGGCCGTCAGCAGGATCGTGCCGAGCGAGAACACATCGCTGGCCGAGGTCAGTTCGCCACCCTGGGCCTGCTCGGGGGACATGAACCCCGGCGCTCCGATGACCGACCCGGAGCGGGTCACGGCCGTCGTCATGGTCTGGAGGCGGGTGGTGCCGGCGCCCTCCGCCGCACGCACGATGCCGAAGTCGATGACCTTCGGCCCGTCGTCGGCCAGCAGCACGTTGGACGGCGACAGATCACGGTGTACGAGCCGGGCCGCGTGAATGTCGCGCAGCGCGGCGGCCAGCCCGGCGGCGAGCCGCAGTACGGTGTCGGGCGGCAGCGGGCCGGTCTCGTCCAGCACCCGGTGCAGCGCCGGCCCGTACACGAACTCGGATGCCAGCCAGGGCACTTCCGCGCCGATGTCGGCATCGACCACCGGGGCGGTGTACGCGCTGGCGACCCGGCGCGACGCCGCGACCTCCCGCTTGAAGCGCTTGCGGAACTCCTCGTCCCCGGCGAGATGTTCATGAATCCGCTTGATCGCGACCAGGCTGCCGTGCGGCCCGGCGGCCAGCAGCACCCGCCCCATGCCGCCCTCGCCGAGCACGGCGAGCGGCCGATAGCCGCCGAGCCGTCGCGGATCGGCGTCCCCCAGCTCCTCCATGGCCAAAGCCCTCCCCCCGGGCCTCGTTTCTGGAATGTTGTTCTAGAACCACTTTCCGGTTGGCGGCTCGCATGCGTCAATAAGCGCAGGACACCGGGCCGGTGAAAACGGTGAAGATGTGGTGATGGCAGGCGGCCGGGGGACGGCGAAGCGGCGGCGCGGGCGGGAGACGGTCGAACGGCTGCTGCGGGCCGCGTTCGAGGTGTACCGCGACGCCGGGCCGCAGGGCTTCACGCTGCCCGCCGTGATCGAGGCGTCCGGGGTGAGCGTGGGCAGCCTGTACCACCATTTCGGCAGCTTCGACGCGCTGGCGGCCACCCTTTTCATCCGGTGCAAGGACGATCTGCTGGCCGCCCTCACCGAGGCGGTACGCCCCGCCACCTCGGCCAGAGCCGCCGTCACCGCGCTGGTCAGCGGCTACCTGCGCTGGTCGGCGGCGCACCGCACGGAGGCGCTGATCATCCACGCCTCCCCGTACGCCGGTTATCTGCGCCCGCACGCGGAGCGGGTGGCGGCGGGGCGGGCCCCACGGGTCGCGGCGCTGCTCCAGCTCTTCGGCCCGCACCTGGCGGCCGGCGGGCTGCGCCCGCTGCCGCCGGCGCAGGCCGAGATGCTGATCATGGGCCCGGTGACCTTTGCCGTCACCCGCTGGCTGGCCGGTACGGAGGGCTTCGATCTGGAGGAGGCAGCCCGGACACTCCCGGACCGGATCTGGCTGTCGCTCCAGGAACCCGCGCCGCCCGGGCAGGCGTAATCCCGTCGAAAGGTGGCACTGCGGCCCCTGGGAGCGGGCCGTACCCGCCGCTTAGCGTCGGTGACATCTCCCCCCGTACCTCACACACCCCACTGGAGTGTCACCGTGGATCTGCGGCCCCTGCGCATCGCCGCACACGCCGAGCTCATCTCGCTCATCGTCCTGCTGACCAACCTCGCCACCGCCCATCTGGCGCCCGTCTCCTCCCTGATGGGTCCGCTGCACGGCTGCGCCTACCTGCTGGTGGCGCTGCTGGTGTGGCGGCTCCCCGGGGCGACCGGGGCCACCAGGGCCGTGGCCGTCATCCCGGGCATCGGCGGGCTGCTCGCGCTGAACCGCCTGCGCGTCCGGGTCCGCCCCGCCGCGTAAGGCCCGCCGCTCCGGCTGCCGCTCTTCGGCCTCCGCGCTGCGTCGGCCGCGCTGCGTCAGCCGCGCGCCGCTGCCGGGTCGGGGGCGGCGTCCGCCGGCTGGGTCAGGCTGCGCCAGGTCCGTACCAGCTGGCTGAACTCCCTTACCTGGACCAGTACATGGTCGCGGGCGGCGTTCTCCGCGCGCTCGGCGTCGCCGCTCGCGATGGCGTCGGCGATCTCGCTGTGCTCGGCCAGCGAGCGCCGCATGCGGTCCGGGACGCGCAGTTGCAGCCGCCGGTACGGTTGCAGCGCCCGCTTGAGGGCGTGGGACTGCTGCCGCAGGTACTCATTGCCGGAGGAGTCGTAGACGATGCCGTGGAAGCTGGCATTGGCGTAGTAGTAGCGGTCGGCGTCGCCGGCCAGCGCGTGTTTCTCGCAGTCCCGCAGGGCGCGTCCGAGATGGTCCAGTTGCTCGCGCTCGATCCGGCGGGCGGAGAGCCGCGCCGCCATCCCTTCGAGCTCGGCCATGACCTCGAAGCGCTCGGCCAGCTCCGAGACGCTCAGCTCAGTGACGTACGTGCCCTGTTTGGCGCGGATCCGCACCAACCCCGAGCGCTCCAGCGCCTGGAGGGCTTCGCGCACCGGGGTGCGCGAGCAGCCGAACTCCCGCTCCAGCTGGGCCGGGTCCAGTCGCTGGCCGGGGCGGTAGCGGCCTTCGACGACCGCGTTCTCCAGGGCGTCCCGTACGCGACGGGATTCCGGGACTCTGGCCATGCGCACCTCCGAATACTCAGGCTATCCGGTTGTCCGACCCATTCCCTGGCCTCCAGGGGCTAGCGCACCGCCTTTCATCTGATCTACGGTGCGGCTGTTATATACATCACGCCCCACGATGCATACAAACACCCGGGGAGGAGCGGACATGGGCGGAACGGAACACCCTGACGGCCGGCGGCTGACCGAGCCGTACCGGGCGCACGGCGCCGCGGGCTCACCGCTGGACCGGCTCCTGGTGGCCTGCGAAGCGCTGATGAGCGACGTGGGCGAAGCATCCGTCCGGGCGATCGCGGCACGCGCGCTCGCCGCGTACGGCGAACTCGACGACCCCGGCAAGCACGCGTTCTTCACCCACATCACCACGACGTACGACGTGGACGCCGACCAGGTCCGTACCGCCTTCCACCGCTGGGACGCGGCCCGCGCCGGAGGCGACGGAGGCGGAGGCGGAGGCGGAGGCGGAGGCAGAGGCGGAGGCGGAGGTGAGCCGGAACTGGTCCGGCTCTTCGACGCCGTCGAGCCGGCCCGCCAGCAACTGCTGCGCCGGATGAACCACGCGCCGGGCGCCACCCTCGCCCTGGTCGAGATGCGCGCCGATCTGCTCCGGCTCGCCCGCCGCCACCCGGAACTGCGCCCCCTCGACCACGACTTCCACCACCTGCTCACCTCCTGGTTCAACCGCGGCTTCCTCCGCATGACACAGCTCACCTGGGACGCCCCGGCCACCTTGCGCCGGCACCTGCTGCGCTACGAGAAGGTCCACCCCATGGCGGGCGAGGACGAACTCCGCCGCCGGCTTGAGCCCGCCGACCGCCGCGTCTACGCCTTCTTCCACCCGGCCACCGGGGACGTACCGCTGATCTTCGTGGAGGTCGCCCTGGTACGCGGTCTGCCGGACCGCATCGCCCCGCTGCTGGAGCCCGGCCCGGCGCTGGACCCCTCGCGGGCCGACACGGCCGCCCTCTACTCGATCAACAACGCCCTGGACGGGCTGGCCGGCGTCTCGTTCGGCAGCTTCCTCATCAAGCAGGTCATCGAGCACGTGAGCGAGCAACTGCCACGGCTGACCCGGTTCGTCACCCTCTCGCCCCTCCCCGGCTTCCGGCGCTGGCTCACCGAGCAGGCCGAACAGGACGCCGAACTACGCCTGCTCACAGAGCAGTTGGACACCATGGAGGCCCCGGGCGACCGGACGCAGGAGCACACCGAGCGGATACGTACCCGGCTGCTCCCCGCCCTCACCCGCTACATCGCGGTCGAGCGGCACGACGACGGACGCCCCCGCGACCCGGTCGCCCGCTTCCACCTGGGCAACGGCGCCGCCGCCTGGCAGCTGAACTGGCCCGCCGACCACTCGCCGCATGCCTGGCGGCAGTCGTACGGCGCGATGATCAACTACCGCTACGAGCCGCAGCAGCTGGAACGCCGGCACGAGGAGTTCGTCCGCCACCGCACCGTGGCGCTCGGCGGCCCCCTGCGCGACGCGTTCGCCCGCACGCCTCACCTCCGAAAAGGAACACCCCCGATGGCACCCCTCCCCCTCATCCACCAGTCCTTCGCCGAGCAGGTGGCACGGCACCCGGACAAGACGCTCTTCGAACTGCCCGACGGGCGGCGCGTCAGCTACCGCGAGACCGAGCGGACCGTGCGGCGGATCGCCGCCCGCCTCGTCGCGGATGGCGTCACCCCCGGCGACCGGGTCGCGATGCAGGTGGAGAAGTCCCCGGAGGCCATCGCCCTGTACCTGGCGACGCTGCGGATCGGCGGGGTCTTCCTGCCGCTCAACACCGCCTACACGGGTACGGAGATGGCGTACTTCCTCACCGACGCCCAGCCCCGGGTCCTGGTCTGCTCACCGGAGCGCCGGGCCGACCACGCGGGGACGGCGGACCTCGTCGTCGAAACCCTCGGCACGGCCGGCGACGGCACGCTGCTGGCCGGCGGGGCGGAAGACGAGGAGGAAGGCAGCGAGGGCGGCGAGGGCAGCGAGGAGGCCGCGGTCTTCGACGCCTCCCCCGAGGACCCGGCGGCGATCCTCTACACCTCCGGCACCACCGGACGCTCCAAGGGCGCCGTGCTCACCCACGGCAACCTCGCCGCCAACTGCCGGGCGCTGCTGGACAGCTGGCGGTTCACCGCCGAGGACCGGCTGATCCACGCCCTGCCGATCTTCCACATCCACGGGCTCTTCGTCGCCGCGAACATGACCCTGACCGCCGGCGCCTCCATGTACTACCTGCCGAAGTTCGACGCGGAGACGATCCTCGATCTGCTGCCGCGCGCCACCGTGCTGATGGGCGTACCCACCTTCTACACCCGGCTGCTGAAGAACGACCGGCTCACCGCCGCGTCCTGCGCCGCGATGCGGCTGTTCGTCTCCGGTTCCGCTCCCCTGCTGGCCAGCGACCACGAGGCGTTCCGGGCCCGTACCGGCCACGCCATCCTGGAGCGTTACGGGATGACGGAGACCGGCATGAACACCACCAACCCGTACGCGGGCGGCCCGCGCAAGCCCGGCACCGTCGGTATGCCGCTGCCCGGCACCGAACTGAGGGTGGTGGACGCCGACACCGGTCGGGAGCTGCCGGACGGTGAGGTCGGGAGCATCGAGGTGCGCGGCCCCAACGTCTTCACCGGCTACTGGCGGCTGCCCGAGAAGACCGCCGCCGAGTTCCGCGCGGACGGCTTCTTCATCACCGGCGACCTGGGCCGGATCGACGAGGACGGCTATCTGTGCATCGTCGGCCGGGGCAAGGACCTGGTGATCTCCGGGGGCTTCAACGTCTACCCCAAGGAGATCGAGGAACTGCTCGACGCCCACCCCGGGGTGCTGGAATCCGCGGTGATCGGGGTCCCGCACCCGGACTTCGGGGAAACGGTGCTGGCCGTCGTCGTCCCGGCGCCGGGCGGACAACCCCGGGAACGCGAGCTGCTGGACTTCATCACCGGCGACCTCGCCCGCTTCAAGCACCCGCGCGCGGTGCGCTTCGTCGACGCGCTGCCCCGCAACGTCATGGGCAAGGTGCAGAAGGCCGAACTGCGCAAGCGCTACGCGGACCTCTTCGTCTGACCCGGTATCCCCGTCCTTCCCCTTCCCCTTTCCCTCACCTCCTTTCCCTCCCCCTTCCCTTTCCCAGTCTCTCAGTGTGGAGAAGACGATGATCATCTATGGAGTGGCAGCACTGGCGGTGTGCATGCTCACAGGCACACTCGTCGGTGAACTGATCGGCGGCGCCGTCGGCGTGGACGCCAATGTCGGCGGCGTCGGATTCGCCATGATCATGCTGGTGTTCGTGACCGGCTGGCTCCGCGCCAAGGGCAAATTCCCCCAGGCCACCGAGCAGGGCGTGCTCTTCTGGAGCGCGATGTACATACCGATCGTCATCGCCATGGCCTCCACCCAGAACGTGGTCAAGGCCGTCAGCGGCGGCCCGATGGCCCTGCTGGCCGGCCTCGCCGCGATCGCGGCCGGCCTCGCCCTGGTGCCGGTGCTGGCACGGATCGGCGAGCCCGGGGAACCCCTGCCGCCGCTGGCCGCCGAAGAGCAGCGGCAGGGGGCCTGAGATGGAACTGGAAAGATTCACCGCCGTCTTCGAGAACAACGGCCTGCTGGTCGCCTTCGCCGTGGTCGGCGCACTCATGCTGGTGTCCGGCTGGCTGTCCAAGGCGCTGACCCGGGGCCGGCTGCAAGGGTCGGCCATCGCCATCCTCCTCGGTCTGCTCCTGGCCTACTGGGGCGGCTCGGTGACCGGAGAGGCCAACGGGCTGGCCGGCTTCGCCGCCCTGTCAGGACTGGCCGTGATGGGCGGGGCGATGCTGCGGGACTTCGCGATCGTCTCGACGGCGTACGGCGTCGACCTGAAAACGATCAAAGGCGCCGGCGTGGCCGGGGCGCTCTCGATCGTGCTGGGCGTGCTGGTGTCGTTCGCGGCCGGCGCTGTCATCGCGGCGGCCTTCGGCTACACGGACGCGAAGTCGCTGGCGACGATCGGCGGCGGGGCGGCCACGTACATCGTCGGACCGGTGACGGGTACGGCGGTGGGCGCGAGTTCGGAGGTCATCGCGCTGTCGGTGGCCGCCGGGCTGGTCAAGGCGGTGGTGGTGATGGTGGGCACCCCGCTGGTCGCCCCGCTGATCGGCCTGAACAACCCGAAGACCGCCATGGCGTACGGCGGCCTGATGGGCACCACCTCGGGCGTGGCCGGCGGCCTGGCCGCCACCGACAAGCGCCTGGTGCCGTACGGGGCCATGACCGCCACCTTCTACACCGGCCTGGGCTGCCTGCTCGGCCCCTCCCTGGTGTACTTCGTCCTGCGGGCCGTGGTGGGCGGCTAGCGCAGGGCGGCCCGCACCCGCTTCCGCAACCGCTCGTCGCCGAGCGAACCGACGCCGCGCCAGGCGTACCCGCCGACCTCCTCCTGCTGCAAGGTGACCCGCCCCTCCCCCGTCGTCCGGAACAGAAACCGGAAGTCGACGTGCTGATGGGCGGGCTCACCCTTGGCGGCGCTGGCGGGGATGGCGTGGACATCGATGTGCACCGGCTCGTCCAGCACGGGCGCCACCCTCTCGCCGATCCCCGCCTCCTCGGCCAACTCCCGCAGCGCCGCGCCCATCAGGGTCGAGTCCGCGTCCTCCAGATGACCGCCCGGCGTCAGCCACAGATCCAGCCCCAGATGCCGGACGAACAACGCCTCCCCCGCATCATTGACCAACACCGCCCCGGCGGTGGCATGCCCCCGGAACTCCTTCCGACTACTGAGATCAGCCCCCACCGCCAGTAGCCCGAACACGGGCGCCAATCCTCCCTTCTCCTCCGGATGGGCATCGGCGTACGCGGTGAGGGTGGTGCGGATGTGTTCTGCCGTGATGGCCATGTTCAGTCCCGGTTGTAGTAGTTGAGCCAGGTGGCGGCGATGACGGAGCGGTCATCGGTGGGAACCTCATGCATCCCCGGAGCCGGCTCCCGGTCGGCGAGCAGCCGGATACCGGCCAGAATCTCCGCCTGCACGAGGAAGATGAACGGCCCCACGCTCGCGCCGTGCAGAAAGTTGACGGCGTTGCCGTGGTTCAGCAGATAGAAGTAGTGACCCGTGGTGCTGTACCGCGTCACGTGATCCCCCACTCCGCCGCGCGCGTAGCCGTCCGGCAGTCCGCCGAGTTCGAGTTCGTCCTCGCTGCTGGTGACGGTCGCCACGTAAGCGCCATTGCGCAGCAGCGGAAAATCCTCCCCGCGCAGCGAGAGCGCCCCGGTGGCACACAGCACCAGGCCGGCGGCACCCAGCGCCCTGTCCCGATCCCGGGCGACCGCGAACCCCTGGGAGAGCGCCTGGGCACGCCGTACGGGGTCGCGTCGTGGACGGTGACGTGGACACCCTTGGCGTGCAGCAGCCGGGCGATGCTGGAACCGAGCTTGCCGAAGCCGATCACCAGGGCCGGGCGGCCGTGCAGGATGTCTCCGCGGCCGCGAAGCAGGGCCTCCGTGGAGAAGACCACCGACTGGCCCACCAGAAAGTCCTCGGGCTCCTTGAGGGGCGAGCGGGCCACAGAGATCACGGGGCACGGCAGCTTGTCCCGCTGGGCATACCGTTTGTGCCCGTTCTCGGTGTCCTCGATCACCCCGAGCACCCGGCCGGAGAGCCGCTCACAGAGCGCGTCGAGCGCCGGCTCGAAGTACCCGCCCACGTCAAGAAGGACCAGCGATTCCCCGCCGGCACGGCTCTCCACATAACTCACGGCGGAATCCGGATCGGCGAACAGACCGCGCGACAGATCGTCGCAGGGCACGGTCCGCTCGATCTCCCGCCTGGCCGGCACATGCACGGATTTCGGCTTCGGGAGCACTGCCCGCAGCTGGGAGATCTGGTGTACGGCACGGATGAAGCTCGGACGTTCCGGCAGGAGATGGGTGATCAGCAGCGAGGAAGGAATCACAGAAGGCACGAAGGCACGTGCCACCTTGGAGAAGTAGGTATCCAGACGCGCACGTTCGGACGTTTCCATTGCCGACCCCCATTCTGCGACAAGCCGGCCCACTGCGGCTTCCACGTCTTCATCATGCCCGGAGGATTCTGCCACACCACCTCTATGCGCGATAACGACTAAATACCGCAGAGGCAGTACGTATTGAACAGGTGACCGACCCGGGATCTCTTTTTATGCGACTACGTGCATAGCCGCCATCTCACATGGACAGTGGCTGATCACAAGGCGTAGGGTCCCTGGGGTGGTCCCAACTGGGCCACGGACCAGGAGGTTTCGCATGTCCGAGCAGGTGGGGCTCACGAGGCTCACGGGCAATGGGAACGGCGACGACAAGTGCGGCAGGAACGACTGTCCGAACGTCTACGCCACCGACCGCGGTTCTTTCATCATCCAGGGCAACCTCTTTGACGGCTTCCGTCCCCCCGACGGGGAAGTTCTTGTCGAGATCCCCGAGACGGTACTCCGGGAGGCATTTCGTGTTCTTGGATGGTGAAGAGTGGCAAGCCATGTTCCGGAGCGTTCGCTTCGAAGCATGGCGACTGGAAACCCTTCCTCAGTATCTGGTGCCGCAGGAATCTGAGGACTTCACGGCATTCAAAGCCGGAACGTTCAACGGCTACAACAGGGACGACAGCAGCTATGTCGATGAACTCCGGCGTCAACGCGAAGAGGGAAGAACCAAGGGCCGGGTACACATTCTCTCCCGCCCACTCTCGGAATACCTCCGATTTGAGTTCACTGCCTACGATGTGCACTGGCCGGCAGGCGACGATATCCGGATCCTCGACATTACCGACCGGAAGAACCCGCTGCCCGGCGTGCGGGACTTCTGGATGTTCGATCGGAAGACCGTGGTGCTCATGCACTATGCGGAGGACGGCACCCAGATCAGCCGCGAACTGTACGACGGCGACGCCGCGCCGTTCGTCGAGTATCAGCGCATCGCGCTGGCGGAGTCGATCCCGTACCCGGAGTATGTGAAGGGTGTCCTTCGAACCTGAGCAACTGAGACGTTCCGGGCAGGAGCTGGCCGACACGCTCCGGTCCCTGCGGAAGCGAGCCGGTCTCTCCGGAGACCGGCTCGCCGCGCGTTGCAACATGTCGCAGTCGAAGGTGAGCCGGATCGAGACCGGGCGCATCCGCCCCTCCCTGATGGACATAGAGCGCATTCTTCGCGCCCTTGATGTGCCCGCCGATACCGCCGCCGACGTTCTGGCACTGGCACGGATCGCCAACACCGAATGGCGGAACCATCGAGAGCTCCATCGCAAGGGAATCCTCACGGCACAGACCGACTTGAAGGCGCTCGAAACAACGTCGACCGAAATGCGCTACTTCCTGCTCTCCATGGTCACCGGACTGTTGTCCACGCCCGAGTACATGCGTGCGAGCCTCGACGACAATCCTGGTGATATCGAGCCCACGGTGCAGGCCAAGCTGGAACGGAAGGCTGTGCTCCACGACCGGTCCAAGAGCTTTCGCTTTCTGCTCACCGAACAAGCAGTACGGTGGCCGGTGGTCGGGCCTGATCAGCTTGCCGAGCAGATCGACCACCTTGCCGCGCTGACCCGTCTGCCCAGTGTCCGGCTCGGCGTCATCCCGCTCGGATCACCCACCCCAGTGCGGCCCTTGAACACGTTCACCGTCTATGACCGCTCGCTGGCCACCGTCGAGACGGACACCGGAGTCCTCGTCCTCCGTGACCATCAAGACATCCGCGCCTATCGCGATGCCTTCGCCGCCCTGGAGCAGGCAGCCCTCTTCGGGGACGAGGCCCGGGCGCGGCTCGGTGCGTGGGCGGCGGTCTGTCGGCGGGCGGCGGGTGGGTGATCAGAGGCCCTTGGCGTTTCTCATGCGTTCGGGGGTCCAGTAGTCATCGATGTCGGACGGGTCCTCGTTCGTTGCGTAGCCGGTGCTTCCGTCGTCGGCGGTGCTGTACGAGGCGACGGTCACCCCCACGGCCACACCGACGAGAAGCCCGGCGGCCACGCCCGCGAGTGCGGCCAGTGCGCGTCTGGTGGTGGGTCCCATGAGCATCCTCCCTGTCCGCCCGGTGGCAGGGTAGCCGGGCGGACAGGGGCGGGTCACTACGTCACACTGCCCTGGGCGTCGAACATCGCCTTGACGCTGTCACCGAAGTACGGGCTCCGGTTCACGCCCACCGTGTCGAGGGTCGCGAAGACGCCGTTGATGTAGCCAAGACCCAAGCCCTCGTCGAAGGCCCGCAGCCAGGGCCCGCCGCTCGCGCCGGGGCCGAAGTTGCAGCCCAGCCTGAGCCTGCCGTCCGAGTCGCCGGCGGTCGTTCCCTGGCACCACCACTGCACCTCGGCGACGGTGTCCCGGTTCACGGGATAACCGAACGCCGTGACGGCCTGATTGCGGTTGTAGTTGATGCTCAGACCGTTGCCGCCGGTGACGTTGACGAGCTTCTGGCCGAAGTTGGGCCAGGTGGTCACCATGGCCACGTCCAGGGTGCGGTCGCTGTTGTTGATCCAGCCGACGAAAGCCCGGAACTCCTTGGCCACGAAGACGCCGTAAGGGTCGAATCCACGGCGATAGCTGGGTACGTAGACCCAGTTGTACATCCACGGGCCGGCCGTACCGGTGCCGCCCTCGATGACGCAGTGGCCGGCGGTGACCACCATCTGCTTCGAGTCGCTGTTCACGGCCCCGGCCGTGCACGAGCTGTCCGTGCCGGTTCGCGGGTTGGTGTAGAACACCTTGCCCACGCCGGGCGAGTCATTGATGGCGGCGGTGAAGTCGCCGTCCTCACGTGCGAGCGGCGGCGCGGGCTCGATGGACACCGGGGTGCCCCGGTCGGTCGGCGCGTACGTGCCGTACGTCTCGTCCGATTCGGCCGGTGGGAGGTCGTCGGCAGGGATGGCGTTGGCCATCCGCTCCGGGGTCCAGTACTCCTTCACCGCGGCGGTGGGGTCGCCGCCGGCCCGGGCGGCGAGGCCGGCGGCCTCCGGGGAAAGCTGCGCGGTGGCCGTCTCGCTGGCGGTGAGGTCGGTACGGCCGTCGGCCGAGGCGGTCCCGGCGAGAGCGGAGAGCATCAGGGTGGCGGCGAGCAACGGCGGGCATGCGCGTCTTAAGCGGTTCACGGATCAACCTCCTGCTTGGAGTTGCGTGAAGCGACAGAAGATTGTGCGCACTTGGTGAAGCAGTTGGCTAGCCCCGGTGAAATGGCGGGCGAACACCCTTGACGGCCGCCATCAGCGCCTCCAGACGGGCCGGGTTGGTGACGGCGAGGACCACGGCGGGGTCGTCGCTCTCCCGGAGGAGGAGCGTGCCGTTGGCTATCGCGGCGAGTTCGAGGCAGTCGCCGTTGCCGTTGCTATTGCTGAAGCTGGACTTCCTCCAGGCGCGGCTGGACATCGGCTTCCCTTCACAAGTCGTACAGGAGGCGCTGAAGCAACCCGAGGGAGTTTCTTCTGGCATGGACAGTACTCCCAGGGTCCATGTCGATGGGCGGCAGTGCGACAGCTGCAAGCTTCGCGAATGCATCAGAGAATTGCCGAAGATTGGCCTGACCGGTGATGAAGGGTGACTCAGTCGGGTGTTCGACGTAGACCGTGCCAAGTTCGGGGACTGCTGCGTCGTGGCAGGTGAACGAGGACTGGATGAAGACGCGGTAGACGTCGGCACGGAACGGGATTACCTGGATCTCCACGTTGGGCAGTCTGGACATCTCCAGCAGGTGCTCGATCTGCCTGCGCAGTACCTCGCGGCCTACGAACTCCATCCGGAGCGCGGCCTCGTGAATGACAGCGTGGAACACAGGGGGTCGGGGCTCCTTGAGCAGCCGCTGTCGGCGCAGCCGAAAGTCGACGTACCGTTCCAGTGTCTCCTCGGGTTCCCCCGGGTGTCCGCTGTTGAACAGCGCGCGCATGTACTCCGGCGTTTGGAGCAGGCCAGGCACATGCAGGTACTGGACCACGCGGAATCCGGCCGACATCGACTCAAGCTCGGCCAGATCGCGCGCCCCATCGGTGTGGGGCGGGAAGCGGTACTCGGACCACCAGCCTCGGCCGTTGGACTGGCTCATGGCGATCAGGGAATCGATCAGGTGTTCATTCTTGCAACCGTAGAGGTCCGCGAAGGCCCTGATCTTCGGCACAGGAATAGCCGTTCGGCCTGACTCGATGTGGTTCAGGTGAGCAGGACTGAATCCCAGCTCCGCCCCGGCCCTGGTGCCGGTCAGACGGCTATCTTCTCGCAGTCTCCGCAGCTCGACACCCAAACGACGTTGGCGCTGGCTTGGGTTGACGCGCAGTCCCATCGGACTCCCTCCCTGTGTACGGCCCCAGTCTGCCGCCCCGGACACGACAGATCCACCGCCTTCACTCACAGGAGTGAAGTTTGTCTTCTCCGTTGCAGCACAAGTGATTTGGCATTTATTTTTAACCCCTGGCTGCTGCCACGTGGCCACTCATCGAGGCAAGGGAGGGCGCTCCCATGAGCGTCGCTGTGCTGAAACCACCGGTTCCCGGGGTGCGTTCGTATCAGTTCATCACCGGCAATACGCCCGATGCCGTGCGGCTGTCCCGCGACCACGTCGTCTGGCTGCTGGAGCGGGCCGGGTGCGGGGTGGATCTGGATACCGTTCGGTTGCTGGTGTCCGAGGTGGTCAGCAATGCGTATCTGCATACGAACACCCCGCAGGTCTCACTCATCACCGCGATTCGGCCCGATCTCGTCCGGGTCGAGGTCTTCGACAACTGCCCCGCCCCCGTGCCGGCCGTGCCCATCGCGGGCGACTGCGTGCTCGGGGAGCGGGGGCGGGGGGTCGTACTGCTCCAGGTGCTCGCCTCGCGGTGGGGGTGCGAAGTCTTCGGGGGGCGGCATCCGTTCGGGAAGGCCGTGTGGTTCGAGCTGGTCACTCCTGGAGGGGCTGTCGCGTGACGTCGAAGGATGTCATGCTCGTAGTCTTCGCAGTCGCCTTCTTCGTCTCCGTCTCATTCGCCGCCGTCGCTCATCACCGCATCAGCAAGTGGCACGACGAGGCGGTCAGGGAGCGGTCGGGGCCCCGTCGTAGGGGGTGAGCCCATGACCGAGCCGTTGCCGGACCTGCGGCGATTGCAGCCGCATCAGCTCATGGGCATCCGCTGTGTGCTGTGCAATCGGTATCTGGGCGCCATGGCACGGCGGTTGGGGCCGCCACTGCTCGATCGGTGGGGGTACCGGTATCAGCTGTACGCCTGTCGTCCGCACTGTCCGCTGCGGCGGTTCCCCGAGTCATAGGTTCAAGGACAGGCAGATCGCCAGCGCTTCGCGGCCGGTTTCCGTCACCGTGACCGCCCGGGTCAGCTTGTCGCGGGTCAGCCAGCCCGACTCCAGCGCGTGGCGGCACAGTGCCGCGCCGACCGCGCCGCCGAGGTGCGGGCGGCGCTCGGTCCAGTCCAGGCAGGAGCGGACCAGGGGGCGGCGGGTGCCGGGGTCCATCGGGATGCCCAGTTCGGCGAGCCAGATCGCGCCGTCGCCCGTCAGCCGCACGCCCCGTTGCCAGTCCAGCAGGCCGCGTTCGGTCATCGCGTCCGTGATGGCCACCCCCACCGTTCCCGCGAGATGGTCGTAGCAGGTACGGGCGTGGGCCAGCGCCCGGTGGCGGCGGACGCCGGACAGGGAGGGGGTGGGGGCGGGGCGGTTGGGGGCCAGGGCGGCGAGGTTTTCGATGAGTTCGGCGACCTGGGGGTCGGACAGCCGTACGTAGCGGTGCCGGCCCTGGCGTTCCTGGGTGAGCAGGCCGCCGCGTACGAGGAGGTTGAGGTGCTCGGTGGTGGTCGAGGCGGCCACCCCGGTGTGGTGTGCCACCTCGGTGGCGGTCCAGGCGCGGCGGTCGAGGAGGGCCCAGCAGATGCGGGCGCGGGTGCCGTCCGCCAGCAGCCGGGCCACGGCGGCCAGATCGGGGGCTGTGTCCATGGGGTCCAGTGTCGCCCCGCTACCCTTCGGTCCTCACCGAAATGTTCAGGTTTTATGATCCGATCATGAGCATGTCGCTGGCGGAGATGATCGCGGTCTTCAGTGCGGGCCTCGGAGCCGGTGCCATCAATACCGTGGTCGGCTCCGGGACGTTGATCACCTTCCCTGTACTACTGGCCGTGGGGCTGCCGCCCGTCACCGCCACGGTCTCCAACGCGATGGGGCTCATCCCCGGCTCCATCAGCGGCGCCATCGGGTACCGGCGGGAGCTCAAAGGGCAGTTGCCGCGGGTGCTGCGGTTCGGGGTGGGCGCCCTGATCGGCGGAGTCACCGGCGCCTCACTGCTGCTCGCGCTGCCCGCCTCCGCCTTCGAGCGGATCGTGCCGGTGCTCGTCGGGCTGGCGCTCGTCCTGGTGATCCTCCAGCCCCGGATCAGCCGGGCCCTGCGAGCGCGCCGGGAACGTACCGGCACCGCCGCCCGGCCCAACGGCGGGCCGCTGCTCTCCACCGGGCTCGCCCTCGCCAGCGTCTACGGCGGCTACTTCGCCGCCGCCCAAGGCATCATCTACATGTCCTTGATGGGCATGCTGCTCGACGACACCATGCAGCGGCTCAACGCGGTCAAGAACGTCCTCGCCGCGATCGTCAACACCGTCGCCGCGATCTTCTTCCTCTTCCTCGCCGACTTCCACTGGACCGCCGTCGCCCTGCTCGCCGTCGGCTCCGCGCTCGGCGGTCAGCTCGGCGCGAAGGTCGGGCGGCGGCTCAGCCCGGCCGTGCTGCGCGGGTTCATCGTGCTGGTCGGCTCCGTCGCCATCGTGCAGTTGGTGCTGCGGTAGGCGGTGAACGACGGCCGGGCCCGTACGGTGCGCAATACCGTACGGGCCCGGCCGTCCTGCCTTCTCAGCCGAACAGCGCCGGCAGCGTCGCCTCGCGCGCCTCGCGCAGCTCCGCCAGCGGGATGCTGAACTCGCCCTGCACCTCGATCGCCTCGCCGTCGACCACGCCCACCCGCGCCGCCGGCAGGCCACGGGCCGCGCACATGTCGGTGAAGCGGGTCTCCTCGCTGCGCGGCACGGACACGATCGCCCGGCCCGCCGACTCCGAGAAGAGGAACGTGAACACCGACAGGTCATCCGGCACGACCAGCCGGGCGCCGACCCCGCCGGCCACCGCCGACTCCGTGACCGCCTGGATCAGACCGCCGTCCGACAGGTCGTGCGCCGCGTCGATCATGCCGTCACGGGACGCGCTGATCAGGATGTCGGCCAGCAGCCGCTCCCGCTCCAGGTCCACCTTCGGCGGCAGGCCGCCCAGGTGGTTGTGGATCACCTGGGACCACGCCGAGCCGCCGAACTCCTCGGCGGTGTCGCCCAGGAGGTAGATCAGCTGACCCGCTTCCTCGAACGCGTGGGGGGTGCGGCGGGTGACATCGTCGATCACGCCGAGCACGCCGACCACCGGGGTGGGGTGGATGGCCTGCTCGCCGGTCTGGTTGTACAGCGAGACGTTGCCGCCGGTCACCGGCGTGCCCAGCGCCTGGCAGGCGTCGGCCAGGCCGCGGGTGGCCTCCGCGAACTGCCACATCACGGCCGGGTCCTCCGGCGAGCCGAAGTTCAGGCAGTCGGTCACGGCCAGCGGCTTGGCGCCGGTGGCCGCCACATTGCGGTACGACTCGGCGAACGCCAGCTGCGCGCCCGCGTACGGGTCGAGCTTCGCGTACCGGCCATTGCCGTCGGTGGCGATCGCGACGCCGAGGTTGGTCTCCTCGTCGATCCGGATCATCCCGCCGTCCTCCGGCTGGGCGAGCACCGTGTTGCCGAGCACGTACTTGTCGTACTGGTCGGTCACCCACGCCTTCGACGCCTGGTTGGGGGAGGCGATCAACCGCATGACCTGCTCGCGCAGTTCCTCCGCCGTCTCCGGCTTCGGCAGCGTGCCCGCGTCGTCCGCCTGGAGCGCGTCCTGCCACTCGGGGCGGGCGTACGGGCGGTGCAGCAGCGGGCCCTCGTGCGCGACCGTGCGCGGCGGTACGTCCACGATCTGCTCGCCGTGCCAGAAGATCTCCAGACGGTCGCCGTCCGTCACCTCACCGATGACGGTGGCGATGACATCCCACTTCTCGCACACCGCGAGGAACCGCTCGACCTTCTCCGGCTCGACGACCGCACACATCCGCTCCTGCGACTCGCTCATCAGGATCTCCTCGGGGGAGAGCGAGGAGTCGCGCAGCGGGACGACGTCCAGCTCGACACGCATGCCGCCGGAGCCGTTGGAGGCCAGCTCGGAGGTGGCGCACGACAGCCCTGCCGCGCCGAGGTCCTGGATGCCGACCACCAGGTCCTGGGCGAACAGCTCCAGGGTGGACTCGATGAGCAGCTTCTCCTGGAACGGGTCGCCGACCTGCACCGCCGGCCGCTTGGCGGGCTTGCCGTCCGCGTCCTCGAAGGTCTCCGAGGCGAGGATGGAGGCGCCGCCGATGCCGTCGCCGCCGGTGCGGGCGCCGTACAGGATGACCTTGTTGCCGGCCCCGGACGCCTTGGCGAGGTGGATGTCCTCGTGCCGCATGACGCCCACGCACAGGGCGTTGACCAGCGGGTTGCCCTGGTAGCAGTCGTCGAAGACGATCTCGCCGCCGATGTTGGGCAGGCCCAGGCAGTTGCCGTAGCCGCCGATCCCGGCGACGACGCCCGGCAGGACGCGCTTGGTGTCGGGGTGGTCGGGGGCGCCGAAGCGCAGCGGGTCCATCACGGCGACCGGGCGGGCGCCCATGGCGATGATGTCGCGGACGATGCCGCCGATGCCGGTGGCGGCGCCCTGGTAGGGCTCGACGTACGAGGGGTGGTTGTGCGACTCGACCTTGAAGGTGACCGCGTAGCCCTGGCCGACGTCCACGACGCCCGCCTGCTCACCGATGCCGACCAGCAGCGCGTCGGAGGGCGGGGCCTTCTCGCCGAACTGCTTGAGGTGCACCTTGCTGGATTTGTACGAGCAGTGCTCGGACCACATCACCGAGTACATGGCCAGCTCGGCGCCGGTCGGGCGGCGGTCGAGGATGGCGCGGATGCGCTCGTACTCGTCCTGCTTGAGGCCGAGTTCGGCCCAGGGCAGCTCGGTGTCGGGGGTGGCGGCGGCGTGCTTGACGGTGTCGAGGGTCATGAGGCGGCGACCAGCTTCTTGAGGACTGAGGTGAAGAAGCCGAGACCGTCGGTGCTGGGCCCGGTGAGGGATTCGACGGCGTGCTCGGGGTGCGGCATCAGGCCGACGACGTTGCCGGCGGCGTTGGTGACGCCGGCGATGTCGCGGCGCGAGCCGTTGGGGTTGCGGTCGAGGTAGCGGAAGACGACCCGGCCCTCCGCCTCCAGCTCGTCGAGGGTGCGCTCGTCGGCGACGTAGCCGCCCTCGCCGTTCTTGAGCGGGATGGTGATCTCCTGGCCGGCCGTGTAGTCGGCGGTCCAGGCGGTGTCGGCGTTCTCGACGCGCAGCCGCTGATCCCGGCAGATGAAATGCAGATGATCATTACGGGTGAGGGCGCCGGGCAGCAGATGCGATTCGCACAGCACCTGGAAGCCGTTGCAGATCCCGAGCACCGGAAGCCCGGCCCGGGCCTGCTCGATGATCGTTTCCATCACCGGGGAGAAACGGGCGATCGCGCCGCAGCGCAGATAATCGCCGTAGCTGAAACCGCCCGGCAGAATCACCGCGTCCACCTGGTGCAGGCTGGTGTCGCGGTGCCACAGGGCGACCGGCTCGGCGCCGGCGAGGCGGACCGCGCGCTGGGCGTCGCGGTCATCGAGCGAGCCGGGGAAGGTGACGACTCCCACACGGGTGGTCACTGGGCGACCTCTTCCGCGGGCTCTTCCACGCGTACGTCGAAGTCCTCGATCACCGTGTTGGCGAGGAAGGTCTCGGCAAGCTCGCGGATCCGGGCGAGGGCGGCCTCATCGACGGGGCCGTCCACCTCCAGCTCGAAACGCTTGCCCTGGCGGACATCGGAGATTCCGGCGAACCCGAGGCGGGGCAGCGCGCGTTGCACGGCCTGGCCCTGGGGGTCGAGGATCTCCGGCTTGAGCATGACGTCGACTACGACGCGGGCCACAGGTACTCCCGGTGGGATTGGTGCTGACGCTGCTGCCCATCAGCGTACCTGTCGGACAAATCTACACGGGTAGACATCGCGGCACCCGGCCCCGCCTCTGACGTGAATCGGTCACGTTCAGGTATCGGGGGCGGAAACCCCTGCAAGAAGCGCCGGGAAAACCGTATGGTCCCCATTGCGGCATGACACGTGAGGCCGAATTTCCGCCCCGGGCGACTTCGCGCTTCGCAGAAAAAGCCAGTCGTTGTACAAATAACGAACACGGCACCGCCGTACCGCAGTACAGCACCTTGCTCCCGATCATGGGAACGCCCCGCGACGCCGGCGCGCACTCCGGCCCGGCGTCGTCGTCAGATACGTCAGGTACGGGGCATACCCGCCGAAAGGACCGATATCCATGGCACAGCGCGTCGTGGTCACCCTCTCCGACGACATCGACGGCGGGGAAGCCTCGGAAACGGTAGCTTTCGGGCTTGACGGGAAGACGTACGAGATCGACCTCAGCGAGGCGAACGCGGAGAAGCTCCGTACCGTCCTCGCCCCCTATGTGACCGCCGGCCGCAAGCGCGCCAAGTCGGGCCGGGCCTTCCACCACACCTCGGTGGCCCCGGACCCGCGCGCGGTGCGCGCCTGGGCCGAGTCGAACGGCTTCGACGTGCCGGCCCGCGGGCGCATCCCCCGCAAGGTCTACGACGCCTTCAACGAGGCTCACTGATCCGGGCGTTGAGCCGATTTGCCAACGACCCCCGGTGATCGGCTAGAGTCTGGATCACGCCGAAGGGCGGGGCCGGAAAAGCCCCGAACGAGGCGGATGCGCGGGTGTAGTTCAGTAGTAGAACACCCTCTTTCCAAGGGGGAGGCGCAGTGTGCAATTCCTGTCACCCGCTCTATCCACTCCGGTGCGTAGTCTCTGCGCACCAGTCGGTGGAGATGCGGGTGTAGTTCAGTAGTAGAACGCCCCCTTTCCAAGGGGGAGGCGCAGTGTGCAATTCCTGTCACCCGCTCGGCAGCAGCTCGGTACCTGGTGCAAGACCCCCTCGGGGATCAGGTACAGTAGGTGCCGCAGGCGGACGTAGCTCAGCTGGTAGAGCACAACCTTGCCAAGGTTGGGGTCGCGAGTTCGAATCTCGTCGTCCGCTCAGAATGAAGGGCCCGGTCTCAACAGACCGGGCCCTTCGGCGTTGTGAGAGCCGGGGCGGGCCGGCGGCGGGCCCCGGTCTGACATTCGTCATGGGGATCGATGACAGTCGGCAGGGGGAACGGGCCGCCCGGGGCGGCAGCCTTGAAGCATGGTCAAGGACGATGCGACGGGCACCACGACGGTGATCGAGGCGCGCGGGCTGCGCCGCCGGTACGGGCCGGCCGGCCCCGGCGGCTTCGAGGCCGTGCGCGGGATGGACTTCGAGGTACGGCGCGGCGAGCTGTTCGCGCTGCTGGGCACGAACGGCGCGGGCAAGACCTCCACCGTGGAGGTGCTGGAAGGGCTCGCCCCGGCCACCGGTGGCGAGGTGCGGGTGTTCGGGCACGATCCGTACCGGCGCCGGGACCGGGTGCGCCCGTACATCGGGATGATGCTCCAGGAGGGCGGCTTCCCGGCCGATCTGACGGTCACCGAGACCGGCCGGATGTGGGCCGGCTGCGTCACCGGGGCGCGGCCGGTGCCCGAGGCGCTGGAACTGGTGGGGCTCACGCACCGGGCGGACGTACGGGTCAAGCAGTTGTCCGGCGGTGAGCGGCGGCGGCTGGATCTGGCGCTGGCGCTGATGGGGCGGCCCGGGCTGCTGTTCCTGGACGAGCCGACCACCGGTCTCGATCCGGAGGCGCGGCAGCGCACCTGGCAGCTGGTGGGCGAGCTGCGCGACGCGGGCACCACCGTGCTGCTGACCACGCACTACCTGGAGGAGGCGGAGGCGCTGGCCGACCGGCTGGCGATCATGCGCGAGGGACGGATCGTGGTGTCGGGGACGACGGCCCAGGTACTGGAGGCGCAGCCGGCCAGAATCCGGTTCACGCTGCCGCCGGGGGTGGGGCACGAGCGGCTGCCGCTGTCGGTGCCGGCGGCGGCGGACGGGCAGCGGGTGGAGATCCGTACCCGGGAGTTGCAGCGGGCGCTGACCGAGGTGCTGCTGTGGGCGCGGGAGGCCGGGGTGGAGCTGGCGGATCTGGATGCCCGCTCGGCCTCGCTGGAGGAAGTCTTTCTGGAGGTGGCGGGAGCGTGAATCACGGTACGGGGACGCGGACCGAGGCGCAGGGCGTACGGCACGGGGCGCGGCACACGCCGCCGCACGACGGGGGGCACGCCGGGATGGGTACGGGTACGGCCACCTGGCGGCTGCTGTTGGGGGTGCCGAGCAAGGCGTCGCTGCGGCGGATGGCGGCGCTGGGACGGGCCGAGCTGACGCTGCTGCTGCGCAACCGCACGGCGCTGTTCATGGGCCTGGCGATGCCGGTCGGCATGGTGCTGCTGTCGTACTCCTCGGCGGGCAACCTCGACTCGGTGGAGACCCGGCTGAGCGTCGGGGAGCTGGTGCTCACCGGCGGCATCGGGTTCGTACTGCTGCTGGTGGCCTACTTCAACCCGATCGCCGCCTATGTGGCGCGGCGCGAGGAGCGGGTGCTCAAGCGGCTGCGCACCGGGGAGGTGACGGACGCCGAGATCCTGACCGGCACGGCGCTGCCGTCGGCGGTGCTGGCGGTGGCGCAGATCGCCGTGCTGGTGGTGTCCGGGGCGCTGCTGCTCGATGTGGGGGCGCCGGAGCAGCCGGTGGTGCTGGTGCTCGGGGTGCTGCTGGGGGTGGTGCTGATGGTGTGCCTGGCGGCGTTGACGGCGGCGTTCACCAGGACCGTGGAGGCCGCACAGATCACCAGCCTGCCATTCTTCATGCTCTCGGCGGTGGCGTCGGGCCTGTTCGTCCCGCTGGACGCGATGCCGGACGGGGTGGCGAATGTCTTCCGGGTGCTGCCGATGACGCCGGTGATCGAGCTGGTGCGCGGTGGCTGGCTGGGCGGAATGCCGGACGGCGAGCTGCGGCTGGCGCTGCTGCTGGCGGTGGTGTGGACCGGTCTGTCGGTGTTTGCTGTACGACGCTGGTTCCGCTGGGATCCTCGGCAGTGAGCCGGGCGGGTGTGAGAGGGGTGTGAGGCGGGGCATGGGTACGGCGGGCACGGCCGGTGCGGCGGGTACCGCGGCGCCGGGTGGCGGCGGTGGCTGGGTGGACCGGTTCATCGGCAGCACCCAGCGGGCGCGGGTGGCCCAGTACACGCGGTACACGCTGTACACCTTCGCGGGCGTGGAACTGATCGCGGTCCCGCTGAACATGCCGCAGTGGATCGCGGACAGCGATCCGCCGGTGGCGGTGGCGCTCGGGCTGCTGATCCTGGTGCACACCGGGGGCAATGTGCTGCTCACCCGGGCCGGGCTGCGCTGGTATCTGAGCGAGGGGCGCGACCGCGCGTCGTGGCCGGGGCGGCTGCTGGCCGCGCAGGCGGGGCTTTCGCTGCTGATCGCGGGGCTGGTGTTCGGCGCGGTGGCGGCCTGGCAGGCGCCGATGTCGACGGTGGGGGTGCTGGTCTCACTGGTCGCGTTCGGCGCCGGCGGTCCTTCGCTGCTGCTGTCGATGCGGCAGATGGGGGTGACGCTGGCGGTGGTGATGGCCGCGATGGCCGCGGGGTCCGCGTTCGCCGGGGTGCCCGGGCAGATCGTGGTGGTGCTGACGCTGCTGACGGGGGCGATGCTGGTGCTGATGGCGTTCACCTGCCGGGTGACGACGTGGACGCTGCTGGTGGTGAACAAGCTGGACGCGGCGCGCGAGACGGAGGCCCGGCTGGCGGTGGCGGAGGAACGGCTGCGGTTCGGCCGGGACATGCACGACGTACTGGGGCGGAATCTGTCGGTGATCGCGCTGAAGAGCGAACTGGCGGCGCAGTTGGCCGGGCGCGGACCGTCGGCGACAGCGGCAGCGGTGGAGCAGATGGCGGAGGTGCAGCGGATCGCGCGGCAGTCGCAGCAGGAGATGCGGGAGGTGGTGCGCGGCTACCGCGAGGCGGATCTGGACGCGGAGCTGGCGGGGGCGCGGGGGGTACTGGAGGCGGCGGGGATCGGCTGCCGGATCGAGGACGGGGGCAGTGCGGGGCTGCCGGTGGCGGTGCAGTCCGCGCTGGGGTGGGTGGTGCGGGAGGGCACCACCAATGTGCTGCGGCACGCGGACGCGGCGGCGGGGTGTGTGATCCGGGTACGGGTGCCGGGTCCCGGCGGGATCGCGGCGGTGCTGGAGATGGACAACGACGGAGTACGGGCGGGCGGCGGCGTGCCTGGAGGAGCCTCCGTGGCCGGCACTGGCCTGCTGGGCCTGCGGGACCGTCTGGCGGCCCTGGGCGGCACGCTGACGGCGGGCCCGTACGGGGAGGCCGGCGGCTCGTTCCGGCTGACGGCGACCGTTCCGGTACCGACGGCGACGGCAGCGGCAGCGACGACGCCGGCGACAGCGACGGCAGCGGCGACGGCGGGGCGGAGCCGGCCGGCGGAACCGGCACGGCCGCCGACGGTGGAGCGGGAACCGGGCACCGCACAGCCGGAGCCGGAGCCGTCCGCAGTGGCGGAGCCGGGGGCCGCGTCGGCGGGGGTGGTGGGGGCGTGATCCGGGTGTTGCTGGCGGACGACGAGCACCTCATCCGGGGCGCGCTGGCGGCGTTGCTGGCGCTTGAGGACGATCTGCTGGTGGTGGCCGAGGCCGCCTCGGGGCCCGAGGCGCTGGCGATGGCGGCGGCGCAGCGGCCGGATGTGGCGGTGCTTGATCTCCAGATGCCGGGCGCGGACGGGGTGGCGGTGGCGGCCCGGTTGCGGGTGGAGCTGCCGGAGTGCACCACGATGATCGTGACCGGGCACGGCCGGCCGGGGCATCTGAAGCGGGCGCTGTCGGCGGGGGTGCGCGGGTTTCTGCCCAAGACGGTCTCGGCGCGGCGACTGGCGGAAATCATCCGTACGGTGCACGCGGGCACCCGTTACATTGACCCGGAGCTGGCGGCGGACGCCATCAGCGCGGGCGATTCGCCGCTGACCGCCCGCGAGACGGAGTTGCTGGAGCTGGCGGCGGACGGTGCGCCGATCAGTGAGGTCGCCGAGCGGGCCGCGCTGGCCCCGGGCACCGTACGCAACTACCTCTCCTCGGCGGCGGCCAAGCTGCACGCCGAGAACCGGCACACCGCCGTACGGCTGGCGCGGGAACGCGGCTGGATCTGAGCCGGTGCCGGCCCGGCTTCCCGTTCCCGGCTCCCCCTCTTCTCTTCTCTTCTCTTCTCTTCGTCGAAAGGATCGTCTCCGCCATGACGACTGCCACTCTGATCGTGTTCGGGATCTCCATCGGCATCGTCGCCTGGGTCGCCTGGCGCGGTTTCCGGGCGGAGGACGCGCGGCGGGAGGCCGAGGAGCGGGACCGGTAGCCGGCGGGCTCAGCGCCCGGTCGCCGTGGTGGTGCCTGCCGGGCGGGGCCAGGAGCGCCCGCTGTGGGTCTCGATGCTCTGGTTGAAGCGGGTCAGCGCGTCCTCCAGGGCGCGCACCTCCGCCGGTGTCCACTCGGCGAGCACCTTGGCCAGCCCTTCGCGGCTGGTCCGTTCCCGGTCGGCGAGCCGCCGGGCGCCCTCCTCCGTCATCTGGAGCCTGCGCGCCATGCCGCCCTCGGGGTCGGCGACCCGGCGGGCCAGTCCGTCGCGCAGCAGGGCGGCGGTCTGCCGGTTGATGGTGGAGGTGTCGAGGGCGAACGCCTGGGCGAGTTCGGAGATGGTCATCGGGCCCTGGGCGGCGAGCCGGGTGAGCAGCAGATGGGCCGACCGTTCCAGCATTCCGCCGCCTTCGCGCTGCCTGCTGGCCAGCTCGTACCGGGCGAGCAGCAGCAGTTCGCGTTGCAGTCCCTCGAACCGTTCCTGCGACTGGGGCTGGGGCTGGGGCTGGGGCACCGTCACCGGGTTTACCTCCTCGTCGGGTCCTGGTGGATCTTAAAGAACATCCCAAGGTCGAGCGTTCCACACCCGAACGAAATATGCATGATGCACATCATATGTATGCTGCATGAATATGGACGGGGCAGCCCACCCCGCCCGGCTGTTCTCTTCCCACTCCGCCCGGAGGCCGTATTCCATGCCCAGCTCCACCCCGGCAGCGCCGCCACCGCCCGCCGCCGCAGCCCCCACCGTCGACAAGGGGTCGGCCAACGTCATCATCGTGGTGCTCGCCTTCGCCGGCATCGTCACCGCGCTGATGCAGACCCTGGTGGTCCCGCTCCTCGTCCAGCTGCCCACCCTGCTCGACACCACCACCGCCAACGCCTCCTGGGTGGTCACCGCCACCCTGCTGGCCGCCGCCGTCGCCATCCCCACCACCAGCCGGCTCGGCGACATGTTCGGCAAGCGCCGGATCATCTTCGTCAACCTCGGGCTGCTCATCGTCGGCTCACTGGTGTGCGCGCTGTCCGACTCGGTCGTCCCGATGGTCGCCGGCCGCGCCCTCCAGGGCTTCGGCATGGGCCTCATCCCGCTCGGCATCGGCGTCATGCGCGATGTCATGCCGCCCGAGCGGGTCGCCTCCTCCATGGCCCTGATGAGCGCTTCGCTGGGCATCGGCGGCGCGCTCGGCCTGCCCGCCGCCGCGCTGGTGGCGCAGAACTTCGACTGGCACGTCCTCTTCTACGCCTCGGCCGGCCTCGCCGCCCTCGCCCTCGCCCTCATCGCCGTCTTCGTCCCCGAGTCGCCAGTACGGTCCCCCGGCCGCTTCGACTTCGCCGGCTCCATCGGCATCGGCATCGGCCTGGTCTGCCTGCTGCTCGCGCTCTCCAAGGGCGCCGACTGGGGCTGGAGCAGCGGCAGCACACTGGGCCTCTTCGCGGCCGGGGTGCTCGTCCTGCTCGCCTGGGGCTGGTACGAGCTGCGCACCCCGCAGCCGCTGGTGGACCTGCGCACCACCGCCAAGCCGCAGGTGCTGTTCACCAACCTCGCCGCGCTGGTGATCGGGTTCGCCATGTACGCGATGTCGCTGATCGCGCCGCAGCTGCTCCAGCTGCCGGCGGAGACCGGTTACGGGCTCGGCCAGTCGATGGTCTCCGCCGGTCTGCTGATGGCGCCCGGCGGTCTGATGATGATGGTCTTCTCGCCGCTGTCCGCCGTCATCACCAAGTCCCGGGGCCCCAAGACCTCGCTGATCCTCGGCTCGGTCGTGATCGCGGCCGGCTACGGGCTCGGCCTGGTCATGATGGACGAAGTCTGGCAGGTCGTCGTCTTCTCCTGCGTGGTGACCTCCGGCATCGCCATCGCGTACGCCGCGATGCCCACCCTCATCATGGGCGCCGTGCCCGCGTCGGAGACCGCGTCCGCCAACGGACTGAACACCCTGATGCGGTCGATCGGCACCAGCACCGCCGGTGCGGCGATCGGGGTGGTGCTGGCGAACAGCAGCACCACCTTCGGCACGGCCGAGGTGCCCTCGCTGACCGGGTTCCGTACCGGCTTCGCGATCGCCTGCGGGGCGGCGCTGCTGGCCGCCGTGATCGCCGTGTTCATCCCGGGCGGGCGACCGCGGACCGGGGCCGCCGGGGCCGCGAGCGCGCCACGGGAGGAGTCGCCGGAGAAGGCCGGGGCCGGGGCCGCGGCCTGACGCCGGCACCGGAGCCGACGCCGGCGCGGATCGCTCAGATCCAGCCGCGATCCCGGGCCAGCAGGGCGGCCTGGGCGCGGCTGCCCGCGTTCAGATGGTCCATCAGATGGGCGATCCGGCGCCGGTACGTACGCACCGAGACGCCGATGCCGCGCGCCGCCGTCTCGTCCTTGGCGCCCGAGCACATCGCGGCCAGGATCAGCCGGGCGGTCTCGGTCGGGGTCGGCGCGGGGGTGAGCGGGGTGGCCTGCGCCCAGGCGCGCTCGAACAGGGCCCGCACGCTGGCCACCACGGCGGGCTCCCCGGTGAACAGCGCCCCGTGCTCGATGGCGGGCCCGGTGTCGAGCGGGAGCGCGACGGCCCGGCCGTCACAGGCCAGCAGCCGTTCGGTGGCGTGCGCGATCAGCCGTACCCGCGCGCCGTGCCGTTCGATCTCGCGCAGATAGCCGGCCGTCGCCGGGTCGTCGAGGGTCTCGCAGAGCATCACCGTACGGAAGGCCACCCCGCGGCGCAGGCAGCCCAGCGCGAGCGGGCGGACCCAGGTGAGATAACCGGCGGACAGCTCGGGGTGCGGCGCCAGGGTGAGTACTTCGGCGCGGGCGTGGCGGACCAGCTCTTCGATGCGGTCGCGGATGGCCACCGGGTCGGTGAGCCGCTCGATGCGGCCCACCCGCTCGTCGCGCGGGCTGTGCTGGCTGCTGCGATCCGTGCCGGCGTGCATGTTCATCCCCGTTCGGGCGGTGCGGTACCGGGGGTGGTCGAGCCCGGTGGCATGCCTGTTGGGGGTTTTTTACCAAGTGGGCCCCGGACTGCTCAGCCCGGGGCCCGCTTGACAGTGCGCGGTCAGTCCCAGGAGGTGCCGGTGAGCAGCCGGTACGCCTCGGCGTACCGCTCCCTGGTCCGGTCGACGACCTCCGAGGGCAGGACGGGCGGCGGCGTGTCGCCCGTACGGTCCCAGCCGGAGGCCGGGGACGACAGCCAGTCACGGATCATCTGCTTGTCGTACGGATTCTGTCGGCGGCCCGGCTCCCACTCGTCCTTCCGCCAGAACCGCGAGGAATCCGGCGTCAGCACCTCGTCCGCCAGAATCAGCTCGTCCTCCGCCGCGCCGCCCGGCCGCCGCCCGAACTCGAACTTGGTGTCCGCCAGGATGATCCCCCGGTCCCGCGCGATGTCCCGGGCCCGCCCGTACACCGCGAGGGTGGCCTGCCGCAGCCGCGTCGCCGTCTCGGCGCCGACCTGCCGGGCGACCTCCTCGTAGCTGACGTTCTCGTCGTGCTCCCCCACCGCCGCCTTCGTCGCCGGAGTGAAGATCGGCGCGGGCAGCTCGGAGCCGTCCACCAGACCGGGCGGCAGGGCCAGGCCGCACACCGTACGGTCGCGCTCGTACTCCACCAGTCCGGACCCGGTGAGATAGCCGCGGGCCACCGCCTCCACCGGGATCATGTCCAGCGCCTGGCAGACCATCACCCGGCCCGCCCAGTCGGCGGGCGCCCCATCCGGGACCTCGGTGGAGATGACATGCCCCGGCACCAGATCGGCGAGCTGGTCGAACCACCACAGCGACAGCCGGGTCAGGATGCGCCCCTTGTCGGGGATCTCGGTGGGCAGCACCCAGTCGTACGCGGAGATCCGGTCGGTGGCGACGAGGATCAGCTCGCCGGCCTCGTTGCGGTAGAGATCGCGGACTTTCCCGGTGTGCAGATGCACAAGACCGGGCACCCGCACGGGCTCAGGCTTCGTGACGAATCCTGGCACTGTGCCTCCTGGCGGCTGAGAGGGTGGGTCGGTGGATGGGCCACGCGGCGTTCATTCTCACGCATACCGCCAGGTGACCGGCGCCCGGGGCCGGGACCGGCCCCCTCAGTCGCGTTTGCAGATGCGGTCCAGGAGGTTGGCGGTGGCCTTCTGAATCCTGGGGTCGGTGTGCTGCGGGCGGTCCAGCGCGGGCGACCAGGCGAAGGTGCCGGAGGCGAACACCCAGGCCCCGCTGGGCGCGCGGTACAGCGAGGTCTCCTGGTGGCGGCGGATGCCCGACTCGTCGCGGTACGGGGAGTGCGCGAGCAGAATCCGGCTGTCGCTCGCGGGCAGCGCGGTGCGCGGATAGTAGCGGTCGGCCTCCCCGGCGACCAGGCCCGGAAGTTCGTCGCCCTCCCCGGCGCCGGTGGCCTCCCACAGCCAGTGGTCGGCGTTGCGGACCACCAAGGGGTACGGGCGCGGCACCCGGCCCGCGTACTGCACGCCCAGCAGCAGCTGCTCGGGCTCGCCCTGCTCGCGCCACAGGGCGGGACGGCCGGGACCGTGGCGCTTGCGGCAGCGCAGCAGGCCGTCCTCGTCGCCGGACGGCAGCGGGCTCAGCTCGACCTGCCAGTACATGGTGTTCGCGGACAGGAACACCAGGGAGGTGCCGGTGTCCCGGGCGTGCTCCACGGCGCGGCGCATCGGGACCGACCAGTACTCGTCGTGGCCGGGAAAGATCAGCCCCCGGTAGCGGGAGGAGTCGACCCGGCCCGCGTGCAGATCGCGGGCGGTCGCGTAGGCGAGGTCGTAGCCGTAGCGCTCGGCCCAGCGGATGAAGTCGTAGGCGTGCCCGACGTGCAGCGGCAGACCGGCGCCGGCGAAGGGGCGGGCGAAGGAGACGGTGGTGGCGGCGTCCTGCTCGCCGAGCAGATGGCCCGACTTGTCCCAGGCGTGGTAGAGACTGGCGCCGGTACGGCCGTCCTCGGGGAAGAGGTTGTACGCCTGCCAGGTGATGTCGGGGAGCAGGAGCAGCAGATCGGCGGGCTGGTCGTCGCGGACAGTGAAAGGTACGTGCGAACGAAACCGGCCATCGGCGGTGGTGAGCACGGCCACGTGCGCGCCGGGGCGCCAGTCGGCGGGGACCTGGAGCCGCCACGACAGCCACCAGTTGTGGCAGGAGACGGTGCGGTCGGCGAGCAGCGGCTCCGGCTGGCGGGTGCCGCGCTGGGTGGGGCTGCGGGTCAGCATCTTGGCGCCGTCGCCCGCGTAGTGGCCGATCCGGTAGATGTCGATGGAGAAGTCCTGCGGCGGACTGACGGTGACCCGGAAGTCGATGGACTGGCCGGGCGCGACGGCGCTCTGCGGGGCGAAGCCCTTGATCTGGCAGTCGACGTCATCGGGGGTACGGGGCCCCGAGTGCGGCTGGTCGTCGCGCCGCCGGCCCGGGGAACATAGCCCCTGGGCATCGGGGTCCACGTACCACGGGACGACGCGGCCGGTGTCGTCGAAGTAGTGCTCGCTGCCGCGCAGCCAGGGCAGCGGGCCCTGCCCGAACGGGTCGGACACGGCGTGCGCCAAGGCACCGGACTCCCACCGCCGGATCCGATCGGTTCCCAGAGATCCCACAGACAAGGTCCCCTCCTCCGCCCCAACTCGACTGCCGAACCAGCACATCACACATCGCGAGGGCGTTGTCACCGTTCGTCGTGAAATGGCTGGAGCTGATTGCCTCTTCCCCGGTCCGGGCGGCGATGCGGGGGTGTGGGGGCGGGCGTTGGGGCGGGGGACGGGGCGGGGGCAGGCCGGGGACAGGGAGCCCCGAACCGGCTCAGGCGGTGGCTGCGGCCGGCCGGTTCAGCCGGTCGCGCTGGTCCGGGGTCAGCCGGAACCGCTGGGCGGCGACGTTCTCCTCCAGGTGGGCGATCCGGGTGGTGCCCGGGATCGGGAGGAGGACGGGGGAACGGTCCAGCAGCCAGGCGAGGGCCACCTGGGCGGGGGTGGCGCCGAGTTCGGCGGCCACCGCGGCCACGGCGGCGGCCCGGCCGGGCAGGCCGCCCGCACCGCCGGTGCCGCCGGTGCCGCCGGTGCCGCCGGTGCCGCCGGTGCCGTCCGCGACGGGCCGCCAGGGCAGGAACGCGATCCCCGCCGCCTCGCAGGCCGCCAGCACCGGATCGTGACCGCGGTCGAAGACGCTGTAGCGGTTCTGCACGCTCGCCACCTCGGCGATCTCCCGTGCCTCGCCCAGTTCGGCGACGGTGATCTCGGAGAGCCCGATCCGGGCGATCTTGCCCTCGATCTGCAACTCGCGCAGCGCGCCCACCTGGTCGGCGAGCGGCACCTCCGGATCGACGCGGTGCAGCTGGAGCAGTTCGTGCCGCTCGACGCGCAGCCGGCCCAGGGCCCGCTCGACCTGCCCCCGCAGCACCTCGGGGCGCCCGTCGAGCGCCCACTCACCGGTGGCCGCCGAGCGGGTGAGGCCGACCTTGGTGGTGATCAACAGCCCGTCGGGGTACGGGTACAGGGCCTCGGCGAGCAGTTCCTCATTGGCGCCGCCACCGTACAGATAGGCCGTGTCGATCAGAGTGACACCGAGTTCGACGGCGCGCCGGGCGACGGCGATCGCGTCCGCCCGGGCGGGCCCCGGCCCGCTCGGCAGGCGCATCGCCCCGAAGCCGAGCCGCCCCACGCTCAGCTCCCCGCCGATCAGAAAATTGTTCGATCCCATCCGTCGTCCCTACCCCTCGCGCACCCGCCCGAGTCAGACGAGCCGCACGGGCTTGTCAGCCCGTACCCCGGCAGCCGTCAGCCACTCCCTCAGCGGCTCGGGGTCCGCCTCGTCCACCAGGCTGTGCACGCAGCCGCCCAGCCGCTTGAGATCGGCGCGGCGGCGCGGGCTGCCGGACCGCAGCACCGGCCCGTCCAGCCAGTCCAGCGCCGGGGCGGCCCCGGTGGTGTCGGCCGCCGCGCAGCACACGGCGGCGGCCACATGCTCCACCAGCAGCTCGCGGCCGGTGGGCGGCGGCTGGGCCGGGAAGCCGAGCGGGGCCGCCACGCCCGGCTGGCCGCCGCCGGCGGCCGACGGCGGGGCCGCGGCCGTACGGGCCGGGGTGGCGGCGCCGATCCTGGCGGCCAGCGCGTCCGGGCCACCCGGGCCGGCCGCGGCCTCGGTCAGCCCGCTGAGCGCGCGGGCCAGGGTGGGGGTCTCCTCGGCGTCGAGCGCCGCGAACAGCCGCGCCGCGCGGTCCCGCCAGATGCGGTCCACCACCTCCTCGGGGTAGGCGGACCAGTCCAGCGGCGCCCAGGGCGCGCCGTCGTGGTCGGGGCCGCCGTGGAAGAGCCGGGCGGCGAGGAGCGAGATCTCCTCGTCCACCCGGCCGGGCTCCTCCAGCAGATCGCAGGCGGGGCGCTCGCCGAGCCGGGAGGCGAACCCCTCGGGGGCGAGCCGGTCCCGGCGGGACAGCTCGGTGAGGGCCGACACCACACCGGCGTTGAGCCGGCGCGGCCAGCGGCCCACCCGCCAGGCGGGCAGCGCGACCTTGGTCAGCAGCCGGTCCCAGCCCGCGTAGGCGAGGCCGACCTGCTCCTGGGCGGCCATCCGCACCCCGTGGTCGACGCCGTGCGCGCGGGCGGAGGCGGCGGCGGCCACCCCGCGTTCCATCTCGGCGGCGTGGGTGCCGGCGGCGCGCAGCAGCAGCCGGGAGACCAGGGCGGCGAAGCCGAGCAGCGGACGCCGTACGGGCGAGGTGGCGGCGGCCAGACCGACAGTGGCGTCCCAGCCCCGCACGCAGCGGCGGGCGGCGGCGATGTCGGGGTGTGCGGAGGGCCCGGTACCGGCGACGACGGGCGCGAGCAGGGCGCGCAGCTCGCTGACCCGCATCCACCACAGGAAGGGGGAACCGATCACCAGAACCGGGGCACGGTTGTCATCCGTGGGCGCGGGGCGGGGGTCACCCGTATCCCGGGTGCGGGGCCGTTCCTCCAGCCAGCTGTCGCAGTCCGGGGTGAGGGCGATCCCCCCGGGGTGCGGTACGGCAAGGCGGTCGGCGAGGTCCCGTATCAGATGGTGCAGAGCGGGCGCGGCCCGCTCGGGCACCTCGACGGTGGGGGTGACGGCGGGCCGGGCGCGGGCGATCAGCGCGCTGACGGCGGCGGCCACCGCGATCGCGAGGACCCCGGCGCCGGCGACCGGCCACCGTACGGCGTCGGGAACGCCGGAACCGGCCGCGAACAGTACGACGGCGACGGCGCCCGGGAGCAGCGCGAGCGCCAGCGCGCTGTTGCGCGCGCGCAGCACGGCCAGCGCGTGGTCGCGTGCGGAGTGTGTGGCCCTGTGCTGCTGCCGCTGCCCCATGCCCCTGCCCTCCGCCGCCGTGCCCAGCCCCGATCGTGCTCGTCATCCCACTGTGGCACCGACGACTGACATCGCAATGCGCGGTGGGCCGATCGCATGATCACTACGGCTCCCCACCACGGGACAACTCCCGCCGCACCCTAGTTGCGCACGGCCCGAGCGTCAGCCGGACAGCACCATCGGTCACCCGATGGAGGGGCTTTGGGCAAAGGAAGCCCACACATTCCAGCCACCACGACGCGATCCCGCCCCCGGGCGGGGACCGCCCCCGGCGAAGCGGCCGTCGTCACGAACCGCATGAAAACGGCACCGGCGGCAGCGGCAGCGGGGACACCGGCGCCCCGTTGGCGCGGTGTCGCCCCTCGCCTCCCGGCCCGGTGGGCGGCCCGCCCGCGATCGGCCGGCGGAACCGGGCCCGGTGGACGAGGAGACCCCACTCCGCGCCGCCCACCGGCGGCCCCGGTCGGCCGACTCCATCGACAGCACCGCGCGGCGGCCGGGGCACAGCGGGCCGAACCCCCCGTGCGGACGACGTGGCTCACCCCGCGAGGCGCCGCCGGCCCGGCGGCCGGTCGGCGGCAGACGGTCGGCGGCAGACGGTCGGCGGGGGCGCGTGCCTCGCCGCGCCCTGTGAGCCCGTCAGGCCGGCTTCGCGGCCGATTCGGCGATGTCGCTGCGGTAGAAGGAGCCCTTCAGGCCGATCCGGGCCGTCGCCTCGTAGGCGCGGTCGCGGGCCGTCGCCAGGTCGGGGCCGGTGGCCGTGACCGACAGGACCCGGCCGCCCGCGCTCAGCACCTCGCCGCCCGCACCCCGCTTCGTACCGGCGTGCAGCACGTACGCGTCCGGCGCGTCCCGCTCCGCCACCTCGTCGAGGCCGGTGATCGGGTCCCCGGTACGCGGCGCCTGCGGATACCCCTCCGACGCGATGACCACCGTCACCGCCGCGCCCTCGCTCCAGCGCAGCGGCGGCAGTGCGGCCAGCTCGCCGGTGGCCGCCGCGTACAGCAGCCGGGACAGCGGGGTGCGCAGCCGCGCCAGGACCGCCTGGGTCTCCGGGTCGCCGAAGCGCGCGTTGAACTCGATGACCCGCACGCCGCGCGAAGTGACCGCGAGCCCGGCGTACAGCAGCCCGGAGAAGGGCGTGCCACGCTTGCGCAGTTCGGCCACCGTCGGTTCCAGAACCGACTCCCGCACCTCGTCCACCAGGCCGGGCGCCGCCCACGGCAGCGGCGAGTACGCGCCCATGCCGCCCGTGTTGGGGCCCTCGTCGCCGTCGTAGGCGCGCTTGAAGTCCTGGGCCGGCTGGAGCGGGACCACCGTCGTGCCGTCCGTGACGGCGAACAGCGAGACCTCCGGGCCGTCCAGGTACTCCTCGATGACCACCCGCCCGCACGCGAGGGCGTGCTCGCGCGCCCGTGCGCGGTCCTCGGTGACGACCACGCCCTTGCCGGCCGCGAGGCCGTCGTCCTTCACCACATAGGGCGCGCCGAAGGCGTCCAGCGCGGCGTCGATCTGCTCCGGCGTCGTACACACGTAGCTGCGCGCCGTGGGGACCCCGGCCGCCGCCATGATCTCCTTCGCGAACGCCTTGCTGCCCTCCAGCCGGGCGGCGTCCTTCGCGGGACCGAAGACCGGGATCCCGGCCGCCCGTACCGGGTCCGCCACCCCCGCGACCAGCGGGGCCTCGGGGCCGACGATCACCAGGTCGGCGGCGAGTCCGACGGCGAGCGCGGTCACCGCCGCGCCGTCCAGCGCGTCGACGGGGTGCACGGTGGCGGTCTCGGCGATCCCGGCGTTGCCGGGCGCGCAGTGCAGCGCCGTCACCTCGGGGTCGCGGGAGAGGGCGTGGCACAGAGCGTGTTCGCGGGCACCGCCGCCGATGACAAGGATCCTCACGGGAGCAGCCTATCGGCGGCCCCGGGCCGCTCACTCCTTCGGGTGAGTCACCCTCCTATGTCGCCCACTTCCGGGCGCAATTACTCCGAAAGTGGTCCGGAGCGGGCCGTTCTCCGGGGTAAGAAAGGGGATCTTCGTTCGTTCGTACCTCTTCAGGGAGTCGCGGGATGAGCCATCCGGAGAACGCCGGACGCGCCGCTCCGGTCGGGCGGCACGGCCCGTCCGCCGACTGGCGCGAGCCCGCCGACCGGCTGGTGGAGCTGTACGAGCTGGCCGAGCGGGAGGCGCTGGCCACCGTGGAGTGGTACCTGGCCTCGCGGCGGCGCAAGCGGCGGGCGGCGCGGGCGCTGCGCGGCGGGATGCTGGCGGGGCTGACGGCGGGGGCGGCGCTGCCGCTGCTGGCGTTCGCCGGGCCGGGGCCGGGGGGCACGCAGGCGGGCTGGGGGTATCTGGCGCTGCTGGTCGCGGCGGCGTGCGCGGCGTGCGACCGCTGTTTCGGGGTCAGTTCGGGCTGGATGCGGGACATGGCGGCGGCGCAGGCGGTGCGGCGGCGGCTGGAGACGCTGCGGTACGACTGGGCGGCGGAGAGCGTACGGGAGGTGCTGGGGCCGGCGGAGGGCACCGCGAGCGAGGCGGCGGAGCGCTGTCTGTGGGTGCTGCGCCGGTTCTCGGAGGATCTGGCCGAGCTGGTACGGGTGGAGACGGCCGACTGGATGCTGGAGTTCCGGTGCGCGCCGGGGCCGCTGCTGGCGCAGCTCGGGCCGGCGCGGGGGGCACCGGGCGGGCGGCCGGAGCCGTACGAGGAGTACGGGCCGGCGCGCGGTGGGCGTTACGCGCCGGTGGGGCGCGCGAGCATGCCCAGGCAGCGGCCCCCGGAGGGGCCGCGCCCCTGACCGTACGGTCCGGCCCCGCCCGTCCGGCCCCGCCCGTCCCGTCCCGTCCCGTCCCGTCAGCTGAAGACGATCATCGATCCCTGGGCGAGGCTGCGGGTCGCGGCGGCGTGCAGGCCCAGCCACACGTGGCGCTCGCGGGCGAACGGGCCGTCGTCCGCGTGGTGCGCCGCCGGTTCGTCCAGCCGGGTGGGGCGGCCGGGCGGCGGCGGGCTCGGTGGCGGCTTGAAGGGGTCGATGCCCAGGGCCGGGGCCACCGACTCCAGTTCGCGCAGCAGGCCGTGGCTGGAGCCGAGCGGTCCGCCGCCGGCCAGCAGGGAGTCGGTGACGAGCGGGTGCGGGAAGTCGACGGGGACGTACGCGCCCGCGTGGTCGAAGTGCCACACCAGGTGGGTCTGCTGGGCGGCGGTCTCGAACATCTCCAGCAGTTGCTCGTAGTCGCCGTCCAGGTCGTCGACCGGGGTGACGGGCAGGCCGCTGAGCCGCAGGAGGTAGGCGCGGCGCAGGAGGTGGAGCGCCGTGTAGTCGAAGCCGGCGACGGGGGCGACGTCGCCCGACATGCCGGGCACGTAGCCGTACACCGGGACGGGCGGGGCGCCGGCTTCGGCCAGGGCGCGGTCGTACTCGGCGAGTTCTTCGGCGAAGGGGTTGTCGGGGCTGTGGCACAGCACATCGACAAGGGGGACCAGCCACAGATCACAGGCCACGGCATCACGCTCTCTCGGAGGGGTCGGGTTGTGAGGTTGTGGGGAGAGGTTTCCCCCGCCGTCGCCCCGGTCACGCCCCCGTCCCGTCAAGGTGCGGTCACGGTCCGGTGAGTTCGACCGCCAGGGCGAGGGCGTGGGAGCGGTGGCCGTCCAGCAGCCGCTCGGTGTCCTTGGCGTCGCGGCGCTCGACGGCGTCGGCGAGTTCGAGGTGGCCGGACCAGAGCCGGCCGTTGAGGGAGTGCCGGCGGCGGAGATAGGGGACGGTGTACGCCCAGCAGCGTACGCGCATGCGGTCCATGAACTCGCCGATGTGGGGGTTGGTGAGCAGGGCGTCGAGCTCGCGCCAGAAGCGCAGGTCGTAGCCGATGAGGATGTCGAGGTCGCCGCCGAGGGCGGCCTGGCGGGCGGCGGCGGCGCGGCGGCGGATGGAGGTGAAGTCGCCCGGGTCGGCCTGGGGCAGGGCGAGGGTGGGGTTGTGGTGCAGCAGGCCCTGGGTGACGAGGGCCTGGGCCTCGATCAGGCGTTCGAAGTCGCCGAGGGTGTCCTGGCGGATGCGGAAACCCCGGTGCTGTTCGACTTCGAGCAGGCCCTGGGCAGAGAGGTCCACCAGGGCTTCGCGGACGGGCGTGGCGGAGACGCCGTAGTGCTCGGCGATCTCCCGGACGGTGAACTCACCGCCCGGGGCCAGCCGGCCGGCCAGGATCTCTTCCCGCAGGGCGTCGGCGAGTTGCTCGCGCAGGGTACTGCGTTGAATCACGCCGACCCACACTACAGTTCCCCGTTTTGATTGACAGCATGCTGTCCAAATGACAGGCTGCTGTCATGATAGAGGACGTGAGGGAAGCGGAGCGCCGGACCGTGCACATCGCGGCGTACGACGGGCTCGCCGACTGGGAAGCCGGGCACGCGATCGCCGAGCTGAGCCGGCGCGGCTACCGGGTGCGGGCGGTCGGTGCCGAGGGCGGAGGCGGCCCGGTGACGACGATGGGCGGGCTGCGCGTCCTGCCGGACCTGACCCTGGACGAACTGCGCGCGGCGGACAGCGCGCTGCTGATCCTGCCGGGGTCGGACCGCTGGGAGCAGGGCGAGCCGGCCGGCTTCGGACCGGCCGCGCGGCGCTTCCTGGACGCCGGGGTGCCGGTGGCCGCGATCTGCGGGGCGGTACTGGGGCTGGCCCGCGAGGGGCTGCTGGATGCGCGGGCGCACACCGGGGCGGCGGCACAGGTGCTGGCCATGACGGGATACGCGGGCGGCGCGCACTACCGGGAGACCGACGCCGTGACGGACGGGGATCTGATCACCGCGGGGCCGACCGATCAGGAGGCGTTCGCGCGGGAGATCTTCCGGCGGCTGGGGATCTTCACCCCCGAGGTGCTCGATGCGTGGTTCCGGCTGTACGCGGAATCGGACCCGAGCGCGTATCCGGTGGTGGCGGGCGCATGAGCACGGGCGCGGGCCCGGACGCGGGCCCGGACGCGGACGCGGCGGCCGGGGAGCGGGAGGGGAGGCAGGCACTGTTCTCCGGGACGGCGCTGACGGTCTTCCGGCTGAACGGGCAGTTTCTGTCGGTCGCGGAGGGGCTGGCGGGGCCGGCGGGGCTGACCGCCGCCCGGTGGCAGGTGCTGGGGGCGGTCGTGGACGAGCCGTTGCCGGTGTCGGGCATCGCCCGGGCCATGGGCATCAGCAGGCAGAGCGTGCAGCGGATCGCCGACCTGCTGGTGGAGCGGGGCCTGGCGGCCTACGAGCCCAACCCGGCCCACCGGCGGGCGAAGCTCTTCGGGCCGACGGCGGAGGGACGGGCGGCGATGGACCGGATCGGGCCCGACCACGCGGCGTTCGCCGACCGGCTGAGCGGGGCACTGGGCGGGGAGCGGGAGTTCGCCGAGGTCCTGGCGACGCTTGGCCGGCTGAGTGACGCCCTCGACCGGCTGGAGGCGGAGAATCCACCGATCGAGTGATGTCACTCTCCGTGGTCACCGGCTAGGGTCGTGGTGACGGTGAGAGAGCGAGCGGGGGGTGCGGGCCGCGATGGTCATGATGCTGGAGAGGTGGCTGTGGCCGTGGTTGCCGCTGGGGTGGTGCGGCATGACGGGCCCGGGCGGCCGGGGCCGAGGTGAAAGTCCCGTGAAGAGCGGGACAACGGCGCCCGGCCGCAGCGGTGGGGCCGTGCTGTCGGGCCTGGTGGGCACGTTGTGGAGCCTCCCGATGGGCATCCGGCGGTCCCTTTCGGGCGGTTCGCAGGCTCCTGCGGTACGCCGGTGGGCCGTCGACCTCTATTCTCGGTGGCGTTCGGGACCACAATCCGGGGGAGGAATCGCCGCTCATGCGACCGCTCGCGCCCGAAGACCCGCGCAGCATCGGCGCCTACCAGTTGCTCGGCAAGCTTGGCGAAGGCGGGATGGGGCAGGTGTATCTGGCCCGTTCCGACCGGGGCCGCACCGTAGCCGTCAAGACCGTGCAGCCGGCCCTGGCCCGCGAGCCGGAGTTCCGGCGGCGGTTCGCCCAGGAGATCACCATCGCCCGCCGGGTCGGCGGGCAGTGGACCGCGCCGGTGCTCGACGCGGACACCGAGGCGGAGACCCCGTGGGTGGCCACCGGCTACATCGCCGGGCCGACCCTCAACCAGGTGGTGTCCGAGGACTACGGGCCGCTGCCCGAGAAGTCGGTGCTGACGCTGGCCTCCGGGCTGCTCCAGGCGCTGCGGGACATCCACGCCGTGGGCCTGGTGCACCGCGACCTCAAGCCGGCCAATGTGCTGATCACCATCGACGGGCCGCGCGTCATCGACTTCGGCATCGCGCGCGCCTACGACGGAGTCACCGGTGGCGGCCTGACCCGTACCGGCTCGGTGATCGGCTCGCCGGGCTTCATGTCCCCCGAGCAGATCATGGGGAAGCGGCTGACGGCGGCCAGCGATGTGTTCTGCCTCGGCTCCGTGCTGGCGTACGCCGTCACCGGAAAGCTGCCGTTCGGCACCACCGACAGCGGCGGGCACGCGCTCATGTACCGGATCGTGCAGGAGGAGCCGGAGCTGGACGGGGTGCCGGAAGGACGCCTGCACGAGCTGATCAGCGGGTGTCTGCACAAGGACCCGGAGGTCCGGTCCTCCGTCGAGACACTGCTGGAGCTGACCGGCGACGCGTCGCCGAGCGGAGCCTGGCTGCCCGCCGATGTGCTGGCCCAGCTGGGGCGGCACGCCGTGCGACTGCTGGACTCCGAGGATCCGAGCCCGCCGCCGGAGCCCCGGCAGCCACAGCCGCAGAACACACCGGCGCCGGCCGCCCTGGCGACCACCCAGCCACCGGGTGGCCGGCACGCCTCTCCGGCGTACAGCGGACTGCCCGGCGCCCCGGGCGGGTTCGGGCCGGCCCTCACCACGCCCATCCCCTCCCCCGTCCCCGCGGCCCCCGGGCCCACGGCCGGCGGCGGGTGGGGCGGCCAGGACGCCCGCCCGGTCCGGACGAAGCCCGTCAAGGGGCTTGCGCAACTCCTGACCTGGCTGCTGGCGATCATGATGGTGGGCCTGACGTTCTCCCTCAGCCAGTACCTGGAGATCGCCGACCGGATGACCGGCTGGAACGGTGAGCCCGGCGCCTTCAGGGACATCGTCGGGAGCCGCACCGCGGCGGAACTGGGCCTCCTCGCCCTGGGCGCCTTGCTGCTCCAGTTCACGATCGTCGTGGTGTGGCTGATCTGGTTCCACCGGGTGCGGCACAACGCGGAGGTGTTCGCGCCCGGCAAGATCCGCTACGGAAAGGGCATGGCGATCGGGGCCTGGTTCATCCCGATCGGAATGTTCTTCCTGCCCCGGGGCATCGCCAGGGACATCTGGCGGGCCAGCCATCCGCAGGCGTATCCGCCCATGAAGACGGTCGACTTCTGGTGGGTGCTGTGGGCGCTGTGGCTGGCGTGCCTGCACCTGCCGCTCAGCTGGGACTCCTGGGAGACCGTGCGGACCATCGAGTCGGCGCAGTTGGTGATCGCCGTGACCATGGTGGGGGAGTTCATGCTGTTCGCCGGCTCAGTCGCCGCCCTCGTGTTCGTGCAGCGACTGAGCCGGCTCCAGGAACGGAGGATGGTCAACCCGGCTTGACAGAGCCGGGTTGCGGGGCCTCTATCCTCAGTGAGGCAACAAGGTTCCGAACGGGGGAGTTCGTTTCGTATGGACCCGCTAACGCCACAGGACCCGCAGCGCATAGGTGACTACCGGCTGCTGGCCAGGCTGGGCGAGGGCGGGATGGGCCAGGTGTTTCTGGCCCGTTCCGACCGGGGCCGCACCGTGGCCGTCAAGACCATCCGCGGTGAGCTGTCCCGGGAGGCGGACTTCCGGCGGCGGTTCGCACTGGAGATCACCGCCGCGCAGCGCGTCGGCGGTCGCTGGACCGCGCCCGTCCTGGACGCCGACACCGAGGCCGAGACCCCCTGGGTGGCCACCGGCTACATCGCCGGGCCGTCCCTGCACCAGGTGGTGGGCCGCGACTTCGGGCCGCTGCCCCCGCGCAGCGTCCGGCTGCTGGGCAACGGCCTCACCCAGGCGCTGCGCGACATCCACGCGGCCGGTCTGGTGCACCGCGACCTCAAGCCGTCCAATGTGCTGCTGACCATCGACGGGCCACGGGTCATCGACTTCGGCATCGCCCGGGTGCTGGAGGCGGAGCCGGGCGAAGGCGTGACGCGTACCGGTGCCACGGTCGGCTCCCCCGGGTTCATGTCCCCCGAGCAGATACGCGGCCAGCGGCTGACCCCCGCGAGCGACGTGTTCTGTCTGGGCTCGGTGCTGGCGTACGCGGCCACCGGGCACACCCCGTACGGGGCGCTGAACAGCGGCGTGCACATTCTGATGTTCCGGATCGCCGAGGAGGAGCCGGACCTCGGCGGCATACCGGAGGAGTTGCGCGCCCTGATCGCCGCGTGTCTGGCGAAGGACCCGGCGGCCCGGCCCACGTTGGATGATCTGGAGCGGTACACGGCGGCCCAGCGGGACGGCGAACCGTGGCTGCCGGGCGCGCTGGTGGCCCAGCTGGGGCGGCACGCCGTTCAACTGCTGGACTCCGAGGACCCGCTGAGCCGCGTCGACACCCCGGCGGTGGCCCCGTTCCCCGCTCCCTCCCCCACCACCCCGGCGACCGCCGTACCGGCCCAGCAGCAGCCGCAGCCGCAGCCGCACGAGTTCCAGCCACCGGCACCGGCCCAGGGCGCGTCGCCCGGGCCGACCGCGCCGCAACAGCCGCAGCAGCCGCAGCAGCCGCAGACCTTCGGCGGTCCGATGCCCTCGCCGTACGCGCAGCCGGGTCCTTACGGGCATCCCTCGGCCGGGTTCGGGCCGCCCTCGCAGCAGGTGTACGCGCTCCAGGCGACCCATCCGCCCAAGGCCGGCCGCCGGATATCGGCGCCGGCCATCGCGGGGATCTGCGTCGGGTTCGCCGCCCTGGTCGCGGGCGGCATCGTCACCGCCAACCTCATCAACGGCGGCGGGTCCGGCGGCCCGGAGATCCCCGAGGAGTATCTGGGCTCCTGGCAGGGCGAGTACACCACCGAGGACGACGAGGGCGAAGCGCTGTGGCACGGCGTGCGGCTGGATGTCTCCCAGGGCGGGGAGGGCGAGCACATCGGCACCCTGACCGCCGTGACCGCCGATCTGCTGTGCTCGTACGACATGACGCTCGGCTCCTTCGGCACGTTCGGCGAGAATGACGCGCTGGAATTCCGTGCCGAGCCCGCCTGGAGCGTGCCCGCCCACCAGGTGAACGGCTGCCCCGCCTCCGACAGCGACGAGGTGCAGCGGCTGGTGGCCACCGGGCCGGACGGTATGACGCTCAGCCTCCCCGACGAGGAGGTCCCGCTGGAGTTCGCCGGCGCCGACCAGGTGCCCGAACTGCTGGTCGGCACGTGGTCGGACACCTGGACGGGCTCGGACGACGGCCTCGCCTGGTCCGCCACGCTCACCGTCTCCGAGGGCGCCATCGGGAACGTGGTGCTCAGCTACGACGAGTGGAACGAGGAGCGCGGCTCCTGCGTGTGGGAGAACAACCTGGCGCAGGTCTTCGACCGGGAGGTCGTCCTCGGCCCGGACGTCTTCCTGGCCGAGGAGTCCGAGGCGGACCTGGAAACCTGTCGCGAGTTCACCGCCCCCCGGCTGACGGTGGGACGCGGCGCGAACGACACGATCACGGTCACCTGGGTCGACGATCCGGGCGGCAAGGTGTACCAGTTCTACCGCGAATAACGACCCAAGGGATTACTGATCAGTATGTGATCGATATTTGAAGATCCAGATCACAAATCGGCAAGGAGCGGAAGCTCACACCCGAGAACGGGAACCGGTTACGGTTCGGCTTCTGTCCCCACGTATACGTACAGGCACCCGTATCCTCAGGGGGCTTACGCGAGCGAAGAGGAGTACCACCGCATGAAACCGCTCGGGCCCACCGATCCCCAACGTGTGGGCCAGTACAGGCTGCTGGGGAAATTGGGCGCCGGCGGGATGGGCAGTGTCTATCTGGCCCGTTCCGACCGTGGACGCACGGTGGCCGTAAAACTGGTGCAGCCGGAACTCGCCCGGCAGCCCGAATTCCGCCGCCGCTTCCAGCAGGAGGTCGAATCCGCCCGCCGGGTGGGCGGCGAGTTCACCGCGCCGGTGCTGGACTGCGACACCGAGGCCGAGACCCCGTGGGTGGCGACCGGCTACGTCGCCGGCCCGTCCCTGCACGAGGTGGTCACCTCCAGCTACGGCAAGCTGCCCGAGCGGACCCTGCTGATCCTCGCCAACGGCCTGGTCAAGGCGCTGCGTGACATCCACGCCGCCGGCCTGGTGCACCGGGACTTCAAACCGTCCAACATCATGATCACCATCGATGGCCCCCGGGTCATCGACTTCGGCATCGCCCGGGCCCTGGAGGCGCACGGCGAGGGGCTGACCCGTACCGGCGCGGCCGTCGGCTCGCCCGGCTTCATGTCGCCCGAGCAGTGCCGCGGCGAACTGGTCACCCCGGCCAGCGACATCTTCTGTCTGGGTTCGGTGCTCACCTTCGCCGCCACCGGGCACACCCCGTTCGGCGACGCCAACAGCGCCATGCACGCCCTCATGCTGCGGATCGTCCAGGACGAGAAGAACCTGGACGGGGTGCCGGACGGCATCCGCCCGCTGATCGAGGACTGCCTGGCGCAGTTCCCCGGTGAACGGCCCGGGTTGCAGGCGCTGCTGGGCCGTACGGTCGACGCGGACGAGATCGGCGACGATGAGCCGTGGCTGCCGGGCGCGCTGATCGCCAAGCTCGGCAAGCACGCCGTGGAACTGCTCGACTCCGAGGACCCGCTGGTGGCCCCGCCGCGGCCGGCCATGTCGCCGCCGCCGGCGATGCCGTCGGCGCCGCCGTCCTCGGTGAGCGTGCCGGCCGCGCCCGCGTCGCCGCCGCCGAGCCCCGTACCGAGCGCCCCGGTGACCCCGCCGCCGCCGAGTGTCATACCGACGCCGACCCAGCTGACGCCTCCCGGTGTGCCGGGCGCGCCCGGCACACCGCCGCCGAGCCCGATCCCCGGGCAGGGCCACGGCAGCATGGACGCGATGCAGACCATGACCTCGGCGATGCCACCGCCTGGGGTGTACGGCACGGGCCAGCCCACGTCGCCGTACGCGCAGCCCACCCCCGGGTACGGCTACCCGCCCCAGCAGACCGGCTACGGCTACCCGCAGGGTCCGGGCGGCGGGCAGCCCATGGCGTACGGGCACGGGCATCCGGGCATGAACACCGGCTACCCGGTCGGCCCCGGCGCGCCGGGCGGCCCCGGCGCGCCGGGCGGGAAGCAGAGCAACAAGAAGTTCACCTGGATCATCGTCGCGGCGGCGGTGGCGGTCTTCGCCATCGCGGTGGGCGTCGCCCTGGCCCTGACCGGCGACGACAAGAACAGCCAGGCCGACCCAACTCCCCCGCCGCACAGCGAGCAGCCGACCCCCGAGCCGGATCCGGAGCCGGATCCGGAGCCGGACCCCGAGCCGGACCCCGAGCCGGGCGACATCGACACCAGCGAGATCCCGTACGACATCTACAACGCGTGGGAGGCGGAGGTCGAGAACCCCTCGGGCGACACCGCGCTGCGCCGCATGGAGGTCGGGTACGACGACGACTACAACCCCCACCTCACCACCTGGGACCTGTACGGCGACGTGCTGTGCAAGGGCGAGGGCCAGTTGCTGTCCACCACCGGCGGGGTGCTGACGTTCTCCAACGAGATGACGGAGACCGTCCCCAGCTCGGCGTCCTGCACGGCACTGGGCACCCAGACGCTGGAGATGAACGGCTCCAACGTGCACTGGACCGTCCCGGACGCCGGGATGGAGGGCGAGTTCGAGGCGGCGGTCACCGGCGTGGAGCGGGACGGCATGCCGTACTCGCTGGTCAGCAAGGCATGGGAGATCGATGTGCCGGGTGAGGGCTCGGCCACGGCGACCCCGCAGACCATCGCGAGCGCGGGAGCGCTCGCGCTGACCCTCACCGGTGGCTCCTGCACCTGGGAGTTCGAGATGGTCTCCGGCGACATCAACGGCGACGGCATGACCGTCGGCCCGGGCGACGTGACCGCCGGCAGCTGCGATCCGCTGCCCGCGTACCACGTGTCGTCCGACGGGGACGAGCTGACGCTGGAGCCGCTGGAGGGCGCCACCCGTTCCGAGACGCTGACCGGCGAGCCCACGAGCCTCTACTGACGGGCGGTGTGAGCACTGATACGGCCGGGGCCGGAACGCGATTCGCGTTCCGGCCCCGGCCGTTAGGGTGTCTGTGCTCGGTTACAGGAACGAGTTGATCTGGATCGTCTCGTCCCGGCCAGGGCCGACGCCGATGGCCGAGATCGGGGCGCCGGAGAAGTCCTCCAGGGCCTGCACGTACCGCTGCGCGTTGACCGGCAGGTCCTTCACCGTACGCGCCTTGGTGATGTCCTCGTTCCAGCCCGGCAGGTACTCGTACACCGGCTTGGCGTGGTGGAAGTCCGTCTGGCTGTAGGGCAGTTCCTCGACCCGGCGGCCGTCGATCTCGTACGCCACGCACACCGGGATCCGCTCCCAGCCGGTGAGCACGTCAAGCTTGGTGAGGAAGAAGTCGGTGAGCCCGTTGACCCGGGTCGCGTAGCGGGCGATCACCGCGTCGAACCAGCCACAGCGCCGGTTGCGCCCGGTGGTGACGCCGAACTCGCCGCCGATGCGGCGCAGCGCCTCGCCGTCCTCGTCCTCCAGCTCGGTCGGGAAGGGACCGGCGCCCACGCGTGTGGTGTACGCCTTGAGGATCCCGATCACCCGGCTGATCTTGGTGGGGCCGATGCCCGAGCCCGTACAGGCGCCACCGGCGGTCGGGTTGGAGGAGGTGACGAAGGGGTACGTGCCGTGGTCGACGTCCAGCAGCGTGCCCTGGCCGCCCTCCAGCAGCACGACCTTGTCGTCGTCGATGGCCTGGTTGAGGACGAGGGTGGTGTCGGCGACGTACGGGCGCAACCGGTCGGCGTAGCCGAGCAGTTCGCCGGTGATCTCGTCGATGCCGATGGCGCGGCGGTTGTAGAGCTTGGCGAGCAGCTGGTTCTTCTGGTCGAGGGCCGCCTCGACCTTCTGCCGCAGGATCGATTCGTCGAACAGGTCCTGGACCCGGATACCCTGCCTGTTGATCTTGTCGGCGTAGGTCGGGCCGATGCCGCGACCGGTGGTGCCGATCTTCCGCTTGCCCAGGAAGCGTTCGGAGACCTTGTCGAGGGTCTCGTGGTAGGGGGTGATGAGATGGGCGTTGCCGCTGACGAGCAGCCGCGAGGTGTCGATGCCGCGGGCGTTCAGGCCGTCCAGCTCGGAGAAGAGAACCTTGGGGTCGACGACCACGCCGTTGCCGATGACGGGGGTGCAGCCGGGGGACAGGATGCCGGAGGGCAGCAGGTGCAGCGCGTACTTCTGGTCGCCGACGACGACCGTGTGGCCGGCGTTGTTGCCACCCTGGTAACGCACGACATAGTCGACCGAACCGCCGAGCAGATCGGTGGCCTTGCCCTTGCCTTCATCACCCCACTGAGCGCCGAGCAGCACAAGTGCGGGCACAGGCGTACACCCCTTCCGAGCGGGGCACATGACATAAAGCTGCCCCGGATCGACGAAACCCCTGACGCAATCGCGACAGGGGCTCTTGCACAGAGAGCTTACGGGAGATGGGGGCGGGAGGCGAACAGGTGCTCATCGTCATCGACCCGGCGGCCCGGCGCGCGGATGGGGAATCGGTAAGGATCGCGCGCGATGTGCTGTGCGCGGGTGTCGGGGCGGGTGAGGCCAAGGTGCGGATCCTGGAGGGTCCGCAGGCGATGTCGAGGGCGCTGGCGCGGCGCGGCGGTCACCGGGTGGTGATCGTGGGGGACGACCGGGCGCTGGTACGGGCGGTACGGGCGCTGCATCGCGCGGGTGAGCTGGCGGCGGCGCCGCTGGCGATGGTGCCGGTGGGGGCCGGCCCGGCGGTGGCGCTGGCGCGCGGGCTCGGGGTGCCGACGGACGCGGTGGCGGCGTCGCGGGCGGTGCTGGCGGGGGCGGACCGGCCGCTGGATCTGCTGACGGACGACGCGGGGGATGTGGTGCTGGGCGCGCTGGGCATTCCGGCGCCGGGTGCGCCGGGGGCGCCGTGGTGGCGCCGGGGGTTGGGGTTCGGCGCCCGGGAGGCGCGGGGCGAGCCGCTGCGGGTGGAGGCGGACGGGCGGGTGCTGGCTGTCGGGGACCGTCCGGTGACGGCGGTGTCGGTGCGGGCGGCGGACGGTCTGGCCGAGGTGATGGTACGGAGCGGGGCGGAGGTGTGTGTGCGGGCGGCGTCGGTGACGGTGACCGGGCAGGGCGGGCAGGGGTTCCGTTACCGGGCGGACGCGATGGACTGCGGGCCGACCCGGGCGCGTACCTGGACCGTACTGGCGGGCGGTCTGCGGCTTCGGATGCCGGTGCCTTAGCCGGTGCCTTAGCCGGTGCTTGGGCCGGCGTGGCCGGTGCCGGTGCCGGTGCCGGTGGCACTGGCGGCCTCGGCGGCGCGCTTGGCGCGCCAGCGTTCCAGCATCCCGGTCAGCTCCTCCTGGAGGAAGACCATGAAGTCGGCGGTCTCGGCAAGCCGTTCACCGGCCGGGGAGCCGGCCCCGACGATCGAGACGCCGGCCCGCATGCTGGCGGTCCAGCGCGCGATGATCGGGTCGCGGTGGACGAGGGCGGCGAACCAGACGTCGTGGTGGAGGCGGTAGCGCTCGCGCCGGGAGCCGGGTTCGCGTTCGCGGCTGACCATGTGAACGTTGGCGAGGTAACGCACGCCGCCGGAGATGGCGGCCGGGGAGACCTGGAGCCGGCGGCCCAGCTCGGCCGCGCTGAGCATGCCCTCGTCGGAGGCCATCAGACAGGCGAAGATCCTGGCCGGCATCCGCGTCATGCCGGCCTCGATGAGGTCGGCGGCGAACCGTTCCACGAAGCCGGAGACGGCCTCGTCGTAGGGCGAGGGTGACTGCTGATCGTTCACCTGCTCATCCTCCCATCCCACCGCCGCCCGGCCTCTTGACGGTTCCTTAACTTCACACATTACTGAAACTTCGATAAATTCAAAGGCATGACCAAGGCAACCCCGACCGATGCCATCGCCGTCACCGGGCTCGTCAAGAGATTCGGCGCCACCCGCGCCCTCGACGGCCTCGACCTCACCGTCCGCACCGGCGAGGTGCACGGCTTCCTCGGCCCCAACGGCGCCGGGAAATCCACCACCATCCGGGTGCTCCTCGGCCTGCTGCGCGCCGACACCGGCACCGCCCGGCTGCTCGGCGGCGACCCCTGGGCGGACGCGGTGGCCCTGCACCGGCGGCTGGCCTACGTACCAGGCGACGTCGAACTGTGGCCCACCCTCACCGGCGGCGAGGCCATCGACCTCCTGGGCCGGCTGCGCGGCGGGATCGACGCGCGGCGCCGCGCCGAGCTGATCGAACGCTTCGACCTCGACCCGACGAAGAAGGGCCGCACCTACTCCAAGGGCAACCGGCAGAAGGTCGCCATCGTCGCCGCGCTCGCCTCCGACGCCGAACTCCTCCTCCTGGACGAGCCCACCGCCGGCCTCGACCCGCTCATGGAGGTCGTCTTCCAGGACGTGATCCTCCAGGCCAAGGCCGCCGGAAAGACCGTGCTGCTCTCCAGCCACATCCTGGCCCAGGTCGAGAAGCTGTGTGACCGGGTGAGCATCATCCGGCTCGGGAAGATCGTCCAGACCGGCACGCTGGACGAGATGCGGCACCTGACCCGTACCACCATCGAGGCGGTCACCGAACGGCCCGCCGCCGCCGGACTCGGGCAGCTGGCCGGGGTGCACGATCTGCGCGGCGGCGAGGAGGCGGCCGGTCAGGTGCGGTTCACGGTGGACGGCGCCCGGCTCGACGCGGCGGTACGGGAGCTGTCCGGGTACGGCATCCGGTCGCTGGTCAGCCACCCGCCGACGCTGGAGGAACTCATGCTGCGGCACTACGGCGACGAACTGGCGGCCCACCGGTGACCGCGACAACAGCGGCCCCGACCCCGGGCACCGCACCGGTCCTGACCACCGCCGGGCACGCCCCGGCCGGCCCGCTGACCGGCACCGGCGTGCTGCTGCGCTTCGCGCTGCGCCGCGACCGGGTGCGGCTGCCGGTGTGGATCGGCGCCATCGCGCTGGGCACCCTCTCCTCGCTCTCCAGCTTCGAGAGCACCTACGCGGACGCCGCCGACCGGCGGGCCCTCGCCGACACCCTCGACAGCCCGGCCGGCCTCGCCATGTCGGGGCCGGCCCACTATCTGCGCGGCGACTACGACTTCGGGGCGATGCTCGGGCACCAGCTGCTCGGCTTCGTACTGGTCATCGTCGGCCTGATGAGCGTGCTGACCGTGGTGCGGCACACCAGGGCGGAGGAGGAGAGCGGCCGGGCCGAACTGCTGCGGGCCGGTGTGCTCGGCCGGCACGCCCAGCCGGCGGCGGCCCTCGCGCTCGCCGCCCTCGCCAACCTCGCCCTGGGCCTGCTGCTGGCCGCCGGCCTGGCGCGGCTGGGCGGCGGCGGAGCGCTGCTGTACGGGGCGGCACACACGGTCACCGGCCTGGTGTTCGCCGCGCTGGCCGCCGTCGCCGTACAGATCACGCCGTACGCGCGCGGTGCCACCGGGCTCGGGCTCGCCGCGATCGGGGCGGCGTACGCGCTGCGCGCGGTCGGCGACGTGGGCGCGGGCGGCGGCGGGCTGTCGTGGCTGTCACCGATCGGATGGGCCCAGCGCACCTATGTGTTCGCCGGTGACCGCTGGTGGCCGCTGCTGCTGTCGGTGGCGTTGGCGGCGACGGCCTCGGGGGTGGCGTTCGCGCTGTCGGTACGGCGCGATGTGGGCGCCGGGCTGCGCGCGCAGCGGCTCGGCCGGCCGGCCGGCACGCGGGCACTGACCCACCCGCTGGGCTTCGCGCTGCGGCTGCACCGGGGCGTCCTGGCGGCGTTCGCCGCCGGGCTGGCGCTGCTGGGCGCGATGTACGGCTCGATCCTGGGCGACGTGGAGCGGATGATCGGGGACATCGACGCGCTGCGCGAACAGGTGGAGCGGGCCGGCGGGGCGAGCGTGACGGAGTCGTTCGTCTCCGTGGCGCTGATCGTGCCGGCGATCGTGGCGGCGGTGTACGTGGTGATGGCGGCGCTGCGACCGCGCGCCGAGGAGAGCGCGGGGCGTGCCGATCCGGTGCTGGCGACCGGCCTGTCCCGTACCCGCTGGGCGGGTTCGCACCTGGTGGTGGCGCTGGCCGGCGGCACCTGCGTGCTGCTGATCGGCGGACTGGTCTTCGGCGTCACCGGCGCGCTTTCCACCTCGGACGGCGCACTGCTGTGGCAGGCGCTGGGCGCGACGCTGGCGTACGCCCCCGCGCTGTGGGTCACGGCGGGGATCGCGGCGGTGCTGTACGGCTGGCTGCCGCGCGCCTGCGCCCTGGCGTGGATCGTGCCGGCGTACGCATTCGTGTGCGGCTATCTGGGGGATCTGCTCGGCTTCCCCTCCTGGCTGAACGATCTCTCCCCCTTCGGCCACGTCCCCCGGCTGCCCGCGGTGGCCCTGGACGGCGGCGGGTGGCTGGCACTGCTGACGCTGACCGCACTGGCCGCGGCCCTGCTGTGGCTCGGCCTGGCGGGCTTCCGCAGGCGCGATCTGGACACCACATAGGGCGCCGGAAGGAGCACAATGGAAGGAGGAGGGGTGCGGATGACCCCCCTCCGCGCAGACGCCCGGCCGTCCTTTCCCCCGAGGGGCGACCGGGCCCTTCTGTAGGCCGCTCCGGTGCACCCGTACCCCGGTACGGAGCAATGCGGCACCCGCAGGGACGCACTCCGGATGCGGATCAGATGACCCGCTGTTCGCATAGGTGACAACCCGTCACGCCACCGCGCGTGCCGTTCGCCGACGACCCGGAGGTCATCGCCCCATGAAGTTCCTGTCACCGCGAAGGACGTCCAGAACCGGCCGCCGCCTGGTCACCGGCGTCGCCGCCACCTTCCTGACCCTCGGCCTGGCCGCCGCGCCCGCCGTCGCCGGAGGCGACAACAAGGGCCACCAGACCACCAACCCCCCGCTGTCCGTCAGCCCGAGCGCGGGCGGGGCCGGCACCTCGGTCACCGTCCGGTCCACCTGCCAGCCGGGCGGGCCCGCCACCTCGGAGGCGTTCCAGGCCGACATCAACCTGTCCACGAAGGAGTCGGACGGCCGCTGGGTCGGCACCGGCAAGATCAGGACCAGCGGGCTCACCATCGGCAAGAGCTACCCGGTCACCCTGGTCTGCGCCGATGGCGTCACCCTGACGACCAACTTCACCTTCACCTCGGCGACCCCGTCCGGTGGCGCCGGGGCCGGCTTCGGTGGCACCGCGGGCGGTGGCAGCACGGCACAGACCACGGCACTCGCGGTCGGTGGCGGGCTGGCCGTCGCCGGCGCGGTGGGCTACGTGTTCCTGGCCCGCCGCCGCCGCTCCGCCGGTAACCACTACTACTGATGGGCACGGGTGTGACTGAGATCCTGCGCGGCATTCTGGGCGGTCCGGCCGCTCTCGTACGCCGGGCGGGCGAGCGCTACCGCTGCGCCCGTTCCCGTCCGGGTACCCCGAGCGGTCGGCGCCGTCCGGCGCCGCGCGTCCGGGGTCTCGCTCACGCCTCCGCCCACCGTCCGGCCTCCAGCCTGACCCGGTTCCAACGGCTCGCGCGCCGCAGCCGCCGCTACGAGGTGGCGGCTGCGGTGGCGGCGGTGACGGTCGGTCTGACGGCGGGCATCTGGCCGCCGGAGCCGGTGATCGAGTTCGGCAAGCAGCGGCCGGTGGCGGCCGAGGCGGAGGCGAACCCGACGATCGGCCCCGCCTACACCGGCGCGGAAGGGTACGGGGCCCCGTTGCCCCGCTCCCGGCCGACCCGGGTACGCGTCCCGTCCCTGGGCACGAACGTGGACGTCTTCGGCGCCCAGCTCGACCCGGACGGCGGGCCGCCCACCCCGGCCGAGGAGGACGCGATGCGCGCCGCCTGGTACTCGGGGGGCGTCTCCCCCGGCGAACGCGGCGCGGCGCTGCTGGTCGGCCACCTCGACACGTACGTCGGGCCGGCGGCCTTCGCCGGTCTGGCGAACCTCCAGCCGGGCGAGACGGTCGAAGTCGACCGGGAGGACGGCACGATGGCGACCTTCATCGTGGACGCGGTGGAGATGTACGCCAAGAACAACTTCCCCAGCGACATCGTCTACGGCTCGGACGACACCCCCCAGCTCCGCCTGATCACCTGCGGCGGCGCCTGGTCGGCGGCGACGGGCTACGACTCCAACATCGTGGCGTACGCGCATCTGGCGTGACCGGCCGCCGGTGGTGGGCAGTCTTTCTCCCATGACCACCGAGGAGTTGGCGCCGGAGCCGGACATCCTGGCGTACTACGACGAACGCACCGACGAGAACAGCCGGCTGACCCGCACGGCAGACGGAGCGCTGGAACTGGTCCGCACCCAGGAGCTGCTGCGCGCCCGACTGCCCCCGGCGCCGGCGACCGTCCTGGACATCGGCGGCGGGACCGGGGTGCACGCTCGCTGGCTGGCGGCCGACGGGTACACCGTCCACGTGGTGGACCCGGTGCCCCGCCATGTGGCGCGGGCGGCCGAAGTGCCCGGCTGCACGGCGGAGGCGGGAGACGCGCGGGCCCTGCGGGCCGGCGACGGCACGTACGACGTGGTGCTGCTGCTTGGCCCGCTCTACCACCTGCCGGCGCGGGCGGACCGGCTGGCCGCGCTGACAGAGGCGCGGCGCGTGGCCCGGCCGGGCGGGCTGGTCGCGGCGGCCGGGATCAACCGGTACGCACCGCTCCTCGACAACGCCGCCACGGCCGGTCTCGGCGAGCGCGCGAGCGTACGGTCCTGGGTCGGGGACATCCTCGCCACCGGCGTGCACAACGGCCGGGAGCGGTTCACCACCGCGTACTTCCACACGGCGGCCGGGCTGGCCGGGGAGCTGGCGGCGGCGGAGCTGCCGGGGGCCGAGGTGTACGGGGTGGAGGGCCCGTCGTGGGTGGCGCTGCGGGCCGTCGAGGCGCACACCGGCGAACGGCTCACCCGCTCCCCGCTGTTCGCCGCCGCTCTGGCGGCGGCGCGGGTCGCGGACGGGTACCCGGAGCTGCTGGCCGCCTCCTCGCACCTTCTCGCCATCACCGCCCGGCCGTCCTAGGGTGGTTGCCATGAGCATCGAGGATTTCGGCGGGGGACCCAGCGCGGGGACGGGGGTGCTGGTGGTGACCACGAACGATGTGCCGGGCTGCCGGGTCACCCAGGTCATCGGGGAGGTCTTCGGCCTGACCGTCAGGTCCCGCAATCTCGGCAGTCAGATCGGCTCGGGCATCAAGTCGATGTTCGGCGGCGAACTGCGCGGCCTGACCAAGACCCTCGCCGAAACCCGCGCCCAGGCCGTGGAACGCCTGATCGAACAGGCCCGCGCCCGCGGCGCCAACGCGGTACTGGCCATGCGCTACGAGGTCAGCACGGCGGACTTCGGCACCGAGGTGTGCGCGTACGGAACGGCGGTCGTGGTGGTCAGTGCCGCTTCCTAGACTCGCGGCATGGGTTACGCGCTGAGCCTTTTCCTGGTCGACCCCGAGCTGGTGCGCGGGGTCGTCGGCAGCGGCGACGAGAAGCAGCGGCGGATGTTGGGCGGCCGTTTCGAGCGGGAACTGGCCCATGACGACGAGTGGTTCGCGCACCGGATAGCGCACGGCGCGCCCACGGCGCGCGACGCGCTGCGCGCGGTGATCGAGGGCGGTCCGTTCGAGGAGGCGCGCGCGTTCCAGTACGGGTACGCGTACAGGCGGATCTGCGAGTTCCACGGCCGCCGGCTGAACAACAACAGCTTCTCGCCGTTCAAGTACGGCTGGCTGGAGCGGGTGGACGAGGGCCTGGCGCGGCTGGGCATCAAGGCGGTGGACGTGAGTACGTTCTCGTACGCCGATTTTCCCGATCCGCTGCCCACCCCCGGGGACCTCCCGGGCCACGGAGTATGGAGCGCGGCCGACTGCGCCCGCGCCCTGGAGGAGTGGGAGACCACCACTCCCGACCAGCACGCGGCCCTGGACGGCGACGTTCTGGAGGCCATCGAGTCGATCGCTGAATGGCTCGATCGGACCAGGGCCAACCCCGGCAGAGGAATCATGGGCTTCATGAGCTGACCGGATCCGCTACGGGTACGGGTACGGGTCCGTACC